>CAYLLA010000007.1:0-50889 GCA_964384555.1 uncultured Ruminococcus sp. | reverse complement strand
ATGACCATGCTTATCGTTAACGCCGTGGAGCTGGCATACGCCTCTGACATACAGTATGATGTCAACGAGGGGGCAACAAGGATAGTTGTTACCGCCAAGGCCGCCCTTCCCGAATTTGAGGAGGACGAGCGCAAGAGATATGCCGTCTCCGGGCTTTTTACCGCTTATTTTTATCAACTCAACGATCTTATCGAGGAATACTCGGACTATCTTGACGTTGAAGTGATAGACCGTAGCTATCGATAATGCGATCATGTCAACAAATCTATGAGGAGGATAAAATAATGCTCAGACTCGGCTTACAGTTTTTTGCTCATAAAAAAGGTGTCGGCTCGACAAAGTACGGACGCGACAGCGAATCGCAGCGCCTTGGCGTGAAGAAGGCTGACGGCGCGGCAGTCCTTGCCGGCAACATCATCATCAGACAGAGAGGAACTGCTGTTCACCCCGGCAACAACGTTGGCATGGGAACAGACCACACCCTTTTCGCTCTGATCGACGGACACGTTAAATTTGAGCACAAGACCAAGGACAAAAAGCAGGTCAGCGTTTACGCCGACTAAGCTTTACCCGTCTTTTATGATCCCCGCGGGATCGAATACAGGCTGTACAAAACGCATGCTTTTGTACAGCCTGTGTTTTTTGTTTTAGATCCTTTCTCATCTCGCCAAAAATCCGCCGCGGCGGCAAAAATGCCCCGCCCTGCACCCCGAAAACAAAAAATTAAAATTATTTTTCCTCTTTTCTATAAATAACCTATTGAAACCCGAGCCAATGAGTGGTATAATAATATATCGGGTATTTATAGACAGCCCGTCCCCGACACCGAAAAGATAAAAGTGTTAAATGCACATCATATATACATGCAAAATATATGATCACCGCACGCGCGGTGCTGACCGAAGAAAGGAAACCTATCATGCAAAGCCGTTACATCCGCTCCCTCTCGTTTCTCCTCATAGCCCTATTGCTGACATCCCTCATTCCCGTGGCAGCCTTTGCCGCGGCGGAGCCGAATGTTGGCGCATCGGCTGCCGAGGAGCCAACCACACTGCCCGACACCGGCACACCGGTGGTGGGTGAGACGGCAGACGATACATCGGTCGGCAGTGATGCCCCGACAGTGGGAGCTGTAGCCGACACCACCACACAAAAAGAGGTTGCAAGCATTGAGATAGAGACGGTAGGCAAGGCCGAGTATTACGAGGGCGAATATTTTGACCCCTCCCTGTTCGTGCTTCATGTTACATATACAGACGGCAGTGATGCCAGCCTCCGCGCAGGCGAGTTTGCATACTCCCCCGCCGGCCGACTGGTGACAGACGGCATCTCGGAGGACGTAACGATCGAATTTTCCTGCGGCAACAAGGTAAAAAGAACATACGTTACCGTTCACCGCCCCACAACGGTGCGAATGATCTCCTTCCCGGTCAAGCTGCAATACAACGAGGGCGCATCCTTTGACCGCGCAGGCATAATACTTGAGCTTACATATGCCGACGGCACCGTGCGTATTCCCGAAGATGACGAATACACGGTTGAGCTCCCCGCGGCACTCACCCCCGGCATTACAAGCGGCGAGATAAACTGCTACGGTGCAAAAACGACGATAACCGGACTTAAGGTCATCAAGATGGTATCCATGCAGATACTCCGCGCCCCGCAAAAGACAGTTTACTACGAGGGTGAGGCCTTTGACCCCACCGGCATGCAGGTGATAGGCACCTTTGAAAACAGCATTCAAGGCAGAATGCTTGACCCCTCCGAGTACACGATATCAGGCTCGCCCGAGAGCCTTACCCCCACCTCCGCCGATCGCCGCCACGCAACGCTGACGCTGGCTGTGGGCGGGATATCCGTTGATGTTGAGATAACCGTTATCGGGTTTGAATCCTTTAAGATCACACGCCCCTACAAGACAGATTATTATTACGGCGATGTGTTCTCTGCCGAGGGACTTAACGTCAAGGCGCAGTACGTCAACGGTGACGAGCGAGATATTACAAACGAGATAACCATTGATGCGCCCCGCGTGATGCAGGCAGGCTCGGAGGTGAGGATAAAGTTCCTCTCCTATGAAGAAACACTGCTGACCGTCCATGAGATGCGCTATCTGCACTTTAAGACCCTCCCCTCCAAGCTTACATTTAAGGAGGGCGACAAGCTGACGGCTGATCTTTTGCCCGACATGCTGATAACAGGCGAGTATGATGACGGCACCGAGGTTCCCCTCTCCGCCGCCGATTACACAATAACCCCCTCCGCACCCCTGAACATCAATGATTCGATGATGACGATAAACTATCTCGGGCTCATGGCATCGGTAGGCATTACGGTACAGCCTGCCAAAGCCATAAGCAAGATAGAAATAAAGGAACGCCCCTCGGTTACCGAGTATATATCCAATCAGCCGATAGACATCACGGGGCTGGTAGTTGTGGCAGTATACGAGGACGGCACGCGCGAGACCATTCCCACCGAGCAGCTGCAATTCAACCCCGCGCCCGGCAGTTCTGTCAAGGTGACGGATACAAGCATAAAGATAACCTACAAGCTGAGCGATAATCTTGTTTACACAGCAAGGCAAAACATAACCGTTTCCCCCAAAAAGGTCATAAGCCTTTCGATACTCACTGCCCCCTCAAAGCTTACATACGTTGAGGGCGAGGCGTTTGACACCACAGGCATGGAGATACTTGCCGTTTACAATGACGGCACCAGCGCAAAGGTCACCACCTACACCTGCTCCCCTGCCGATGAGCTGTCGATCCCCGCAGGACTTGCGGAGGCGACCGTTGGCATTACAGTCTCCTATGTGGATTGCACTGCCACGCAAAACGTCACGGTAAAGCGGCGGGATGTAAGCAGTATCGAGGTAGCGGAAAATCCCGCAAAGCTTGAATACACCGTGGGCGAGAGCTTTGACCCTGCAGGTCTTATCCTCAAGGTCAACTACGCCGACGGCGCTACAAAGCTTATAGAATACGCCGCATCCCCCGCCGAGATAGCACTTGCACCCGCAGGCAGTCTTGGAGCCGAGGACAAGGCCGTAACGCTGACCTACCGCGGGCTGACACTGGATATTCCGATCACGGTAAAGAACGCCGAGTCCACTGTGACCGACACCGAGTCTACCACAGAACCGAAGGATCCTGCGGCCACGAGCGAGCCGACGATCGGCGAGGACGAGACCACGGCGCACAGCGGCAATATGTCGATAACGACATCCTCAAGCACCATAATGGTGGTTTGGATAGCCATAATCGCTGTTATCGCACTGCTCCTGATAGTTCTTGTTATCTACTACAAACGCAATTTTACCTAATTTATAAACGATAATAACGATCATCCCCCTCCGGGACAAAGATACGCTTTGTCCCGGAGGGGGATATTTAAGTTAAAATATTGTTTTATTTTGATGGATGGCGCTTTATTCCGCGTAGGTGTCAAGCAGCCAGCGGCCTGTATCGAAGATATATTTCACAGCCGACTCGCGGAGTGGATCCGGCAGGCGGCGGCAAACTGCAAGCTCAAAATTAAAGGAGCCATCGTAGCCTACAGCAGCAAGACCGCGCACCGCATCCTCCCAGTCAACAGTACCAAAGAGGGGTATGGTGTGCAGGTCTCCCTGCCCTACGTTATCGTCTACATGCGTGGCGCGAAGTCTTGAGCCAAGCCTTGCAAGCTCACGGCTTTGCGGTTTTAGTGCCATTCTGTTGGCGTGTCCAAAATCCCAGCACGCGCCCACATACGGGGTATCAAAGGAATCGCAAAGCGTGCAAAGCTCTGCTGCGTTACTGCCAAAGCGGCGGTGCATAGAGCCTTCAAATGTGCCGTCCGTCATATTTTCAAACGCAATGCCAACACCAAGCTTTTCGGCACGCTCGATATATTTATCATAGATCTTATGGTTATATGCAAGGTTATGCTCGATATCGGTAGGATCGCCGAAATCGGTCACCGGGTGCGCCACCGCCCACTTGACCCCAAGCATGCCGCTTATCTCGATGCAACGCCATGTAGTCTCAACAAAAAAGTCGTTTTGCTCACATCCGTCGGCAGTGGGTGCAAGATAGGGCTTATTTTTGGCGTAGGGTATATGCGACTGGGTAAAGACGACCCCAAGCTTTGCCGCCTCGTTGCCTATGCGATCAACGATGACGCGCCAATCGTCACCGTTCAGCTCGGTCTCTCGCCTTTGCATGGCGCACATTGAAAAATCCATTGTGTCAAAGCCGACCTCGTGAGTCTTTCTTATCGATTCAATAAACGCCTCGTCTCCGTATCTCTCGTGATCGTAGAAGAGATTTGTCATTGTTGAAAGTTGTATTTTGCCTGTTGATCTCATTTCAAGCACATCCTTTGCTATTATTTCGACCCTTTTGTGTCATATCTTTTTAGCCGCACGCCTGCGAGCCGCGATGAGCGTGTTTTTCATCAGTGTGGCGACAGTCATGGGTCCTACCCCTCCCGGGACGGGGGTGAGATACCCTGCTACCGCCTCAACGCTCTCCCTGTCGCAGTCGCCGCACAGCTTACCATCCGCCCCGCGGTTCATGCCAACATCGATGACCGCCGCTCCCGGCTTTACCATATCGCCGCGGATAAGCCCTGCCACGCCAACGGCAGACACCAAAATATCTGCGCGGCGGGTGTGCGATGCAAGATCTGCCGTTTTGCTGTGGCAGATGGTAACAGTACCATTGGCCGCCAAAAGCAGTGCGGCCATTGGGCGGCCGACGATATTTGAACGCCCGACTACCACACATTCCCGCCCCGCGATCGGTATATTATAATGCGAGAGCATGCGCATGATGCCCGCGGGCGTGCAGGGGAGCACCTCGTCATCCAAAAAGCCGAGGTGGCCCGCATCAAGCTTGCCAAAGGCATCAACATCCTTTTCGGGGGACACGGCCGCAACTATCTCCTCCGAGTCAAATCCGCGCGGCAGAGGCAACTGAAGCAGTATGCCATCTATCTCATCGTCATTGTTGCGCTTTTCTATCTCACCCATAAGTTCTTCATGCGTGATATCGGCGGGCAGTATAAGATCCTCGGATCTGAAGCCGACCTCCTCGCAGGAGCGTATCTTGTTGCGCACGTAAACGGCGGATGCTGGATCATCCCCCACTCGTATCACCGAAAGGCAGGGGCGCCTCCCGTATTTTTCTTCAAACTCGGTCACACCGAGCGCGACTTCACTCTTAACGAGTGCCGCCAAAGCCTTGCCGTCAATTATTACCGCCATTTTTATCTTCCTTTCAATATTGCGTTCTGTTTTTTGATAATAAAATAAATGTGAAAAATCAAATAAAAAGCAAGGCGGAGTGCCGTGCCGAGTTTTTTGCTCGGCACAGCCCCCCCGCTTGTTACTTATAATTCGCTGTCCGCCTGCTTGTCGGCATCCGAGGATGCGGCAGCTCCGGATCCATCCGCGCTGTCCGCTATTACGGCTTTATCGCCGCTGTCTTCCTTGTCAGCTATAAGGGCAGAATATGAGCTGTCGGGCGTATCTGCTGCTTCCGTCACTATGGCGGTTGCGGCATCCCCCGCTGTGGCAAACTGCACCTGCGTTCCGCGCTTTACCGCTCTTATGTGGAACACAAGGGTAAGGGTCGCGCCCACAACAAAGCAGAGTACACCAACGAGCTGGGAGATCCTGATCCCGCCCGCGTAAAGGCTATCGGTGCGCAGTCCCTCTATAAACATGCGACCAAAGCCGTACCAGGATATATACCACAAAAAGACCTCGCCATCAAAGCGTTTTTTGCGGTAGAATGCGTTTATTATGAGAAATCCTACAAGATTCCACACCGACTCATACAGGAAAGTAGGGTGTGCGGTCACCGAGTAAAACCAGCCCTCCTGCTTTACCTCCATACGCATGACGTAAAGCAAGCTGCCCTCGGCGGGTGTTGCACCAAACGCCTCACCGTTAAAGAAATTGCCCCAACGGCCGAGTATTTGACCTATCATCACGCCCGGTGCTATCATATCATAGCACTTGAGCGTGTTTATCTTTTTTATTTTTGCCACCGCAAGTATCGCCAGTGCGCCGCCGATTATTGCGCCGTAGATGGCAATTCCGCCGCGCCAGATGGCTATATAATCCACAAAGGATTTATAGTTGCCGCCGTTGCCGTTGCCTATTATATCAAAAAGAACATAATAAAGCCTTGCGCCGACAATGGCGATGATAACGGCGTATATGGCGAGATCCAGCAGGTCATCTATCACGATGCCCTCCTGCTTTGAGCGATAACGCGCGTAAAAAAACGCCAAAACGATGCCAAGGGTGATGATGATACCGTACCAACGGACCTCGACCCCTCCCATTATCGGGATAGTAAACGCTACCTTATTGATGGTAAACTGCTCGATCCCGAGCCCCGGGAAACCAATAGTGACCATAGCTGCAGCTCCTTTTCAGTCTTTTTTCTGTTTATATTGATTAACGACCGAGCCGATCATCCGTCGGTCGCACTGCCCGGCCCATCAAGCGGGATCCGCTCCCCGAGATATGTAGGTTCGGGCTTTATTTGAGCCATAAAAAAGTCCTTAAATCTTGCGGCGCACTCGCGCAGATCGCGATAGCTCTGCCCGCGGTAGGATCTCAGATCCGCGCTGACACCGTATGCCTCGAGTCCAAGCTTTTCAGCAATATAGAGCGCACGGTAGAGGTGATATTCCTGCGATACTATCAGCACACGCTTGGCAGAAAAGATATCACGCGCACGATAGATGCTGTCATATGTTGAAAAGCCCGCGTGGTCGCAAAACACCGCGTCCGGGTCTATCCCCGCATTGACGGCACCCTGCTTCATGGCATTCACCTCATCGTAATCACTGCGGCCGTGATCGCCCGACATCAGCAAACGATCGGATGCACCGCCAAGATAAAGGGCAATGCCTGTATCCATCCTGTCGGACAGCATATCGGAGGGCGAGCCGTCGCTCCGCACGCCCGCACCAAGGACGAGGATGCAATCAAAATCGCCCATGTCGATTGCCGCCTCGCGAGTTATAACGCGGTCTTGCTCGGCATGCGCGATAGACACACCAACGAGCGGTACGGCAATGCCAACCATTACGGCAAGCTCAAGCCCAATGCATAAAACGGCAAGAAGAATACGGCGCACGCGCACTCTGCCCGGCGAGCTTTTTTTTTGTTTTGTTCTTCATTTCTTTTTTCTGCTGTGTTATCTGCCCTGTTGTTGCGCCCCGCACGCCGAATGACGAGCATGGGCGCGACTTTCTATCAATTAAATTAAATCAACTAATTATATTATAATGTCTTATTTCCGCGCTGTCAATAGACAGACTGTTAAGAAAAATCCTGTTATTTCTATTATGTATTATCTGCGCCCCCGGGCAGGGGCAAAAAAACAGGCGGCCGCCCGATTTGCGGGCAATCGCCTGATTTTTTTATGGTTTTAGCTTTTTATTTTTCCTCAAGACCAAGCTTTTTCACAAGCTTATCAATAGCGCCGTCAAGGTAGTCGCACTTATCATCCAAAAGCTCAAGTGCGCCCTTATCGCAAAGAGCGGCAAGGCGGCGGTCAAGCGGCATACGCGCCAAAAGATCATACCCAAACTCATCGGCAATACTGTCGATATGGCTCTCGCCAAAGATATCGATATGCTTGCCGCAATCGGGACAAACTGCATAGCTCATGTTTTCAACAAGGCCGAGCACGGGAATGTTCATCATCTTGGCCATGTTGGCGGCCTTGGAGACGATCATGGATACCAGCTCCTGCGGGCTTGATACGATAACGATACCGTCAAGGGGCAGTGTTTGGAAAACGGTGAGCGGAACGTCACCTGTTCCGGGAGGGCAGTCCACGAGCAGGACATCTATATCGTTCCAAATAACATCCGTCCAAAACTGCTTTACGGTGCCGGCAATGACCGGACCGCGCCATACGACCGGGCGTTTTTCATCATCAAGCAGGAGGTTTACCGACATAAGATCGATACCCGTTTTGGTACGCGGGGGGATAAGACCATGCTCATCGCCCAGTACATCCTCATGTATGCCAAAGGCCTTGGGAACGGAGGGGCCTGTAACATCGGCATCAAGTATTCCGACATGATATCCGCGGCGTTGCAGGAGAACGGCGGTCATACAGGTAACGAGCGACTTACCAACGCCGCCCTTGCCGCTGACGATTCCAACGACCTTTTTAACTGAAGAGAGCGCATTGGGCGCCTCATGAAGATCCTGCGGCGCGCCCTTGCGAGACGGGCAATCCGCTCCGCAGGTGGAGCAATTATGTGTGCATTCTGACATTGCTTTTTCCTTTCGTAATGACGTGATATGATCACATTAAATTGATAATTAATATTATTGATAACAAATATCTATCTTGCGGGTGCGGTTTTGCGCCGTGCGCGGCACTCGCGAGCATACAATAATATTATACCCCTTTATCGGTCAAAAATCAAGCCCCTTTGACAATCTTAGTTCAAGATCCGGGATTATATCCTTGGCGCGGGATAAAAATCTGTCATATTCGCGGCGAACTGTGCCGCCATCGGTGATATATATGACCACCGAGCGGCCGCTGAGCGGCTCGGCAGCGTAAAAGACCCACACAGCCACCCCCTCGCGCAGTCGCCGTGCCTCAAGAAAAGACACGCATTCGGCCAACAGATCGTCAGATATCGCCTCCGCCTGAAGATGGCTTGATGCGCACCCAACACCTGCAAGCGTGTAATATTTAAGCCCACCCACGGCAAGCTCGGCAATCGGGCGGGAGGTATCCGCAAGGCAGATGCCCTGCCGCCGCAGCTCTGCCTCGTCAAGCGAATGCTTTTTTATCATCTCCCCAAGCCACTGGCGGTCGGCGGGGTCGAATTTTGGGGAGAGGAGCGACTGCGTATCCATATAAACCGAGCGCACGACAAGGCGCTCCTCGGCATCGGTCGGCTCAATACCGCATTCCCGCGCCATACGATATATCATGAGCGTGCAGGAGGATGCGGTGGCGTTCTCGTAAAGCTCGGCGGGGACGGGTGACGGCTCGGCGGTCGGATGGTGGTCGATGACAGCGCAAACATCACCCGCAATGCAGGAGGTGTGGCAATCGACCAAAAGGATCGGCGTGCTGCTGCCGTCAATATTTGATGCCCGCACCCACTCGGCGGGGTCGATACCGTGACGGAGCATGACCGCGAGTGGCACATCGTCATCCGGCGGGCGAATATCCGGGAAGACAGGCTCGGCACAAACACCGCCGCGGCAGAGCACGGCGGCGGCAAGAGCGGCCGAGGCGAGCGTATCAAAGTCGGCGGGCGAATGCCCCATCACAAAGATGCGCCGCCCACGCCACTGTCGGCATATATTTTTTATTACATTTGGCATCGGCAAAGCCCTCCACGCTATCATATTACCAAGGATTATATATCATTTTCCCCTTCCTGTCAAGGCGGCGGCGGATTTTTAGGGGGCGATGCGCAATATTTTGATATTATTTTCCGAAAAGGTCTTGAAAAAAAATCAAAATCGGTTATACTATATAATATATAAATGTGTAATTACTATCTCCCCGAAAGGAAGTTCGAACAAAAATGGAAAATCAAAAAAAGCTTGAAAAGCTTGAAAATTTCAATGGCGTGAGCGGTCCTGTTGTGACCATCGTTATGGATGGCGTGGGCATTGCTCCCGAGGGACCCACCAATGCAGTCAGCCGCGCTTACACCGCAACTCTTGACCGCCTTATGGCCACCTGCCCCATGGTATCGCTTAAGGCGCACGGCACAGCCGTTGGTCTGCCGTCAGACGACGACATGGGCAACAGCGAGGTCGGCCACAATGCCCTTGGTGCAGGTCAGGTATTTGCGCAGGGCGCAAAGCTCGTTTCTCAATCGATAGAGAGCGGCAAGATGTTTGCATCCGATACATGGTGTGAGCTTGTAAGCAATGTTAAGACCAACGGCAGTACCCTGCATTTTCTCGGTCTGTTCTCCGACGGTAACGTTCACTCTCACATAGACCATCTTAAGGCTATGATAGAGCGTGCCAAGGCGGAGGGTGTGGCTCGCGTTCGCCTGCACATCCTGCTTGACGGCCGCGACGTTGGCGAGACCTCGGCACTTGATTACATTGAGCCGTTTGAGGCATTTATCGGCAGTCTGCGCGCACCTGATTTTGACATCAAGATCGCAAGCGGCGGCGGCAGAATGCAGATAACCATGGACCGCTACGAGGCTGACTGGTCGATGGTAGAGCGCGGCTGGCACACACACGTGCTTGGCGAGGGCAGACAGTTTGCATCCGCCGCCGAGGCCGTTAAGACCTACCGCGACGAGCTTCACGTTATCGACCAAGACCTGCCCGCCTTTGTTATTGCCGAGGATGGCGAGCCTGTTGGCAGGATCTGCGATGGAGACAGCGTGATCTTTTACAATTTCCGCGGCGACCGCTCGATAGAGATATCCCGCGCATTTGATGCGCCTGCCGGCGAGTTTGATAAATTTGACCGCGTTCGCACACCGCACGTGGTATATGCCGGTATGCTTGAATATGACGGCGACCTACACATTCCCAACAAATATCTTGTAAACCCGCCCGAGATCACCAACACGCTCGGCGAGTATCTGGCAAACACCGGTGTAGCACAGCTTGCTATCTCCGAGACTCAAAAGTACGGACACGTGACCTACTTCTGGAACGGCAACCGCTCCGGCAAGTTCTCGGATGAGCTCGAAACATACATCGAGGTTCCCTCCGATGTAGTTCCCTTTGAACAGCGTCCCTGGATGAAGTGCGCCGAGATCACGGACAAGCTTATCGATTGCCTTAACAGCGGCAAATATAAATACCTGCGCGTAAACTTCCCCAACGGCGATATGGTCGGTCACACAGGCTCTCTTGAGGCGACTATATGCTCGATGGAAGCACTGGATCTTCAGCTTGGCAGACTGCTTGCAGTCATTGAAAAGCTTGGCGGCGTAGCTCTTATCACCGCCGACCACGGCAACGCTGACGAGATGGCCGAGCTTGACAAAAAGACTCACCAGCCCAAAAAGAACGCCGACGGCAGTTATAAGCAAAAGACCTCCCACACGCTCAACCGCGTTCCCTGCATACTCTTTAACGCATCCGAGCACAAGCTCTCGCTCAAGGAGGACCGCGGCGACTTTGGCCTTTCAAACGTTGCGGCTACCATGGTCAACCTTATGGGCTACAAAGCACCCGCAATGTGGGATGAGTCGATGCTCGACCTTGATTGACCGGAGCTGAAAGGAAGACGTCTTCCCCTCGCCCGACGCCAACGACCAAAAATCTTTTCAAGGAGCGATTTAAAATGACCTTTTATCTGTTATGCGGCGCATCCTTTGCGGCAGGTGTCGCGGCACAATGGCTCGTATGCGCCAAAGCAAAAAAGCTGACGGTCAAATTGATACCCGCCATCGCGGTGCTGATATTTGCCTTCTACTCCCTGCTCCGCATTTTAAGCATTATTAGATACCCCTCCGACGGTACGGGATTTTTTGATGCAGGGGTGCTGAGCGGCATCGTTTTGATGGTATTTGCGGCGTTTTTGGCCGTGGGATGCATAGCGGGACTTTTGATACATCTTATCATCCGCTTTGTAAAAAAGGCCCGCGCCGCCGGAACCGAGGCGGCATGAGCCTGTCAATAATATAATAGAATAGACCTCACGAGACACGCCATGCGGCGATGATCCCGTGAGGTCTATTTTTTTATTAACGATCCGTCAATCGGCCTTGCCGGTCTGCTTTAAAAGATTTTTGCTTATCCTGGCTATCTGTGACCAAAAGATGGTTGCAAGCTGCAACGGGATACCGATAAGAAAGATCGTCCACATATCCCATTTCGCCGCCGAGATGTAGATGCTTGCAAGCAGGCTCCAGACCAGCAGTGAGATGAAAACAAAATTGAGCTTATACCGTCCCCATATCGAATTGAAAACGATAAGGACTATCATCGTCACAGGCACTGCCCAAAGATACGCCAGCTCTTTGTGCGGGATGTGCATGCATGCCAGCACAACAAAAACGGCGGTAGCCACAAACCAAACGCACACCACGGCCAAGAGCGTGATAAGCAGGTGATTATATTTTCTTGCGTGCTGTACGGCCTTATCCGGTGCGGCAGCTGATGCTCCGTGTGATGTTATGAGCCAATCCACCGTTACACCAAAGCGGTCGGCTATCATTTTAAGCACGGTAATATCGGGAACAGACTCGCCGCGCTCCCATTTTGATACCGCTTTATCCGAATAATTAAGGCTCTCCGCCAGCTGTGCCTGCGTCATGCCGGAGGATGTGCGAAGCCTTGCTAAATTTTCGGCTATGTTCTGTTTTATCTCTATATCCTTCATAAATGGTTTCCTTTTACATATTTGGCGCATAAAACGGCTCAAAAAGCCGGATTCTACTGCCGGTAGAGTGCCATTCTACCGTGAGTGGAACGGCAGGTAACGGAGTGTTGAGGCGTGTACACCGCGCGGGTGTTTTCAAAATGCCGTTCTACGGTTATAATGATATCACACAAAGAGAAAAAAAGCAACCCCGCACAGGGTCATGTTTGTAAATTTTCTTACGCCGCACTGAATTAATTTGTTGTTTCGTTCAAACCGGCGCGGCTTTAGATATCACACCCCGCCGCGACAGGCGGCTACGGTCACAGGAGGCAGAGAATGATAGATCTCAAAAATAATCGCATAATGGTATTCGGCGATTCTGTCCTTAAGGGCGTTATGTATATAAACGACGGAGCACGCGGAAAATACAAGCTTTACAGCGGCACGCTTGAGGAGCGCATGGCGGACCGTGGGATCGAGCTTACCCGTTGCTGTCACATGGGCGCTACGATAGATGCGGGGCTTGAGCGCATGCGCCGCATGCTTGCCAAGGGCACGTCCTTTGCAGATACGACAGTTATGTTTGAGTTTGGCGGCAACGACTGCGCCTACAACTGGCAGGAGGTATCCGCCTCCCCTGAGGCTCACCACGAACCGAAAAACAACATTCACCGCTTTATCTCGCTTTACAAAGAGGCGATAGAGCTGGCAAGATCTGCGGGCGCGAATGTTATGATATCCTCGCTCGTGCCCATTGATGCCGCAAAATATATGGATCACATCACACGCGGTCTATCATACGAGAACATTCTCGGCTGGCTTGGCGATATCAACATGCTTTACCGTTGGCACGAGGGCTACAATCGTGCCATCGAGCAGTTGGCGGATGAATGCCGCATACCGCTTTTTGATCTGCGCGGAGAATTTCTCTACACGCATGCATTTAAGGGTCTTATCGGCGACGACGGCATACATCCGACGGCCGAAGGGCACAAAATGATAGAGGATATACTTGTAAGCTCACTTTCCGCCGTAGGAGCGGCTTAAAAATATCGGTGTCAAGGCAGAGCCTTGGCACCGATATTGTTTATTTTTCTGCAAACAAACGGTCGGCGCAATCCTTGCCGCGATGTATCAGCAAAAGGATCATGTAAACGGTCACAGCAACGCCGAGCACCGCCGTAAGTATCACGGTAGCGGTATCCCACACCACGCCGTATCCGAGCGTTGGCACTAGATACCCACCAAAGTCAAACAGCGCATGAAGCACCACGGGCACCCATATCGAGCCTGAGACGAGCAGTGCTATCGAGCACATGCCGCCGATCAAAAATGAATACCCTACCTGCAGGATGGTAGCTCCCACCCCCGCCCCCGCAAACAGGTTTACAAGGTGGATGGCACCAAAGAGCGCGGAGGACAGGGCGCTGACCCAAAATACACTGCGGGATGTGGCTCTCCGCGGTTCAAGCAGCAGCATATAAAAAACGCCGCGAAAGGCAAGCTCCTCAAAAAGCCCTATAAGGAGGGATGAGAGCGCATATATCAGGATATAGTGTGGCGGACTATCAAGCCCTGCCGCGCCGCTTATAAGCCCTATGATCGGGAAATTATTGATCACGACCAAAAGCGCGGGCAAAAGCAGTATCAGCGCGCGCCAACTTGGTGCGCCAAATATATGCCTGCCAAGCCTTACGGCAAGCAAGGCGAATATTGCACTGCCAAGCGCGCGAGTTATGATGCCGCGCAGCATGCCGTCAAGCACCGTATCGCTCGCGAGCGTGGGCGGGAATATCTCGATCACCGCCAGCACCGCCGCGACCGCGATAAATATCGGCGGCAACAGATCCACTCGTCTTTTTTTATCTTTATCTTGATCCTTACGTGACATTTCAGCTCTCCCCTGCCCCGGAGTCGCACGGCGCTTCGGTAGTGCTGTCCGCGGGACGGCTGGCCATCAAGCGGCGCTCAACAAAAAACAGCGCGATGCCAAGCAGGGTGAGGATCACCGCCGTAAACTGCGAGGGCGTTAAAAAGCTTACCGGACTGCCGCCACGGTCATCGGTACGCAGGTACTCAACAAAAAAGCGCCACACGCCGTATATCGAGAGATAAAGCGGCAGGCAAAGATCCCGCCCTATGTGCAGCCGCCACACCAAAAAGGCAAACAGCGTACCAAGGAACAATGCTTCAAATAGCTGTACCGGGATAACATGGGCATCAAGATGGGCGTTATACACGGCAATGGGGGAGTCGCTCACTCTGCCGTAGCAACAGCCTGCAAACAGGCAGCCTATCCTGCCAAGGCTGTGCGCCAGGCAAACGGAGGCTGCGGCCACCGATGTGACCTCGGTCAGGCGACCGATATGCTCACCGCGGCGAAAAACAAAATGCCCTGCAATAAAATATATACTTAAAAAAACCACCGCGCCGCCGATAAAGCCGCCGTAAAAGGTCGCGCCGGTGTTTTTTGTGATCTCAAATTTACCGCCCGCAAGTGCGTTATACACTGCTTGGAACAGGACCGCCGAGGCGTAGCCGGCAATTACGGCAAAAACGCCGTCGATTATAACAAAATTGTTGAGCTTTGCGGAAAAATGGCGCTTATCGGAGCAGATCCTAAAGGTCAGCATGGCCGCAATGATGCCAAGACAAAACATTATGCTGTAAAGATCCACTCCCGGGAGGATATCATATGGGTACATAAAGTTGCTCCGAATAAAATAAAAATATAAAATACTTATTAAGTCCAAAAACGGCGGCACAAGACCGCCGTTTTTGGCTGAGCCGAGCAAACGCGCGGCTATTTATTTTTGGAAATTATTTTCTCTTGCTTGCAACAAGTGCAGAGCCGAGGATGGTCACGAGAACGACTGCGCCGCAGCCAACGATGCTTCCGCATCCGCTCTGGGCGGCAGGCTCGGTCTGCGTATCATTATCCTTGGTATTAACAGGAGCTGCAGTGGTCTCGCCGGCAGTGGGAGCGGCGGTGGTATCCACCTTGGGCTCGGCTGTGGTATCAGCGGCCTTTGTGGTCTCGGGCTTGGTGGTCTCGGGAGCTGTGGTCTCAACGATCGGCTCGGTTGCGGGATATGTATAAGCCGCAAGCTCAACGTCGGTCAAGAACTCCTGAACGTAGATGCCCATGAAGTTAAGTCTGGAGCCGTTGCCGGACATTTCGGTAGCGCCGCTGTTGTAAAGGTGAGTAAACTCGATGGTGTGAGTACCCTTGGTAAGCTCAAAGGTGATGTTCTGAACATAACCGACCTGGTAGTACTTGGAGTTGACACCGTTTTTGGTGGTGATGTTGGTGGTGGGAACATCGTTTACGCTGTAGTCATAGCTGTAATCTCTGAATACGAGCTGTGTATCACTGATGTTTACCTGACGTCTTGTGCCGCCGTCAACAGAGATGGTAAAGCCGCGGTCCTTAGAGTCATCATCAACAGCCGCATCCTTGATCTGTGCGCAACCGACAACTACGAACTCATAGATGCCGTCGGCAGGGATATCAACGTTGTAAACGAGTTCGCCGTGAGGGCAGTTATCGCTTGTGTTCGCCCAACCGGAGGAGTAGGCAAGATAGACATACTGATCGGCCTTGGAAACATCAACGACGAATCTGTCATTGAAGAAGTTTACAAAGGGGAAATCATACATGGTGACGGTACGAGTACCGCTGCCGGGAGCCTTGAAGCCATCAACGCCGCCGTTGGTGTAGGAATCCCAGGAGATAAACTGGGCATCGGTCCTTACAACAGGAAGAAGCTTTGTGTAAACTTCGAGAGCTGTTGTAAATTTAACATCGGCGGTGATATCCTCAATGGGAGCCGCCGCGGTCGCAAACGCGGGGACGCAGATAGCCGCCGCCATGATGCAGACCAAAACAAGGGAGATTATTTTTTTCATTGTTGAGTTCCTCCTAACAATTTGGATATTTTCATTTTACAACAATGCGAATAAATTGTCAAGACCTCTGCTTCATTTTTGACACAATGCACGAAAAAAAAGCCCCAATACTGTGCAAAACGCCAAACGAATTGTTAACAAATGATCCGCCGCGCGGTTTTATTTGAGTTAAGCTATTGGCGAGATCCATGAGCGCTTTTGTTGCGGATCACACACTCTCGGCGGCACGATATTTTTTCGCCTGAAGCTCAAACATCTCGGCGTACTTGCCGCCCATGGCCATTAGCTCCTCGTGCGAGCCGCTCTCAACTATCTCGCCGCCCGCGAACATATATATCTTGTCCGCCATGCGCGTAGTGGAGAGGCGGTGGGAGATGAATATAACGGTCTTATCCGCCGCTTTTTGGAGTATGGCGTGGTTTAGATTATATTCGGCCATCGGGTCAAGCGCGCTTGACGGCTCGTCCATTACTATAAGCTCGAAGGGACGTGCAAACACGCGCGCGATGGCCACCTTCTGACTTTCACCGCCCGAAAGATTTACGCCGTCGTTGCGGAACTCACGTGTCAGAGGGGTATTTATTCCGTCCTTGAGATCCGAGAGCTTCTCGCCAAAGTCGGCGGCGTTCAGCGCATCTATCACGGTCGCCTCGTCTGACGGATCAAACTCTCCGCCCATAACATTTTCGGCTATGCTCGCACCGAAAAGCTTGAAGTCCTGAAAGACGGCTCCGATATGCTTGCGATATTCGTCAAGCTCGTATTCGCGGATATTTTTGCCGTTGTAGAGTATCTCGCCGCGCTGAGGGTCATAAAGACGCATGAGCAGCTTTATCATCGTCGTTTTACCCGCGCCGTTATAGCCCACAAAGGCTACCTTCTCGCCCTTGTTAATGGTAAAGCTTATATTTTTGAGCACCTCCGACCTTTGACTCTTGTATTTTTCGGCGTCGGCACCCTTCTCTTTTATCCGCCGAGCTATCTCGGTATCGGGAGCTATATTTTCGTACGCAAAGGAAAGCCCTTTTACTTCAAGCGACCTAAACTCGGATACCTCGGCCTCTCCCGACTTGATACTCGGCTCGCGGCGCAAAAACTCCAGATATTTTTCAATATAGAGCGAATGCTCGGGAAATTTGGTAAACCTATCAAACAGATCATATATAAACCCTCTGAATTTCCAAATGACATTTACCGATGCCACAAAGCCTCCGAGCAGAACGTTTCCGCGATAAAACTCAAAAAGCATAAACACTATCACACCGTAATTCATCAAACGCGACAATACGATTTGGATAACATTCATAAAATATATCTTCTTCCCGAACCTTATTTGTGTATCGGCTATGTCCCGTCGGTTTTCTTTATGCTCACGGAGCAAGATCTCGGTCGCGTCGGTGGTCCTCAGCTCCTTGGCATAGTCAGACAGGTGAAATACGCGGTAAAAATAAGCGTTCTTTCTGTACTTGGGCTTTTGCTCTTTGCTAAGCTCAAACCGAATACGGTTGTTGAATATAGATATAACGGAATATAACACCGACAAGGCCAGAATTCCGATAGCCACCCAAATATTTATCGTAAACAGAAGTGAAAGGATGGTGGATATGGCGACGAGGCGGTTGATTATTTTTCCAACCTCCTTGCACACCTTTATGGCGCGACCGTCTGCCTCATCCATAGCCCACACGAAATCGTCGTAATACTTTGGGTCGTCATAGCAGGCAAGCTCCGTCTGCTGCGCCCGCTCAAAAAGCTCTCTTTGAAGCTTGAATGAAAGACGCTTGGCAAGTATCGGCTCATACACGACCCAATACCAACGATCGAACGCATATGCAACGATGTAGAACCCCGCCATCATAAAGATAATGCCGGATATACTGCCGCGCCCCCAAAAGGGTGTGCCGAGGTCTATCGCATTAAAAAGCTTTACCTGATATACTGTACCTATGGAGTTTATGATACCCCAAACAAGTCCCTCGATGACCATCCAAATTATGTATTGAGGCACGTAATGCCATACTCTGCCGAGCATATAGACATTGTTTTTCAGAACGTGCAAGAGAGGTTGCTTTATCTTATCATTGTCTTTTGTTTTCTTTTTCAAACTCATCACGCAAGCTCCTCCTCCGAAAGATAATTCTGCGCCTGTTTTTCAAACATCTCGGCATATTTGCCGCCCTGCGCCATAAGCTCGGCATGTGTGCCGGACTCGATAAGCTTGCCACCGTCCATTAAAAGCACGCGGTCGGCAAGCGTTGCCGCGGAAAGGCGGTGAGATATAAATATGACCGTTTTGCCCTCGGTGGCTCGCATCATATTTTCAAACATATTGTATTCCGCTATCGGGTCAAGCGCGCTTGTGGGCTCGTCAAGTATGACTATCTGCCGCTTGCCCGCAAACACACGCGCCAGCGATATCTTTTGACTTTCGCCACCCGAAAGCACGGCGCCGTCTTGGTCAAACTCGCGAGTCAGTATCGTGTCGATCCCTTTTGGGAGCGACATCACCTTATCGTAAGCTCCGCTTTGCTTCAGCGCTTCGATGACAGCCGCCTCGTCCTCCTCGGTAAAGCTTTGCTTCATAAGAATATTTTGCTTGACCGACATAGAAAAGTTTTTATAATCCTGAAAGACTGTTCCGAAGAGCCTGCGGTAGGACTCGACCTCAAAATCACGCACGTCAACTCCATCGAGGCAAACCTTGCCCTCGGTCGGGTCGTACAGGCGCAAAAGCAGCTTAACGAGCGTGGTCTTGCCGGAGCCGTTGGCTCCGACGAGCGCTATCCTCTCCCCTTTTTTGATGGTAAGGCTTACATTATCGACCGCTTTTTCCTCGCTTCCGACGTATAAAAAGCTAACATTCTCAAGGCTTATATCGTCGCCCTTTGCCGGCGGTGCATTCTCGGGCGACTTGATCTTGGGCTCGTATGCGAGGAAGAAGCGAACGTCCTCAAGGTAGAGCGCGTGCTCATCAAATTCCGCAAGCGTTGAAACGAAGGAATTGAGATTATTCGATATTTCGGAAATGGAATTTATTACAACGAGGCAATCACCGGGAAGCATACGAGCGCTCACTACGGTGTTATAGACGGCATAAAAGGTTGAACCGAGGATGACCACGACCTCCATACCGATCTTTTGCACAAAGCCGATGGCTGCGCGCTTAAAGCCGTATTTTTGATAGGTCTTTTTATACTGTTTAAAGCTTTCATCCCATTCGCGCCAGAGCTGCTTGTACATTTCCGTCAATCGCATCTCCTTGGCGTAATCGGTAAGATAAAAGCATCTTTGTACATATTTCTTTTTTCTGTTGAGGGGCTTTATTTCCGCATCGCAATCGTGCTTGAGCTTATTATCCGCTCGCTTGACGAATCCGAGCAAAAGCGGAACGAGCCCGAACACGATAAGCCACGGGTCAATAATAAACAGCATTACGGAATTGGTAAACAGCGCCGTCGTTCTCCAAATAAGACCGTCGAGCGTATATATCACGTCGTACATTCTATCAACGCCGACATCCATTGCCCTTACATATTTGTCGTAGAATTCCGGTGTCTCATAGCAGGCAAGCTCGACCTGTGCCGCTTTTTCATAGAGCATTGCCACGAGTTTTTCGGCTATTTTTTGATACTGACGCGGATATATAAATCCGCTGAGCCACATTGTAAAAAGACCAAACGCCAAATCAAACGAGCCTATACACAAAATGTATGCAATTATATGCTCCTTCGGCTCGCCGAGAGAGAGGCTGTTGATTATCATTCTGAAAAGGTATGTAGTTGTAAAAAAGTTAAGCGCGGCACCTACGATACTCCGCCCGAAATAGGTGAATGTAAATATCGGGGCGGTCTTTGCCATCAGCTTGATGGCAAAAAGGTTGTTCTCGAATGCCCGCCCCACCGAGATCTTGCGCTTTTTCTTTTCTTTCTTTTGTCTTTTTTCTGTTTTTGTCTTCATGTGTCCTCCAATGAATCGTTTTGTCCGGGCCGCGCCCGCTATGACTAAAACCATTATACACGCTAATTATATATATATATATTGTTAACAAATCGTGTACTGTTTGATTTTTTTATTCATTGCAAACGCATTTGCTTGTTTTAATTATAGCACAGATCAACAATACAAGCAATAGAGAACGCCGACAAAACGAGCATTTCAACCAATGGTTACAGGCAGACCGCGTGGGATGGTTTTGTAAGTATCATTTTTATAGGCAAGAAAAAAGGCTCTCTCGAGCGGTAGATGGCCGAGAGAGCCTTTTTGATAGATCGATGCCGGCGGCAATTCATTCGCCTTAGCGCAATTCATGCCATCGGCAATTCATTCGCCTTGGCGAACCGAATTGCCGCCTTGTGTCAGTTATTCAATGTGCGCGAGGGTCGTACCCAAGTGGGCGTCAAAGCCAAGGGCTTGATACATCCTTTCATCACACGGCGCACAGCATACCGTTAAGCTCGATATACCGTTTTCCATACACCAAGCCTGTGCCGCCTGTGCCAATTTCCGAGCAATGCCTTTGCCACGGAAAGCCGGTTCGATGTAAAAATCCTCATATACTCCAGTATCCGAGCAAGAGAAGGTAGAATAGCATTTGGCAACACTGCACATACCGACAGCACGGTAGCCATCCAATGTGTCTGCCGTTCCATTCAATTTCAAATTTGGGGCGGCGAACATCGTCGGGAAGATTTTTCACGGACTCATAGTATTCATGCCAAGATGTACGCTCGGTTTCTTCGTCCGATTCGATAGGCTCCCACGGTGCATCAGTGTTCGACCACTCGGTTTCGGTAGTAAACCAACGCACATAGTCCTCAATGTCGGACTCTATCATATCACGGAGGATGATGTTTTCAAATTTTATCTGCATTATTTCCTACTGAAAGTTATTCTCAGTTCCGTCTTAGGTATATCAATCCAAAATAATCAAAGGCATCTTTAATTGCTTTCTCTTTCTCTGGTGGACACTGTGGTTGTCTACTATCTTCGGACTTCGGCAGATTGTAATTCTTTCCAACCTCAATTCCACACTTCCGTTTAATCTGAGAAATATACAGGTTAGAAACCTTTAATCCGCTGTGTTCCAACACATAGTCCTTAATCTGTGTGTAGGTTGCACTGTCCTGAAAATCTGACATATCCATATCTTCCAAAGAGAACTCCACACGCACCTTTTTCGAGTCGACCTCTCCATTGGAAAGCAAGACGACCGTCTCAACATGGGTCAAGACTCCAAAAGGTCTCAAAACCAGCTAAAAACGGGGATTGTAAAGCCAAAAGGTATATTTTAAAGGGGGGGAAAGTAAAACTTGTCCCTAAATCCCAAAATTTTTGATGATTTCGCTTAATTTGTTCTTGTTAAAGGGAACATATCAAATCCCAAAAAATGTTTCATGTTCTTCACTAAAACAGTTGACATTTTCACGATTTCGTGATAAAATATATTATATCGTGATGCTATATCATGAGAGGAGATTAAAAATGGCTATTTGTTACGATAAACTATTTCACTTGTTAATTGATAAAAAAATATCTCAAAATGAACTGATTAAGGGCGCAGGTGTTTCCGCTAATATTTTAACTCGCTTGAAGCGAAGCGAGTACATATCAATGGAAAGTATAGAAAAAATATGCAGTTTTCTCTCCTGTACTCCGAACGATATACTTGAATTTACATCTGGAATAAATACTTTGAATGTAATTGATTTATTTGCAGGATGCGGTGGCTTGAGCCTTGGATTTGAAATGGCAGGATTTAATATTCCCCTTGCGGTAGAAAGAGATGCTTGGGCAGCCGAAACGTACGCTCATAATCATGCTCATACAAAAGTTGTAACGCAGGACATAACTCAAATATTTGACTTCAATAACCTTCTTGCTCCATCAACCATCATAGACGGAATTATAGGCGGACCGCCTTGCCAAGGCTTTTCTTTAAGCGGAAACCGAGATAAAAACGATCCTCGTAATAGCTTGTTTATGGATTTTGTGCGTTTTGTTAAACATTATAGTCCTAAATTCTTTGTAATGGAAAATGTATCGGGAATTTTATCAATGGTAACAAAAAGCGGGGAGTTGGTAAAAGATGTTATTCTCAAGGAATACAACAAAGCAGGATACAATGTGGAAATTTTCCAATTAAATGCCGCAGAGTTTGGTGTTCCCCAATCGAGAATTCGTGTGTTCTTTATCGGTTTAAGAAAAGATATTGTTTACAACAAAGAAGCGTTAGAACCGCGTGGCTTTTTGTTTGGAAATGAGCAAATTACTATCCGTGATGCTATAATGGATTTACCCCAAATACAGGCAGGAGAAGGAAACGAGGAATCCTCCTACGATACAAAACCTACCACTGAATACCAAATATGGGCAAGGGGCAACTGTTCTGTTTTGCACAATCATGTAACAATGCGTCATACGCCTAGATTGATAGAAAGATTTAGTCATATAGGTTTTGGCGAATCAGTTGCCGATGTGGCTGAAGAATATCAACAAAGACAACGTGGAGACGCAACAAAAATCAGCGGAAAAGTTTATTCGCAAAACAACATGAGACCTTTCCCCGACAAGCCATCTCCCACCATTCCCGCAAGTTTCCAAAGTAATTTCGTGCACCCTTATCTTAACCGCAATTATACGGCAAGAGAAGGGGCACGGTTGCAATCGTTCCCCGATGACTATGTTTTCCTTGGGAAAAGAACAACTATGTCTTGGGAAAAGAATCTGTCGCAATATCAGCAAATAGGAAACGCTGTACCTCCTCTTTTGGCAAAAGCAATAGCAGAAAAACTCATTCAATATTTATCACGGATTTAACAATCTGCCAGGGACATGAATCCCATCATCGTTTGCAAGTTCAGAAATTGCAGTGTTTATTTCTTTCCAATAATCAAATATTGTAGTTGCATCCATTGGCGAATGTTCGTTGGCTCTTAATACGAATATTTCATTTAGCACAGAATCTTGCCTTGCGGCGATAATATGTTCGTCTGCTAAATTCTTGTGTCCCATAAGTACATATGTACGAGAATTTGGAGAGGCACTCTTTATTGATTTGCTTGATGACTTAACTTCTCCAAACATCGTAGCATCTAAATAGGTTTTGACTTCAACAGCCACAACGGGAAGTATCAACGTTGTTGGCTGTTGATTGTCTATTGTGATAGTAACCTTTTTGCCAATACAAAAATCGACATCTTTTTTAATAATTTCAATGTGACGATTTCCATCAATTTTCAAACCCGCATAAATGCCTTTATTAAATACACCCAGTGTATTCGAAACAATATCAGGTAAATCCTTGCAGAGGTAGGCACTCATTTCTTCTAGAAATGTAGATGCGAATTTTGATTGTGATGATATACCGTGTGCGGCTGAAAATGCGTTTAAGAAATCATAATAAGCATTAAAAATCTCGGTTGCTCTGACAAAAGCATCGGGATTTGCCTCTGAAAAAGTAATAGAAGATATTTCTGTTCGCATCGGCAAATACACTGTATCGTACAAGTTTTGAATTTCTGTAGCTTTGTCTTTGTAGTTCGTTCTTATTTTTGTTTGAAGATTACTCTCGTGAATGTAAAGCATAAACTTCTCCTTTGTTTTTATATATTTTCTTCGATATGTTATACCGTACTGCTGTAAAAGCTAAATTTGAGTTTTGCTCAAAATCATGATTTGTCCCACTGCAAAAATAAGGTAATTTTTGTTTTTGAATACAAGTTTTTTGAGTTTTTCTCTTCAAATTGCTCAAAAAGGCTCAATTTTGCCTATTTCAAGCCGATTTTGGCTCATTTTCGTGTGAGACAAACGACACTCTCGACATGTCCAGTGCGCGGGAAAAGATCGACCGGGTGAGCCGTGCCGATAGCATAGCCGCGGCGGCAAAGCTCTGCGGCATCGCGGGCGAGGGTCGCGGGATTACAGGATATGTAGAGTATCTTTTTTATCCCCGCGCGGTCAAGCGACTCGATAAGCTCGGGGGAGCAGCCCTTGCGCGGCGGATCGAGCACAACGACATCCGGTATGTATCCCGCCGCAAAAAGCATATCATCCGCGCCGCGTGCCGAATCCGCGCAAACGAACCTTGCATTTTGCACTCCGTTGCGCGCGGCGTTGCGCTTGGCGCACTCGACAGATTCCGGCACTATCTCCACACCGCACAGCTCCGCGCATCTGTCCGACATCGAAAGTCCGATAGTGCCGATTCCGCAATAAAGATCAAGCAGGCGCATGTCCTTTTCGGCATCCCCAAGCAGTCCCGCCGCGGTACGGCAAAGCAGCTCCGCCGCATCATGATTTACCTGGTAAAAGGCCGCGGGAGACACCTCAAGCTCAAGGCCGCAAAAGTTATCGTAAAGATACGGCCGCCCCCGCACGGTGCGGTACTCGCGACCTGTAATTACATTTGTATTGCCGCGATTGATATTGAGGATCACACCGCATATCTCGGGGTGGGCGCGGCAAAGCTCCTCGGCTATCTCACCCGCATGCGGCAGATCGTTACCGTTTATAACTATCGTTACCTCGACCTCGCCGCTCCCCGCGCCGTGGCGCAGGTAAAGGTGCCGCAAAAGCCCCCGGCCGCTCTCCTCATCATAGACAGTCAGCCCTCGGCGATCGGCAATGCCGCAAAAAGTGCGTGTGATATCGCAAAATATACGAGGGTGGAGGGAGCACTGCTCCTCAAATCCCGCTACGCGGTGCGTGCCGTTGGCGTAAAAGCCCGCGCGGATGCCGTTTTTGGTCTTTGTGAACCTATACTGCGCCTTGTTGCGATAGCCGCTCGTTTTGGGTGCGCCGTCGCCATCCGTCACAAAGCTGACCGGGGAGACAACAACGTCCGCAAGGCCCGCCTTGCGAAACTCCATCTCCACGCCATCGCGCTTAAGCTCAAGCTCGCGCCGATAATCGAGATGGCGATACACGCACCCGCCGCAGGTGGCGGGCGCTGTGCAGAATGGCGCGGCGGCACGGTCGGGGGAGAGCGATATCAGCTCCTCAAGCCTTGCCACGCAATAGCTTTTTGTGGTCTTTATGATCTTCACGCGAGCGCGGTCACCGCCGACGGTGCCGGGGACGAAAACGACCATGCCTCCCTGCCCCGAACCGACGGGAACTCTGCCCACGCCGTAGCCGAGATTTGATATCGACTCGATATCAAGCTCTATCACGTCATTTTTACGCATCAGATATAATATTCCTCTCCGTTATCAAGGCAGAGGCAGGCAAGCCGCCCGCCGCGACCAACACCGCAATCGATGCCGATATAGCCATCGCCGCGGCGTATGCGGGTATCTTTTGTAAATTCGGTGATATCCCCCGAGCCGACCACCGTTACCATGCCGGGGTAGCTGCGCACAACATCACCATCGGCATAAAATGCGCCCTCGGGGTAGCTGTCAAGATCCCGCCCCTCGCAGTAGCCGCTGATGCCCGTGTGCACCAAAAGATAATCCACATCTCCAACATGAACGGTATCGTATTCCGCCATATCGGCAAGATAATCAAGCGCGCCCTCGCGCATATCCGCATCAAGTGCGCGAAAGCCGTCAAGCGCTACCCTGCCGCCGCCGGATGCCCATTCGTTCATCTCAAGAATAAAATCTTGGCTCGGTGACTCGCCGCTCTCAAGCATGCGGGCAAAGCCGCCAAGCATCTTATAAGTCGCGGCATCTCTGTCGCCCTTAACGGGCCAGATATTCTCACGGCAGGAAAGATCGTCGATAAGCTCCATCGGCTCGTCTCCGCTGTCGGATATATCGCCGAGGAGAAAAAGCACATCTCGGCTGCCAAAGGATATGCGCTCAAGCATGCGCAACAGATCTGAATATGCGCCGTTAAGGCAGGACATAACGTATGTCATAGTGACCTCCAAGCGGCCGCCGAACGCGGCCGGGTATTTATATTATAATGATGATATCTTACTTATTATAATTGTCAGTACAGCATAGATCCGCGGCAATAACGCCCCGCCTACGCTATGATCTCGGCGGGGCAGCCGGGATCGACCGTGATAAGCTCCGCTGTGGGGATCACCTCGCGGCAAAGGCGGGAGAGGACCTCAACGGCATGTCTCTCGCTGTAATAATGCCCCACACCTATGCAGGATATCCCAAGTGACACCGCAAGATCGAGAGTGTGATATTTAAATTCGCCGCCGATGATGGCATCAGCCCCAAGCTCTGCCGCACGCGGGACAAAATCGGAGCAGGAGCCGCTGACAACGGCAACGGTGTGAAGCTCGCGCTCCGGCAATGTAACTACCGCCGCAGGAGCGCCGAGCCGAGCCTTTACATATTCCGCGAGCGTGCGGCACGGCACACCGTAGGATATTCCGCCAAGGTCTTGGCGACAGGAAAGCTTACCGATCCTGCCCAGCCCCTCGGCATCCGGTGTGCCGAATCGCGTGATGGTGGACTCATCAAATATGCCGAGCTTTCGGCAAAGTGTATCATTCATGCCGCCGGGCGCAGCATCCAGCCTTGCATGCAGGGACATTGCCGCAATGCCTGGCGACAGCAAAAGCTCCCGCGCAAGATATTGCGGGGTGCCGACCTCCGGCTCACCGCCGTACAGCATCGGGTGGTGTGTTAAAAAGAGATCCGCCCCCGCATCTGCCGCCAGCACGGCGGTGCGCGGGTTGGCATCCAGCGCTATCGCTATACGCGCGACCTCACGGTCGGGGTCGGGCAGAAATGCCACACCGTCCTGATCCTCACATCCCTCAAGCGGCGGGCATTTTGCATTCAGTGCCGCCAAAAGATCACAAAGCTTCATATTTATATTTAAACCCATCCTCTCTTGCAAGCTCACGCGCCAGTGCTTCATCGGCCTCGGCGGCGGATATTGCCCCGCCGCGGCGTTTTCCCTCGGCACTCGCCGAAAGCTCGCGGCAAAGGCGTTCTTTATATCTGCGGCAGAGATCTCCGCCGCGGTTAAGTATTCCCGCGCCCACAAGCCCTGCGGCAGTATCCGCGGTGCGGCGGATGCCGTCATAGTGCGCACATATCATTTGGTATATTCGGCCTTCCTCCTCAACGAGGATCTCATCATCGATGAAGAATCCGCCGGACAGCAAAAAAACGCGCACCGCCGCTTGGCGGGTCATTGGCTGCAGGATGAGCCTAACATCTCCGCTTTTGATCATATCGCTCTCGCCGAGTATGCGTGCGATAAGCTCGCCGCCCATGCCGAGGATGAAGATGTTTTGCGGGTGGTATTCTTCCACCCCGTCAAGCCCGTCGCAAAGGCGCAAAGAGATGCGGTCCTCAAGCCCCGCCGCCGCAACGTTTGCGGCGGCGCGTTCAAGCGGACCGCGATTTATATCTGTGGCGACCGCACCGCGCGATATGCCCGACCCAACAAGATAAACGGGCAGATATGCATGATCGGTGCCGATGTCGGCTATCATTTTACCCTTTTCGGCATAGCCGGCGGCGGCCAAAAGCCGCGCGCCGGGTGATCTCATCACCATGCCTTACTCGCCTCGACCCTTGGAGGCAAGGAATTTATTGAGCTTTTCAACAAGTGCATCTGCATCTGTGCCGTGTACGGCGCAGGCCTCCTCAATGGTCTCACCGCGAGAGGCGGGGCAACCGAGGCAATGCATGCCGATGGCAAAGAAAAACTCTGCAGTCTCAACATCAAAGTCAAGTACATCTCCGATAACGGAGTTCTTTGTTACTGTCATAATAGCTGTTCCTTTCAATAACATATCGATATTTGATATTTGCAACTTTATTATACCCAATATCTCGCCCAAAGTCAATAGTGCGAGGGCAAAAAAATCTCTATGTCGATAGGGATAGGCGCCGCGCGGCTCGCCCTTTTTGGCGAGTTCTAAAAAAGACACGGCAAAATCACAAATTTTTCATTTTATCTATTGCAATACACCTGTATTTCATGGTATAATATAATGAATGATAATGACGTCTTAAGATGATCGGAGTACACAACCAAATGATAGTTGCACTTGAAGAAGCAAAATACAAGCTTATAGCTCTGCGTCCCGTACTTAAGGAGCTTGGCACGGCACTTCGCGTTGACGAGCTTCGGGCACGCGCCGAGGAGCTTGAAAAGGAAACTCTTGAGCCTGATTTTTGGGGCAATCAGGAGCATTCCTCCAAGGTATTGCAAACGATAAAGCAATCAAAGGATACAGTATCAGAGTACGAGGCGCTTTGCGCACGGCTTGAGGATGCCATCACCCTGGCGGAGATGGCGATAGAAGAAAACGATGAGGACTCCGTCCCCGAGGTACAGGCCGAGCTTGATGCCATAATGAAGCAGGAGGAGCATGAGCGCACCTCTATACTTCTCTCCGGCGAGTACGACCGCAACAACGCGATAGTTTCCTTCCATCCCGGCGCGGGAGGCACGGAAGCGCAGGACTGGGCGCTGATGCTCTACCGCATGATAACACGCTGGGCGGAGCAGAACGGCTACAAGGTAAAGCTTACAGACTGGCTTGACGGCGAAGAAGCGGGCATTAAGAGTGCCACGATATTTGTGGAGGGCCCCAACGCCTACGGATACCTCAAGAGCGAGAACGGCGTGCATAGGCTCGTACGCGTATCTCCCTTTGATGCGGCAGGCCGCCGCCAGACCTCCTTTGCATCCATCGAGGTCATGCCGGAGTTTGATAAGCTTGACGAGGTAGTGGTGCGTGACGAGGACTATGATTTTATCCCCTTCCATTCAAGCGGCGCGGGCGGACAGAATGTAAACAAGGTCAGCTCGGCGGTGCGTATCGTTCACAAGCCCACGGGCATCGTCGTTACCTGCCAGACAGAGCGTTCACAGCTCCAAAACAAGGAGACCGCCATGAAGATGCTCAAGTCAAAGCTGATGGAGATAAAGATCCGCGAGCGGCTTGACACGATAGCGGAGATACAGGGTAACAAAACGAACATCGAGTGGGGCTCGCAGATACGCTCATATGTATTTATGCCCTACACACTCGTTAAGGATAACCGCACGGGCTTTGAGACGGGTAACATCGGTGCCGTTATGGACGGCGCACTTGACGGCTTTATGAACGCCTACCTCAAGTACATCTCAAAGCAGGAAGACCAATAAAAAACTAAACGGTCTCAGGCGAGCAAAACAAGAGAAGAACAAATAGGCTTGCGGGATCGCCCCCCGAACGGCAGGGACATCCGCACAGCAAGGTATACTGTTATCATAATTATTCAGAAAGGACAAAAAAGAATGAAAAACAACACCCAAACGGCATCGCCGAAGCGTATACGCAGACTCATGCGCCGCGCATTCA
This sequence comes from uncultured Ruminococcus sp., assembly GCA_964384555.1. Classification (GTDB taxonomy): domain Bacteria; phylum Bacillota; class Clostridia; order Oscillospirales; family CAG-272; genus CAG-390. Next base: position 21,372 of record CAYLLA010000007.1, on the reverse strand, counting down.
GACTCACCCTGGCAACAGCCGCGGCGGTATCTGTATTCAGGCTCTCGCTGTACGCTGAGGAACAGCGCCGCGACCGCATACGCCGCGAACAGCGCCGCTCTACAGCCATGACCATGCTTTTGGGGCTTACCGCCATTGGCGCATTGATCGCCGCATTTGCATCTGCCATTGCCGAGTTAAAACGGAAAAACGGCGGGTACGCCATTGACCTTTTTGACCGCGATGAATACGATATCGTATCTCCCGACGAGGAGGACGAGCTGGAAAGCATAATGCACGGCGAGCTTGACGGCAAAAGTGACGACACCGAGGATGCATCCACCCTCCCCGGCGATCACATTCCCGTTGACGACGAGGCAACGGTTGAAAATTATTGATAAATATCGGGGCTGCCTGCGGAGGATATCTGCAGGCAGCCCCGAGTTTGTCTTTTTTGGGGTCTTGGTATATGTATCAATGCACGTCCGCAACCTGCGGTTGACAAACATTCCACTTATAATTGCTTGATTTGTAAAGCGATGTGTGGTATCATATACTCATATAAATATCAATATCGGATCTATCGCAAAAAACACTGTTGATCTTAAAAGTGCGGTAAATAGCTCAAAAAACAGAGTTAAATCCCATTTGCCGCACGGCCGCGGGAAGTGCGCCTGCGGCAGGAAAGGACATTGGCAACCAAATGACGATCGGCGAAAAGATCACACACCTTCGCATTGCCAACAAAATTTCACAAGAGCAGCTGGCGGAAAAGCTTGGCGTGTCGCGCCAGTCTGTTTCAAAATGGGAGATGGATCAATCCCTCCCCCACATCGACAAAGCCATGCTGATCTGCGACCTGTTTTCACTGAGCGCCGATGAGCTTTTGCGCAACGATATAACAATCCACCGCAACGCGGACGGAAGCGGCGATGATGCCCCCGCCGCATCGATAACGCCCAGCACGCAGAAGAACAAATACTTCGGGACTGACGGCTTTCGCGGCGAGGCGAACGTAACGCTTACCTCGGCGCACGCCTACAAGGTCGGTCGTTTTCTCGGCTGGTACTATGCTTCCCCGCTCTCCGGCTGCCGCAAGCCGGGTTACCGTCCGCGCATAGTGATAGGCAAGGATACGCGGCGCTCAAGCTACATGCTTGAATATTCACTGGTTGCGGGCATAACGGCATCCGGAGCCGATGCGTATATGCTGCACGTTACAACTACCCCGAGCGTGACATATGTTACAAAGCAGGATGAATTTGACTGCGGTGTTATGATATCCGCCTCGCACAATCCCTACTACGATAACGGCATTAAGCTTATAAACCGCTACGGCGAAAAGATAGATGATGCCGCCGCGGCTCTTATTGAGGCGTATATAGACGGAGACCTGGCACGCCTCGGAATAGCGGGAGATGATCTGCCCCTCGCGCGCCGCGACCGCGTGGGCGGGATAGTTGACTATGTTGCGGGACGTAACAGATACGTTGGATATCTCATATCCGTGGCATCGCACTCCTACCGCTCGCTTAAGGTCGGGCTTGACTGCGCCAACGGCTCATCTTGGATGATAGCAAAGGCAGTATTTGATGCGCTCGGCGCGCAGACCTATCTAATGGGTGCATCCCCCGACGGCACAAATATAAACCTTGACTGCGGCTCGACCCACATCGATGCACTTCGCCGCTTTGTACGGGAGAACCATCTTGATGTTGGCTTTGCCTTTGACGGCGATGCCGACCGCTGTATTGCGGTCGATGAAAAAGGTGCTGAGGTGAGCGGTGACCACATCATATATATCCTTGCCAAGCGCCTTAAGGAAAAGGGCAATCTGGATCTTAACACCGTTGTGGCGACGATAATGTCAAACAGCGGGCTTATGGCCGCGCTTGAAGCGGAGGGGATAAACTGCGCACTCACCGCAGTTGGCGACAGGTTCGTTTACGAGTGCATGCAGCAAAACGGCTACAGGCTCGGCGGCGAGCAATCGGGACATATAATCCTAAAAAAATACGCGACAACTGGGGACGGCATTCTGACCGCCATCATGATAACAGAGGAGATGCTGGACAGAAAGACCACACTCTCCAAGCTTGCCAAGCCGGTAAAGCTCTACCCGCAGGTATGCAAGAATATAAAGGTCACCTCAAAGCCCGCCGTAACTGCGGACGAGGAGGTGCGCCGCAAGCTTGCCGAGATAAACGACCAGATAGGCGGGCACGGCAGGATACTTTTGCGCGAATCGGGAACAGAGCCGGTCATTCGCATAATGGTGGAATGCGAGGATGCCAAGGAATGCGAGGCATATGCACAACGCCTTGCCGCGGTGATAAAAAAGCGGGGGTACTGCTGTGACTGACAGTATAAGAACGGTTGAGCTTTTCTCGTCGATACCTGCGCTCCTGCGGCCGCTGTTTGGCAGCACCGAGTACCCGTGGGAAGCTCTGCCCCGCATTGCGGGATACATTGATGAGCTTTTGGGCCGAGAGCCCGGGGGCTACACTATGCTCCGCCCCGGCGTTTTGGTGGGGCGAGGGGTAACGATAGCCGCCACCGCAACGATAGAGGGCACGGCGATACTGGGGGACGGCACGACTCTCCGCCCAGGCGCATATCTTCGCGGCGGTGTATTTGCGGGGGAGGGTTGCGTGATAGGAAACTCCACCGAGCTGAAAAACTGCATTTTGATGGATCGCGTGCAGGTGCCGCATTATAACTACGTTGGGGATTCGATCCTCGGCTGTCATGCTCACATGGGTGCGGGGGCGGTATGCTCGAACCTAAAATCAGACGGCCGCGCCGTGGTCGTCCACTGTCGCGACGGCAGGAATATAGACACCGGGCTTCGCAAGTTCGGTGCGATACTCGGAGACGGCGCCGACATTGGCTGCGGGTGCGTTTTAAGCCCCGGCTCGGTGATCGGCAAAGGGACATCCGTCTATCCGCTGACACATCTGCGCGGAGTGATACCCGCGGGATGTATAGTCAAAAGTGCCGCGGATATAGTTGAACGAGAAATAAGATAACGCAGTGCGCGGCCTCGGGTGTAGGCCGCCGTTGCCGCGGGACGGCGGTAAAAGCCTTGTGGTTTTTACCGCCACATTTTTTATCTTTTTATTTATTATTACGTTAACTTCTTTGTGCTTGACAAAGCTTTTTGTGTATGTTAATATATACATATATAATTTTATCTATATAAAGATCCGCCATTTCCGGCGGATCGGAGGCAAAAAATGAAAAGATACAAAAGGTGTGCGTCGTGTATTTTCGTCGCGGCTGTAATTTTCACATCCCTGCTCTGCCTTGTCGGTTGCGGGCTGTTATCCGACAGCACGGTATACGCAAAGGTATCCGAGGGGATCATATCCGCGGACGGTTTTATCTACGACCTTTACGAGAACGGCGAGGCGGAGATAGTAGGGTATGACGGCGAGCCGCCCTGCCACCTTATAATTCCCGATAAGCTTGACGGCCATGCCGTGACAGCAATAGGCACAGGCGCGTTTGCGGAGGATACATCCATCCTGCACCTGACAATAGGGGACAATGTGCGCCGCATAAAGACCGGCGCGTTTAAAAACTGCATGACTCTTGTTGCCGTGGACGGTGGCGAGGGACTGCAAAGCATAGGGGACTCGACCTTTGCCGATTGCACCTCGCTCAGCGCCATAGCCCCATTGTCTGCCGTAAAGACTGTTGACAGCGCGGCATTCTTTGGGTGCATATCCCTCTCTACCGCTCCCGGGGCGGCCACCGCCGAACGCATAGGCGCACAGGCATACTTTGGATGCACCGCGATCGACAGCGTATCGCTCTCCACTGATATCCAAGAGCTTGGCGATTACGCCTTTGGCGGCTGTACTTCAATTGCGTGGGCGGAGCTTGGCGGGCTTGTGTCTATCCCCGATGGTGCATTTTCCGATTGCACCGCCCTCTCCGACGTCGGATTTAACAAAAAAACGACTCATATAGGCGCTAAAGCCTTTGGCGGCTGCACCCGCCTTGCGGATATTTCTGTCCCCGCATCCGTCCGAACCGTCGGCGTGCGCGCCCTCTACGGCACGGCGTGGCTCAACAGCCGCACCGAGGATTTTGTGGTGATAGGCCGCGGCGTGCTGATCTCATATCGCGGCGAGGATACAAATGTTGATATCCCCTCCAATGTGCAGGTCATTTCCGATGCTTTTAGCGGCTCCGAGACGCTTCGCGCGGTGAACATCGGCGGCAAGGTCAGTATGATATCCGACTATGCATTCTCCGGCTGTACCTCACTCGGTCGCGTGGAGATGACCGGCAAGGTCACGGAGATAGCCGAGGGCGCGTTCTCCGGCTGTACAGGACTCTCTGTCGTCTACCTGCCCGCATCGCTCAAGGCGGTCGGCAAAAATGCTTTCTACGGTTGCCGCAACCTTACCTCCGTCAATTTCGGCGGGTCTGCCGGCAAGTGGAACAAGATCGCTTTTGCGGACGGCAACGGTTCGCTCTCCGGTGTTTCCTGCAACACAAAGCCCTAACATGCCCTGCGATGCTCAAATCTGCCTACTTAAAGTTGAGGATAAAAAGATGAAAATAAAACACATCCTATCTATCACAGCATTGCTGCTTATCGCGGTGCTTGCCGCGGCAAGCTTTACATCCTGCGCCAAAAAGGATGATCCCCTGCCGACCCTGCGCACGCCCGATGAGTCGGAAACATTCACCTTTGGCACCTACACATATATAAAAAACACAGATGGCACGGCCATCATAACCGCCTACAGCGGGAGCGAGACGTCGATTGTTTTGCCTGCAATGCTTGACGGTTGCGGCGTTGTAGGCATAGGCGCAGGAGCGTTTTCCGAAAACGAGACCATCACATCACTGACCCTGCCTGCCGACCTTGAAACAATAGACGAATACGCATTTGCCTATTGCACCTCGCTCTCTCGGATAGACATCCCCGGCAAAAAGCTTTGGAAGGTCGGCGCGGCGGCGTTTGTGGGCACTCCGTGGCTTGCCTCAATGACCGACGAGTTTGCCGTGATCGGTCAAGGCGTACTGTTGAAATATCAGGGGCGCGGCGGTTTTGTTGAGATACCGAGCGGCGTGAGATACATCACCGATGCCTTTACCATGAACGAAAGCGTAACCTGCGTCAACATACCGGATTCGGTAAGATACATAGGTGACAGTGCGTTTGCCTACTGCACAGAGCTGCGCCGCGTTGAATTCGGCGGCGGGCTTATATCGATAGGCAACTCGGCATTTGAGGGGTGCGAGACCCTGTCCGCCATTACCCTCGGTGATTCGCTGACAACTATCGGCGAGTACGCATTCCGCGATTGCTACCAGCTCTCCTATGCAAAGCTCGGTCGCTCGGTGGAGAAGATATCCACCGGTGCATTCTTCGGCACGCAACGACTCAAGGTCATCTACCTGCCCGCATCGCTGAAATGCATTGAAAACGATGCCTTTGCCGATTGTTTTTCCCTCTCGCTGTTGCTTTACGAATCTGACGATGCAGCATTTGAAGCGATAGAATGCGCCACGAGCAACTATATCCTAACAGAGGCCGAGCGCCGCTGTAATTATTCCGGAGGTATAGAATAAAATGAAAGCTAAACACGGCGCGGCGGTGCTTGCCGCCTCGGCAGTGCTGGGCACATCCGCCGTTTTGCTGCTCGTCTTTTACGGTCGTGAACGGTATCTGCCGTTTATGCTCGCCGCAATATCAACGGCTGTCTACTTTGCGGTCGGGATCATCCTTTGTGCGGCATCGGCCATCAAGCGAGGCGCGGCAGAAAAAACGGCGGCCGCCAAAGCGAACGAAACGACAAAAACGACCGATACTGCCGAGGGAGCGGGAGCGGCTGACGGCGACACAGGCGCCGAAAAAAACTCCCTGCGGCAAAAGCTGAACACAGGCGCATCAAGCATCGCCCGCTTTTTTGCGGGAGCGTGGCAGTCGATCTGCCGTGCGGGCACAACCGCCTCGGCACTGCTGATATACGCGGTATCGGTTGCCGCGTGCCTGCTTTGGGTGGTCTTTTACGGCAGGGATACCTCCCTTACCGCCCTCAGCTATCTCTCCCCTGTAGTACTGTGTATCATATTCGTTATCTCCATTGCGGTGGAAAAATGGTGTCAGCATGAGATGCGCTCCGCCGATGACGCCCCCTTTGCGCTCTCCTGTCTTACTACCATGCGCTCCGCCCTCTCCTGCCTGCGGCTTGAGGCGGCACTCGCCGCCATCGCCACCATAGTTGAGCTTTTGGGGCTTTACCAAACGCGGCGGGTGCTTACGGTGTGCCTTACCGTCATCTTTGCATACAAGATGATATTCCTGCTTTTGTCCCTCACCGTTCTGCTCATACGGCGGGAATTTGCCGATGCGCCTGACCTTTCCGTCCCCGCGCCGTTTGCCCACGGAGCGCGGCGGGACTTTGGCCTTTTGGGGTATCTTGAAAAGAACACCGGCATCACCATGCGCTCGCTTTGGAGCCTTAAGCTGATAAAACAGTTAGCACCTTATACCGTCATTGCCGCGACACTGCTGTTTTGGCTGACGACGGGGCTTGTGCAGATAGAAAGCTATGAGGAGGGTGCGCTGTATCGGTTTGGCAAGCTGCGCACCGAAACACTTGCCCCCGGCATACACCTGACTCTCCCCTACCCCTTTGACAGAGTTGAGGTGTACAACACGCAAAGCATAGAGCGCACCACAGTTGGGTATATCTCCTCCGAGAACACAGACAACCTCTGGACTGCCGGGCACGGAAAGAGCGAATATAAGCTCCTACTTGGCGGTGGGAACGAGCTGGTATCGATAAACCTGCGCATTGAATACAAGATCGGCGACCTTTACCTATACCTCACGCGCGGCTCATCTCCGGATTCTGTTTTGCGCGCCATGGCATACGAGGCCATAACGGCGCGAACGATAAACACCAACCTCTCTACTCTGCTTGCGGCCGACAGGACCGAGTTTGCCGAGAGCTTTCGCGCAGATCTTGAAGTGCGACTTGCTGATCAAGAACTGGGACTTGACGTTGTAAACGTGGTGCTTGAGAGCATCCACCCGCCGATAGAGATAGCCCCTGTTTATCAAGAGATAGTGAGCGCGGGCATTAAGGCCGAGCAATATATACTTGATGCCGAGGCAGAGGCCGCGGTTAAAAAGGCAGAGGCGGAGGGGGAGCGCAACACCGCTATCGACTCTGCCAACGCCGCAAAAAGCACAGCGGTATCCACCGCTCGCGCGGAGGTAGCGGAATTTGTTGCCTCGCTGAATGCCGACAGCACCTACCCCGACAGCTATCGCTATCAAAAATATCTCACCGCAATAACAGGTGCATACGGCAATGCACGGCTGATAATAGTCGGCGAGGGAATAGACGAATCAAGGATATACCTTGGCAGTCTCACATCCCGCGCCGCAGAGAGCCAATAAGTCAGTCGGTGCTTCTCCGATGATGGAGCAACGATCAAAGGTGAAAGAAAAAGAAAGGATGCCCATATCACGGCAAGGGCAACTATCTGACATGAAAAACAAAGATAAAAAGATAAATTCAAACGCAATACCGAGCGACGGCGGCAATGATACGAGCGTTAGCGAAAAAGCCTCGCGCGGCGGCGCGGCATCGCACATATTTAAGATCCTGATAGCGGCGGTACTGGTGATAGTACTGGGCTATTTCGGCTTCACCTGCGAAGTGCGGGAGGGCAGCTGTGCCGTTATCCTGCGCTTTGGCGCGGTCAGGGGCGAGATCACCGAGGCGGGGCTGTACGCACGCCTGCCTTGGCCGTTTGAAACGGTCGTCCAGTATGACAGCCGCCTGCAATATCTTGAATCGGATAATCTTGAAACTACCACGGAAGACAAAAGAAATGTGATAATACAGTCCTACGCCACATGGAAGATAAGCGACCCTGTCTTGTATCACAACAGCGTAGGCGCGCGCGGCGTGGCGGATGCTTATATTAAGGATCAGGTGTTCAGCGCCACCAACAGCGTAATGGGCGGCTATAAGCTGACGGGGCTTGTATCCCTCAACAGTGAGGAGCTTAAAATAGAGCAGATACAAAGCGAGATATGCGCTCGCGTGAGGGAAAACTGCAAAAAGAACTACGGTATAGATATAAATGACGTCAGCATACTGCGGCTCTCACTGCCCGACACCAACCTTGAGAGCGTGTTTGAGCAGATGCGTGCGGACAGGCAAAAGGACATCGATACGATAATTGCCAACGCACAGCGCGATGCCAATGCAATAATATCCTCTGCCGAGGCAGAGGCGGCCGCAATAATTGCCGATGGCACGACCGCCGCCGCGGAGATAAAAGCGCAAACAGAAACAGAGGTCGCCCGCATTTATGCCGAGGCACAGGCCGCCAATATTGAGCTTTACCGCTTCCTGCGCGAGCTTGATGCGGTGGTATCATCTGTCGGCGAGAGCACCGTCCTTGTGGTAAAGACAGATACCTATCCCTTTAACGTTCTCAGCAGCTACGGCAACTACATCAGCTCGGAGGATGACGTAAGCGGCGAGACGGTGATAGATGACCTCACATATATTCTGACCAAGCTCCCGGAGGCTGACCGCGAGGCGCTGATATCGGCAATATCTGCGCTGATAGCCGATGCGGGAGGCGTATCTCCGACCTCAAGCGCGTCAGCCGATACGGCAGGAGTGTGAGGTCATGAGAAATGAAAAAAAGCCCTCCCTGTTTGCCGAGATACTGGGGGCGGTAACAAAGTATTTTCTTATTGCCGTGGGCGCGGTGGTGGTGCTTATCGCCCTCTCCGGCGTGCGAGTGATAGAGAGCGGCAATGTTGCTATTGTATTGCGTTTCGGCAAGCTTGTCGGCAACAGCTATGAGGAGCAGGTACACGAGCCGGGGCTTTTGTTTGCCTTCCCCTATATCATCGACGAAGTGGTGACCGTCCCCACCGGGAGCGTTATAGAGCAAACGGTATCCACCCACTATACCTCCGGCGAGATGACCACACTCCGCCAAAACGGATATGTTGTAACGGCGGATCAAAATATTGCCGTGGTGCGCGCATCGGTAAAATACATGATAACCGACCCCGTGGCATACGCGCTCCGTGTGGCGGATATTCCGAGTCTTATCGATGCGACAGTCAGCACCGCGATGGTCAGCACGGCGGCAGGGGTATCGGTAGACGATCTTTTGACCTCCGGAAAGGACGATTTTGCAAGATCGGTGCTGGTCTCGGCGCAGGCAAAGCTATCTGCGGCGGGCGCGGGGATCACGCTTGGAACGATAGAGCTGACAGACGTTGGCATGCCCACCGAGGTACGTGACACCTATGACGAGGTAAATTCGGCCACCGTTCGCGCATCCACAATGCTTGAAGAAGCAAAAAAATACCGCGAAACGCTATTGCCTCAAGCCGAGGCCACTGCGGCAAAGCTTAAAAACGATGCAAGCTCGGCATATTCATCCGCTGTAGCCAAGGCAAACAACGAGCTTTCCGAATTTCGCGGCGTGCTTGACGAATACACGCAAAACCCGGAGCTGGTCAAAATACGGCTATACAACTCCAAGCTCAGCGAGGCCGTGCGCAGGATAGGCAAGGTAAGGGTAGTTGGGGACGGCGAGACAAAGATATTTATAAGCGGCGATTGAGACCGAAGATATCTGCATGCGCGTTCGCGCCTTCACCCACACCCCAGCCCACAGCGGCAGAACGGAGGTAAAACCAGATGGAAAATATAGATAACATGGCCGAGCGGAGTCTTGAGGCGCTCTCACGCGACAATTTGACGAGCGAGGGCAAAAAAAGACTGCGCCGCGAGCTTATTTGCGGTGCGGCGGCGATAGTCTGCATGGCAGCAGGGCTGGTATATTCAGCAGTCTTCCCCGCCCGCCCGACGATTCCCGCCATGATATACACCGTAGGCTTTTTGATAGAAGCCATACCGATATTTATCGCCTCCGTGCGGGGCGTGATATCAAAAAACATGACCAACGCCATGGAGCTTTTGGTGGCGATAGCGATAACCGCCTGCTATTTCAGCGGCGAGCTTATTCTATCCATCCTCATACCCCTCATACTCAACATAGCGCACTTTCTTGAGGAGCGCAGTATAATGGGAGGGCGGGATGTTATTGACGGCCTGCGGCGGATGCAGCAAAGCACCGCCACCATGTTGGACGGCGAGAGGGAGATCACCGTTGACACCGCATCCCTGCGCATCGGGCAAAGGATAGTGGTGCGCCCCGGCGACGGCATACCGATCGACGGTGTGATAATCAGCGGAGAGGGACATATAGACCAAAAATCGCTGACAGGCGAGCCGCTCCCATATCACGCCAAGGTGGGCGACAATGTTTACGCGGGAACGATAGATCTTGACGGCCGCTTGATAGTTGAGGTCAAAAAAGAGTTCGTTGACACGTCATTTTCGCAGATACTGGCTCTGCTTGAGCGTTCGGAGACGATATCCGCCCCCGAATCGCGGATAATAGACAAGTTTATGGCCTATTATATCCCGTTTGTTTTGGCAGTTGCGGCGGCGGTGGCACTGCTCACCCGCGATGCCGACAAGGCGATAGCGATACTTGTGGTCTCCTGCCCCTGCGGGCAGATGCTTGTAAGCTCGGCACCGATGATAGCCGCACTCTCCGCCGCAACACGGCGCGGCATACTTATCAAGAACTCCAAATTTATTGAGGAGATGACCGAGCTTGATGCCGTTGTGTTTGATAAAACCGGCACTATAACCCGCGGCGAGCTATCGCTCATTGGCATCTACCCTGCCGACGGTCACACCGAGGAGGAACTGATATCTGCCGCCGCGAGCGTGGCGCGCGGCTCTACCCACCCCGTCTCACGTGCGCTTTGCGCCGCCGCAAAGGAATGCTGTGCGGATGCCTCCCCATTTGGTCAACTAAAGATAAAAGAGATATCCGGTCACGGCGTTGAGGGCGTGGCGGAGGACGGCGGCATTATCCGCTTTGGCAAACGCGAATGGATAGCGGGAGCTGACTGCATGCCCGAACCGCCCGAGGATCACATTGGAAGCATCAGCTATGTTGAAGCGGGTGACGAATGCCTTGGGTATCTCATATTCGGTGACACACTGCGCAAAGGCGCGGCAGAATGCATAAAAGAGTTGGCGGATGTTGGCATCAGCACATCGGTGATGCTCACAGGCGACCGTAAAGCCCCCGCAGAGGCGATATGCGCCGCCGTGGGTATTGGCACACTGCATGCTGATCTTTTGCCTGAGGACAAATACAGGCACCTGCAGGAGCTGAAGCTTGACCACCGCGTGCTGGCTGTGGGTGACGGCATAAATGACGCGCCTGCACTGCGCGAGGCGGATGTTGGCATTGCCATGGGTGCCATGGGCTCCGACCTTGCAATAATGTCATCCGACATCGCGCTTATGAACAACGACCTCTCAAACATTCCATACGCCGCAAGGCTTGCCAAAAAAACGCGGCGCACGATATATCAAAATCTTGCGCTTTCGATAGGCATCAGCGCCTGCATGATAGGGCTCTCCGCCTTTGGCGTGATAAGCGCGCTGGCCGGCTCGATACTTCACAACTGCGGCGCGTTTGCTGTGCTGATAAACAGCTCAAGGATACTGAGGACAAAATAACGCGAGCGCAGTATACATAAATCGCCCCGAGGTGCCATGGCACCTCGGGGCGATATTATATTTGATGATCAATTTATTCTTTATGACCGCGCGGCAGATCAGATAAGCGCGGGCAGATGCCGCATGATAGTTTCGGCAATGCGGCGATGCCCCGCCGCGCTCGGGTGCAGGCGGTCGCGCTCGGTATTTACAAAAAACTCGGCGGCATTTGAATCCGCAAGCGGAAAAAGCCCGCTCTCCCTGTAAAGATCTATCATGGGGATCGCCCAAATATCTGCCGCACGTCGCACGGCGGCCACATAGTCCTCAAAAAAATCGCCTATTGAATTTGAATACAACTCGCTGTACTGTATGTTTTTAGGTCCAAACGTGGCATAGGCGCGGTGTATCGGTGTCATTATGACAATGGCAGTGCGCGGGTAATGCTCTCGCAAAAAGCCAAGGAGCATATTAAGCCTGCCGCAAACGGTGGCGGTATCGAATATCGGACGGCGCACGCGGCGCTCCTCTCGCCGCACCTCGCACCCCTCGGTATCGCGCTCACCAACGACCATCTCCCGCCCCTCATCAAAAAAACTGCCAAGCGGAATGTTACCGTAAAAATCGTTAGTTCCGGCAAAGATAAACACGGCATCTATCTCCTGCCCAAACTCGGCGTGCATGCGCTCGGCCTGTCCCCAAAGTGCGGCCAGCTGTGCGCCGTTTTTGCCGTACCCTACCGTTTCAATGCCAAGCTCCTCGCCCAAAATATCAAAATACCTCTCGCCTGTCTTCACACCCACGCCCTCGGTAATGGAATCACCGAGAAAGCAAAAACGCTTGGTAGTGCGTGCTTCTGTCATATCCTTCATTTTGTCTGTCACTTTGCCGCTCATGACTCGATAGGCAGTTCAAATGCCACCCTGTGCTCACCGTTTTTTAGATAGATCACGCCACAGCGGGTAAAGCCGGTGCGTTCTACCATGCGTATCATAGGGTAGTTACCGTGGTGGGTGTCCACACGCAGGCTGGCTATTGAATGTTCAGCGCAGTAGCCCTTAAGATATTCTATGATATCATCGCTCACTCCGTGACCGCGGCACTCCTTGGCCACGCAAAAGCGATGCAGTGCAATGTACGGACCGTCCGTCAGCCACGCGCCCTCAAATATCTCATCATAGTTGGGGTCACCGGAGGAGATAGCCGCGTAGGTGCCGCAAAGCTTACCGCTTGAGGCATCGCGCACGGTGTAGGATATTCCCGCCTCGATATCGCGAAGCACAACATCACGATTTGGGTAGCCGTATTGCCACTGATCGATGCCAAGACGACCTATGCTGTCCCGCGCCTCCTCGATGACCACCATGATATCATCGGTATCAAGCAATGTAGCGCGACTTATAACGATATTATTCTTCATTTGTTTCTGCCCCCTTAGCGCAGACCGAGCAGGCACGTTGTTTGCCCGCCGCCTCGGCCTCCTCTATTGTTCCTGAATTAATGTTTGTTGATCTTTTAAGTGACGAGCACTCGGCACTTGCGTGCCACACCTTGCCGTTGGATGTCCAAAACAGCACCGCCGCACCGCTCTCATCGGTAGTTGGCGGATATTTTTCGCTCTCCGCCGCCTCACGCTCGGAGATGGCAAGCCAGATGGATTCCACCGCCTCCGGCGTTAGTGTATCCCCGGTGTAAAAGCCCGGGTCGCCGGATGAATAGGTCGAGCACGAGATGAGTACCGCTGATAAGATAAGCCCCGCGAGCATCACCGCCGCAATTTTCTTTTGCATTGGGATCACCTCAAAAACTTTTCAAGCAGACCAAGCTTATCGCTTGAATATTCGTAAGCTCCGCGGTAATCCGACATGGCACTGCAGCAGCGCTCAAGATCGGCAAAGATAAAATACATTATCGGCGCCGCAACCTCCGTCTCTCCCGTCAGGAGCGAGCGCAGCTCTGTGTAGCCGTCGTGATAATTTTTGCGCTCTATGGCCATTCTTGCCCTTATATGCGCGGCGTATTGGCGTTCCTGCTCATCCGCATTCGCAAAATACATGCGTGCCAGCATCTCGCCATCCGGGCGGCCTATGGCACGGAGTACCGAATAGTATCGGCAAAATGGATCGGAGAGTGCCCCGGGTGCCACACAATCCGCCTCGTCTGACATATCCGAGTAGATGGAGGGCGAGATATCATGCATACAAGCAAGGTAAACCGCGGATCTTTCCTCTATTCCGTCAAGGGGATAGATAGTCTCCGCCTTTTTTGCCGTTGCCTCGTCAAAAAGAGCAACGGCATCGTTGAGCCGCCCCTCGGCAAACTTTTCGCATGCAAGGCTGAATGAGCAAAGGCAGATAAGTGCATTTATCTCGTCATCCTCGCCACCAAGCGACATGCAGATATCGCGGCATATCTTGTGGTCACCCGCAAGATATGCCCGCTTGATGTTGGGCATGGCGTTCATTTTTTTATAATAGAACTCGTCGCCGTCCTCCGCCAGCAAAAAGCCTGCGGGAACACCAAGCCTTGATGCAAGGTAGATCACGGTAGGCAGTGACGGCAGTGCCGCGCCGTTTTCGATGCGCGAGAGCATGTTACGCGTGATCTCCGAGCCTGCAAGCTCGCTTTGCGTCATCATTTTTGCCCCGCGCAGGGCGCGTATCTTTTCACCTATATTCATTTTCGGCGTCCAAACCTAAAAAATCCGTCATCACGGTGCTGTTTGGATGCAGTGCGGCCCATATCCTGTCCGCGGCGAGATGACCTGTGCGGCGCTGCCGCACCAGCTGTCCTCGCGGCGGATGCGTTAACATCCTTGGCGGCATTGTCTGCCGCGGCACTTGATGCTGAATCATGGCCGGAGTTTTGCGCGGCAGTTGCATTTGTTTTTGCCTTTGCTTCGGGTGCAACAGCCGCACCGACCTTATCCGCCGCCTGCTCGGCCTCGGCCAGCTTTTGCTCTATCAGCCGCTCTATCTCGGCACGGAGCTTTTCTACACGCACGACAGCCGTGCGATTTTTATCATACAGCTCCTCACTGAGCTTGCCGACGCCCGCCTCTGCGGAGCGCATATTTGCCAAAATATCATCAAGGCTCTCGGCGGCAGTGCGGTTTATAAGCTCGTATATCTCGCAAAGCTCGCCGCTGACCTGCCCCTTTATCTCCTCACATGCGGCGGCGCTGCCCAGACTGCGCGCCTCCGCCCTTATCCTTTCAGCCTCATTATAAGCGGAGCGGATAACATTATCCGCCTCTGCCGCCGCGCCGGCTTGCGGCACTGTAAGGCGGCGGGAATCAAGCTCGTCATACGCCGCCGCACGCCGCCGCAGTTCGCCCAGCTCCTCGGCGGAGGGCATGTCACTCGGAACATCCGCAAGCATCCCGCGCAGTGCGGTAGCTTCCTTGGCGTGTGAGGCGGCCTCCTCCTCCGCCTTGCGGCACTTTTGGCGAAGCGCCTCAAGCTCACCCTCGGATCTTTCAAGCTTTAGCCGAAGCTCCTCGGCAAGAACCTTTGTGTCCTCAAGCTCACGGCGAAGCTCCGCGCCCTCGCTTTTGAGTGCGCCCAGCTCACCCTCCAGCTTTTTCGCGCTCGCCGATGCCTCTGCCATCTCGGATGCGTGGCGTGCATCAACATCGGAAATATATTTATTTACATCCTTTTTATTGTATCCTGACATTGACGAGCGAAAGATGACCTTATCCATACTCGACCCTTCCCTTCCGACATTATTACCATTATTACTATCGATCCTAAATCATTCAAGGATCTCAATACTTCCATGTACATTTTATCACAAAGCCGCTAAGTAATCAATCTCTTTTGCGATTTTTCCTCAAAAAAAGCAAAAAAATTTGCTTTTTGGACTCCATCCCGCGTAAAATTCGATTTTTTTCGCAACATCTATTTACCGCAGAGCTTTTTTGTAGTATAATATATTAAAGGGATATTCGGCGCAGAATAAAACGCAGGAACTTATATCCCAAACATCGTGACCAACAGCTCGGAGGTAGGTATGGAGCTTTTAAAACAGATGATAAGAGAACAGGGCGAGCTTCGCCCGGGCGGTGTTGTTATAGTTTCGGGCTTTTTGAATCACCGCATGAATACAGCATTGATAGACAAGATCGGCGAGGAGTTTTACCGCATATTTGCCGACAAAAAGCCAACACTTATCCTCACCGTTGAGGCATCCGGCATCGGCATTGCATGTCTTGCCGCGCGCCATTTCGGCGTGGACGTAGTATTTGCAAAAAAATCGCAGTCAAAGAACCTCAGCGGCGATACATACTCGTCCCTTGTGCGCTCCTTTACGCGCGGTTCTGTTTTTGAGGTACGCGTGGATCGTGACTGCATCAAAAAGGGCGACAGAGTTTTGCTGATAGACGACTTTTTGGCGGACGGTGAGGCGCTAAGGGGACTTATCGACATTACAAACCAAGCGGGGGCCACCGTTGTAGGCGCGGGCATTTGCATTGAAAAGGCTTTTCAGCCCGGCGGAGACAGGATACGCGAGATGAATGTGGATCTGCACTCACTGGCAAGGATAGGGCTTGACGATAGCGGCAACATGATCCTGCTTGACGACTGACCGCTCGATCTTTATTTTAAAAACTACATTTTAATATAACTAAATATAACATTTGAACTTCCACCGCTCAAAGCGCGACCGAGCGCAAGTCATGGGACTTGCGCTCGGTGCTTTTTTATTTATTTTTTGCTTTACCGATATTTCGGTCTAAAGCGAGATCAAAGACCGCGCTTGATGTATGTGGTGTGCAGCACCTCATGCGCCTTGTGGCTGTTGGGCTGGCCGAAATACTCCTCATACAGCTTCATAACAGCCGCATTCTTTTGAGATTCGCGGATGTCACACTCGGCATCGTCACGATAAAGCACGGCGGCGCGCAGTGCGCGAAGATCCGTGGTGTTTCTGACAGATGCGGGCTGATACGGCTGACCGCCGCCGTTTACGCATCCGCCGGGGCATGCCATGATCTCGATAAACTGAACATCTACCTTGCCAGCCTTGATATCATCAAGCAGAGCCTTGGCGTTCTTTGTGCCGGAGGCTACGGCAACGTTGACAGTGGTATCGCCGACCTTATAGGATGCGGTGCGATAGCCATCGTCGTTACCCTGACGTCTGATCTCGGGGGTCTCAAGCGGCTGCTCAAGCGGCTTGCCGAGGATTATCTCTGCCGCGTAACGGAGAGCTGCCTCCATAACGCCGCCGGTAGCGCCGAATATTGCGCCCGCGCCGGAACCGATATCAAACGGACGGTCAAACTGCTCATCCTCAAGCTCACGGAACTTGATGCCGGCCTTTTCTATCATTCTGCCGACCTCACGGGTAGTGATGGCAACATCAACATCCGGGTATCCGGAGGCGGACTGATCGGGTCTGCCGACCTCAAACTTCTTGGCCGTGCAGGGGATGGCGGATACAAAGAAGATATCCTTGGGATCGTAGCCCATCTTTTCGGCAAAGTAGGTCTTCATGACCGCACCAAACATCTGCTGGGGCGACTTGCAGCTTGAAAGATTTTCGGTAAATTCGGGATAGTAATGCTCGCAGTACTTGATCCATCCGGGGGAGCAGGAGGTGATCATGGGCAGCTTGCCGCCGTTTTGGATACGGCCGATAAGCTCGTTGGCCTCCTCGATGATGGTCAGGTCGGCGGTGAGGTTCATGTCATAAACACCGTCAAAGCCGAGTGCCTTAAGTGCGGCAACCATCTTGCCCTCGCAGTCTGTGCCGGGCTCGTAGCCAAAGCACTCGCCGATCTGGGCGCGGACGGAGGGAGCTGTGCAGATATAAACATGCTTTGTGGGGTCGGCAATAGCCTCGCGCACCTTATCGGTATCGTCTCTTTCATAAAGAGCGCCGACAGGACATGCCACTATGCACTGGCCGCAGTTGATGCAGGAGGTCTCGGCAAGAGGCTGCTCAAATGCGCAAGCAATGTGAGTATCAAAGCCGCGGTCGTTAGCGCCTATAACGCCGATACCCTGCATTGCAGAGCAGGCGGCCACGCAACGGCGGCAAAGGATGCACTTGTTGTTATCGCGGATGATGGGGGACTTATCGTCTACCTCGTAGTGATTTACAGCGCCGCTGAAGCGATGCTCGTCCACACCGTAGTCATTGCAGAGCTTTTGCAGCTCGCAGGTGGTGGAGCGCACGCAAGAGAGGCAGTGCTTTTCATGATTGGAGAGCACCAGCTCGAGGTTGGTACGTCTTGCATTGAAAACAGCGGGAGAGTTGGTGCGGATAGCCATACCCTCAGTTACGGGGTAAACGCAGGATGCTACCATGCGGTAGGGCTTTCCGTTTTCGGAGACCTCAACCAAGCAGATACGACATGCGCCGATCTCGTTAATATCCTTAAGATAGCAGAGAGTGGGAATATCGATATGGGCAGCTCTGGCAGCTTCAAGAACGGTACAGCCCTTATCCACGGCATATTCTCTGCCGTTGATCGTTACATTTACTTTTTCCATTATCTCATTCTCCTCCGATTATTCCTTGACGATGGCGCCGAAGCGGCACTTCTGGATGCATGCACCGCACTTGATGCACTTTTGCGGGTCGATCTTATGCGGGTTTCTTACGCTGCCCGAGATCGCGCCCACAGGACATACTCTTGCGCAGGCGGTACAGCCCTTGCAGTTCTCCTCAACGATGGCGTAGCGAACGAGCTTTTTGCAAACGCCCGCGGGACATTTCTTATCAACGATGTGAGCGATATACTCATCCTTGAAGTAACGCAGTGTGGAGAGAACAGGGTTGGGAGCGGTCTGACCAAGGCCGCAAAGCGAGTTGCTCTTTATGTACATAGAGAGCTCCTGCATCTTGTCTATATCCTCAAGCTCGCCGTTACCGGAGATGATCTTATCAAGCAGCTCAAGCAGGCGCTTGGTGCCTATACGACATGCCGTGCACTTACCGCAGGACTCGTCAACGGTGAATTCAAGGAAGAACTTTGCAATATCGACCATGCAGTTGTCCTCATCCATAACGATAAGTCCGCCGGAGCCCATCATAGAGCCGATGGCAAGGAGGTTATCGTAATCGATAGGTGTGTCGATAAGGTGTGCGGGAATGCATCCGCCGGAAGGACCGCCGGTCTGCGCCGCTTTAAACTTTTTACCGTTCGGGATACCGCCGCCGATGTCCTCAACGACCTCGCGCAGTGTAGTACCCATGGGAACCTCAACAAGACCTGTATTGGTGATCTTGCCGCCGAGGGCGAAGACCTTTGTGCCCTTGGATTTTTCGGTACCCATAGATGCGAACCAATCGGCACCGTTAAGGATTATCTGCGGGATGTTTGCATATGTCTCAACGTTGTTGAGTATGGTGGGTTGAGCGAAAAGTCCCTTTACCGCCGGGAACGGAGGACGGGGACGCGGCTCGCCTCTCTTACCCTCGATGGAGGTCATAAGAGCAGTCTCCTCGCCGCAAACGAACGCGCCTGCGCCAAAGCGGAGGGAGATATCAAAATCAAAGCCGGAGCCGAATATATCCTTGCCGAGCAGACCCGCCGCGCGTGCCTGATCGATAGCTATCTGGAGACGGTGGATGGCAATGGGGTACTCTGCGCGAACGTAGATGTAGCCCTCGTCGGCGCCAATGGCGTAGCCGGCTATCGTCATAGCCTCAAGCACTGCATGGGGGTCGCCCTCAAGAACAGAACGGTCCATAAACGCGCCGGGGTCGCCCTCGTCGGCGTTGCAGCATACGTATTTCTTTACATTGCCGCGGTTGCCGGAGGCAAATTTCCATTTAAGACCTGTCGGGAAGCCGGCACCGCCACGTCCGCGGAGACCGGAATCAAGCATGGTCTGAATGACCTCATCAGGGGTCATGCCGCCCAGCACCTTGGCTATTGCCTGGTAACCGTCGCGGGCTATGTAGTCCTCTATCTTTTCAGGGTTAACGACACCGCAGTTACGGAGCGCAACTCTGTGCTGCTTTTTAAAGAAGCGGGTATCCTGAAGTCTCGGAACGAGCTTGTCCCCATCAGACTTTTCGTGATACATATATTTCTCAACAGGCTCGCCGCCGATGATGTGGGAGTCAACTATCTCCTCAAGATGCTCGGGTGTGACCATGCTGTAGAATGTTCCCTCGGGATAAACTATCATTATCGGGCCGAGTGCGCAAAGGCCAAAGCAGCCTGTCATTACTACCTCAACGGTATCCTCAACTCCGCGTGTGCGAAGGAGCTCCTCAAGTTGCTCGCGGATCTTGGGGCTGCCGGAGGATGTACATCCCGTACCGCCGCAAACAAGTATCTCGCGTTTAAGCTTACTGCCGGTCGCATCGCCGCCGGTGCGCAGTGCCATCTCCTTAAGACAGCTTGCCTTAACCTCGTTAAGGGCTTCAACAGTTTTAATTAAATGTTCCATATCATATTCCCCTTTCGCCCTTTATCAGTCGCGGTATTTTGCCAAAACAGATGCAACGTCTGCCTTGGTAAGACGTCCGTAGACCTCGCCGTTTACAGTAAGAACAGGAGCAAGTCCGCACGCACCGATACAACGAGTAGCCTCAAGCGAGTATCTGCCATCCTCGGAGATGCCGCCCACGGGAACGCCCAGCTGCTTTGAGATCTCCTCGATGACCTCACCGGAGCCTTTAACATAGCATGCAGTACCAAGACATACCGCAATGGCTATCTGGCCATCGGGGTTGAGCTTGAACTGTGAGTAGAAGGTAACGATACCGTATATCTCCTCAACGGATACGCCTGTTTTTTCGGAAATTATCTTTTGAACCTCTATCGGCAGGTAACCGTATATCTCCTGCGCTTCCTGAAGGATGGGCATCATCTTGCCCTTGACACCTTCATACTTGGAGATAACGGCAAGAAGCTTTGCTTCCTGCTCCGGAGTGCCGTGAAATTCGACCGCGGTCAATTTCTTCTTCATGTCTCGAATTATTCCTCCTGAATATGTAGTTTTTAATATAATTCGTGCATTGCCGCGGCTGTAGACCCGCCGACAACTATACTATATTATTATACTACATATCTGCACAAAAGTCCACAGTTTTGAGCAAATTAATTGTGAGGTATGCAAAAAAAGCATAGCTTTTTTTTGCATAAAAAAGCGGATGGGAACAACTACCGCCGTTTTTTTGCTAATCAAAAACCAAAAAGCGGGGATCTGCCCACTACGGACAAAGCCCCGCTTTCTGCCAAAATAACGCAGAATGTTTATTTGACCTTGAAATTTAACGCATCGGTCGTTGATATATCTTTGTATGTTTGCGGATCGTAGATTCGGAATTTAAGCTCAAACTCCTCTATCTTACTTATTTCGTTTTTCTCCAGATCGCTGTCTGATACAGTAATATCTGAAATGGTGTACTTACCGTTAAATACAGTCTCGGAAAAGAACGGAGTGACCATATATCCGTTTACTGACATATCATCGCAGGATATAGTCACATCCTTGCCGCTTTGATTTTCCAAGTACAAAACAAACGATTTTCCGAGCAGCGAATCACGAACGTATTTGCCCACTATCTTAATACCGTCTTTATCATACATTGTCTCGCCATTTGCCGCAACCCGAACGCTGCTCATTTTCTCATACACAGAGGTCTTGATAGTAACGCACTCCGACTCATAGACAGTATGATATGTGTTGGGGTCATACACATAAAAATAAGCTTCGATCTGACACAGATCCTCGATGCCGGCATCCGTCAGATCCGAATCACTTATATACAATGTATCATTGGCTTTTTATCCAGCAGATACTGTAGAAAAAAACAAGGATGA
>CAYLLA010000006.1:0-52208 GCA_964384555.1 uncultured Ruminococcus sp. | reverse complement strand
GTTCCCGTGGAGCTTGCACACATGCTCCAGTCACACAGCCGCATAAAGGCAGGGGACGTGGATCTTTCGACCCCCGATTATGATGTTGACGTTCTCATCATCGGCGGTGGCGGAGCAGGCTCTGCCGCGGCCATCATGGCACAGGAGAACGGCGCCAATGTTATGATAGTTACAAAGCTTCGCCACGGCGATGCCAACACCATGATGGCAGAGGGCGGCATTCAGGCTGCCGATAAGCCCGGCGACTCCCCCGCTATCCACTATCTTGATGCACTTGGCGGCGGTCACTTTAAAAACGTGCCCGAGCTGCTTGAAAAGCTGGTGACCGAGGGTCCCGGCGCTGTTAAGTGGCTCAACGATCTCGGCGTTATGTTTGATAAGGATGCCGACGGCACAATGATCACCACCCACGGCGGCGGAACCTCCCGCAAGAGAATGCACGCCGCAAAGGACTACTCGGGTGCCGAGATCATGCGCGTGCTTCGTGACGAGGTACAAAACCGTGCTATCCCCGTTGTTGACTTCACCTCTGCTATCGAGCTTATCCTTGACAGCGAGGGCAAGGCCGCGGGTGCCGTGCTTATGAATATGGAAACACACGAGCTTATGGTAGCGCGTGCAAAGACCGTTATCATCGCTACCGGCGGCGCGGGCAGAATGCACTATCAGGGCTTCCCGACCTCCAACCACTACGGTGCGACCGCTGACGGCTTGGCACTTGCCTATCGTGTCGGCGCTCCCCTTATCTACGCCTACACGCTGCAGTACCATCCCACCGGTGCGGCATACCCCTCCCAGATCTTTGGCGCACTCGTTACCGAAAAGGTGCGTTCTATCGGCGCTATGCTGGTAAATGCCGAGGGCGAGGCCTTTATGCACCCGCTGGAGACACGTGACGTTTCCGCCGCATCCATCATTCGCGAGTGCCGCGCACGCCACAAGGGCGTTCCGCTTCCCGATGGCGGCTACGGCATTTGGCTGGATACTCCCATGATCGAGGCCAAGGGCGGCGAGGGAACTATTGAAAAGCGTATCCCCGCCATGATGCGTATGTACGCAAAGTACGGCATCGACATGCGCAAGGTTCCGATCCTTATCTACCCCACACTGCACTACCAGAACGGCGGTATCAAGATCACAGCCGACGGACAGAGCTCGGTACGCGGACTTTATGTTGCGGGCGAGGCTGTTGGCGGCATCCACGGCGAGAACAGACTTATGGGCAACTCGCTGCTTGATATCATCGTATTCGGCAGAAATGCCGGTGTCAATGCCGCACGTGCGGCCAAGGAGATCGAGCTTGGTGAGCTTACCCTTGACCACATTGCAAAGTATGATGCGGAGATGGCCGAGGCCGGCATCGTAACAGACGATGTCTCCCCCATCCTCCTCCCCAGATATACACACGGCAACCCCAAGTACGAGGCAAAATAAGCCCCGCAAAGGGTAAAAATAAAATTACAGGGTGACACCGAGGTGTCACCCTGTTTTTGTGTGAGGGGGAGCTTTGAGAGTGATGTTGGCGCTTCGCGCCTGATGGATCGTTCGATATGGCGACACTAAAGGTAAATTTTTAGGTGTTCCAACATAGTGTGGCTGTATTGCCCGCCCCTCAGTCCATTGCGGCGAACATATCGAGGGCGGGGATGATATGTGTGTCCCAAAACTGCCATGTATGGTTACCGGGGGCGGAGGTAAAGGCGAGGTCTATCCCCGTGCCGCGGGCGCGCTCACAAAACAGCAGGTTGCCCGCGTACAGGCTGTCCTCTGTGCCGCAAGCGGCAAAAAGGCGAGGGCGGGGAGCATCCGCCGGTGCATTTTTATAGCCGTCAAGCAGGTGCAAAAGGTCACCGTCACTTCCCGGCAGAGTGTCAAGGCACCCCTCGCCCCAAATTGCGGTCGCTTGCGGCAGCCATTTGCAGCCCGGCAGGGCGGTGGCAATATCAAGACAGCCGGAGAGCGACGCGGCGGCCGCATATTGTTCCGGGCGGCGCAGGGCCAGCAAAAACGCGCCGTAGCCACCCATCGAAAGCCCCGCGATATACGTCCGCTCGCGGCGGCGGCTGAGTCTGAATATACGGCGGGTGTAGTCCACCAGCTCGCGCGAAACATAGCTGAAATGCCGCTTGCCGTACTTCATATCCGTGTAAAAGCCGTTTTCGCCGTCGGGCATCACTATCGCCAAATGCCGCTCAATGGCGTAACGCTCAATGGCGGTCTTGCGGCACCATGAGGCGTGATCCCCATGCATTCCGTGCAAAAGATAAACTGTTTTAATGTCCTCCTCCGGGCAGTCCTCCGGCAGGATCACGTTTATGAGCGTTTCCTGCTCAAGCTGTGCGGATCTGAAATTTACGGTGATAAGTGACATCTCTCTCCCTTTGCCCCGGCATGCGGGGCGGCCTTTCTTTTATGTTTTATATCCGATCAAATTATCAAAACTTGCCTTTTGCCGTCAGCGCGATCAAAAGATCGATGTCATCCGGCTGTACCGCCGCCTCATGCGCCGAGCGACAGCGCTTTATCGCGCCGCACTTTTGGCAACGGTGGGTGATTATAAACCCGCGGCGGGGATCCGGCTCGGCGGATATCGGCTCAAGCAGACCGCCGCACTCGCAGGCGCGGTCGCCGGGGTTTTCGTCCACGTGTATCGACCACAGGCAAAAGGGGCAGTGGTTGCGCGAGGAGTAGCCGAGCGGCTCCACCTTTTTTTGGCAGTGCGCGCACACAAAGCCCGAATCATTTTTTGAAAATCTTTTTGTTTCCATTAAAACAGCCCTCCGAATGGCCGAAATTACAAACTTTTTTGCAAAAAAACGCGAAATTTTGCGTTTCGCTCTTTATTCCTGCCGAATTTTATAGTATAATAAATATGTGTATTTATATGGCGGCGCCTGCGGCATCCGCTTTATAATATTATACTATGTTTTACTGTGATAATCAAGCGGCGGGATGAAAAAATCGCCGCTGTCAGTTATATTAATTTGAAGATCTGAAAGGACGGCAAAAAAATGGCGTTAAAGCAGAGGTACACCGTTACGGTGGCGGGATATGAGATGAATGTCAGGTCGGACAACACGCCCGACGAGGTCGAGGAGATAGTAGGCGCACTGGATCGCGGCATACGCGATGTTTGCGCGCGCAACCGCAATCTGCCGCGCAACGAGGCTATCATTTTGTGCGCGCTTGATGCGTATTCCGAAAAACGCCGCGCCGTTGCTGAGGCGCGAGCCATGGAGGCACAGCTGATGCGTATTGAGCATGAGTGCGACCTTTTGCGCGCCTATATCGAGCGGCATGCAAAGGTGGCGGAGGATTCGGGAGCGAATTCCGATGCCGATGCCGACAGCAATTGCGATAACGAGGTAAGCGAGGCATGACATCCCGAGTCCTGCCCGAGCTTTTGGCCCCCGCAGGGTCGCCCGAGGCGTTGCGTGCTGCGGTGGCGGCGGGAGCGGATGCCGTTTATTTTGGTGCATCCGGATTTAATGCCCGCGCGGGAGCTAAGAATTTTTCCGATGCGGAGCTTTGCCGCGCGGTCGAACATTGCCATGCAAACGGCGTGCGGGTGTATCTGACCCTCAACACTCTGGTCTACGACCGCGAGATGCGTGAGCTTATCGCCGCGGCGGAGCGTGCGTATCTTGCAGGGGTGGATGCCCTGATCGTGGCGGATCTGGGTGTTGCCGCGGTAATCAAGCGGACATTCCCCGATTTTGAACTGCACGCCTCAACGCAAATGTCGGGTCACTCGGTGGCGGCGGCACGGGAGCTGGCGGGGCTGGGGTTTTCCCGCATGGTGCTGGCGCGTGAGCTGTCGCGTGAGGATATTTTTGAATTTACCAAGCATTCGCCCATCGAGGCGGAGGTGTTTATACACGGCGCACTTTGCGTCAGCCATTCCGGGCAGTGCCTGTTCTCCTCAATGGTAGGCGGGCGGTCGGGCAATCGCGGCGAGTGCGCACAGCCCTGCCGACTGCCCTATAACGGCGGCAGGTATCTGCTCTCGCTTAAGGATAACTGCCTTGCCGCGCATATCCCCGACCTGATAGAGGCGGGCGTGGCATCGCTGAAGATCGAGGGGCGGATGAAAGGCGCGGACTATGTCGGCGGGGTGGTATCGATATACCGCCGCCTGCTTGACGAGCGCCGCGCCGCCACCGAGCGAGAGCTTGACCGTTTGGCGGGCATTTTCTCCCGCTCCGGGTTTACCGACGGCTATTTTTGCGGCAGGATAGACCATGATATGCTCGGCGTTCGTACCGAGCGTGATAAACAGCGCACCACATCGCACGGCGCGGGCATACTCACCGATGCGGGGGCGGCCTCCGAAACGCACAAGCGCGAGCCGATAACTCTCCCGCCAAGGTCGGCGCACGCCGAGGAGTATTCACCCTGTCGCCCGCAAGGGCGCACGGTCGCCGCTCGGACGGCGCATATGCAATCTGTGCGCCAGCTAACGCCCGCGGCAAGACGGTATTTTGATATATCCTTCATTCCGCTTCGCGATGCGGCAAAGCTGACCATCCCTGCCGCGGCGGGGGAAAACGGCGGCGCGATAGGCGCGGCACTGCCCCCGGTCATACCGGACAGCGAGCTGCCCGCAGTGCGAGCCGAGCTTGCGGCGGCGCATGAGCGCGGTGTGCGGGATCTGCTTGTGGGCAATATAGGGCATCTCTCGCTGGCGCGTGAGTTTGACATGCGCTCGCATGGAGATATGCGGCTTAACATCTGCAACCGCGAAAGCGCGGCGGCATATGAGGCGCTGGGCTTTTGCGATATGATACTCTCGCCCGAGCTTACTCTCCCGCGCCTGCGGGATATCGGCGGGCGAACGCAGACTATCGTTTACGGTCGCATTCCGCTGATGGTGACCGAGAAATGCGCGGGTCGCGAGTGCGGCAGCTGTCGCGGCTGTGCCGAGGGCAAAAACAAGCTTATCGACAGGCGCGGCGTGGCCTTTCCGGTACTGCGCCAGCCTCGCCACCGCTCGCTTATCGTCAACAGCCTGCCAACATCCATGTCGGATAAACAAAAACAGCTGCAGGAGTATGGTCTGCGCGGTCGCCATTTTATCTTTACCGTGGAGAGCGCGGCAGATGTGGACTCTGTCATTCGCGCATTTGAGGGCGGCCGACCGATCGCGGGCGACTGCCGCCGCATAGCTCAAAAATGAGCGCGGCAACTATCCTATTATCGGGGAATAAATAAATGAAGATAAACGGAAGATTTAAAAGCTTTACCGATGGGCTGGCGATATTTTTGGCGGTGCTTATCGCCATTTATATCATGACGGGATATATCAAGAGCGATTCCGGCAAAAACGTGTCCATGAGCATGTCGGAAAAGGTAGAAAAGCTCATAACCACGCCCGCCTATCGGATATACATCAATATTTTTGTACTTTTGCTGATATCGGCGGCGGTAGGGATATTTCTGCGGCGGTGGCCTGCGCTCGGCGTGGCGGCATCCGCTCTGCCGCTGGCGTATGAGCTGTTTTTGCTGACCCAAAAACTGCTTACAAAGTACCCCACTGCGGTTATCCTTTTTACCGCGGCGCACGCCGCGGGCTCGTTGCTTTACGCCGAGGTCAGTGACAGATCTTCCCGCACGCGTCTTGCCCGCCCTGCCGCCACGGCACTGGTGGGAACGCTCGGCGCGGCGTTTTCGGCGCACACCGCCGTCCTTTGCGGGCACGTTGCGGCATCGGAGGCTACGGCGGCGGAGCTTGCGCGGCACGGGCTTGTGCCGTCCCCCGCGGTCAAAACGATACCCGGCGCGATAGACAGGATCTATGCCGTGTATCTTACAGAGGGTTCATCCACCGCGCGCACACTGGGGTCGGATCACCTTAAAGCGCTTGGCGAGAGCGGCGTTCGCGCCGCATATCGGCGGGCCGTGGAGGGAGATCAAATGGCGGCCTATCTCGGGGTCGCGCTGTTGCTCTTCGGGGCGGCGGTGCTGGGGTTCTACCTTTCCTCCAAAAAGCTCGGGTGGGCGCGCCTGCTCGTTGCCTTGGTGCCGCTCTCCGTGATATCCGTCCTCCTGATCGGCGAGTTGCTAAGCGCCGGTGGGATAGTCCTGCTCTTGGCGGCGCTGTATCTGATAGTGTAAGCAAAAGATCAAATAATGCTCCAAAAGCCCCGCGCGGGAATTCCCGCGCGGGGCTTTGTTTAGTTTGGGTTTAGATAATAGGTGTAATATAATGTCGAAAAAATATACAGAGTGACAGCGGGCGATCCCCGGGCGCAAACGGCGGGGAACGTGTCATTCGGTGCCGCGGCATCGAATGCGGCTTTTGAGCGGAGGTCAATTTTATGGATACAAAAACTAAATCTATTGATGGCGGGATGCTTTTGCGCATGCTCGGCGGCGGTGCGGAGCTGCTCTCCCGCCACACCGAGGAGCTTAATGCGCTTAATGTCTTTCCGGTCGCCGATGGAGATACTGGTACAAATATGCTGCGCACCATGGAGGGCGGGCTGAAAAGCGTATCAGGATACGGCGGCGGGTCGGGCGGCGGCTTGCTCATCGGTGAGGTGGCGCGTGAGTTTGCGGGCGGTGTTTTGCTGTCGGCACGAGGGAATTCCGGTGTTATACTTTCGCAGATCTTTGCGGGGATAGGCGATGGGCTTTTGGGGCTTACCTCGGTCACGGCGCGGGAGCTTGCCGAGGCGTATCGGGGCGGCATTGAGCGTTCCTATGCCGCTGTGCGGCGGCCTGTGGAGGGAACTATCCTTACGGTCTTCAGGGAGAGCACCGAGTACGCGCTGGCGGGGATCTCGGGGTCATCGAACATCGAGGATTTCTTCCGCCTGCACATAGAGGAGGCGCGCCGCTCGCTTGAGGCCACGCGCGAGCTATTGCCGGTGCTTACCGAGTCGGATGTTGTGGATTCAGGCGCGGCGGGCTATCTTTGCATTGCCGAGGGCATGTACCAAGCACTTCGCGGGGAGGCGGGGGAATATCGTCCGTCCGCCGCCGTGCGCGAGACCTGCGCCGATATATCGCTTTTTACCCGCGAGAGTGTCCTGCGCGAGGGCTATTGCACCGAATTTTTGTTGAGACTTACCGATTCAAAGGTGGATGTTGACGGCTTTTCCATCGATACCGTCACCTCCCGCCTTGATGCGCTGGGCGGGGAGAGCGTTGTGGCGTTGCTTGAGGGGGATATCCTCAAGGTGCATGTCCACACCCGCACACCGGGCGCGGTGCTTGGCGAGATGCAGGCGTTTGGCGAGTTTTTAACGGTAAAGATAGAAAATATGGATCTTGGACATTCGGACAGCACTGCCCGCCCCGGATCTGCGGCGGATATGGTCGGCGGCGCGGGGAAAAACAAGACCCTGCCCGCGGCAAAGCCGAAGATAAAAAAGCCATATGCGGTCATAGCCGTGGCATCGGGGGACGGCATGGAGGCGCTGTTTTACGAGCTTGGCGCTGACAGGGTGATACGCGGCGGGCAGTCGCTCAACCCCTCGGCGGCGGAATTTGCCCGCGCCTTTGCCGAGTGTGAGGCGGGCGAGCTTATAGTTTTGCCCAACAACAAAAATATCATCATGGCGGCGCGGCAGGCGGCCGAGCTGTATACCGCCGCCCGCGTCCACGTGCTTGAAACGCGCTCGATGACCGAGGGGTACTCGGCACTTTCCGTCATAACCCCCGGCATCAAGGATATCGATCAGCTGATCGGCGGCGCGGTGAATGCGGCACGCGGCGTGTGTGACGGTGAGGTCACCCGCGCGGTGCGGGATGCGGTGATAGACGGTAAGCGGATACACGGCGGCGAGTGGATGGCACTCACGGGCGGCAAGCTTGCGGCACTGGCCGATGATCCGGAGGAGGCGCTTACGGCACTGGTCGAGCATTTAAATGCGGATGGTCTTGGCGAGCTTTTAACGGTCTTTGCGGGGCGGGATGTTACCGACGAGCGCCGCGCCGCGGTGACCGAGCGACTGCGCGAGGCTTACCCCGAGCTTGAGGTCACCATGTATTGCGGCGGGCAGGATGTTTACGATTACCTTGCCGCCATAGAGTGACGAAAATATCAAAAAAGGAGTTTGACATGACAAAGATAATCATCGATACGCAGGGCAGTGACCGCGGGGTCGAGACGATCCTGCGCGGGGCGGCCGCGGCACTGCAAAAATTTCCGGAGCTTTCGGTTGAGCTTGTAGGCGATATTGGGGAGCTGCGGCGGCTCGCGGAGGAGCTGGCTCTCCCCGCCGACCGCGCCGAGCTGCTCCACGCGCCCACGGCGATAACCAATTTTGATGACCCCGCCGAGGCGATATTCAAAAAAACAGATTCCTCAATGCTGCTGGGGCTTTTTGAGCTTTCACGGCGGGAGAATATGGCGGGCATGCTCTCCGCCGGCAATACAGGCGTGCTTTTGGCGGGCACTGTGCGCTATCTTTTGCGTGCCGATCGCACCCGCCCCGCCATGGCGGCACTTCTGCCTGCGGCGGACGGGTCCTTTACCTGCCTTGTGGATGCGGGCGCTACCATCGACTGCACGCCGCAAATGCTCTGCCATTTTGCGCACCTCGGCAGCGACACCATGCGGCGGATGTACGGTATCGAGTCGCCGCGTGTGGGGCTGCTTTCGAACGGCGCCGAGCCTACAAAGGGCAACAAGCTTGTAAAGGAAACGCATGCAAAGCTTGCCGCCGATGATGAGATCAACTTTATCGGCAATGTGGAGGGCAACACCGCGCTCTCCGGCATTTGCGATGTTTTGGTGTGTGACGGCTTTGCGGGCAACCAGGTGCTTAAGGTCACCGAGGGTACTGCCGCGCGCATCATGCGGGATATAGTCAAATATGCGCACACGCATGAGGGCGGCGAGGTCATTGGCAAGCTTGCGGCGGAGCTTATGGGCAGGTATGATATTGCCTCCCTTGGCGGCGGCATCATACTTGGCGCGCGAAAGCCGGTCATCAAGCTGCGCGGCAGCTCGGGCGAGGACGCTGTGGTAAATACCGCTGAGATGCTGATAAACCTCTCCCGCGGCCGCACGGTGTATGATAAGGACGGACACGGTTGAGGATTCGCTTTACGATCAACTGAATAAAGTAAGGATAAAACAGGAGGACCTGAAATGTCAAAAATAAAGATAATGTGTACATCCACAGGATGTATCGAATACGCGCCCGCGCGTTATCGCGAGCTTGGAATTGAAATAATACGCATCCATGTATTTTTCGAGGGGCAGGAGTATCGTGAGGGGCTGGATCTTGACCCGGTGGATTTTTACCGCAGGCTTGAGACGATAGAGGACCCCAAAAACCATCTGCCTCACACCGGTATGCCGGATACCGAGGAGATACGCGCGGCATTTGACCACGCTATAGCGGAGGGCTGTGACGAGGCGATGGTGTTCGTCCTCTCGGCGGCGCTCGGCGGAACATATGATAAGATCTGCCTTATCGCCAAGGAATATGAGGGCAGGCTTAAGATAAACGTGATCAACACCGAGATCACCTGCTTTGGAGAGGGCCTTTTGGCCATCAAGGCGGCGGAATTTGCCGCGCGTGGCATGTCATCCGATGATATCCTGCGCGAGGTGCGCTGGATGATGGCGCGGCAGGAGTTTATCGGCGTTGACGGCAAGCTTGACTATCTCATCTACAACGGTCGCCTTAAGGGCGGCAAGGCGTTTATGGGACAGCTCCTCAGCATCTGCCCTGTCATCCACTTTGAGGGCGGCGAGATCGTTCCGCTTGAGAGCGTGCGCACACCCAAAAAGGCGCTTGCCCGCACCTGTGAGATACTGCGCGAAAAGATCGGCGACCGCTCGCCCGAGGATTATCTGCTCTGGCACATCTACACCGGCCCGTCTCTTATCGGTCAGCTTTGCGAGATAGAAAAGAAATACGGTATCGAGACGAATCACGAGGCGGTAATAATGTCACCTGTCAGCGGCTGTCATAACGGCCCGTGGCTTGCGGGTTACGGCTTGGCTCTCCTCCGCCGCGAGGACGAGCCGCTGGAGTGATGCCATGTCCTGCGTGATAGTAAAAGAGGTAGAGGGACGCGCGGACGCGCGCGCATTCGTGCGCTTTCCGTTGGAGCTTTACCGCTCCTGCCCCTATTTTGTGCCGCCGCTCTACCGTGATGAGATGCGCCTTGTTACATCCGGCGGGGACGGCAAAAGCTCGGATTCTATATTCTTCCTTGCCCGCCGCGACGGCAAGGTGGTGGGGCGGATACAGGGGATAATCCAGCATCAATACAACAAGCTGCACGGAACGGCGCAGGTGCGCTTTACAAGATTTGATGCGATAAATGATACGACTGTCTCCCGCCTGCTCTTCAGCGCTGTGGCGGAATGGGGGCAGGAGCAAGGCATGCGCGAGATGTGCGGCCCGCTTGGCTACAGCGACCTTGACCGCGAGGGGTTACTCATTGAGGGATTTGAGGAGGATTCTACCTTCGAGGAGCAGTATAACTATGAGTATTATGCCGACCTATGCGATGATTTTGGATTTTACCGCGATGCCGACTGGCTGGAATATGAGCTTCGCCGTCCCGAGCGGCGCAACCCCATGCTCACCCGCGTGGCGGCAAGAACGCTTGAGCTTAATCATCTGCACGTAGCGGACACGAGCCTGCCGAAACGCAAATACATAGAAAAATATCGCGACGGCTTTTTTGAGTGCCTTGATCGGTGCTACAGCCACCTCTACGGTACCGTCCCACTTACGCGTGCCGAGCAGGATGAGCTGATATCGCAGTTCATGCTGATAGTCAATAAGGAGTACGCGGTGTTTATCTGCGATGAGTCTGAGCGCGTGGTGGCGTTTGGCCTTTGCTTCCCCGGCATTGGCGGAGCGGTCAAAAAAAGCGGTGGGAGGTTGACACCGGCCGCACTTTGTCGTATAATAAAGACAGTGAGAGATCCCAAGACCATAGATCTCGGCTTGGTGGCGGTACTGCCCGAGTATCAAAACACAGGCATCAACGCCGTTATCCTTGACCGTCTGCTTGATGTGCTTGATGAGGGCAGGGTAGAGCGGTGCGAGACTAATTTAAATCTTGAGGATAACACCGCGGTACAGGCGCAGTGGAAGTATTTCAGCTCACGCCTGCACAAAAAAAGAAGATCGTACAAAAAGGAAATTTAAAATGCTTGAAAAATTAAAGACCCTGCTGGGGCGCGTTCTGCCCGATGTTGATATGTCAGCCGTCACCGAGGATACAAGGCTTATTGAGGATCTCGGCTTTGATTCGCTGGCGCTTATGATGCTTTCAATGGAGATAGAGGACGCGTTTGGCTTTAAGTTTACCGAGTTCGTCCGTTTTGAAACGGTTGGAGACGTGTGCGGCTATCTTGAGTGCCGCATATAAAAAACAGTTACAGTTAGCAAAGGAGAATGACAAATGAAGCGCAAGGATATTCGCATCCGCGATCCGTTTATCGTAAACGAGGGCGGGATCTATTACATGTACAGCGCGACCTGCTCGGCAGACGGTCGCACCATCGAGGTATATCGCAGCCGCGATCTTGAAGAATGGGATGAACCCACCGTGGTCTATCGGCTGGATAGCTCCACCTGGCGCGAGCGCGAGCTTTGGGCGCCGGAGGTGCATAAATACCGCGGCCGCTTTTATCTTTTGCTCTCAATACTCGGCAAGGGCGGCCTGCGCGGCACCGAGATATCCGTCAGCGATACGCCGGACGGTATATTTCAGCCGATCGCCGATGCTCCCGCCACGCCCGCGGGGCAGAGCTGTATTGACGGCACGCTGTGGGTGGACGGAGACCGCCCGTATATGATCTATTCGCATGACTGGCCGGATAACTATGATGCCGCGCGGGATGCGTATATCGGTCAGATATGCGGTGTGGAGCTGAGCGCGGATCTTAAGCAGGAGGTCGGAGAGCCGTTTTTGATGTTTGATTCCTCCGATGTGCCTTATTCCGCCGCCGCGCCCTCCCGCTCAAAGCGCGGGGAGCGCACGCTTATCCGCTACGGCTCGGATGCGCCGTTTATCAATCGCCTTGCCGATGGTCGGCTGTTGCTTACATGGTCGCCCTACCCCGGCAACAATTATGTGGTGCTGGGCGCGGTCGCCGAGGATATTCGCGGTCCGTGGCAGCATTTTGAGCGGCCTATATTTGACGGCAACGGCGGGCATGCAATGTTCTTCCGCGATAACGGCGGACGGCTTATGATGTGCATGCATCAGCCCGAGCGCCACCCGGACGAGCGTGCAATGATACTGCCGTTTTTGACCTCCGATGCGGTTTTTCTGCCGGATGAGATAAAAAAACTATTGACGGACGACTGATTTAATGATATAATAGGTCAGATGTTATTCCGCTCCCGCATTTTTTTGCGGGGGACAGCACATATGCCGCCGCTGTGCGGCGGAGGGAGTTTTAAAATGGTAAAGCAAAGCGTAAAAAAGAGATGGACGCGCATTGTGTGCGTAGCTCTGGCCGCACTTATGGTTGTCGGCGTTGCCGCGGCACTGCTCTACTCGGGCGGATCCGATGATCATGACCATGATCACGATCATGAAGAGGTCGCCGCCGCCGCAGTCCTTTGACTAAAAACCTCCCGCACTGCGATCACGCCGTGCGGGAGGTTTTTTGTGATAGGATGATAATTCTTTAAAAAAAGTATTGACAATATTGGATTTATCACATATAATATAAGCAAAGGATATATCCCATATTGACGGAGAATAATATCAATGCAAGAGTTTGAGATCGTTTTTTATAACAAGCCGGATGGCAGTGAACCTGTCAAGGATTTTCTTTTATCAGTTGATGATAAAATGCGTGCGAGATTGCTGAAGACCATTGATCTGCTTGCTGAAAACGGCACGAATCTTCGTATGCCGTATTCCGAGCATCTGGTTGACGGAATATTTGAGATCAGAGCGCAGATCGGCTCTAATATATCCCGTGTGCTTTACTTTTTTGTTATCGGCAGGAAGATCGTTCTAACTAACGGTTTTGTCAAAAAAACGCAAAGGACGCCTAAAAACGAAATCGAGCTGGCGAAAAAATATCGAAACGAGTTTTTAAACAGGGAGGGTGACCGATGACCAATTACAAGGATTTTTTAAACGAACAGCTTCAAAACGAAGCTTTTAAAAAGGAATATGATGCCCTTGAGGCGGAATTTTCGATCATTCAGGCAATGATCGATGCACGGCGGGCATCCGGGCTTACACAACGGGAGCTTTCCGAGCGCACGGGGATCGCGCAGGCGGACATCAGCAAGCTTGAAAACGGTAATGCAAATCCGTCGCTGAGAACTCTCAAGCGGCTGGCGGACGGTATGGGCATGAAGCTTAAGCTTGAATTTGTGCCCGCCGATCGCTGAACGATCCTTCATAAAAAACGATGCATATCTTTGCGCGGCAAAGATATGCATCGTTTTTTTAGCTGAAAGCGAAAATAAGTTTATCCGAGGTCGTGCCAAAGCTCGGCAAGGAGGTGCGAATCGGTACGGTCGATCAAAAGCGGGGTGATCGATATCAGCCCGTCCGTCACGGCATCGGTATCCACCGTGTGGTCGTGGTGGTTTTTGAACACCTTGACTCCCTCAGGCTTGAACATTCCGCCGCCGATATCGCGAAAAACATCGCGGTAAAAGGGTCCGCCTTGGCGGGTGAGAGTTATCTCTCCGGCCGCCGGCGGGATATTTATATTGTAAAGCAAGCCGCGGTCAAGCAGCTGATCATCCGATATGTAAGCCCAAACGCGGTCAAGCGACTCCTCGCTCACGGGTGGCGTGTCCGCCGCCTCGCCAACGGCGCGATAGTGAGCCGAAAAGGCAAGCGAGCGGCGACCAAAGAGAGCGGATTCAAACACCGCGCCCGCAGTGCCGGAGTAAACTATATCCGCGCCGAGGTTATAGCCGCGGTTTATGCCGGAGAGGACAAGATCAAAGCGCCCCTCTGTCTCCTCAAGGGTGGATATTCCAAAGCGTACGCAGTCGGCGGGGGTGGAGTCAACATAGTAAACGGCGTGCACGCCAAGGTAGTCACCCTCGGCGGGGAGCTTTTTTATCTCCACAGCATCGGTAATATTTATCGAATGGCTCATGCCGCTCTGCTGTTTTTTTGGCGCCACTACCGTCACCTCGCCAAGCTTTTGCGCCCAGTGGGCAAGGGTCTTTATGCCTATGGCATCAATGCCGTCGTCGTTGGTTATAAGTATCCTCACTTTACACCTCTGTTTTTCTCTTTAAAGTCGCAAAGCAGAGCGTCGGCATCCTGCAGTAGCAACTCTATCTCGTCGGGAGAATAAAGCGTTGCGCCGCTGGCGGTATCATGACCGCCGCCGCGGTATTTGTTTGCAAGCTTGTCTATCGTTACAAAGCGAGAGCGCAGACGCACGCGTATCGTCTCGCCGTCCGAGTTGTCGATAAAAGCAATCCATATCGGCGAGCCCTTTATCGAATCAAGACAGCTCACGGTCGCTGAGGCCTCCTCATCGCTGAGGAAGAAGCGCTCCTTGATCTCGCGGTCGATGTAGATATACGCCACTCCGTGCTCGGTCATTTTTATTCTGTCGTAAACGAACGCGCGGAGCTTCAGCGCATCCAGATCCTCAAGGTACAGCTCGGCAAACAGCTCCTCGGTATTCACGCCCGCCTCAAGCATGGCGGCGGCACAGCGCAGGGTGGCGGGGCTTACACTGCGAAAGCGAAAACGCCCGGAATCTGTCACCATGCCCGCGTATATCGCCGTTGCCGCCTCGCGGGTGAGGGTCAGCTCATCGCTAAAGGTCATATAAAAGTCGGCTATCATCTCGCAGGTTGCACAGCGCTGATCCTCCACCCACGCGATATCGCCGTAGGGGGCAACATCAATGTGGTGGTCTATCTTTATCACCTCACAGCCGCGGTCCCAACGCTTGTTGGATATGCGGTCGGTGGTGGCGGTGTCAAGCACTATCACCAGCGCGGAGGCATAAAAATTATCGTCCGGCTGACCCGATTCACAGCCGAGAAAGGCGGTGTACTCGGCGTAATCCGAGTTGACCACCCGCACGTCCTTGCCGGGGTAGGTCGCGCTGATGATGCGTGCAAGCCCCAAGGTAGAGCCCACGGCATCGCCGTCCGGGCGGATGTGGCGGGAGAGGATAATGCGGTCGTACTCGCGTATCTTATCAAGTATCAGCCGCTTGACTTCGTA
The DNA here is from genome assembly GCA_964384555.1 of uncultured Ruminococcus sp. Classification (GTDB taxonomy): domain Bacteria; phylum Bacillota; class Clostridia; order Oscillospirales; family CAG-272; genus CAG-390. The sequence continues at coordinate 37,049 of CAYLLA010000006.1, read as the reverse complement.
ATTGTTGTTCTCGTTGTTGTCGTTTTGATCGTTTATACGGTCATATGTCATGTTTATCTGTCCTTTTCCTTTTATCTTTTAAGAATTTGCCGCCAGCTCGTCAAGGTCACAAAGCAGAGCCATTGCCTGCTCGCGGTCACGAAGGGTTGCACCGCTGGCCATAGCGTGCCCGCCGCCGCCGTATTTTACAGCTATGGGATTTATGTTATATTTGTTTGAGCGTATCTCGCACAGCACGCCGTCATCGGTTTCGGTAAAATTCACCCAAATATTCACGCCGCGCACGTCAGACATAACGCCAACCATCCCGCGGGAGGCGGTAAAGGAGTCAAGGCCTGAGGCGGCCAGCTCTGCGCGGTCGGTGTATATGTAGCCCACGTGATGCTCGGTAAAGCGCACGCGCATAACAAAGGAGGCGCGGGCGCGGATCATTTCAAAATCATCGGCATAAAGGGCGGCGTATATCTCGCCCGTGTCGATAGGGCGGCTCATAAGATACGCGGCGCGCTCAAAGGTGGCGGCGGAGGTCGATGAGTAGCGAAAACGCCCGGAATCTGTTACGATTCCCGTAAAAAGCGCCGCAGCGGCATCATCGGATAATGCCCAGTCGTTTTGGCGGGCAAGCTCGGCAACAAGCCCCGCACAGCTCTCAAAGGATGGGTCTATAAGCTCGCTGTCCGCTATCTTTTCAATAAAAAGATGGTGGTCTATACGCACCGTCTCGTCCGCCAAGCGCCAGCGGTCATCGGATATCAGCACGGGCGAGGAGGTATCAAGTATTATTGCCAGCGCACCGCGGTAGTATTCGTCGGGTATCTCATCGCACACCGCGCCCTTTATGAAGGCATATCTGCCGGCGGGGTCGCCCACGGTGTAGACCTCGACCCCGGGGTAGTTATCCAAAAGCAGGCGGCGCAGGCCGGCCTGACTGCCAATGGCATCGCCATCCGGCTTTTTGTGGCGGTGAATGATCACGCGCGGGTATTGCGATATTTTTTTGGCTATCTCTTTAAATTCAAATTCAAACATGTAATTCTCCCGGGCGCCTTGAGGCGGCATTTATATAGACATTGTAAATTTTGGCTCTCTGCCGTCCGTGCCCCTTGCCAAAGCGCAAAAAATGTTGTATAATGAATATAGAATATATATGATAATAATATTATACAGTAAAAACAGATTCGGGTCAAGCCCGAAAAGGAGATCGGAGCAAAATAATGAGAAAATACCGCCTGCGCGTAGGTCTGGACGTTGATGATACACTTTACGAGTGCAATGCATACGCACTGTCGATAATAAATTCCCGCCACCCGGACGAGGTGCCGGTCAGCATAAACGAGATAACCGGCTGGGGGCATTACGGTCGCCACTCGGAGGAGCGGATGGCACTTTACGGTGCCCCGGAGTTCGTGCGCACACAGCCGGTGATCCACGGCGCTAAAAAATTCGTGCGTGAGCTGTCTCGCCTTGCGGATGTATTTTTCATCACTGCAGTGCCGCCCGCATGCATGACGGCGCGCGCCGAGCGCCTGCGTGAGGACTTTCCCGAGGTGCCGCCGGAGAATATAATCATAGGCACACGCAAGGATGTTATGGCGGTGGATATACTGCTTGACGATGCCGCGCACAACATAGCAAGCTCCCGCGCGGCCTATCCCGTCCTCTTTCGCAAGCCTTGGAACACCGATATGACCGGCCTTTTGGCGGTCAACAGCTATGATGACTTTTTGCACCTTTGCAAGATGGTGCGTAATTCCTTTACCGAAAAAGCGCCGGATCTTTCACACGGCGGCGTTGTGTGCTTGGTGGGGCCCTCCGGCTCACTTAAAAACAAGATAGCGCATGAGCTTATGGGCTTTCCGCGCTTTGAAAAGCCGCTTACCTCCACCACCCGCCCCCGCCGCGAGGGGGAGGCGGCAGATGCCTATAGGTTCATTACCGAGGCGGAGTTTTTGGCGGAAAAGGATGACGGCAGATTTATCGAGACCACCGTTTACAGCAAATACTATTTCGGCACATCCGACAGCGAGATAGCGCCGATCGTTGAGCGCGAGGGGCTGGCGGTGATCCCCATCGATATCTGCGGTGCGCTGACTGTCAAAAATCTTTATCGCAGTCGCGCCATGCTCGTGTTTTTAAATCGCGAGCGCAGTGAGGTGATACTGGATATCATCAACCGCGACACGAGACCGGAGGATAAGATGCGCCGCATTATGTCGCTTGATTTTGAATATCGCAACGCCGAGGTGTGCGACTGCGAGATAAGGGTGGGATCCGATCCCACAGCCGCCGCTCGTGAGCTTGTTGATAAAATAACATCTGCATCAGCGGGGAACAAAAAATGAAACGATTTTTGATAATTGACGGTCACAATCTTTTATTCAGAATGTTTTACGGCATGCCGTCCCGCATAAATGACAGCACGGGGCAGCCTGTCCACGCCGTTGTGGGCTTTATCGGGGCGTATCTAAAGCTTTTGCGCCTCAGCGGCGCGGAGTACACAGCCGTGATCTTTGACGGTGAGCATCAAAGCGAGCGTGTAAAGCTTTTGCCGGAGTACAAGATCGGGCGGCGGGATTATTCGGATATGCCGCCGGAGGGCTCGCCCTTTACGCAGCTGCCGAAGATAAAAACCGTGCTTGACGAGCTTCGCGTTTATCATACCGAGGCGGAGGCGGGTATGGAGACGGATGATGTTATCGCCTCCTGCGCCCTGCGGTTTGCGGGGGACTTTGAGGTGCTCATCGCCTCGCAGGATCGCGACTTTTTTGGGCTGGTAAATGACAGTATCAAGCTGTTTGACTATCACGGCGACCAAAGTGTTATCTGGGATGCGGAGCATATCCGCCGCCGCTACGGCATAGAACCCGAGTTTTTTGCCGATTTTAAGGCACTGACGGGGGATCATTCTGATAATATACGCGGTGTGACCGGGGTCGGCCCCAAAACCGCCGCCCAGCTTATTACAAAGTTTGGGCATTTTGGGACGATACTTGAGAACGCCGAGCGGATAAAACGCACCAACGTGCGGGAGGCGATACTTGCCGAGGCGGAGCGCGTGTGGATGAATCTGCGCCTGATCAGCCTTACCGATCGCGCCGAGCCGCCGTTTGCCGAGCCGCCCGCGCTTACCTTTGATCCCGCCGCCGTAACGACCATCGCACTGCTTGAGGACGCGGGAATATCCCTCCCACGCCGCTCATGACCAAAACGCAATACAAAACGCAATACCAATGCATATGAAACTGAAAAATATTATAGAAAAATAAAGCTCGAATGTTTTAGGCATTCGAGCTTTTTAATTTGGGATATGGGGAGTGATGTTGGTGCTTCGCGACGAGTGATGTTTTGCTGCTCGCGCCGCAAAGTGATGTGCATGCTACGAATGCGTTGAGGAAGAAATTCACTATGCGAATTTCAAATTTAATGTAAACTTGTAGGGCACGAACCACGGTGTCATGCTGAAACGATGGATGTTAATTTATTCACCGTTGGGGCTACCTCGGTCATCCGTAACGATGGGTATCGCGTTTGTTTACGGCTATGCACTAACTCCGTAGGGCTGGGGGCTTGCTCCCGCCGAAAACGATGGATATAGACATTCTAAATGTCTATAGGTGAAAGATGCGATTCTTGCCAAGCCTTCTCCAGTGGGAGAAGGTGTCAGCCGCAGGCTGACGGATGAGGTGTACGGCAGCGAAGTGTGTTAGCACTTCCTTTATTAGTCCGCGTATATGAGAAAATTATATCGACTACCCAATATAGAACGGTGCGAACATAGTGCAGCCCACCTCATCCACCGCTGTCGCGGTCCCCCTTCTCCCACTGGAGAAGGCTAACGATGTGCGGTGCGAACACACATAAAAGCCATATGGATAACGATAGATATCAAAACTTTGAAATTTTGCTTTCTAAATGTCTATAAAATAAAGAAACAGCTTTTGCCAAGCCTTCCCCAGCGGGGGAAGCGACTCGCCCCGCTTTGCGGGTCGAGTCATCAAAAACGACTCGGCGAGTGAGACTTGCCGTTTTGCAAGCAAAAACGTCGTTTTTGTGGTTTTTTCGGTGATCCATGATGGATGCGGTGTACGGCAGCGATGTGTGTTAGCGTGATGCTATGATGGATCGTTATCCTCAGCGACAGGATGTAGTTTTTTCAGAGGTTTGAGGTCACTAAATTTCAGTCCGAGATGCTTTAAGATATCATCTGCAGCTGTGTTAAAACTTTTCCGTATGCTATCACTGGAATATCGCAAAACAACAATTCCCCATTTGGCAAACACCTCATCCCTTTGTTTGTCTGCCTGCTTATGCTGCGGTGATAAATGTTGCCTGCCATCGACTTCGATCGCAATGCCCTTTTCTGCTATATAAAAATCCGCGATATAGTTTTCTATATTATGTTGCCTTCTCACGTTGTACGGCAGTCTTTTTAAAAAGTCATACCAAAGTCGCTTTTCCTCAGGAGTCATGTTTTTTCGCAAGGTTTGTGCATTTGATACAAGCTTTTTGTTGTAGGGGATCATTTCGGCTCCTTGGCAATGATCTTTTTAATCTCCAAGACTCCCCGGCAAAAACTCGGCGGGGACGTTTCCTTTTATTATGCTGTGTACCGAGGCTATGGTATAGGGGCTTGCTCCGGAGGCGCGGTTTTGGTTGCTGTAATGCGCCGCTACGATATCCTCGGTCAGGTGGTCAAGGGTATATATCTTGGCCTCGCGTTTATTTTTATCGTGGAAATTAAATATCGGCAGGACCGCATCGGCCTCAACTCGCCGACCCTCGTCGTCCATTACAAGATCAAACATTGCAAGGTAGCCTATATTGTTGGCAAAGGCCTCTTGATTGCTTATAAGATTGCCAAGCGAGTAATAGCAAAGCATTCGCCCGCCGTCGGGACGGTCGAACCACTCTACCGACTGCACCACGTGCGGGTGAGTGCCTATCACCACATCCGCGCCGCCGTCCGCCAAAAGGCGTGCCAGCCTGCGCTGTTCGTCATTTACCGTGTGGCTGTTCTCTGTTCCCCAGTGCATTGATACGATAACAAAATCCGCGCTCTCGCGTGCGGCGGAAAGTTGTCTTTTTATCGCCCTGTCAAGGATTATCGGCAGATACACGCCGTCCGCAGGTGTCTTATCCTGCCAATAGGCATTTGTGGCGTAGGTGTAGGCCAAAAAGGCGATCTTTACGCCGTCCACGTTAAGATATCTTATCGTCTCGTAGTCCTCAAAGCTGCGGTGAAGCCCCAGCACCAGCGCATCAAGCGTGTCGGTAAAGTCCATCATGTCAGACATGGCGCGACCGTCCAGCGCGGGGTCGCTTTGCTTCATTTTGTCCGCCATGTGGTTGTTGGCAAAGCAAAGCACGTCAAAGCCGAGGGAGATAAGATCCAGCCCCAGCTGCTGCGGCGAGTTAAAGCGCGGCCAGCCCGCGTAGCCGTAGCGCTCGCCGCACATGGGCGTTTCCTGATTTATAAAGGCCACGTCCGCCGCGGATACCATGGGGGCGATCTCATCATATTTTGATATAAAGCTGTAACTGCCGTCCGCCTGCCGCGCATCCTCGATTATTCCCTCGTGGATCAGGTCATCCCCCGCCGCCAGAAAGGATAGGCGTCGCTCGGTAGGCGCGGGCGGTTCGGTCACGGGTTCGGTGAGCGGGTCTGTGATGGGATCTGTTATCGGCTCTGTTGCGGGCTCGGTAACGGCCGTGCTGTCGGGCAGGTCGCTCACATTACCCGACAGCACCGGCGAGTGTGCGGAGGAGTCTGACGGGCCGGACGAAAGCTCCGGCGGCGACCCGCCGACCGTGCAGGATGCAAGCATCACAGCGCACAGGATGAGTATAGATATCAGCTTTTTCATGATCTTCTCCATATGTTTTATTTGATCGTTGGCGGCGCAGTGCTTCATGTGCGCTTGAGCGAGTGTATCTCTTCTGTGGCAAAGGAGAGCTTTGTTATTGCATCCCGCTTTGAAAGATAGCACCAAAAGCTGTCGTCATGGGTGGATATATCCACGCAGTCGCCGCGGCCGAGGTAATCGTATTCTATATGTATGCTGTCAAGCTCGGCGGGCTTTTTTTCTACCGTCAGCGGTCCGCGGCCGTAGTAGTTCGGCACTTCTATCCTTGTTCCCTCTGGGGTCTGGATCAGCCGCCCCTCGCCCTGACGGTAAAAGCGCTTCCAGCCGGGCAGTGTTTCTATCCTAACGCTGTCCTCAAAATAATAGCTGCCGTCAAGTATCTCTCGGCGCACGCATTCGCGCTCCCACGCCGACCAATCGGGAATATGCTCAAACACCGTTTCGCCGCCATCTGTTGCGGCAAGTGAGCCGTCCTCGCGCATCTCCCAGCGTGCCCCGCAGGAGGTGCAAAAAAGCTCGGTGCCGGAGGAATCCGTAGCTCCCTCCGCGCCGCATCTTGCGCATTTGTACAGCAGGCAGTGCAGTCCGCGGGCGCGCTCCGGGTGGTCGATCATCACCCCGCGTTCCTTTTGCCAACGAAAATCGTTGTATTCAAAGCTTTGGCGTATGCGGTCGTTTATCTCATCGCGGGAGAGGGTGCGGGTCTCCTCGGCGGATATGATGCAGCGCATCTCCGCCTCAATATAGCTGCCCTTGTTTATCTTGTTCCATTGCGGGCAGGTTATAAAATTGCCGTGTATGGAAAGTGTCACCACCGGAACGCGCATCATCCTGGCCAGCGACCCGAGGGAGGGCGGCAGATAGGAGGTGCAGCCGTCAAGCGAGTAACGCGCCTCCGGAAAAAGCACAAAAACGCTGCCAAGCTCCTCAAGGCAGTACTTTATATTGCGTATAAGGTTAAGATCCTGCGTAAATTTGCGCTTTGCCAATACGCCAAGGTTGCGCATCAGCGGCAGGGTGTAGGTATTAAAGCCCTCAAGGGTCATTACGTTGTTTACAGGCTGGGGATGTGTGGCGCTCAGCATCACGTTAAAATCCACCATCGATGAGTGGGTGACCAACAGTATGTAAGGGCGACCCTCCACCCCCTCCATATCCTGCTTGGTTATTTTTGCGCCGCGGTGCTTCAGGTCGGGGAAGGATATTATCTGCTTTGCCAGCCATAAAAGAAAGGTTGGGCGCTTGGGGCGTGCGGCAAAATCAAAATGCTCCACCAAGCCGTTTTTGGGATATGCGTAGGCCTTCAATCGTTGTTTCTCCGTTTTGTTTTTAGGTCTTTGGGGTCTTTATATGTGCGGCCGTGACCCGCCGCACGCTTGCTTGTATCGATCCGAATACTGCAATGATGCAATACCGCAATATTGCAAAAAAACGTTATTACATTATTATATCCGAATTATCTCTGCGGAATTTGCCGGGGGTCACTCCCGCCTCGCGGCGAAATACATCGGTGAAATAGGACTGCGAATCAAAGCCGCACATTCCCGCTATCTCGGAGAGCGGGAGCGAAGTATTTATCAGCAGCTTTTGCGCCTCCCTCATGCGCACATCAAGCAGGTAGCGCGCGGGGGTGACTCCGATAGAATTTTTAAATATAAGATGAAAATAAGAGGGGCTTATATGCGCCGAGGCGGCGATATCCGAAAGCGTGAGGGGGGAGGCGTAATTCTCCCGCATAAATTCGGTGGCACTGATGATGTTGTGCGAAAAACGGCGGTATTTTTCGTCTATCGAGCCAAGCAGCTTGCCCGCCGAATATATGGCGCTTATCAGCTCCATCAGCTTGCCGACGCAGTAAAGCTCATAGCCGTCCTCCCGCTTTGCCCACGCGCTCGTTAATGCGCGAAAGATGTGCGGTGCGCGGGTCTCGTCGCACAGGCGCAGGCTTACCTGAAGCGGGCGCAGGTATTTATCCTCAAATGCGCGGTCATGGCAGATAAAATGCACAAACTGGCATTCAAAGTGCCCCTTGGTGTATCTTCTTGCCCCCGGGCGCGCTACAAGTATGCGCCCGACTTCGCAGGGAATGCTCTCACCGTTAACAAAATTCACCCCTCCCATATCGACGGTGCACAGCTCTATCTCGTATGCGGGGACTGTTCGCTCGGCGGAATAAAGAGTTTTTCTTACATCTGATGAGTTGTAGGTGCGGGTCTTTAGTATCTCAAGCCCGAATTCCATTGCGCCCTCCTGTTGCCATGCGGCATGCATTTAATATGATTTTCATAATTCTTCGTACTATTTTGATATAAAAGAATATCACATAGCAGTATAATGTTCTTGTAAAATTATAATACATATTTCATCCAAAGTCAATACCGATGGCCGTATAACGCAGATATTTTTTTAAAAACGTCCCTTTTTACTCATAAAAAGTCAAAAAAGGACGGTGCGACCGCGGCAGGCTCTGCAACAGGACGAAAGGAGAAATTTTAAATGACTACCATTCACAGAAGACCAAAGATCGGTGTGCTGCTTATCGAGGCTGAGCGTTTTCGTTCGCTTGGTGAGGGCACGGCTCGCGGCCTTTACTCAGAAAGAAAGGATGCCGAGGCGGCATCCTACATAAAAAAGATATCCGAATTTGCCGAGGTCGTCTACCCCGGGCCTGTTTGGGAGAGAGACGGCGCGGAGCGTGCGGCGCAGCTCTTTTACAACGAGGGGTGCGATTGCGTTGCCGCGGGCTTTCTTTCCTGGGCGGAGGACTTTGCATGGATCCGCTTTTTGCGGGAGCTGCCCCCCATGCCGCTCTTTTTCATGTCGGTGGTACGCGACAGCCTCTCGATAACCGATACCAACGATGAGGATCAGTTTATAGATTTCCTCTCCGCGGGTGCACTGGTGGGCTTCCAGGAGGCCAGCGGTTCCTTCCGCCGTTTTTCAAGACCCATGAGCGAGATGTGCATAGGCACGCTTGATACCGTTGCCGAAAGGCTTAAGATATTTGCCGCGGCGGCAAGGGTGCGTACCGTCCTGCGCCGCTCCCGCCTATCTCTCCTCTCCTGCTATAACGAGGCGATGTGGGCAACATATGTGGATCCCTATAATCTTTTCATGAAGATAGGCCCGGAGATACATTTTATCTCTATCTCCGAGCTTGTAAACGAGATAAACGCCACGTCGGATGACGAGGTGCGGCGGATAGTGCGCGAGCTGACGTCCGCCCACACGGTCTACCCGAATGTTGACATGGCAAAGCTTGATGCCTCTGTGCGTGCCTCCTACGCCATGGAGCGTGTGGCGGCCGCGGCAGATACCGATCTTTTGGTGCTTAATGATATCGATACCGTGCTCTTCCGTGAGGTGGGCCTGCGCCCCGGTTTTGCACCCACATCTGCCGAATCCCCGCTTGTGACCGTACCCGAGGGGGATATCGGCGGCGGACTTGCTACCTATATATTACACGCCCTCACCGGGCGGCGCGCCAACTTTATCGAGCCGTTTTATATCGACCACGCCCGCGGCGTGTTCGTGGCGGGGCATGCGGGACCCAACGATTATCGCGATCCCGAGGGCAGCATGATAATAGCGCGGGACGAGCGCTTTGCCAAGAGCGGCTGGAAGTATGCCGGTGCGCCCTTTGCATGGTATGTCTTCCCGGAGGGGGAGAAAACCATGCTGCATATGTCGGAGCGGGACGGCAGGATGAAGATGGTCTGCACGGTGGTGGATTGCCTGCCCACAAAGCATTATCTTGCATCCTACTCGCATGCCGATTTTGCTCCGCGCGGCATGTCGCCGGAGGGGCTGTTCTCCCGCATCGGTGCGTGCGGCGTAACACAGCATTACGCCATCGCGCCCGGCAACGTCACCGCCGAGCTGCGTGACCTTGCCGCCATGCTGGATCTTGACTTTACGCTGATAGATTGATGCGTGCCGCCGCGGCCGCAGTGCCGCCGCATATTCGATAGCCAAGGAGATAATATAGTTATGGAAAAAAAGATACTGCTCATTACCTATGATAACAGTGATGACAGCGAGGTGCTGTATCCGCTGTTTAGGATGCGTGAGGCGGGGTACACCGTCACTGTTGCATCCCTTGAGCGGCGGGTGATAAAGTCAAAATATCACTTCAACGTCGCCGCCGATCTGCTCCCGGAGGAGGTAGATCCCGCGCAGTACTGCGGGCTTATCCTGCCGGGCGGCACAGCACCCGAAAAGCTGCGCCAAAACAGCGATATACTCGGCATAGTGAGATATTTTGATAAAAACCGCCTGCCCATCGCCGCCATCTGCCACGGGCCGCAGATACTTATCAGTGCGGGGGTCATCGGTGGTCGCCGCGCCACCTGCTACCCCGGCATTCGCGACGATCTTATAAACGCGGGTGCGCTCTACGAGGACCGCGAGGTCGTATGCGACAAAAATATCGTCACCTCCCGCCGCCCAGAGGATCTGCCCGCCTTTATGCGCGAGTTCGTCCGCCTGCTCGGCGAGTGAGCGCCGTGACGATCAAATTTAAATTCCGATACGATCCGATACAACACAAATAGATAGATCTGAGCTTAAAGCTCTGAATTAAGGAGAAAAAACCATGTCTTTTATGTTCAATCCCTTTCCGTATGATGATCCCTCTGCCGTAAATAAAATAGATGCAAGCGGGATAGATACCTCCCGCGCCGCAGTCGGTAATGCGGCGGTGGCCAAGTCACTGGCGGACATTTTGAGCCGCGGCGGCATCATTGCCGTCGATGGCTACACCACCGCGCCCTTTGATGCCATCCTTGCCCTTTGCGGTAACGCAAAAACGGTGGCAGTGTCCTCGGCATACAAGTCCCCCGCCGAGCTGCGCGAGCTGTTTCGCGATAATCTGCCGGAGGATCGTGAAAAAGACCCCGTCCTGCTTTACGGCAAGCTCTTTAAGGAGGGATACGCGGGGATATTTGATGCCGAAAAGCTTGCGGGGCTGAAGGCCGATGTTGAGGCCGCCCGCGCGGCGGGCGAGAGCCTTATCCTTTGGGGCTTTGGTGCGCTCTCTGATGAGCTGTACCCGCTGGCCGACACCAAGATCTTTTGCGATATCACCCCCAAGCGTGCGGTGCTCAACATCAAACGCGGCGGATTTTTAAATCTCGGCTCTGACAGCGAGATGCCCTTTAAGGCCACCATGCGCCGTTGCTATTATGTTGATTTTGAGCTGGCGTTCAGCCTTCGCTCAAAGCTGTTGGCCAACCGCGGGATAGACTATTACGTGGCGGGCGATGATCCGACGGCGCTGACCATGGTTCCCGCCGAGCTGCTTTGGGCACTTATCGAGCGCACCATCGAGTCACCTTTCCGTCAGCGCCCGGTCTATCTTGAGGGCGTTTGGGGCGGCTACTACACCATGGGCGTGCGCGGACTGCCCGATACCATGAAAAACTGCGCATGGGTGTTTGATATGATCCCCATGGAGGTCTCCACCGTTATCGATGCGGGGGATATGACGCTTGAAGTACCCTTTTACACCGTTGTTTCCTCCTTTGGCGAAAAGCTTATGGGTCGGCAGTGCCTTGAAGAGTTCCACGGCTTCTTCCCGATCCGCTTTAACTATGATGATACCTTCCACGCCGCAGGCAACATGTCGGTACAGCTGCACCCGGGTGCGGAATTTGTAATGCGCGAGAACGGCGAGCTTGGCCGCCAGGATGAAAGCTACTATGTTTTTGTAACGGGTCAGGGCGCACGCACCTATCTCGGCTTCCGTGACGGTGTTGATGTTGACGAATTTGTTGACGAGGTCCGCCGCAGTGAGCGCGAGCATACCGAGATAGACTATAAAAAGTACATCTACGGTGTTCACAGCGAGCCCGGCACACAGGTAATGATCCCCGCTGGAACCATCCACGCCTCCGGTCAAAACCAAGTTATCCTTGAGATCGGCTCGCTGACCGTCGGCTCTTATACATATAAAATGTACGACTACCTGCGCCGCGATCTTGACGGTAACCCGCGCCCGATACATTCCTACTACGGCGCGCTCAACCTCAATCACGGCATGACCGAGTCCTATGTTAAGGAAAATCTCGTAAACGGTCGCCGCCGCGTTCTGCGCGAGGACGAAAACGGCCGCGAGATAGTGGTGGGCGAGTGCGATCAGCTTTATTTCTCCCTCCGCAATCTGGTGTTCGGCGATTACTTTACCGATGATACAAAGCGTTATTCCGAGAGCGGCGACTTCTTTGTGTATGCGCTGGTGGACGGCGAGGATGTTACCGTGCGCAGCAAGGCAGATCCCACACGTCAGTTTAGAATGAAATATATGGATATGGTCGTTATCCCCGCATCTCTCGGCGAGGTCGAGCTTATAAACAACAAGCCCGGCACATGGACGGTAATGCACAAGACCATGCTCAAGCGCGGTGTGTGAGCTGACGATCCTAAACCAAAAAAAGTGACAAAATGAAAAAATGCATTTACGCTCTTGATGCGGGCGGAAGCTTTTTAAAGTGCGGGCTGGTCGATGCCGAGGCGATGGAGGTCATCGACGGCACGCACGATTCGGAGGCTGTAAACTCCACCGGCGGCAGTCCGGCCGCGATACGCGCGGCGTACTCGGCCCTTGCCGCGCGCGCCCTGGTGCGTGCGGCCTCGCTCGGGTACGAGATAGCGGCGGTGGGGATGGATACCCCCGGCCCTTTTGAGTACAAAACAGGTACTTTCCGTATGCGGCACAAATATACCGCGCTGTACGGTGTATCCGTCCTGCCTTGGTTTGCCGAGGATCTGCCGGGTCGCCCGGTGCATATCATTCATGATTCCTCTGCGTTCATGCTCGGCGCATCCCGCACACTGCCCGCCGAGCGGCGGGCGGGCGGCGCAATAGCCGCCGTAATGCTTGGCACGGGGCTTGGGTTTGCCATAATGCGTGACGGTACGCCGCTGACTAATGACGAGGGCGGGCCGCGCGTCAGTATCTATCGCGCACCGCTTCACGGAGTGGAGGCGGAGGAGCTTATCTCCGCACGCGGCATCACAAACAGATATGCCGCCTCGGCGGGGATAGTGGGGTCACATCCTGATGCCAAAACGGTAGCCCGCCTCGCACGCGAGGGGGATCGGGTGGCGATGGACGTGTATGCCGATACCGGGCGACTGCTTGGCGAGCTGCTCTCGCCGATCACGCGCGAGTATGATATACACACCCTCCTGCTCGGCGGGCAGATATCCCGCGATGCCCCGCTGTTTTCGGGCGAGCTTCGTGCCGCCCTGCCGGGGGTGGATATAACCTCCGCCGCCAGCCTTGATGATGCACACCTTATCGGCGTGGCGATGAGCCTTGAGGCGAATTTGGGTATATAAATGGGTGCGCTCCGTGCGGGATCGCATGCACGCCGCGCGAATTTCAAATAGATTGTATTCCGTCTCGCAGGAGCGACCTGCGCTCGCCCGCGGAAAATGGAATAAGGAATTTTTTGCTTACGCGGAAATCTTCCTTATTATCCCCCTGTGACTGATCGTCGCACCTGTTTTTAAACACAAAAGCACCTGCCTCGGCAGGTGCTTTTGTTGTATTCGGGTAAGTTTTTAATATTCGGTCTCGACCGACATGCGGCCGTCGCGGGACATTGTAAGGGCGGTGAGGCCGCGGTCGTTTACAATATAATGCTCAATGCCGAGGGCGGCCAGCTTTTCGGCAAAGCTCGTCCAAGGTGCATCATCGCTGTCGGATATCAACACCTGCGGCGAGATGGCGGAGATCCACTCATCGGTATTTGATGTAAACAGGCCGTGGTGGTTGGTCTTTGCGGCATTGGCGCGAAGTCCATCACCAAGCTTTGCGGCCAGCATCCGCTCACGCCCCGCGTAGAGATCGCCGGAGGTGAGGTATCTCAGCCCGCCAAAGCTCATTATCATGCCGGTGGAGATATCATTTACCCCCTCGGTGTCTGTCTCATGCTCGGTCGATGCCGCAACTTCCTCGCGGCTCGGGTTAAATATCTCGGCGTGTACCTCGCCAAAGTCAAGCGTGTCGCCGGCGCAAAGGTCGCACCGCACGTGTGTGCCGTGGGCGCGCATCATTGCCTCAAGCTTTGTCTCTATCCCCTTGTGGGCGTAGCCGGAATAGATAAACTCGCCAATTCGGCCGCCGCGGGATGCTAAATAGTCTGCTACCTTTGCAAGCCCGCCAAAATGGTCGCTGTGCGGGTGCGAGAGCATGAAAAAGTCAAGCGAGCGGAGATCCAGCGCATCAAGCAGCTCTATGATATGCACAAAGCAGGCGGGAAGCCCCGCATCTATCATCATGGTTTTGCCATCGGGGAGGACGATAAGCGTGCAGTCGCCGGATTTGCCCTTAACGCCCGGCACGGTAAGATCGGGGGTTACTATATGCATATCCCCATCCCCGCCGCGTTTTATGATGGCGGAAAGCTCTGCCGCCATTTGGTAATAGCGGTGCGAGTGGGCGCGGCAGTAGCGGGTGGCGCGCTCAAGCCCCACGTTGCCGGTGGCAGAGCGGCCAATGCGCACGCGGCGAGACCAATCTGCCTCGGTGCCGCCGTATCTTACGGTCTTGATCTTCGTTGAGCGCATAAAGCACTTAAAGTCTACCACCTGCAGGCTCTCGGGAAGTTCAAGGTATTCAAGCCTCGGGCAATTTTCAAACGCCTTGGGGCCAAGCACGCGCACACCCTCCGCAAGCCGCACCACGCGAAGATTCGGACATTCGGAAAAAGCGCGGTAGCCTACCATGTCCACACTTCCCGCCACGTCAACGCGCCGCAGGGCGGGATAGCCGCAAAAGGTCATGTCCCCCGTGTTTGTCACACCGCGGAGTATCTCCACCTGCTCCACTCTGTCGCGGAGATCTGCAAATGGATATTCCTCGGTGTGGCGGTAGGAGTCCATGGCTCCCGTGCCGCTGATCGTCAGCCGGCCGTTTGAATATTCATATTTCACGCCCTCGCCGCAACGGCCGCAGGCATGGTCGTTTGTATTTATCTTCATTTTTATTATTGCTCCCTTTGGTCTGCGGCATCGGTTAGGATGCGCACAAGTATATCGGCTACCGAATTCAGTGACTCCACAGGCAGGTATTCAAAGCGAGAGTGAAAATTCTCGCCGCCCGCGCAAAGGTTGGGGCAGGGCAGACCCATGTAGGACAGGCGTGCGCCGTCCGTGCCCCCGCGAATGGGAACTATCTTCGGCTCGATCCCCAGCGCACGCATGGCCGCGGCGGCACGATCGACGATGTAGAGGTGATCCTCTATCACCTCGCGCATATTGCGGTAGGAGTCGCGTATTTCGCAGCAGGCGGAGCCGTCTCCGTACTTTGCGTTTATAAACTCGGCGGCGGCGGCAAACATCCGCTTGCGCTCGTCAAAGCGGGCCGCATCATGGTCGCGGATTATATACTCAACGCGGGCATGCTCAAGGTTGCCGTGCAGCTCGTCAAGGTGATAAAAGCCCTCGTATCCCTCGGTGTGTGCGGGATCCTCCGCCGCAGGCAAAAGGGATACGAACTCCGCCGCCATCAGTGCGGCATTTTTCATTTTGCCCTTGCCGTAGCCGGGGTGAATGGCCACTCCGGTAAGATCAACGCTTGCCGCGGCGGCATTAAAGCATTCGTATTCTATCTCGCCAAGCGCACCGCCGTCAACGGTGTAGGCGTAATCCGCACCAAAGGCGGCAACATCAAAGTGATCCGCTCCCGCGCCTATCTCCTCATCGGGAGTTATGCAAATGCGCAGGCGGCAGTGAGGGGTATTTGACTGTATCAGCCGCTCGGCGGCGGTAACTATTGCGGCAATACCCGCTTTATCGTCAGCACCAAGCAGAGTTTTGCCGTCGGTCACTATCAGGTGCTGGCCGCGGTATGCCGAAAGGCCGGGGTAATCGCTCTCGCGCATGACGATAAGAGGTGACTCGCACAGGGTAATGTCCCCGCCGACATATTCAACTATTTTCGGGTGTATCGGCGAATCGGGGGCTTCGTCCGAGGTATCCATGTGTGCTATAAGGCCGATGGTGGGCGCACCCTCACAGCCCTCGCTTGCGGGCAGTGTGGCGCTCACGTAGCCGTTTTGGTCAAGCAGAACGTCGCAAAGTCCTATCTCCCGCAGCTCGTCTGCTATATATTCGGCAAGGCGCAGCTGCTTTTCGGTGCTCGGGCAGGACACAGAGTGCTTATCCGACATCGTGGGAAAGGAAACGTATTTTAAAAATCTTTCGGTGATATTCATTTTGTCTTATCTTTTATTATAACCTTTTTGTTTTGTCGTTATGGGAACGCTCGCGCGTCATCCCGCGGTCTTTATATCAGCCTTGGCGGTAAGTGTCGCGGCATCGTCTCCAAGCAGGGTGAGCAGCTCCTCGCGCGTGCCGCCAAAGGTGATGGCGGTGAGCTTATCTATCCCCACGAATGCACCCGCCTCGACCGTTTTGAGGGTCGCGGGCAGGCTGAGACTTTCAACGGCGGAGCAACCGCCAAAGGCGCGGTAGCCGAGGTATTCAACACTCCCGCCGAGCGTGATCGCGCTGAGGGCCGTGCAATTATCAAACGCGCGCTGGCTGATGGTCTTAAGCCCCGCGCCAAAGCTTACGCTCTCCAGGGCTGTGCACGCGCTGAAGGCGTTCTCGCCGATGATGCTCACATTGTCGGGGATGGTGACGGATGTCAGCCGCTCACAGCCGTAAAAGGCACGCTCGCCTATCGATCTTATCGACGGCGGCAGTGAGATCGAGGTCAAAAAATCACAGCGGTAAAAGGCGCGTTCGGCAATGCCGCGAACCAGCACACCGTCAAGGACATCGGGGATCGATATGTCTCCCTCGCCGCGGTAGAGCTCGGAGTCGAATTTTATCATTCCCTCCTCCTCGGCATCCGCATCAAAGGAGAACCACGGCATGTCGGCGGTACTGCCAACCAAAACGTCATCCCGCCCCGCCAGTGTGCGGGCCTGCTCTAAAATGCAACGCTCAACATACTCGCGGCAATCAAGATAGTCGCCCATCTCGTCAAAAATATCAAGCGCACGCATGTATTCGCCCGCCTTGAAAAGGGATAGCGCCTCGTTGTAATTGCGCTGCGGGGTTATCACGCGGTCAAAAAGCAGGATAGTGCCTACCGTTGCGGCCGCGACTATCAGCACCGCAGCGGATAGGATGATGGCCAGCCTGCGCTTTTTTCTTTTCTCGGCAGAGACGGTCGCGCGGCGGCGATGCTCGGCACGCTCGCGGTAGAGCTGCTGGCGCTCGGCGCTCGTCAGGTGGCGGCGCGGAGCGTTTTGCTCAGCATCGTTCCCCGGGGCGGCTGATGTGCCCCCCGCATTCTCGCGCGGGTCAAGCTCGGGTGCGGTCATGCGTTCGTCTCCTTTTTAATATATGTCGGGGAGGTGGGGAGCTTTGCGGGCGGCAGTATGCGGCAATCAACGTATATCGGGCAGTGATCCGAAACATCAAGTGCCTCCTGCTCGGTGATAACGTCAAATACACGCACATCCAGCCCCGAATGGCCGTAAACGAACATATGGTCGATGGCGTTGAGGTGAGAGCCGACCGGCATCGGCGCGTTTACATATTCCCCGCTTTCGGGGTCGTAGACCGCATAGGGGTGGTGGGTGTTGGAGCGGGAGGCATACTCCACCGCCGCCAAGCGCATATCCATTGCGCCGTCGGCAAGCATGGCATTGTAGCCGTCAGCACCTATGCGCATGTTAAGGTCGCCCATCACAACAACGGGAACTTTATATTCTGTTGCAATAAAGCGTGCGTATGCGCCAAGCTGCTTTGCATCATAAACGCGGGCGGTGTCTGATTCCGGCCCTTTTTGCCACCAATAATGGGTGGAGATAACGCCTATCATCGCGCCGTCCTCAATGCGGCGGAGCACCGCCCAAGCAAGGCTTTTGCTTTTGTGGTTGTTAAGGCCGTCATAAAGATGCCAGCCCACCCTTACCGCCTCAAATACGCCGCGGCGGATAAGCAGGGGGGTGTTATCAAGCATGCCGTCGGTATCCGGGCGCAAAAGCTCGTACTGCTCGTCAAGGAGCGAGAGCAGGCGGGAATCGTAAAGATTTTGGGTCATCTCCTGCAGGCCGAGTATATCCGGCGCGTGGCGCAGGTAGATATTTGCCAGGTGCGTATCACGATTATACACCGCGCCGCACCAAATATTGTGGGACATTATCCTGATGTCAGATCTTTTTTCGTAGCTCATTTAAAACACATCCTTTTCTTTCGCCCGCATATGCGAGACGTGTAATTTCAGCTTACTGTCGGTCATGATCTGCAATCGACCGCCGGGTCGCATCATATATATTTTATCACATCGCGGTGGGATTGTAAATAGCGATATTTATTTTTATTTTAAAGTTGGGCGCGGGTGGTTGACTTGACGGCAAAAATGGTATATAATAATAGGCGGATGCGGGCGGATGACGCTCGCAATACAAACACAACGCGGTTCCGCGGCGCACGCCGCAGGATCAGGGGGAAGTTCGGTGAAAATCCGTCGCAACGACCATTACCGTAATTGAGGATGCTCATAAGTCGGAATACCTGCCGCGAAGTCATATGGGTAAGCTCTTGGGTAAGAAGATGACTGTTCCGACTCACACCGCGGTGGAGGCGGCAAAAAATGCGCTCTCTGCCGGGGCTTTTCGGGTTGCAATATCGGGTCTCATTTCCAAGTTGGCAAGTGAGGCTTTTTTTGTTGCCTCGGCGGCGGGGAGTCACACATCATATGATCATGATCACATACAAAAAACGAGTGAGACAGATGGAATACACAAAAGAGGATTGCATAGCGCTGTTGCGGTCGGTGAGTGCGCGCCTTGCGGAGGCAGGCGATGGGCGACTGCCGCGGCGATCCGACTTTTCCGAGCGTGAGGTCTGTGCCATCAAGGCGCACCTCGGCCCTTGGCCGCGTGCACTTGAGGCGGCGGGGCTAAAGTCGCCGCGTGAGGGGGACAGGCTTGAGCGCAACCGCGAAAAGCGCATTCGCGCCGCAAGGCGGATAAACGCCGCCCGCCGTGAAGCCAAAAAGGCCGCGGCGGCAGGATCTGCGGCATCCGCGACAGCCGCAGAAGCACCCAAAGAACAAGAATAACTTTAGGCTACGGCCGAGTTATATAGATCCCCCAAAATGTGGGGAAAGAAAGGAAACCAAAAATGAAAACAACAAAACTTATTTCGGCACTGCTTGCAATTGCACTTCTTGCCGCGCTGATGCAGATCGGCGCATTCGCCGCCCCGCTCACCACCGCTGCACCCGCAGCCGAGGTGACGGTCTATGTGACGATCGCAAACGCGACGGTAAAGCTGGCGCACGCGCCCGTGACAGTTAAGGATACAGACGGCGACGGCAAGCTGACGATAAATGATGCGCTTACTTTGGCGCACGATGCGCACTTTGAGGGCGGCGCGGCCGCGGGATATGCCTCCGCCGCAAGCGAGTGGGGACTTTCCCTTACCCGTCTTTGGGGCGTGGAGAACGGCGGCAGCTACGGCTACTATCTTAACAATAAGTCCGCCATGGGACTTGCAGATCCGGTAGCCGACGGCGACAGCATCTATGCTTTTGTTTATACCGATACTGTCGGCTTTAGCGATAGCTATTGCTATTTTGACAAAAATACACTTACCGCCGCGGCGGGGGAGAGCATTACCATCACACTCACCTCTGCGGGCTATGATGCCAACTGGCAGCCTGTTACCGCTCCTATGGCGGGTGCTGCCATCACCGTTGACGGCAAGGCGACAGAGGTCGTGACCGATGCCGAGGGGCGCGCTACCCTGACACTTACCGAGGGCGAGCATGTGATCGGTGCGGTGCATGGCGAAAAAAACATCACCCCGCCTGTCTGCGTGGCAACGGTCACCGCGGCGCAGTCACCCGCAACGGGAGATACGGCCGTGATATACATCTGCCTGCTTGCCTTGGCTATGGTAGGTGCGGGTGCGGTCATTGCCCGCCGCAAAACCGATGTTGCGTAATTTAAATATAAAGCGGAGTATCATCGCGGGGATCCTTGCGGTGATACTCGCCTTTTCGTTTGCCGCGCCAGCGGCGGGGGCGTCCGCATCCGCGGGATATGATATAGACGGCGAGGCAGAGGCGGTGCTTTTGGAGCTTTGCCGCATGGCGGGGGCGGCCGGCCTTGACGAATGGGCAGAGTCATACCTCGCCCTGCGTGCGGGAGAGGGGGTTGAATGGTATGTCATCGCCCTGCGGCAGTCGCACCCGGAGGTGGAGCTTACGGCATATGCGGATGCGCTTGAGGCAAAAATGACATGCGGCGAGATCCGCGGTGCGGTGGCGCGCCAGCGCTGTGCGCTGGCGCTTGCGGCCTGCGGGCGCGGCGAGTCGGCGGCGGCCGCGGCCGTGATGGATGAAACTATCGGCGGGCTTGGGGTAATGAGCTATATCTTTGGGCTTGACCTGATGAATGCCGGTCTTGCCTCCCGCACGCACACCGCTGACGGCGTAATAGATGCCATCCTCTCGTTACAGCTTGAGGGCGGCGGCTGGGCGGTCATGGGCGGCGTGGCGGATGCCGATGTTACCGCCATGGCGGTACAGGCACTGGCCACCCACCGCTCCCGCCGCGCCGATGTGGCGGCGGCGGTAAACGCGGCGGTGGAATTCCTCATAGTTTCAATGAGGGAGAGCGGTACATATCTCAGCTATGGGGTGGAAAATCCCGAGTCGGCCGCGCAGGCGGCAATGGCGCTCATCGCGTGCGGTATTGATCCCGAGCACGACCCGCGTATGGCGGGGCGGCGTACGCTGATAGACGGTATTTTTGCCTTCCGCTTGGCGGGGGAGGGCTTTTCCCATACCGCTGGCGGCGGCTATAACGCCACGGCCACGGTGCAGTCGCTTTTGGCGCTGATAGCTCTCTCAAGATCCCGCCGCGGTCTCTCCGGGATATATATTTTTGAAGGCACTGCGATGGATGATACATCCGTTGCCCCCGTGCCCGATACCGATGACGGCACAGTTCCATCGGCCGATATGACGACCGCGGCACAGATCGGCGCGGATACAACTCTCGGAGATGATCAAAACGCACCCGCACCCGATCCCGCACCCGAACACGATGCAAAGCTGAAGCTTTGTATCATTGCGGGCATTTGGGCGGCGGCAATAATTGCGGCCGCGGTGCTGTTTATCTGCGGGCGGCGGCACAAAAAGAACTTTATTTTTATTACCGCAGTGGCGGCGGTGCTGACGGCGGCGGTGTTGCTGCTTGATATCCGCACGCCGGAGAGCTACTATGCCGACACCACCGCGGGCGCCGGGGAGAGCATCAGCGTCAGCATATCCATCCGCTGTGACGAGGCACTGGGGGTGGTGGAGCTTGACACACTCCCCGCCGACGGTGTAATGCTCGGCGCGGTCGAGCTTGAGCTCCTGCCCGGCGGGACGGTGCTTGATGCGCTTACCGAGGCGGCGCGGCTTTATAAATTGCAGCTTGAATATTCCGGCGGCGGCAGTATGGCGTACGTTTCGGGCATTGAATATCTTTATGAATTTGACGGCGGCGAGCTTTCCGGGTGGATATATCGGGTAAACGGGGTGGCTCCAAGCGTTGGCTGCGGCGGATATACACTTGCCGATGGTGACGTGATCGAGTGGGAGTATACCCTCCTGCCGAAATATTAAAAAAACAAAAAAGGAGGCACCGATATGTGCAGCTTCGGCAGGTATCACCCGCTGGTGACCTTTTTATATTATCTCGCAGTAGCGGCGGTATTGATGCTCTGCCGCGATCCCATCCTGCTCGGCTTGGCGCTCCTCGTCAGCATTCTCGAGCGGGCGGTGCTCCATCGTGATGCGGCATGCGCGGCATGGGCGGCGGTGATCATCCCCCTGTCGGCCCTCATCAATGCCGCACTCTCACACAACGGCAAAACGGTGCTGTTTTTTGTTGGGGATATGCGCATCACGGCGGAGGCGCTCGTCTACGGCGCGGCCGCCGGCGCGATGATAGCCGCAATGCTCAATGTCTTTCGCTCCTTTTCAAATTATATGACGTCTGATAGGCTCGGCTGTCTGCTGGGTGTCCTCTCCCCCAAGCTTGCGCTTATGCTGTCCACGGCGCTCCGCTTTGTTCCGTATCTTTGGCGGCGGGCGGGGGAGGTGCGCCTCGCACAGCGCGGGGCGGGGCTCTACCGTGACGGCAGTCTGCCTGAGCGCATTCGCGGGGATGTGCGCGTGTTTTATTCGCTCGCCGTCGGCGCGCTTGAGGATGGCATCATCACCGCCGACAGCATGAGCGCACGCGGGTACGGCACCGGGCGGCGCACATCAATGCTCCGCTATCGCTTTGGGCGGCGGGATGCGCTCGTTCTGATCCCGGTGGCGCTTGCATCCGCTGTTTTGACGGCGGCGGGTGTGAGCGGGTGCTTGGCGTATGATTTTTATCCTGCACTTGCCGCGCCCAACGCCACGCCGATGGCCGTTGCCGCGCGTGCGGCCTTTGCCGCGCTTTTGCTCCTGCCCCTTATAAATGATGCCATAGAGGTGATACGATGGAAATACTTGCTCTCAAAAATTTAAGCTTTTGCTACGCGGGGGAGAGCGCGGCGGCGCTCCGAGAGATAGACCTGCGCATCCGCGGCGGCGAGATAGTTCTGCTTGCGGGCGGCACGGGGAGCGGCAAATCCACCCTTTTGCGGCTGATAAAAAGGGAGCTTGCCCCGCGCGGCGAGCTTGGCGGCGAGATAGAGCTTGGCGGGAGAGCGATATCGGAGCTTTCCGACCGTGACGCGGCGGCGCGTGTGGGATATGTGGCGCAACGGCCGGAGGAGCAGATAGTTACCGACCGCGTTTATCACGAGCTGGCGCTCGGCGCGGAGAGCCTTGGGTGGCCGCCCGCGCTCATTCGCCGCCGCGTGGCGGAGGTGGCATCCTTTTTTGGGATCGACGAGTGGTTTGACCGCCCCACCGCCGAGCTTTCCGGCGGACAGCGCCAGCTTTTGACGGTGGCATCCATCATGGTGACAGACCCGGATGTGCTGCTGCTTGACGAGCCGACATCAAGGCTTGATCCCATTGCGGCGGCGGAGCTTATCTCGGCCGTGGTGCGGCTCAATCGCGAGCTTGGCACAACGCTCATTATCGCCGAGCATCGCATGGAGGATATCCTGCCCTATGCCGACAGGCTTATCGTTCTTGACGGCGGGCGCGTGGCGGTGGATGACACACCTCGCCGCGCGGCGGCCATACTTCCGCAGTGTCTGCCGGTGGCGGATGCACTTCCCGC
The DNA here is from genome assembly GCA_964384555.1 of uncultured Ruminococcus sp. Taxonomy (GTDB): domain Bacteria; phylum Bacillota; class Clostridia; order Oscillospirales; family CAG-272; genus CAG-390. The sequence continues at coordinate 13,933 of CAYLLA010000006.1, read as the reverse complement.
CGCGGCAAGGCTTTGGCGGGAGGCCGCGGAGGATAATATTCGCGTCGCGGCGGGCGAATGCCCCTTGAGCGTTAAGGAGGGGCGGCGGTTTTTTGCCGAGTGCATTGGCGGAGCGGGAATATCCGAGTCGCCCGAGCCGCCCGAGCCGAAAAAGTCGCAAAAGCCGACCGCTGATCCTGCAATAGAGCTGCGGGACGTGTTTTTCAGATACTCGCGCGACTCGGATGATGCCCTGCGCGGGCTTTGCATGACGGTGCGGCGCGGCGAGATATACTGTCTGCTTGGCGGCAACGGCTCGGGAAAAACCACCGCGCTGACCGTCGCCGCGGCGCTTCGCCGCCCCTATGCCGGCAGTGTGCGCATCCTCGATCGCCGCCCTGCGGCGTGGGGGGAGGAACTGCACGGCGGTGTTTTGGGGTATCTGCCGCAGGAGGCGGAGATGCTTTTGCTTCATGACAGCGTTGCGGAGGAGCTGGCCTCGGTGGGGCTGAGCCCGCGCGACCTGCCGCCTGAGCTGCAGCTGCCCGCCGACCGCCATCCGTTTGATCTTTCGGGCGGGGAGCGTGAGCTGTTGGCACTGGCCAAGGTGCTCTCCCGCCGCCCGCGCATTCTAATGCTTGATGAGCCGACAAAAGGGCTTGATGCCTCGGCGCGTGCAGCGCTTTCCTCCCTGCTTTGCCGCTTGAGGGCGGAGGGCATGACGATCATAGCCGTCACACATGACAGCGAATTTGCCGCCGATGTGGCGGACAGGTGCGGCTTTTTGTTTTGCGGCGAGCTGATATCAGAGGGCGGCGTGCGGGAATTTTTTTCCGGCAACGCGTTCTACACCACCCCCGCCGCACGCATAACGCGCGGGCTGGCGGAGGGTATCGTTACCGTCTCGGCGGCGCGTGAGTTGATCAAGGCGGGGTGCGGCTCATGATAGTAATAAAAAGCTCGCGCCTGCGGCGTGCCATGTCGCTGATACTGCCGTTTTTGCTCATTCCCGCCGTGGTGGCGATAGGCGCGGCCCTGCCGGATAAAAAATATTACGCCGCGGTGTCGATAGTTGTAGCCTGCCTCTCGCTTTTGCTTTTTTGCGCGGGATTTGAAAGAAAAAAAACAGGCTCGCGGCGGTTGGTCTTGCTCTCGGTGATCACCGCGCTGTCTGTTGTTGGCAGGTTTATTCCGTTTTTTAAGCCGATAACCGCGCTTACGATCCTCACGGCCATCCATCTCGGCGGCGAGGCGGGCTTTTTGGTTGGGTCTATGTCGGCGCTCATCTCGGCTATCTATTTCGGACTTGGACCATGGACGCCGTTTCAAATGCTCGCGTGGGGGCTGATAGGCCTCATCTCCGGGTATCTTTCGCGCCCGATGCGCCGCCGGTTGTGGATGCTTGTTGTTTGGGGCGCACTCTCCGGGGTGATATTTTCGCTTATCATGGACGTGTGGACGGTGCTTTGGTATAATGAGGGGTTCTCCCTCCCGCTCTATGCCGCCGCGTGTGTCACCGCACTGCCGCATACCGCGCTTTATGCCGTCTCGAATGTGATCTTTTTGCTTCTGCTCGCCCGCCCGTGGGGGAGGAGGATAGAGAGGTTGAAGCTTAAGTATGATGTTTGAGGGAGAGGGGGATATGCACGCGCCTTTGGCGCGTGATGATATACAGCGCTTCGCGCTGATGATCGCGAATTATTCAGTGCAATGGGTTTATCCATCTGCCTGTTGTCTTCGTATTGCGGGGGTGATGCCGCGGTGGTAGCGATAAAATTTTGCCAGCTGTGCTTCGCCGACAAAGCCGGATCTTGCCGCCACCTCGGCCTCGCTGTAGCGGCTGTCCGCAAGCAGGGCATCTATATGCTCAAGCCGCTGTTCGATGATAAAGGTCTTAAGCGTTTGGCCGTACTCCCGCGTAAAAAGGCGGGAGAGGTGCTCTGCACTGTAGCCGAACCTGTAGGCAACATCCGATACCGTCAGCGCACGTGAGCGGTTGCGCACTATCCATGCGCGTGCCGATTCGCTGACGGATGCCCCGGCAAATATCTGATTTTCGCATTGCATTCTTATGTCTGCAAAAAGTACCTGTACAAGGTTGGAGAGCATGCCTCTCCCGGCACCCGGGAGCGCGTTATAATGCTCCATCAGCTCAAATAACATACGCGGGCGTGCAAGATCTGTAAGCTTTGCGTGCTTGGGAATATCGGTGGGAATGTCACTGTCAAACAAGACATAATAAAATTCTACAGGTCCGGGGGAGGGTTTGTAGCCTCCGGAAGGCGCATTTTGCTGCAAAAAGATAAATTCGCCCTCGTTTACATCATATTTGCGATCATTTTCAAACAAATGAACCGTTCCGCTGAAGACAACTATAAGATCACTGCGTGAACGCGTTGCACGGCGGAGGTGTTGCCATCCGCCCGATGCGTGCATCACCCTGCCGGAAAGATAATAGCCGTTGCTTGAATAATCTACCATTGTGAGCCTCCACTTTGGTTGCTTTTTCTTATATTTTACCACATATCCCCTTGCTGTGCAATAGCAGTGGGGCGTTTTTTATCAGATTTTTGTATTTATATATCAGATTTTTTCCTTGACAAGCCGATATACAGATGCTACAATTATAATATGAAGAAAAGATGGTTTTTTTCAGCTCTTTTGCTGACTCTGGTCCTGCTTGTCGTTTTTGTCTCCTGCGGCGGTGAGCGACCGGGCAATAATAATGATGACAGTAAAAATGATCCCGGTCCAAGCGGTGATGCGCTGATCACGCTCGTGGGTGCAGGGACAAGTGACTGGCGCATAGTCCTGCCGCGCAGTGCCGACAAGGCAGAGCGCGAGGCGGCCGAGCTTTTGCAGAGCAAAATATCCGAGCTGTGCGGAGTGCGGCTTGAGATAGGGGACGATTACGTCAACGCAAAGCGCGGGGTCCTGCCCGCCGAGCATGAGATAATAGTTGGCGATACCTCCCGTGATGAGAGCCGTGCCGTTGGTCGCCGTATAAGGAGCGGCGACAGTGAGGTGGCGGTTGAGGGCGGCAAGCTTGTGATCCTTGGCGGCAGCTATGAGCTTACCCTTGAGGCGGCGCGCCGCCTGTGCGATAGCCTTGTTGCCACTGCCGACCGTTCTCTTGCGATCGATAGCTCGCAGTGCACTCGCCAAGAGGGCGAATATGCGATAAACACCCTGACGGTGGACGGTGTGTCCCTGATGGGGCTTGATATAGTCTATCCAGCGGGTAATTCCGAGGTAAAAAAGATAGGCGAGCAGCTGGCCGCACACCTTTCGGCCATTGCCGGACTGCGCACCTCCTGCGTGTCCGGAAACGGAGATGCGACCGCAGGTATCCTGCTGTCTGTCGGCGAGGGGAATGAAGTATCCGTTACCGCCGAGGGCGGCAGTGTATACATAAAGGGCGGCGATGCTTGCGCCCTGCGCTATGCGGTCTCCGAGCTGTGCGGTCTCCATTTGGCGGAGAGCGCGGCAAAGGATGGCGCCATAGCCGCGACCTTTGCGGGCAAAACGATCAAAAACGATCAGCCCACCCAATCGATAATGAGCTTTAACATCCTTTGTGACCTTAAGGGGGATATCTCCCGCGCCGACAAGGTGATAGCCACGGTGCGTGAGCGCATGCCGGACAGCGTGGGCTTTCAGGAGGTCACCGAGCAGTGGCTTTCGCTGCTTGTGGCAGGTCTTGGCGATAAATACGACTGGGTCGGCGAGATAAATGTAGAGCAGGGTCAGCGTTGGCGCAACGCCATCTTTTACAGGCGGGATAAATACGAGCTCGTCTCCACCGAAACGCGCTGGCTCTCCGGCACACCATCGCGCGAGTCAAAGCTTGATGCGTCATCACAATATCGCATCTACACCACCGCACGCCTGCGCTGTATCGAAAGCGGGCAGGAGTTTGTGCATGTAAACACCCACCTCTCCTATGAGGAGGCGGCGCGTCGCCCGCAGGTGAATATACTTTTGCGTGCACTGGCAAAGCTTGATGTTCCCTTTGCGCTGACCGGCGACTTTAACTTTACCCCCTCCACGCAATATTACCCGATGATACTTGCGGGCGGACTTGAGGATTCAAAATATCTCACCGCCGACCGTGATGACAAAAACACCTGCGAGGTGAACATCATCGACTATTGCTATCTCTCGGAGGGCGACTACAACGTGCATTGCTATCGCGTGGAGGACCGCGTTGTCTGCTCCGACCACCGCGCGGTGTATGTTGAATTTTCACTTTTGTACCCAATACCGAAGAGCGTAGCTTCGGAATAAAAAACAAAAATAAATGGGAGTGTGAACGACAATGAAAAAGATCCTATCAGCTATCCTTGCCGCATGCCTTTTGGCGACACTTTTGCTGACGCTTCCCGCCTGCAGTAAGGACCCGACCCCCAACCCCGGCGAAGATTCAAGCGCGGGACCCGCACAGACCACCGCAGAGGATACAAGCTATCTTTATGACGAAAACGGTCTGCTTAAGGATACCCTGCCCGAGGGACTTACCTTTAACAATACCACGGTCAATGTCCTTGGCTGGCAGACCACCCGCAACGAGTTTTACGTTGAGGAGCTGACCGAGGAGCGCGTTAACGATTCTGTCTACATGCGCAACAAAAATGTTGAAAATCGTTTGGGAGTTAAGCTTAATTTCAACCTCATCAAGGGTGACAATGCCAACAGAAACGCGTTCGTCTCGCAGGCGGAGGCCTCCATCACCGCCGGCGCGAGCGAGTATGATATCATTGGCTGCTACAGCATGTGCTCGGGAATTTTGGCACAGCGCGGTCTGCTGAGCGACCTTTACGAGGTCGAGCATCTGGATACCCAAAAGCCCTGGTGGCCCGAATCCTTTATCAGATCCTCCGAGATCAACGGCAAGCTGTATTTTGCCACCGGTGATATCTCCAACGAGTTCCTTTATAACCTTTACTTTATGCTCGTAAACCTTAACCGTGTAAAGGAGCTTCAGCTTACCGACCCGCGCACCATGATAGACAGCCGCGGCTGGACGCTTGATACCATGATATCTATGTGCCAGGATGCATATGAGGATCTTAACTCCTCGCAAACACGCGATGCGGGTGACCGTTTTGGCCTTGTTATCTGGCAGCAGGTACATATCGATCCCTTTATTGCCGCCTCCGGCGTGCAGATGACACGTTGGGATAACAACGGCAATATCGTGCTCAGCGATGAGTTTAAGGGCGAGCGTATGGTCGATATCGTGACCAAGCTCGGCGATATGCTCAACAATTACGAGGGTGCGATATATGATACAAAGAACGGCTACAACACCATCAAGGGCGGCAACGCGCTGTTTGGTACGGTGGCTGGCTCTACCCTTACCGGCTTCCGTGAGGTTGACTGGGTGTACGGTATCATTCCGTTCCCGATCATCGATGCCGAGACAGATAAATATCAGTCCCTTGTCGGCTTTGCCTACACAAACTTCTGCATTCCCACAAGCGTTGCGGACAGCGCTATGTCCGGCGCGGTCATCGAGGCGCTTGCCTCCGAGAGCTACCGCCGCACCGCTCCCACACTGTTTGAGGTAATGTTCAAGAGCTCCTACTCCAACGATCCGCTCGATTCGCAGATGTTTGACCTTATGAAGTCCAATGTTTATGTTGACATGGCAAGACTCTACAGCGGTAACTTCACTTGGGCCAACAGCGCAGTGGCGCTCTTCCGCAACAGCATCATCAATGGCGAAAAGTCATGGCGTACAAAGATCACAGCCAACGAGGATTACATCAACGGCGTGTTTGCCGATATCTCCGAGTCCTTTAAAAATCAATAAGTGATGGCCGACCTTTTGTCGGTACATAGACCCACCCGCCCCGCCGCGGCAACTGCCGCGGCGGGGCGGGTGGGTATTTTTTGATGCTTCAATTATTGCCCATTGCCCTGTCCGTAGTATGCGCCGCGGCCGTGCTTGCGCTCATAGTGCTTATCCGCCACATGCGCGGGGAGTGGGGCGGGAGTATGGCCGCTGAACGCTGCCGCCTGCTCGGTGATGGCGGCCATTTTGGCGACCTCCTCGACTACCGTTGCGTTATAAACGGCCTCGATGGCATCCCGTCCCCAGGCAAAAACGCCGTGGTGGGCGGCAAGGCAGGCGGGAATGCCCACGGCATCGGTCACCGTTTCGTTTAGCGCCCGCCCGGTCTTACGCTCGTAGTCCTCCATCTCATCGGCGCGGAGGGTACGTGCGCAGGGAATGTCACCGTGAAAATAGTCGGCGTGGGTCGTGCCGTACATCGGAATGGCGCGATCCGCTTGTGCAAACGCGGTGGCGTAGGTCGAGTGTGTGTGCACCACACCGCCTATCTCCGGGTGGGCGCGGTAAAGCTCAAGGTGGGTCTGAAGATCGGTGGAGGGGCGAAGCGAGCCGTATATCACGCGCCCCCCAAGGTCAACGACCACCATGTCGGAGGCTTGCATCGCCTCGTATTTTACGCCGCTCGGCTTGATCACCACCAGCCCCGCGCGGCGGTCGATGGCGGAAACATTGCCCCAGGTGAAGAGCACGAGCTTGTTTTTTACAAGGTCAAGATTTGCTTTGAACACCTGCTCGCAGAGGGCGCAAAGCTCCGCGGGCATATTTTTGTTGTAATTCTCCTGCATTTTGATCCTCTGCATTGCCCGCCATGCGTGCGGTGGGCAGATATTTTTGTGAAGCGCAAGGAAAAAAGCCACCCTGCGTACTTCACACGTGCGCGGCACGGGTATTCTAAGAGATCACCCCCGTGGCAGAGATATATGTCTCTGCCGCGGGGGTGTGATGATCATCAGTCAAAAAGTCTGCCGTACTTAAGCAGTCTTTCGTATTTTTCCTTGGCAGCGGTCTCTGCCTTTGCAAACAGGGCTTCCGCACGCTCCGGGAACTGCTGAGCCAAACGGCTGTAGCGGGTCTCGCTCGTGATAAAGTCACGATAGTTGGCGGTCGGCTCCTTAGAGTCAACTGTCAGCGGGTTCTTGCCCTCTGCCTTAAGGGCAGGGTTGTAGCGGAACATCTGCCAGTAGCCTGCATCAACTGCACGCTTCATCTCCTGCTGGCAGTTCTGCATGCCGCCCTTAACACCGTGCATCTCGCAAGGAGCGTAGCCGATGATGAGGGAAGGTCCGTGGTATGCCTCAGCCTCGGTGAGAGCCTTAAGCAGCTGGTTCATATCCGCGCCCATGGCGACCTGTGCCACGTAAACGTAGCCGTAGGACATTGCGATCTCGGCAAGGTTCTTCTTGCCAATGGCCTTACCTGCGGCGGCAAACTGTGCCACCTGACCGATCTGGGAAGCCTTGGAGGCCTGTCCGCCGGTGTTGGAATATACCTCGGTATCAAAGACCATCACGTTGATGTCCTCGCCGGAGGCAAGCACGTGGTCAAGTCCGCCAAAGCCGATGTCATATGCCCAACCGTCGCCGCCGAAGATCCATACCGACTTTTTGGCGAGGTAATCGCGGCCGTCAAGTATCTCGGCTGCCAGAGTGCAGGCCTCGCAGTCGCAGTTGCGGCCGGCGGCCTTAAGCTCTTTCATGTGAGCGAGCATTGCGTCCGCCTTGTCGCCGAATGCGGCGCGTCCGGCATCGGAGGAGCAGAACTCAATACCCTCGTCGGCGGTGAGGATGCCATCCTCAAGTGCGCTGATAAGGCGAGAGGTCGCAGCCTCGTTGGCCTTACCGTCGTCATAGGTCTCGAGCCACTCTGCGGCCGCGGCCTTGATATCCTCGGTAGCCCATATCGAAGCAAGCTTTTCTACCTTGCCGCGAAGCATCTCGCGCACTGTCTTTTGACCAAGGTAGATGCCAAGGCCGTGCTCGGCGTTGTCCTCAAAGAGCGAGTTGCCCCATGCGGGACCACGGCCGCTCTCGCGGTTGACGGTGTAGGGAGTTGCGGGTGCGGAGCCGCCCCAAATGGAGGAGCATCCGGTCGCGTTGGAGATATACATACGCTCGCCGAAGAGCTGTGTGATAAGTCTTGCATAGGAGGTCTCGGCGCATCCTGCGCAGGAGCCGGAGAACTCAAGCAGCGGCTGCTTGAACTGGCTGCCCTTGACGGTGGCGTTGATAAGCTCCGGCTTTTCGGAGACGTGAGCCACTGCGTAGTCAAACGGAGCCTGCTGGTCAAGCTGCGTGGGCTGAAGCACCATCTTGATGGCGCTCTTGGCGGCTGCAAGCTCGGCGGCACGCTTGGCGGCGCGCTTGGGATCGTCCGGGATCTCGGTGGCGGCTACCTTTTCGGCATCGCGCAGAGCCTTGGCGGTAACAGGGCAGGCCTTTACGCAAAGGGTGCAGCCCATGCAGTCCATAGGACTTACTGCCATGGTGAACTTATATGTGGTCTTAAGTACCGGCTTTGCGGTAAACTTGGTTGCGGCGGGAGCTGCGGCGGCCTCGGCCTCTGTCATTGCAAAGGGACGAATGGCGGCGTGCGGGCAAACAAACGCGCAGTTGTTGCACTGTACGCAGTTCTCGGGGATCCACTCGGGAACGTAAACGGCAACGCCGCGCTTTTCAAATGCGGCCGCGCCCTGGGGATATGTGCCATCGGCGCAATCCTTGAATGCGGAAACGGGGAGGGAATCTCCGCGCATTGCATCCACAGGCTCAACTATGCGGTTAACAAAGTCAACAAGGTCGGCACGCTCGCCGGTGGCCTCGGCCTTGGGAGCATCGGGTGCGCAGTTAGCCCATGCGGCGGGAACCTCCACCTTTACCATGGCATCGGCGCCTGCCTCGATGGCGGCGTAGTTAAGGTCAACGATAGCCTGTCCTTTCTTGATGTAGGACTTGTATGCCATCTTCTTCATGTACTCTATCGCCTCGTCCTTGGGCAGGATGCCGGCAAGAGCAAAGAATGCAGACTGGAGCACGGTGTTCTTTACCTTGGGGTTGCCGATGCGCTTGATGGCGATACCGGTACCGTCGATGGTGTAGAACTGAACATTATTCTCGGCAATGTACTTCTTTACTGCCGCGGGGAGGTGAGCATCAAGCTCATCTGCGCCCCATGCGCAGTCAAGCAGGAATGTGCCGCCGGGCTTAACATCCTGGACCATATCATACTTATCAAGGTATGCATGGTTGTGGCAGGCAACAAAGTCAGCCTTGGTGATGTAGTAGGGGCTCTTTATAACGTTATCGCCAAAGCGCAGGTGCGAGATGGTGATACCACCTGTCTTTTTGGAGTCATACTGGAAGTATGCCTGGATATATTTATCGGTATGGTCACCGATGATCTTGATGGAGTTCTTGTTGGCGCCAACGGTGCCGTCGCCGCCCAGACCCCAGAACTTGCAGGAGATGGTGCCGGCCGCAGCAGTGTCGGGAACAGCGTGCTCGGGCAGGGAGTGACCGGTAACATCGTCAACGATGCCGATGGTAAAGCCCTGCTTGGGAGCGGCGGATGCAAGGTTCTCGTATACCGCAAAGATGGATGCGGGGGTGGTGTCCTTGGAGCCGAGACCGTAGCGACCGCCAAAGACCTCGATGTTTGCTCTGCCCTCGCGGGAGAGAGCGGCAACAACGTCAAGGTAAAGGGGCTCGCCGAGAGCGCCGGGCTCTTTGGTGCGGTCAAGCACTGCGATCTTTTTAACGGATGCGGGAATAGCCTCGCAGAGCTTGTCTGCGCAGAAGGGACGGTAAAGTCTTACCTTTACAAGGCCGACCTTTTCGCCGTGTGCATTGAGGTAGTCGATAACTTCCTCTGCAACGTCGCAGACCGAGCCCATGGCAACGATCACGCGCTCTGCATCGGGTGCGCCGTAATAGTTAAAGAGGCGATAGTCTGTGCCGAGCTTTTCGTTAACGCGGCCCATGTATTCCTCAACGATGGCGGGGAACTGATCATAGTAGGGGTTGCAAGCCTCACGGTGCTGGAAGAAGATATCGCCGTTTTCGGCCGAACCGCGAAGCACGGGGTGCTCGGGGTTGAGGGCGCGAGCGCGGAAATCCTTTATCGAATCCCAGTCTACCATATCCTTGAGGTCATCGATATCCCAAACGTCGATCTTCTGGATCTCGTGAGAGGTACGGAAGCCGTCAAAGAAGTTGAGCACGGGGACGCGACCCTTGATGGCGGCAAGGTGAGCAACGGCACCAAGGTCCATTATCTCCTGCTGGTTGGTCTCGCAGAGCATGGCGTATCCTGTCTGACGACATGCGTAAACGTCGGAGTGGTCACCAAAAATGTTGAGCGCGTGCGATGCAACGCAACGTGCGGATACATGAATGACACCGGGGAGCAGCTCACCGGCCATCTTGTACATGTTGGGGATCATAAGGAGCAGACCCTGGGATGCGGTGTAGGTGGTGGTGAGTGCACCGGCTGCCAGTGAGCCGTGTACTGCACCCGCGGCACCGGCCTCGGACTGCATCTCGATCATTTTAACGCGTTCGCCGAAAATGTTGCGGGCGGGTTTGCCGAGCAGGTTCTTGTCGGTGGCCGACCATGTGTCGGTGATCTCAGCCATAGGGCTTGAGGGAGTGATGGGGTAGATGGCAGCGACCTCTGTAAAGGCATACGAAACGTGTGCCGCAGCGGTGTTGCCGTCCATTGAAAGCTTAGGACGCTTAATTGCCATTTGCTTTTCCTCCGATATTATATAGTTTTTGATTTTAATGTTGTCAAAATGACTCATAATATATTATACAGCTTTTTGCCCCGATTGTAAAGGGCTTTATGTGAATTTTGTCTGATAAATATCATCAAGTACATATTCTGCGCTCGAATACCGATCAAAAAAAGACTGCGCGACAATGGTTTGGCGCTCGGCGATCATTTATCCTTAGAATGATGTTTGCATTTTAATATGAAATTTTTGCTTACGCAAAAATCTAAATTCACCTCCTCATCCGTCATGTCCGCGATTTTAGAAAACGCAGAATTTTATCATATCCCCCGCGAGACATGACACCTTCTCACACATGAGAAGGCTTTCTGCGCGCGGTGCGAACATACATAAAAGCCGTATAGATAACCATAGACAACAAAACAATACAATTTGCTTTCTATCCGTCTTTAGTCAAAATATCGTTCCATTTATATTGATCTGAGGTTCGCGCGGCGAACCTTTGTTGCAGTGAAAAATCTCGCAAAAGGTGTAATTTTTCATCAAAATATTTGATATACCTATTGACTTTTTATCCGATTTAGTGTATTATTACACTATATAAATGTCGAAAAATGCCGAAAGGAGGGCGCGCGGGATCACTATGGATAAAAATACACTTATAGCGACCTGTGACAGGGAGCTTCGTCTTTTGCGCTCCGAATTCGGCATGACGCAGGACGATATGGCGCGCGAGCTGGGAATATCAAAAAAGACCCTCGTCGGCATCGAAAAGGGGCGTTCCTCCCTCGGCTGGACAGGCAGTGCCGCGCTTTGCCTTTTGTTTGGCGACAGCCAAACGCTTCGCCGCGAGCTTGATGGCGACCCCGCCGACATGGCCGCGGGTCTTCGTGAGCACCGCGCGCCCGAGCGGGAGGGCGGTGTAAAAAAAGCCCCCGCGGAGCATTCGGAGACCGCGGCGGCGACTGCATTTGACGACACGCAGGATGCGGGTGCATCCTCGCCGCTTTGGCGGTATGTCGGCGCGCCCTTTGGCATTCGCGCCGAGCAAAATCTTATCTCCGAGCATTACAGATTGACCGATGCGGGCGGCAGGCGGCTGTTTGCATCCTTTGACTACGCCGAGATAGAGGCGGAGGCAGAGCGGCTGTGCCGTGAAAAACAGAGAGGGGGAGACACGGATGATCAAAAAAGAGATCCCGAAGCGCTCGGAGAATAAAGCCGCCGCGCCGCGGCGGGCATTTTGCGGTATCCTGCCCCTTTGGCTGATACTCGGCGGTCGGGCAATGCTCATCGTCCCCACCATCGCCACCGCCTTGGTGCTTGACAGCGCGTGTCTTATAGCCTTTTTGCTGCTTTTGCGCCCCCGCCGCGCTATGGGACGTACGCCGGATGTGGGCAATATATGGCGGCGCACCGTGCTTCCGGTGTTTTTGGCGGATATCCTTTCAACGCTTATAAGTGTCGGCTTTTATCTGCTCTGCCTGCGTGCGGTCTCCGCCCTGTTTCGGGTGGATGCCGACTATCTGCACGCCACGGCGGCGGGGCGGCCGTTTACCGATTTTTTTACTCTCCTGCCTGCCGTGCTTGCCACACTGCTTTGCATCGGCGTGATGTATATCCTTTGCAGGCGGCTGATATTTGCGGATAGATACCGCTACCCCCGCGCCGCGGCGCTCTCCTTATTGCTTGCGCTCAGTACGGCTCCATATTCACTGCTTATCCCGCAAATGCTCTCGTCCTTTGCGTGATCCGAAAAGAAAATCGAGGAATAAATATGTCATACGATAGAAGAACTCTCGCCTCCGACTCGCCGTTTGCGGTCGGTGCGGCACTGCTGATGGTATTGGCCGCAGTGCTTTTGCTTGCGGTCATGCCGCAAAGACTTGCCAATGCCGAGGCGGGGTGGGCCATCACCCTCCTGCCGCTTTTGCCTTCCGCGGCATGCATCTGCACGGCGGTGATGCTCGTTTCCCGCAAAAACAGCCTAATACCCACCGCACTGCCTGTGGGGGCGGTCTGCCTTTATGCCGCCGCGCACTCATTTGGGGATAGCTTTTGGGTATCGCTGGTTTGCTGTCTTATCGGCACGGCGCTGGCCGCGCTTTATCTGCTTTGCGTGGCGGGGGCACTCTCCTCCCGCGCGCCGCTTCTTGCCGTCTCCACCGCCGCCGCGGTGTGGACTCTCCTTATCCTGCCGCGCAGTATCGGCGGCGCGGCCGTCGGCGGGATCTTGGCGGGCATTGCGCCAATGCTGATCTACGCCGCCCTCTTTTTGGTGGGTTGCGGAATGCGCCGCGGCAGACTTTATTGAGCATCCTTTTTAATAAAAATATATTTTACATTTTCGGAGGAAGACAAAATGAACTTTCTTGAAAGACCCAAATTCGGCTCATCCGCTTGCTTTACCGGCAGATATGATCGCGAGGGACTGCGCACGCTGGCATCCGTCGGCATCGATTGCATCGAGCTTACCGGAAAGTACGTCAGCTATTTCGATCAGTGGCAGTTCGTTGACCGCGCCGCCGAGTATGGCCGCATGGCGCGTGAGGAGGGCGTGGAGATATGGTCGCTCCACCTGCCGTTCTCCCGCAATATCGACATCTCAAACCCGGATAGGGAGATCCGCGCCCTGACATTGCGGGTAAACAAAACGCTTATCGACCGCGCCGCGGTGGCGGGTGCGAGCGTTATCGTGCTGCATCCCTCCTCCGAGCCGATAGATGATCTCCATCGTCCGGAGCGCATGCAGCTCAGCCGCGAGGCGATATTTGAGCTTAACGCCGAGTGCGAGCGGCTGGGGCTTCGCTTGGCGGTCGAGGATCTGCCCCGCCTTTGCCTTTGCAATCGCTCGGAGGAGATGGTAGAGCTGCTCTCCGGAACGGGAGCGGGCGTGGTGTTTGATACCAACCATTCGCTGAGTGAGGACAATGAGCATTTTATCGATGCACTGACCGCGGCGGGACTCAAGATACACACCCTGCATATTTCCGATTATTTCAGAGACGAGCGCGGCATACTTGACGAGCGGCACGTCCTGCCGGGTGAGGGCATCAATGATTGGAACGGTATCCTTGATGCACTTGTGCGGCACGGTTACTCGGGCCCCGTGATGTATGAAGTACCCGCGCACCCCAAGTATTGCGAGCGCCCCTATACCCCGGAGGAGCTTAAAACTAATATGCTCCGCCTCGCTGCCCGCGAGATAAAAACGGCGGAAAGGTTGAGATAAAGTACTGCGATTTGCGCAGATAGCGGAAGAAATTCGCTCGCGGATCTGCTCCGCTATAAGACCTAAAAAACAGGGCTGCCGTAATGCGCAATCCCAATAAGAAAACATTGTAGGGCGAGAGAGAAACGGTATAGCT
>CAYLLA010000005.1:0-56329 GCA_964384555.1 uncultured Ruminococcus sp. | reverse complement strand
TCAATTATATACAATGTATCATTTGATTTTTTTCCAGCTGCTACTGTAGAATAAAACAAGGATGAGACCATGCAGTCATTAACTATAAGCTGCCTCACCCCCACCGAAAGATCGGTAGACGTACCGTTTTCAATATATATCTTAACGCCACGACCAAAAATCGAATCACTCGTTAGCTTTTTAGCTACAACTTTTAATCCGTTATATTCAAAACACAATGTTTCGGATATAGTAGGCTCTTCGGGAAGCGGCATCACCGATGACGCAGATGTTGTTTGCGGCTCCTCGGAAGTGATCGCGGGAACCGTTTCGGATTCAGTTGCAGCAGGTACTGCTATCTGACCGGATGTGGCTGCGTCACTCGATGAATAACCATCAACTAACGCAGGACCGGAATCGGGATCAGAGCCGAACTCCGAATCTGAAACGATAAGACCGGTCGTGCTGCTGCCACCAGGACCTGCTATTACGCAGGATGCCATGGTCACGAGTGTCGCTGTCATAAGTAAAAATATTATTATGTTTCTCACAATGCTTTTCATTATCAAGCACCTCCCTTGTTTTTTGACATTCGGTGAATGTCATAATTAAATTATAACATGATACAATACTTTTGTCAAGTACTAAATGTCAAAACGTCAAAAACGGAGTGAATTATGTTTAAAAACAAAACTGCGCAAGGCAAAAACAACATTAGCGGCACGAAGATATATGAGCTGAGGCGAGTGCATGTCCCGAAGATGTCGCAACGGATCTTGGCCGACAAAATGCAGCTGCTCGGGATCGACCTCGACAAAAACGCCATTCAAAGGATAGAGAGCGGACAAAGATTTGTGACGGACATAGAACTCTTGGCGTTCGCCCGAGTCTTTGGGACTACCTGCGATGAATTGCTGAATGCATCGGCTGTCTCAACTGACGAGCAATGATTACACCATGTGCTCAAATATCTCCCGACCGCAAAGCACATCGGCATCCCAAAACGAAAAACACCCTCGCAGCGCATGCTGCGAGGGTGTTTTGATACCAAAAAGATAACTTATCTCTTGGAGAACTGGGAGGCACGACGAGCGGCCTTGAGTCCGTATTTCTTTCTTTCCTTCATACGAGGATCGCGGGTCAGGAAACCTGCGGCCTTGAGAGGAGCTTTGTTGGCCTCGTCGGCAAGGACGAGAGCGCGGGAGAGGCCATGACGGATAGCACCCGCCTGACCGGAGAAGCCGCCGCCTACAACTGTAGCGACAACATCAAACTTGCCGGCTGTGCCGGTGACCTCAAAGGGCTGGTTTACGATGAGGTTCATCGTTTCAAGACCAAAATACTCGTTGAGATCCTTGCCATTAACGGTGATCATACCGGTTCCGGGATAAAGACGAACACGGGCGACCGATTTTTTTCTTCTGCCTGTTCCGTAGAAATAAGGCTTTGCACTTGTATACATGTTGCGGTCTCCTTTCTGAATCAGGCATCGTAAGCTACGGGCTGCTGTGCCGCGTGCTTATGGTCGGGTCCTGCATAGACGAAGAGTCTGGTTGCAGACTTACGTCCAAGCGAATTGTGGGGAAGCATGCCCTTTACTGCGAGCTCCATTGCGAACTCGGGGCGCTCTTCCATAAGGTTTTTGTACTGTACAGACTTCAGTCCTCCGATGTAACCGGAATGACGACGATAGAACTTCTGCTCGTACTTCTTGCCGGTAAGGACAGCCTTGTCGGCATTAACGATGATAACATACTCGCCGCAATCTACATGAGGTGTAAATTCGGGACGGTGTTTACCGCGGAGAATGTTTGCGGCTATAACGGCAGTGCGGCCCAGGGACTTGCCCGCTGCATCTACCACATACCACTTACGCTCAACGGTTTCGGCTTTCGCCATAAAGGTGGACATTGATGTTTTCCTCCGTTTGATAATATGGGTTTTTTCAACTCGCATATTATATCACGTATGCGCGGCTTTGTCAATAGCTTTTTTCGGTTTTTTTCGATTTTTTTAATTTTCGGGGGCAAAATCTCTCGTTTTCTCGCGTTTTTGGGCTTATGGCGGCCATTTTCTCGTTCGCCGTTTTATTTTTTTGCATCACATCCCGTCGTTTTTTTGCCGCGCCGCTTTTTTGGGCAGCATCGGAATATCCCGCCCGCGCCTTGAATATCATTTAGCAAAAGGCAAAGCAGCCGCATAATTGAAAACGAAAGGACACAGCAATATGATAAGAACGTACAAACCCGAGGGGATGCTCATCCACACGCCGGAAAACAAGCTTGCCATGGCAAACGCGGCATCTCTTGAACGCGCCATGGAGGCGGGGGTGATACTTGAGGAGTGCGCGCAAATGTGCGACAGCGAGATGAACCTGCACCTGGAGCTTGGCGGCATCCACGGTATAATACCGCGCGAGGAGGCGCTTTACTGTCGCCCCGGCGAGCAGTTAAAGGACATTGCCATCATCACGCGGGTAGGCAAGCCGGTGTGCTTTAAGATAAGCTCTATCGGGCAGGATGGTGGGCGATGTGTAGCATATCTTTCCCGCCGTGCGGCACAACGCGAGTGCATGGACAGGTATATTTCGGATCTCACCCCCGGCGATATAATACGCGTAAAGATAACTCACCTTGAAAGCTTTGGCGCATTCGCCGATATCGGCTGCGGGATATCCTCGCTGATCCCTGTTGACTGCCTATCGGTATCAAGGATAGCACACCCGAGAGACAGGCTGATATGCGGCGGCTATTGCTATGCCGTGGTAAAGGGCATAGATCGCACCACCGGGCGGCTTTACCTG
The DNA here is from genome assembly GCA_964384555.1 of uncultured Ruminococcus sp. Lineage (GTDB taxonomy): Bacteria > Bacillota > Clostridia > Oscillospirales > CAG-272 > CAG-390. The sequence continues at coordinate 53,547 of CAYLLA010000005.1, read as the reverse complement.
ACCCAAAAGGAGCTTTTGGGAACATGGGAGGAGAACGCCGCGCTGTTCTCGGTCGGTCAAACGGTGGCGGGGACGGTGAGGAGCATTGAGGACTATGGTGTGTTTTTGGAGCTGACACCCAATCTTGCGGGGCTTGCCGAGCCGCGAGACGACCGTCTGCTTGACGGGCTTACCCCCGGCGACACCGCCGCCGTATACATAAAAAGCATACTGCCCGAGCGCATGAAGATAAAGCTGGTGCTGATCGATGCGCATGCCGAGCCGCAGTCCCCCGCGCCGATACGCTATTTTATCGATTGCGAGCGCACCGCGCACCTCGACCGTTGGCGCTATTCCCCGCCCGCCTCCTCAAAGCTCGTTGAAACGATATTTGAGTGATACATATGTATATGTGCAAGCGCGGATAAGATCGGCGCGCGCCTGCCGCATCGACATATCCTTTGTAAGCTCGTAAGATCTATAAAATATCATTCGATAAGATGCCCCCCGGCGGTCGCACGACCGCCGGGGGCTTGTATTGGATTTTAGATCTTTAGGATCTTGCTTTTTGCAAATGCTTTTTATCAGTCTTCGTCAAGGAAGCCGTTGGCCTGGAGCCACTCATAGTAGACGGTACCGGGAGTGGAGCCGCTCATACCTGTGGTGTTGGTCACAAGCTTTACATTAGCATCACTGCCGAACTTGGTGGCGACCTCACGCATGATAGCTTCAAGCTCCTCAACGCTCTTGGCCTCGTTCAGACGCTTTTCAACATCTGCAGAGTAGTCGTTGATAGACTTAAGGGCGGATTTGATCTTTTCGATAGCGTCGGCATCCTCCGAGCTCTTAAAGTCATCATCCTTAAAGCGCAAGCCAAGTGTCATAAGGGTCTTAGCGGCAGTGTTTTGAGCCTTACCGTAATCCCAAACGTTGGCGGGCATGCCCTCCTCCGGATATGCCATAAAGACGTTACCGGTCTTGTTGATGTCCATCATATAGTTATCGTTGAGTCTGTGCAGGAGACCGTTCTCATCAAGCTCATAGTGAACATCCTCAACACCGTACTGCAGAATGTTGCGCAGGTCGGAGTTGGTGTTGAGATAGGTGATTATCTCCATGCAACGGTTGAGGTTTCTGGTGTATACCGATACGCCGAACATGCTGCCGAAGATATCCTCATAATCGGCGCGGGGGGATTCTATGATATTCATATAGTAATCCTCGCTGTAGGTCTCGGCAAGCTCACCGCCGCCCTTGACCACACGCATGGCGTACTCTTTTGTCGTGTTTGTATCCTCGCTCACATAGCCGAGATCCTTATAGGTACGGATGGCGATGAGCTGCTTTGCATAATCGGTAGTGGAGGCAAGCTCTGCATTGGTACCAAAGATACCGGTAAAGGAGAACATGGTACCAAGGGTAGCTGTATCGTTGATACCGTGACCGATGATATTGAACTTATCATGGTCGATCTCAAGGGTATCGGGATCGATGCTCCAGTACTTGGTAAGAGTTACGGGCAGTTCGCCAACGATGGGCTGAACATTCGGCTCGTACTTTGCAACATCGGCAAGGAAATCGGAGCATTTTACAACACTGCTCAGATCTGCGGGGGTGTATTTATACTTATCAACAAGGCGCTTGTTAAGGAGGAGGTAGGTGTATTCTCCGATAACAGTGTTATTGGGGATGGCATATGTACCGCCGCCGGCTGTCTTTACAGCATCAAGAGCGCCGCCGTAGATATACTGCTTGAGCTTTTTGGAGGAGCTGGAGAGAGACTCATCAAGGCGCTCCAAAAGATCATCATTGATGTAGGACATGAACTTGTCATATCCGCCCACCCAGATGATATCTATCTGATTTTCGGTCTCCTCGGGATACTTGACCTCGGGCATACCAAGCTCGTTGAGCTGTGTTTCCTCTTCTGTCTCTTCGGTATCGGTGGAGGCCTCGGTCTCCTGATACTTCACCCATTCGGGGTGCTGCTCATAGAACTCGGAGATGGCAACGGCGGAGTCGATACCCTGCGCCTTTGCCTCACGGATAGCCTTTTTAAGCTCATCCTTGGCGGTCTGCTTGTTCTCCTCTTCCTCAACACGTGCCTGCATGATGCCGTCAATGGTGGCGTAGTACTCATCCAGTGTGGGCATATGGAGCTTTATCTGTGTTTTGAATTTGGATTTTGTGATCTTATTTATAGCTTCCTCAACCAGTGCCACATCCTCATCGGCCACGGGCTTTTCACAGGGAACATACCATGTAAGGGTAATGGCACGACCCTGGTCGGGATCCTCGACGACAACGTTGCTGTCTGTGGTCTCGGCGCCGCTGCCAAATGTAGAACATCCGGTTGCAGACATGCTGACGAGCATCAGAAAGCAAAGGAAGAGACATATAAGTCTTTTATTCATAATAAAAATCCTCCTTGAAAGGTAAACGCATCTTGTGCGCACTTTTAGATCGTATTATATTTTACAACAAAAAAGCAAAAGTGTCAAGCCGAAATTTAGTCTGTATTTGTAAATTAAATGCCGATGCGGGCAAAAATCGCGTGCGGCGGTTTTTTGGTTGTGCATATTGCACCAATCGCCGCCCTGCTTTTTTGGCATTACAACGATTATTTTGTAACATCCGACATATTTTCGCCGTCATTTTTGTGCAATTAGCAAAGGCCGAACGGCAGGATGCGCCAGCCGTCCTCTTTTTTCGGTCCCATGCATCGTTAAAACAAAATACACAAACTCGCATTTGCGGCCCGCAGATATCTGCTGCGTGCCCATGCGCGTATATTTCGGCCAAAAGATCTGTATATCAGTCGATAAATCCGCGCAGGTGTCTTGCACGGCTGGGGTGGCGCAGCTTGCGAAGCGCCTTGGCCTCGATCTGACGTATACGCTCACGCGTGATGTCAAACTCCTTGCCTACCTCCTCAAGCGTGCGGCAACGACCGTCATAAAGACCGAAGCGGAGCTTAATAACATGCTCCTCACGGGGCGTGAGGGTGTGCAACTCGCGGTCAAGCACCTCGCGCAGGATGGTCTGCGATGCGGCATCGGCGGGTGCGGGTGTCTCCTCGTCCGGAATGAAATCGCCAAGGTGGGTATCCTCCTCCTCGCCGATAGGTGTTTCAAGAGAAACCGGCTCCTGCGCTATCTTCATGATCTCGCGCACCTTTTCGGCGCTCATGCCCATCTTTTCGCCTATCTCGTCGGCGGTCGCCTCGCGGCCGAGCTCCTGCAGCATCTGGCGCTGATACCGGTTTACCTTGTGGATGGTCTCCACCATGTGTACAGGGATCCTTATCGTTCTTGCCTGGTCGGCGATAGCACGATTAATGGCCTGACGTATCCACCAGGTGGCGTATGTTGAAAATTTGTATCCCTTTGTGTAGTCAAACTTTTCGACTGCTTTCATAAGGCCGAGGTTGCCCTCTTGGATAAGATCAAGGAAGAACATGCCCTTACCGACGTATCTTTTTGCAATGCTTACAACAAGTCGCAGGTTGGCCTCGACCAGCTTGTCCTGTGCCGCTTGACGCTCCTCGGCAGACTTTGTATCATCCGTCATGATCTTGGCAAGCTCCAGCTCGCTGTCCGAATCAAGCAGCGGCACTCTGCCTATCTCCTTGAGGTACATACGCACCGGGTCATCGATGGTAAGGCCCTCCGACTCAAGGATCTTTTCCATGTTTTCGCCAACGCCAAAGTTTTCTACCTCGCTCTCGATCTTGTCCATCTCCGAGCTTGACATATCGGCACCAACGGGTATGCCGCCCTCCTCAAGCGCATCATACACCTTGTCCATCTTGTCTATATCATAGCCAAGATCGTCCAGCGCATCGTCAAAGTCACTGCCGGTCAGACCGCCGTTTTTGCCCTTTTCGATGAGCTCGTTAACATCCATCTTTTTCTCGTTCACTTCGATATCCATTTGTTTGCTCTTCCTTTCGGTATGTGTGCGGCACGCGCCGCGCGGGGAATATATGTTTTATTTTTTTGTATCTGTGTTTTGATATTTGATATCAATATCGATCGGTATTAATTGTTGCCTGATACGGCGTTTTTATCCTTTTTCTTTTGAGCCACCAACGCACGCCGCCGCGCCTCAAGATCCTCGGCCACCGTTGCATCGGCCGTGCGTTTTTGCCTGTCGCCTGCGAGCACCTCCGCCGCCGCGAACAAAACATCCGCGCCGTTTTGTGTCAGCTGCTCACGCCGCTTGCGGCAACGCTCAAGCCGACTGACCTCATCCGGGGTGAAGGACTCCCCAAGCAGTGCAAAGGAAAACCCGCCCTCGCTCCGATAAAGACGGCAGATCTCGCTAAAGGCGCGCCGCCCGAACTCGGTAAAAAAATCATCCTCGCCAAGCCCCAGCCGCCCGGATGCCGCCGCCTCGCGGTGGGCATCGTCAAGCAGCAAAAGCCCCAACACCGTCTCCTCCGCCGCGGCCGCACGCGGATTTTTTGCCGCATCGGGGTTTACACGGTCGCCAAAATCGCGTATCGATGCCATGGCCGTTCGGCTAAGCTCTGATGCCTGCTCCTTTTTGCGCTTGGCACGCTCACGCTCAACATCGCGCTTTATCACATCCGCGGGAAGTGAGAGCTGCTCTGCTACCTTAAATATATATATCTCGCGCTCAACGTTTGAATAATAATCGGATATTATCTTCACCAGCTCCTCCGCCGCGCGAAGCCTGCCCTGCTGATCGCCGATATCATATTTTGCAAGCACCGCCGAGGATCTAAACTCAAACCCGGTACTGCTCTTGTCAAGCAGCATCGAAAAACGTGCGCCGCCGAACTTTTTTATATATTCGTCCGGGTCCTTTGCGCCGTCGATCTTCAGCACACGCACCTCAACACCAACACCGCCGAGTATGCGCATGGCCTTGTTTGCGGCCTTGACGCCCGCCTCATCCGAGTCGTAGCAGATGATGACCTCTTTGGTGTACTTGGCCATGATCCGCGCGTGCTCCTCGGTTATAGCCGTGCCGAGCGTTGCCACCGCGTTTTCAAAACCAGCGGCATGCAGGGCGATAACATCCATATAGCCCTCGCAAAGTATCATCCTGTCAGCGCATTTTGCCTTTGCAAAGTTGAGGGCAAAAAGGTTGCGGCTCTTTTTAAATGCGGGAGTATCCGATGTGTTTAGATATTTAGGCTTTGAGTCATCCATAACTCGCCCGCCAAAGGCCACCACGTTGCCCGCCACATCGATTATCGGGAACATCACGCGGTTGCGAAAATAATCGTAGGTCTTGCCGTTTTGGCGGCTCTTGCCGCAAAGAAAGCCCGCCGTCATCTCCTCATCGGTATAGCCCAGCCCGCGCAGATATCTTGTAAGCAGGCCAAAATCATTCGGCGAATAGCCAAGGCCAAAGTGCTTTATGGTTGCGCCGCTGAGCGCGCGCTTTGAGGAGAGATAATCAAGCGCCTCGCCGCCGTATCGCGGATCGTACAGGCATTTGTGAAAGAATCTTGCCGCCTCGCGGTTCATATCAAGCACGCGGCGGCGGGAGACACCGCCCGCATCATCCTTTGAGTCGTTATGTACCTCAATGCCGGCACGCGCGGCCAAAAACTCGATAGCCGCCACATAATCAAGATTTTCTATCCTGCGGATAAACGTGACCACATCCCCGCCCGCGCCGCAGCCAAAGCAGTAAAAATGCGGAGATTGATCGTTGGGGAACACGGTAAAGGAGGGCGATCTTTCATTGTGAAAGGGACATATGCCCACCAAATTTGAGCCGGCACGCTTGAGCGTTACATAGCTGCCTATTATCTGCTCTATATCACTGCGCGCTACGACCTCGTCTATGACCTCGCGTGGTATCATACCATCCCCTCCGTTCTTTTTAATTTATTGCGCCCACGGATGTCGCAATTCTTCACCTATTATATAATATACGCTCAAAAATGCCGAAATACTTTTTTTCGGCATAATTTTATTTTATTTTTTTAAAAATCGCATTTTTTCCGCGCCGTCAGTCAGGCAAAAAAATCGAGCATATCCGCCGTCACCGATCGCTCGGATCTTACGGATATGCTCTTTTTTTATTTAATCACGATCAGGCAGAAAGACTGCCCGACCACGATGATCGGTAATGCTATCGTAATTATTCGGGAACTACGTTGTACCAATCGCCGTCCTGAACTACCTTGTAGCCGGAGGCAACCTCGTTCTCGCTGCCGTTGGTCACACCGGGCTTAAAGTTCTTGAACGAACCGCCGGAAATAACGATCGGGCCGTAGCTGGCATGTGAATTGCCGAGATTAATCAAATTTTTATAGTCACCTTCATTTTCGAATGTACCACCGTAAATATTTACATGACCATCATTTTTATATATAACGCATCCGCTTTCGTTTTTATAATGGCCACCATAGATATTGACAGTCGACTCTCCGTGCGCCTCTACGATCCATGTTCCTTCAGGGTCATTAGCATAAACGCTTCCGGTCTGATCATCCGAGGTGTCATAAAGATCCAATGTTGCACCGTTTGTAACATAGATAGCATGGTAGCATGTACCACCGCCGAGATACTGGAGATTCATACCGTTAAGATCGATCGATGCATCCTTTGCAACAACAAGCATTGTTTCAAGGGGTTCTTTACCGGCAAGAATCATATCAGCATCGGTAAAGGTAATATCATTCGCAAGTACGATCTTACCGCCGAAGGCGACTGCTGCGCGGAGGGTGGCTACGTCGGTTACGTAAAACACGCCATCGTCATCGGAGGTCTCTGCATTGCCCTGGACGGCCTCAACAGTGTAAGCAAAGGAGCAGGTCTTTTCCTGATACTCGTTGCCGGCGGACTCGGGGAGAGCGACCGTTACGGGAACGGCGATGGGGTCGGAGCCGGGAGCGAGAGTCTCCCATGCGCTTGCAGTGGTACCGATGAGGGTATCGTTGCCGATGGTCAGCTTAAGGCCGCTCCAAAGGCCGCCGTCCGCAACAAGCGAGAATACGGTGCGATACTTGATGGTAACATTGCTGTTGTTGGTAATGGTGATATTGAATTTGACAAAATCACCGGGGACCATCTTATCGATAGTGATAACATTGCCCTCAAGGGTTGCGGTGCTCTCGTCCAGTTTGCCTGCTTCGAGAGTGCTGCCGTACTCGGGCTGAGATGCGGTTGCCACTACCTCGACCTTACCGGAGGTAACAGCTACGTTTACTTGGCTCGTGCTGGTGAACAGCGCAAAGGTTGAGCCAGCGATCAGGCTGATGCACAGCGCGATCGTGAGGATGGATGAAAGAATTACTTTCTTTTTCATGGTGTCTTACCTTTCTTTTTTTGTTTTTTAATTAATATAAATAATATTAATTACAGATAAATTATTCGGGTACTACGTTGTACCAATCGCCGTCCTGAACTACCTTGTAGCCGGAGGCAACATATGTTGTGGGGTCGCACTTATAGAAGGAACCGCCTTTGATCACAAGTGAACCGCCGGATGTAACATTAAGCGTATTGGACGGAGCATTTGTGCACTTAAAGCTTCCGCCATTGATCTCAACGGTAGCTCCATTGCGAACATAAACAACAGCCTCACCCGAGCCGGTATAGTGAGTTTTGATAAAATCACCGCCGTTGATGACGATCTTAGAACCCCATGCTGCCTGTATCAACCCAAAAGCGGCTTGAACCGTACCGTCACCGTTGATAGTGATCTGCGAATTCTCATTTTCTGCGCGGAACATGTGTCCGTTAGCATATCCGGAATATTCTGTATCACCATCATCGGCAATGATGCTGTGACCGTTAAGGTTTACGGTCGCCGCTACGCCATTGGAAATGGAGAACGGAGGTGTTCTGTCACCATAAGCAAGCGTAATATCATTGCCAAGCGTGTATTCCTGACCAGCCTGTATAGCTGCGCTAAGCTTTTCATACTCTGTTTCAAACTCGCCATTGCCCTGAACCGCCTCGACAGTGTAAGCAAACGCGCAGGATTTTTCCTGATGCTCGTTACCTGCGGACTCGGGAAGCTCAACTTTTACATTAAGGACGATATCCTCGCAACCGGGGAGCATTGTGCCGGCGGGTGTTGCCACTGCAGGTGCGGCATCATCGAGCGACAGCGGAGATACCTCTTCCGCGACCTGCTGATCAACTGTGATCTTGAGGGCGTTAAAGAAGCTCTCGTCCCCCGAGGTCATGGCAAAGAGCGTTCTGTATTTAACGGTCACATCACTATCGTTATGTATTGTAATGGTGAATGTAATAAAGTCACCCGGAACCATCTTATCAAGGGTGATGGTGTTGCCATCGGCTGCAGCCAAGGTCTCGGGGAGATTTTCGCCGAGGGTAGATCCAAGCTCAAGACCGGATGCTGTGGCTACAACACTGACCTTGCCGGAGGTAACGGCAACATTGACTTGGCTCGTGCTGGTGAACAGCGCAAAGGTCGAGCCTGCGATCAGGCTAATACACAGCGCGATCGTAAGGATGGAGGAGATCAAAACTTTTTTTCTCATGATACTGAAAATCCTTTCACAAAATCTTTTATGATCCGGATCTGCGCGATCGGTAGCATTCAGGATCACTTGTAAATGATACCGACTTTGTTGGAAGCTCGCTTCACCGCAAATCACGATGTCCCTGTGGCGGTTACCACAAGGTCAAACGCAACTGTTTGCGACTGCGCAGCATTGTTGTTCATGCGATCCCCATGCGGAGTGCCGCTTGGCAACTCATCATTACAGACCGCATCGTCGAGAAACTCAACGCGAATCCCAAAACTCTGTGCCGCGACTCCTACTGCCATCTCACCCGCCTGCACTGACACGCCTTGTGTCAGCTCGCTGAGCATATGTTCCTCGGTAGTGCCGTCGGAACGCGTTACGGTGACACGCAGCTGCTCGGCAAGCGCATTTGATCTGCCCAACAAGCGGACAGTAACACTGTATGCTATGGCCCGATCGGCGTTATTTGCAAGCTCAAGCTCGGCATCAAAATAACAGCCCGGTACAACAAGGACATCCTCCGAATCGAGACCGAAGACGTTATCCTCGGTGCTTTCGGTAAGATCAAGCTCATCGCCGACCGTTACTATGCGCATGTAGCCATCGTCCCCCGGAACCTTGTATTCAAGTCCGGTCCTTTTCAGTGTAACATCAAGCCACCCCGACCGCAAATGGTCACCTACAGACAGTGATCTTGTGGGGAGTGACAGCACGATACCCGCGATAATGCCCACACACAGCACAAATGCCATACATAAGATAGGTAAGAGTCTATTCTTTTTCATCGCTCGTCCTCCTTTCATTTGTTTTTTATCGTCGATCGCGGCAGTATGCCACGGTCGGCTGTATCAAAATGCGTTTTGCCACGGCGGGTCAATTTACGCTTTGATCCTCTTTCGGCTCGTCTTTTTGCTCCGGCTCGCTCGGCACGGCCGCGGCCTGCCCCTCAAGCTCGGCTACCTTGCGGCGAAGCTCCTCAAGCTCGCTCTCCTTACGTGCGGCATCCTCCTGCTCCTTTTGCTTCTTTTCGGATGTCAGCACGCCGGTTATCTTCATCACCTCAAGCAGAATGATGATAAAGCAGGGGACGATAACTATAAAGATAAGCCCGAGCGGTGCCTGCAACAGGCTTATTATAAAGCCAAGCAGGAACGCCTGCCCCGTTACCTTGCCGATAACGTAATTGGGGCTTTCCTTTATTGAAGTATCTATGATCTGGGTCAGCTGCCCGCTTTCGACCAGTTTATTGTCACCCGCAAGCTCGATGATAAAGCCACCGCTTGATTTTTCGGTGATCGAGATGATACGGTGGGCTATCGTCTCCTGTGTGGTGTAGACATATCTAAAGTTCAGCACGTCGCCCACCTGCAGGGCGCGGTACCATTCATCCGCCTCGGCTTCATCCTGCGGCACCATCTGCACAAATATCATCGAGCGCACCGGGATGCTTTTGATCTTGTAGGATGATACATCGGTAAGCTCGCTTTTTTCCATTGAGTCGGATTTTACCACTCGCATTTGGTAGCCAAAAAGCTCCACTGTACCGTCAGATCCTTTTTTTGCAAATATAGTGACCGCAAGTGCGAGCACGGCAAGAGCCAAAAATACGTACAGCAATATGTTGAGGATCATATTTCCTATCTTTTTCAGCTTTGCTTGCCCTTTGTTTTTCATATCCGAACTCCTTTTTATTGTCAGTCATTGCGCATTGGTTGGAATTAGAAGAATCTTTCCACTTTGTATTGTATCACAAATCGGCGTGCGTGTCAATTACTTTTTTAAAAAATTGCAACACTAAAACAGTTTTTTATTGAGAATCTCCACGCAAATGCAGGAGATGTTCATTTTTATTTCACCTTACGGAGCATATAAAGTTAAAAAGAGGCAGGAAAACAAAAGATTCCGTACAAAAATCGCACGGCTCACAAGGCCGTGCGGTTTTTTGTTCATATTTTGTTTTTGATCTTATGATCGGTCGCGGAACGTCCTACTCCTGTCCGAACTCGGTGCCGTCGCGGGTAGGAGTGATCCTGCCGGCGGTCATTTCAACTATCCTTTTTGCAAGCTCGTCGGCACGCTCGGAAAGTATCAGCAGAGTGATGGTGACATCCGCCCCGAAATCGGTATTCGTTACCTTAGCGCCAAAGCGGTCAAGCTCAAAGGCTATGCGGCGATGGTCGGAGTAGGCGCAGGTAATGCGCATGCGCGCCAGTGGGATCATGCGCTGTATGCCCGCATCCTCAAGCGCCAGCTTTGCCGCCGCGGAATAGGCGCGCAAAAGCCCGCCGGTGCCCAAAAGAATGCCGCCGAAATAGCGCGTGGTGACCACAACGACATCCACGACCCCTGCCTTGCGCAACACCTCAAGGGTCGGCACTCCGGCGCTGCCCTGCGGCTCACCGTCATCGGAATATCTCTCCGCACCGCTTCGCAACACATACGCCCAAACGTTATGGCGCGACGCGGGGTGCTCTTTTTTTATGCTTTTTACAAACTCCGCGGCCTCGGCCTCGGTCTTTACCGGCGCACACACGCCGATAAACTCGGAGCGGCGATCCTCGTACAGGCTCTCGCCGCGACCGCCGACGGTCTTATATGCATCAAACTCCATTGGTCGCTCTCCCTATATTTTTTGCTGCAGGTCGGCGCAGACCGGCGAGGGATCTTTTAAAACTCCGCCCCGCCTGCGCCAGGGTCATCCGCCGCGCCGCTGATATACTTTGCCAGCATCCCGCGGGTCTTAGCATCGGCTACTGCAACGGCTGTGATGAATTCGTCACCGTAATCGACAGATTCCACTGCGGTCAGGCGATACAGGGTGTTCAGCTGTCCCGCCTCGCTGTTGGGGAAACAAAACACCGTGCGTATCTTGCCCTCCCGCACTATCGATTCAAGGCAGGAGGTAAGCTCATCTATTCCCCGCCCTGTCAGCGCGGAGATGCACACGGCGCGGTTTTGCGCACCCGGCAGAACGGTGGGGGACGGTATGCCCTCCGCCTCGCGGTCGCATTTATTATAAACTACAAGGGTAGGCTTATCTCCCGCGCCAAGCTCGGAGAGCAGCTCCTCCGTCACGCGCATCTCGTCGGGATACTCCGGGTCGGATGCATCAACGATATGCAAAAGAATATCCGCCAGTGCCGCCTCCTCAAGCGTGGATCTGAAGGCCTTGACAAGATGGTGCGGCAGTTTTCTGATAAATCCCACCGTGTCTGTAAGCAGGATGCTCTCCCCGCCCGGCAGAGTGAATTTTCGCGTAGTCGGGTCAAGTGTGGCAAAAAGCTTATCCTCGGCCAAAATGCCCGCATCCGTCAAGCGATTGAGCAATGTGGATTTGCCCGCGTTGGTGTATCCCACTATCGCCACGCGCGGCATACCGCTGCGCTCACGCGCGGCACGAGTCACGCGGCGATTGTTCTCTACCGCCTCAAGCTCCGCCTCAAGGGCGGCAACGCGGCGGGCAAGGTGACGTTTATCAGATTCAAGCTTGGATTCACCGGGTCCGCGCGTTCCGATGCCGCCGCCGAGACGGGAGAGCTGTTTGCCCTTGCCTATCAGCCTTGGCGCGGTGTATTTGAGCTGTGCCAGCTCCACCTGCAGCTTGCCCTCGGCGGTCGCCGCGTGGAGCGCAAATATATCAAGTATCAGCATCGAGCGGTCGATAACGCGCACATCCCCCAGCTCGTCCTCAACATTGCGGATCTGTGAGGGTGTCATCTCGCAGTCAAAAATGCAAAGCTCCGCGCCGCATTCGTCGCATATCGTTTTAAGCTCGCTTATCTTACCACTGCCGATGACGGTACGCACGTCCGGGTGTTCCCTTGCTTGCACTAAGCGTGCCGCCACTCGCGCACCCGCCGTTTCGGCAAGGCGTGTCAGCTCGTCAAGGGATGCATCGCACTCTCCCTCTTTCATTTGCCCAAGCTCCACGCCAACTATCACCGCCGCGTTATCTCGCCGCTCTTCTGTTTCATGTATTGTCGCTGTCATTATCTTTTTCTCCTTTTATATTATATGATGGCTCGATCGCTCACCCAAGGTCGGATCGGGCTCGGGATCGGAGAAAAATGAAAGCGAGGACAAGCCGCCACATCTCTGCGCACAACTTGTCCCCGCATTCGTTACAAAGCTTATTTGCTGCTTGCCTCGAGTCTCTTTTTGAATTTATCAACTCTACCGCCGGCATCAACGAATTTCTGCTTACCGGTAAAGAAAGGATGGCATTTGGAGCAAATTTCAACCTTGATATCTCCGCCCTTCGGGTTGGTCGAACGAGTGCGAACGGTCTCACCGCAAGCACATCTGATCGTGACTTCCTCATATTTAGGATGGATACCCTCTTTCACTTTTAACACCTCGCTTCGTATAAAAATGCTGACTATATCGCAATTACGCTATATTATATCATACAAAATCGATTTTTGCAATACCTTTTTATATTTTTTTCTCGCTCGCGGCGGATTTTTTTCAAAAAAGCCGAAAATACCGCCCAAAAAGATCCCGCGCGGCGTGAATATCCGCCCCGCATCTTTACATTTGCGCGTTTTTGTGATACAATATCTATCACAAAGTCGGCCCCCGAATATTCGGGGGCGGACAGATCCATTGTTTTTTAGAGATCCTATTGTTTTTATTTAAAGAAAGGAAGCTTTTGCGGCGGCAGGAGCGGCGGTAGCCGATGGCAATGACAGCAAAAAGCAACAGCGCCCGCGTGGGGATACTCACGCTCGGGTGTAAGGTGAACCAATATGAAAGCGAGGCTATGGCAGAGGAGCTGACACGGCGCGGCTTTTTGGCGACGGACGCGGGCGAGGTGTGCGATGCGTACATCATAAACACCTGCACCGTGACGGCAGAGGCGGCACGCAAATCGCGCCAGATGATACGCCGCCTGCGCTCGCGCTCGCCCGGGGCGAGGATAGTAGTTACAGGCTGCCTTGCGCAAACAACGCCAGCAGAGCTTGCAAAGCTTGCGGGGGTGGACTCGGTCATCGGCAATGCAAAAAAGCTTGCGGCGGTAGATGAGATAGAGCGGTTGCTCGGCGAGGGTGCAAAAGATTCACCCGCGACCGCCCGCACAGATGCGCCGGCGCTTAACGAATGTGCATTTGAGCCGATGAGGATAGCCTCCTTCGCCCGCACGCGCGTGTACCTGAAGATAGAGGACGGCTGTGAGAACCGCTGTTCCTATTGCATAATTCCGGATGCACGCGGGCCTGTACGCTCAAAGCCGCGGGGAGAGGTGCTATCCGAAATATCAGGGCTTATCGGCGGCGGCGCACGCGAGATAGTTGTCACCGGCATTGAGGTGGCCTCCTACGGGCGCGACCTTGGGGATACCGACCTTGGCTCTCTCCTTTGCGACATCGATGCCCTGCCCGAGGTGCGCGCAAATGACGTGCGCATTCGCCTTGGCTCGCTTGAGCCGTCACTTATGCGCCCTGATTTTATTGAGCGCATAGCCGCGCTCCGCTCACTTGCGCCGCATTTTCACATCTCTCTGCAAAGCGGGTGCTCACGCACGCTTGCCGCCATGCGCCGCAAATACAATGCCGAGCGTGCCATGCGCGTGATGGAGGATCTGCGCGCGGCAATACCCGGAGTGCAATTTACCTGCGATGTTATTGCGGGCTTTCCGGGTGAGAGCGAGGCCGACCACGCCGAAACGCTCGATTTTATGCGCCGCGCACGCTTTTTGGCTGCTCATGTCTTCCCTTATTCAAAAAGGGACGGCACTCCCGCCGCCACCATGCCGGATCAAGTACCTGAGGATGTAAAGCACCGCCGCGCCGCAGAGATATCGGCACTTTCGGGCGAGATCCGCCGTGAGATACTCAATGAGACGGCAAAGACCGCCCCCATCTGCCGCGTGCTTTTTGAGAGCTTCCAAGACGGGCATGCCGTGGGACACACGGATTCCTTTATCGAGGTCAGAGTACCGTCGGCGGAGGATCTGCACGGCCGCCGAATGACCGTTCGTCTTTCGGGCGTTGAGACCGACCCGCGGTACGAATACGGCTCGGTATGCACCGGAGAGATAGTAAAATAACAAAAAATGATCGAGCGGAGATTGGTCTCCGCTCGATCATTTTTTGCATTGTGGTCTTTATCACCAATATCGCTCACTTTTTTCTTCTTTTTTCAAAAAAATTGAACAAAGGTATTGACATTAAATTCAATTGGGTGATATAATGTACTTGCAAGATGTTTTTTGTAACCTTGCAAATAAAAAAAGGAGACTCGCAAACAAAACCATAAAAAAAACAGTATGTATTCTTGTTGCCGCTATCACCGCCGCGTTGCTGGTGATATCCCCCGCCGCACTTTCCTACAGTGACGTGCAAAGCGCGATATCAAACGAGGCCGAAGCCGCAAATGTTATCGCCAATATGGATACAAAGGGGCTTGTTTCCGCATCCGATATCACGTCATCATACAAAGCGTATCGCTTAAGCGCGGGTGCGTTTGCCGCGCTTGCCGACACGAGCGCCACGCCCGACCTTAGCGGCTTTGATGTTTATTGGCACATGATAGCCGCGGACGGAAGCGAAACTCTCCTGAAAAATGAAAACAACAAGTGGCAGGCCATGGGAAAGAGCCTGCCAGGTGAGAGCGATGCCGGCACCCTGTCCACCGTCGTTGGCACGACATCCTCAATGTCAGCCGCACAGCCGATTGCCGCGCTTAGTCAGCTCGGTGCCGATGCCGACTGCGTAGCATGCATAGAAGTGCCGGATTACCACACAACATTTATCCTCTTCTCCGAGCAGGGCGAGCTGAGCGTTATCCCCTACGGCAGTCGCCCGGATCTTACAGAGCTGCAAAACGGCGAGCTGTATTCGCTCGATAAGGCTTTGGATATCCTCTCCGATAGCATGCCGCTCTCCGAGATCGCCGATGACCTATACGGCGGCGCGACGGCTGCAGAGAGCACAAATATCCTGCCCGTTATCATAACATCCGCCCTCTTTTGGTAATCATTGTATTGTTTGCCGTAATGATGGTCAAGAAAAAGCACCAAAAGAGCGCTGCAGTTGGTGTATAACATCGTTTTTTTAAGAAAAAACAAAAAAACACTTGCATTTTTCCCTCAAGTGTGATATAATAACCGATGTTATATGTAAATGATATGCTACTATATATTGAGGAGGTGTCACTAATGGCAAAATGCAGTGTTTGCGGCAAGGGCGTTGTGTTCGGTAACTCGGTATCGCACTCCCATCGCAAGACCAACAGAGCATGGAAGCCCAACATCCGCAAGGTCAAGGTTTCCGAAAACGGCACAGTCAAGACTGTCAGCATGTGTGCACGTTGTCTGCGCACCCTGAAAAAGGTTGACAACGCCTGATCAGAGCCTGTAATGGGGTCGGAGCAATAAATGCTCCGACCCCATGATCATTTATAGGCAGAATTCAAATTGTAAAAATAATGGAGGTGGGCAGGTGATATTGGCAGTTGGCGCGGGTCTGCCGCGCAGATATACGACCGCGGCCGAGCGGATGGGGTGCGAGGTGATCACCCTGCCGCCCTGCCCCGCGCTCCCGCGGCCGCTTGCATCACATGCGGATCTTTTGATCTGCCCCATGGGTGAGCGGATATACACATTCCGCGATTATTATCAAACCGCGGCGGCGGAGCTTGACCATATAGCGGCCGCCGGCGGGTGCAGTATCAGCTTTTTGGAGGCCTTGCCCGGTGACAGCTACCCGCAGGATGTGCCGCTGTGCATCAGGCAGGTGGGCAGGCACGTGATAATTGACCAGCACACAGCGCCGGAGATTTGCCGCGTGGCCACCGCCGCGGGACTTATGCCGATATACACGCGGCAGGGGTACACCGCTTGCTCGACACTCGCGGTCGGGGATGGCATTATAACCGCCGACTGCGGGATAAAAAAAGCCGCCGAGGCAGCCGGACTTTCGGTGCTTGGAATAAAACCGGGCGGGATACTCCTGCCGGGTTATGACTACGGCTTTATCGGCGGCACCTGCGGCGTTTGCCCCGAGCGCGGCGAGGTTTGGTTTGCCGGCGACCTGCTGACCCACCCCGACGGCGCCGAGATCACGGCCTTCATCGAGCATCGCTGCTACCGGACAGTCCCACTCTCTGACGGTCCTCTCTTTGATTGCGGCGGGATGTTCTTTTTTGATTCCACGCGCTCCGTAATGATCAAGGATCAATGATATAGTGTAATATGAATACACCCACCCCGCGATGCAGGATCGCGGGGTGGATGTTATTTATAAGACTATCAAGTCATCTGCCGTTCCGTGCTGTCAGATCTCAACCTGCTCCTCGGCAGTGACGGTGCCGCAATTATCGACAAAGCGGACGGTTGCGGTTTTACCGTCAAGTGTGATGGCGCCGCAAACGAAGAATTCGGTATCCTCCTTAGAGAGCCTTGAGGAAGCCACTATCGGGCAGGGCTGGCAGTGTGCATCCCGCTCGCCGCCCGGATAGCTGACATAGCAACGGTGGACGTGTCCGCTGAGCATCAGATTCGGCTTGATGCGGTCGCGAAGCAGCTCGCCCCAGTGGGCAAAGGTCGCCTCCTCGATATTAAACGGCGGAACGCGGCGCTCGGTAAAGGGGTTGTGCGCCACCACCAAGCGGTATTTGATAGAGGGGTCGGTGTATTCCTTTTCATTTGCCGCTACCGCCTCAAGCCAGCGGCTCTCGCGGCGGCGGAAAGCCTCACAGCAAATGGTGTGGCCATACTCCTCATGGTCATCCGGCTTATCCTCGGCACAGTCAAGCACCACGCCCCATACAGGTCCCAAACGGAAGGTGAAATAAGAGACGCCGTTATCGGTGGGGGTATGGTCGGCAATATTTTCGGCATAGATGCCGCGTGTATCGTGATTGCCGCGGGCAAAAACGACCGGAATGCGCCCGCCCGTGATCTCGGCGGCTATGCGGTGGATCGCCTTAAAATAGGAAAGGTCGCCGCTGTGGTTGGGTATATCGCCGTTGAGCATCAATATATCAAGCTCCTCGCCCACTCGCTCAAAATATCTGCCCGCGTTTACGGGACCGCTGACGCGGTTGTGCGCATCCGCAATATTGATAATGTTAATGCGCTGTTTATTTGCATCAACAGGGCAAAAATCAGAGGTGTATTCCTCAATATCTCCCACAACCGAGCGATAGGGCTTGCGCTCGATCATACGTCTCCAACGCACGGTATAAGCGCAGGCGGAGTTGAGCGCCTCCTGCGGCACCGTCATTTTATGCGTAAGGCTTGCCGAACGCAGGATGCCGTTTGAATCGTCATAGTATTCCTCATCGCCAACGCCCACCCACATAAGGCAGGGCTCGTTTACCGGAACTATTATCTCGTAATTGTTGCCTACCGCGTAAACGGTTGGAAGTGTGTAAAAAATCTCGGGTCTTTCCATCTTATTTTAGTCTCCGATCCGGCGAAAACGCCATTTTTATTGCTATCAGTATATCACGCGGGTCGGCAAATGTCAATAAAAAAATCAGCGTGCGGCGGCGTTTTTTGTTAAAAGCAAAAGGCGCGGAGACGGCTCCGCGCCATGATGCGATATTTAGTTTTTATTATTGTTTTTTGCTCGTTCTAAAGCCTACGCCCATTGCCGCCAATATCACGATCAAAACTATGACCGTAAGCAGGATGGCGACCGCAGGAGAGCCGAACACCTCCCCACTCGTGCCTGACGTTTCTGCATCCATCGAAGAGATCTCCGTGGGCTGTGCGGCGGAGTCGGTCGTGATATCCGCGGACGTGGTCGGCTCGCTCGTATCGGGCGGCAGACACACTGATGTCTCCGCGCCGTTTGGGGGGAGCGCCACGGTCTCGGTCACGGCGGTGTTGGAAGTCTGCTGTGAGCGGACGGCAAGATTTTCAAAGAAATCTCCGCCTATGCTATCCACGCCGACAAGCGAACGGTAAAGGCCGTAGTCAGTGGGCTTATATGTAGTTATCTCGGTAGCTTTTGTGTATTCACGATCCTTGCCGTGTATCCACGCCGTAAACCAAGTGTACTGCTGTGAAAGATGGCAGGCATAGCCAAGCTTTGATACCTCGTAGGCCGTCATGCCGCCAAAGCGAGACAGTGGACGATCCCAATCCATGGTGATACGGTTTTCGGGATAGAGGTGCAGGTAGGTCTTTGGCACATCCCACACGGCCAGAGCGCTATCGGACAGAAGATACGAGGGATCGGCGGCAAGTGTCAGCGCCGAGATGAGCGTATCCGTGTTTATCTTATGCTGTGGGTGACCGTACTCGCCGTCTATATCATGCCCCACCACCACCTGCGGGCGGTAACGGCGCAGCATCTCTACCTGAAATGCCACAAGATCATCTCGCGTAAACCCCTCGGCAAGTGCCGCGGCATAGGAATAATCAAGTGTTTCGTTATAGCCGTCCCAATAGTCGGGCAGGCCACCAATGACAGGATAGCGCCGCACACCGACCGTCCAAAGGCCGTTTAGCAGCTCATGCGGGCGATTTCTGGTATTATTGTGGTTTGTAAAATACACCACCTGGGTGGTGTATTGCAGCTCTCCCGCGTAATAGGGCAAAACGCCCAAAAAGAACAACTGCTCGTCATCCGCGTGCGTGGTCATAAGCATAAGGTCGGCATCCCCCTCGGCGGGTTGCCAGCACTGCACCCAATCCGGCAGCTCACCTGCGGAGAAAACGTATATATCGCATATTTCGACCGCGCCGCCGTCAAAGACCAGCTCGATATCAAATATATCGCCGCCGCCCTGCGCTTGCAGTGAAGTAAGATCGCACCATTCGTGCAAAAAGCCGTAGCGGCCGCACAGTGCCTCGGCACCGCCGGCACGCATATGCCACTGCGGCGGGGTGCGGTCAAATTTTATATACACGCCAGCGATGGGTGTTGGGGAGCTTATTTTTATCACCGCGCCGTTGTCTATGACCTCGCACGTACTCTCGCGCCCGTCGGTCAATGCGGAATAAGACGGGGAGAGGACGGCGGAGGCAGTGATATCCTCCGCACACACGGTCGCGGTCAGGGCAAGCATCGCCGCAATGATAAATGCGATGAGCAAAAAAGTTTTTTTCATAACACACCACGGGCGAAGCCGAGCACATGTGCACTCCGGCTTCGCCCATTATTTTTATTTTCCTTGTTTCGGGATCAATGCTTCTGGGCAACACAACCAAGACAAGGGCAAAATGGTATTGCCGTTATTCCCCGCCCGGTGCCTTATCAGCCGCGGCCCGATCCGCGAAAATCATCGCGGCGCTTGCGGTTGCGCAGGATGGACATTATCTCGTCAAAGCCATCGGCATCCTTGGGGAGCTCGTTTGCGCTCTTGGGGATATCATTGACGGCGGGCTGTGCCTGGGGTCTTTGCACCTCTGCGGGGCGCTGTGTCTCGACAGTACGTACGGGCTGGGGAGCGGGCTGTGCGGGTGCGGGCTCGGCAGGTGCTGCGGGAGCAGGCTGGGGACGAACTACTTTAGGCTCGGCCTCTGTCTTTGTCTCGACAGTCTTTTGCACGGCAGGTGCGGCGGTGCTGTGGAGCGCCTCCTCGCTGTCCTTTTCAAAGCCTGTGGCAATGATGGTGATCTTCATCTCGTCATCAAGATCGGGATCGAACGCAACACCCCAGATAACGTTGGCATCGGGGCTTGCCTCGTTGGCGATCATGGTAGATGCAAGGTCGGCATCCTCAAGTCCGACATCGGGAGAGATGGATATGCTTACAAGAATGCCTGTAGCACCCTTGATGGAGGTCTCAAGCAGGGGGCTGGAGATAGCGGCCTTGGCGGCAAGCTCTGCCTTATCCTTACCGGTTGCACTGCCAACGCCCATATGCGCAAAGCCCGCATCGTGCATGACGGATGTAACGTCGGCAAAGTCGAGGTTGATAAAGCCGGGCACGTTGATAAGCTCGGATATGCTCTGCACGCCGCGGCGGAGAACATCATCGGCTATCTCAAATGCATTAAAGAGGGTTATGCGGGTATCTGAGACCTGTTTGAGTATTTCATTGGGTATGATAACGAGTGAATCGACATACTGGCTGAGCTGACGGATGCCCTCCTCTGCCTGGCGCATGCGGCGGCTGCCCTCAAAGATAAAGGGCTTTGTGACGATAGCCACGGTGAGGATATCCATCTCCTTAGCTATACGCGCAACAACGGGAGCCGCACCTGTTCCGGTGCCGCCGCCCATACCTGTGGCGATAAAGACCATATCGGCACCTGCAAGTGCGGATTTGATCTCCTCGGTATTCTCCTCGGCGGCGCGCTGGCCGATCTCAGGGTTAGCACCCGCGCCGTGACCGCGAGTGACCTTTTCGCCTATAACTATCTGATTGGGCGCGTTGGATGAACGAAGCGCCTGCTTATCGGTGTTTACCGCAATAAATTCCACACCGCGGATATTGGTGCTTATCATTCTGTTTACAGCGTTGTTTCCGCCGCCGCCAACTCCGACGACCTTAATACTTACGCCGCTTTCGAGTAAATCATCATGCTCAAATGCCATTTTTATTTCCTCCGATTTGTTCTTATTGATCGAACTTTTTAAACTTTGATCTTGTTTTTCTTTGCAATTTTAAGCCATCGGATGCCATGGTCGCACCCGACTCACAGCCCACGCAAAGCCTTTTGCGCGCGCCTTACATTTCATCTATTATATAATAATATTTTTTTTGATTTTTTTCAAGGGGTTTTGCGAAAATTTCTTAATTTTTCGTATAAACATTTATTTCCCGACATTATTTTGCCGCGATTTTGGGGCATTCGGCGATCTACCCGCCCTTTTTGGTCAGGTCAAGCAGCTCGCGCCTCACCACAACGACGGATGCGGGATCGGATACATCTATCTCCGCCATGCCGCCGTCACTCGCCGTGCCGCCGCGCGCCTCTATCACTCTCGCCGCCGCCAAGGCCTTGTCCGCGGCGTTTTGATCCGAACCGAAGCGGATGCGATATCGGCCGTCAACAGACAGGATTATATTAAATCGTTCATCAAGGAAAAGCGTATCTATCCTGCCCGCAAGCTCGGAGGCCTCAAGCACCGTCGCAAGCTCGCCTATATATGCGGGGTCTCCCCCGCCGGGAAGCGTAAGGTATGAGCCGACGAGCGCACTGCCGACCGGCGGCAGGGTGACCCGCAACAGTCCGCGCGAGTCAAACGTCTCGGCACTGTCCGCGCGTTCAAGCACTCTCATATCAGCCGAGAGCGCGTAATACTCGCCCGCTATCTCCGCGTAGATCACGGCACTTTGCGACTCCACCGTGATAAAAACAGATGACGGCAGCTTTATCTTTACTCTAACAGATGACAGATACGGCAAACGCTCGCTTATCGCATCCTCTGCCGCATGCCTGTCCGCACGGTAGAGGCTATCACCTATCGACATACCCGAAGCGGCGATTATCTCCTGCGCCGTGTACGGAGAATCCCCGCTGATGCTTATCTCACTCACCACGAAGAATGATCCGATAAAGCGGGATATCACATATATCAGCACAAAGCTGAACATAAGCAGCATGGCCGTGAGCAACCATTTTGCTTTGCGGCGACGTTCTCGCCGTCTGGCATGCTCCTCCGCCGCCGCGCGACGTTTGGCTTCCGCCTCGGCACGCCGCTCTGCCTCCGATCGACCGTCCGCCCCGCTTGGTGCGCGTGGGCGGCCATAGCCTGCACCTGCACCATCCTGCGGTGTGCGCCCCGGGTATGCTGCCGGATATGCGCCGCGTGATCCGCGTGTGCCGACGTTTGCAGTTCCCGGTGATGTTAAAACACGCATGCCACCGGTATTAACATTATCCATTTTAAACTCCAAGCTGCCGCCCCGGGCGGCAGATCAATTACAGATTCAAAAAACGAATGACCGAATACTAAATACTGAAATAAAACAAATTCAAGCGCTCGGCAGTGTCTCGGGGTGAGTTCACTGCCCGCTCTTGCCCGCAAGCTTTAGGATCTCATCAAATATCAGCTCGTTTGCGTTCGGCACGGCAAAAGCGGATATATTCTCCTCAAGCTCCCGCATACGCGTCGGGGACTCAAGCACCGCCGCCGCCTCGCGGCATATCCTGCCCGCATCAAGCTCACTCTCTCTTATCAGCACCGCAGCATTGGCATCCGCCAGTACCTTTGCGTTTTTATATTGCTGATCGTCTGTCACGTTGGGTGACGGTATAAGTATAGATGCTTTTTTTGCCAGCGCAAGCTCGGAGAGCGTAATAGCGCCCGAGCGGCTGATGATAAGATCCGCCGCGGCCATGCGCATTGGCATATCATAGATATATTCGGTAAGCTCTATATTTTTGCATTTGTCAAGCCCCGCCGCTTCAAACGCCGCGCGGGTCTCGGCATATCCCGATGCGCCCGTTGCATGGATGCAATAAGTGCCGGGGTGCGAGCTGAGATAGTCACGCATAAGCTCAAGCACTGCTTGGTTCACGCGCTCCGCCCCAAGGCTGCCGCCAAAGGATACGATATATTTATCGCACTCAGTTCCCAGCCCTATCTTTGCCCGCGCATCCGCCTTTTTTATCTCGCCAAAGTCGGCACGCAGGGGACTGCCCACATGCATGGTCTTTTGAGGTGCGCCGAGCTTTTCTCCGGTAACGGCAAAATTAACGAATATTTTGTCAACATACGGGACGAGCCGCTTTACCGTCAGTCCCGGCACGGCGTTGGATTCATGCACCGCGGACGGCACACCAAGCTTTGATGCCGCTACAAGCAACGGCCAGCTGACATATCCGCCCGTGCCTATGACCACATCCGGGCGGAATTCCCGAATGATCTTTTTTGCGGCCATCGGGGATGTAAACGCCAGATACGCGGCGCGGATATTTGAAAGTGAGAGCGAACGCCTAAAGCCCCTTACATCAACATGATAAAGCTTATATCCCGCCGCGGGGACGAGCTTGTTCTCTATTCCGCGTTCTGTCCCCACAAAGGCTATCTCTGCCGTGGGGATATGCGCTTTTATAGTGTCGGCTATTGCAATTGCGGGGTTTACATGTCCGCCTGTTCCGCCGCCTGTCATCAATACGCGCATGGTATCAACCTATCCTTCCAAGAGTCATTTATAAATATATTTATAATTCAATAATGCGATGATCCGATAATGCTCTGATGCGCTACGCCCTTTGCTGTGTGCAAAACCTTGATAGCCCCAGCACTATCCCCGCCTCAAACATTTGCATGATGGTTGCAGTGCCGCCCGTGCTGAAGTACGGCAGGGATATACCGGTGTTAAAGATCACCCCCGTAACGACCGCTATATTCAGCAGCACCTGCAGTGCAAGCTTAAATGAGAGACCGAATATCACGAGCGAGCAGAATTTATCCGATGCGCGCGCCGCCAAAACAAAGCCGCGCGAGATAAGAGCCAAAAACAAAAGCATTATTGCAACAGCGCCGAAGAACCCAAGCTCCTCGCAAACGATGGTAAACACAAAGTCGTTTTGCGGCTGTGAGACATAGCCGTATTTAAGCCGCGATTGCCCAAGCCCCAGCCCAAACATTCCGCCGGTGCCGATGGCGTAAAGCCCCTGCGTGCTCTGCCAGTCACTGCCGAGAGCATCCGCACCGCGGTAGAGCCAGCTTTCAACGCGCTTGCGGGCATAATCGGTATTCATTATGATAACACCAAGCCCCGCCGCCAAGGGGAGCATGGATGCAAACCACCGCAGTTGCGTTCCGCCGAAAAGCATTGTCACGCACCCGATGACGGTGATTATGATAACGCCGGAAAAGTGCTTTTCAAGACCGACGAGCACCACAACTATCCCAAGCATTACGCAGGGGATCAAAAAGCCGTAGATAAATGAATCGCGGCGGGTACGCCCCGCGGCATTGATCTCACGATCCCAGCGGCTCATATGCAGTGATATTATTAGTATCACCGCCGTTTTTGCCGCCTCGGACGGCTGAAAGTTAAAAAGGCCGAATATGCTTATCCACCTTTGTGCGCCGCCGCCCACAACACCCATGGCAAGGACGAGGAGCAAAAGCACCAGCACCGCGACATACATACCGATGGACATATACCGCATGGTGGTTGGAGTTATAAAGAGCATTGCCGCCACGGCGACCGCGCCGACTGCCATATGGAGCAGATGCTCCTTTAAAAAATGATAGCTGTCGCCGTACTGCTGTTCGGCGTATGCAGAGCTTGCGCTAAAGCACATCACCGTCCCGACCGTCAGCAGTATAAGAAAAAGTATAAGATACACCGGGTCCGGCCCCACGCGCGCGATAAGTCGCCCCGGCTTTTCGGATTCGCTTATATAATCGGGTGTTTCGATATAATCGCGAAGCAGACCGCGCCCGCCAAGCTCGCGGCGGCGATGCCCGCCCGGATTCCCGCGGGTGGCTGTACTGCTTGAATTTGTTTTCATGTTTCCTCCCGCGTTAAGTTTTTTCGTTTTTTTGATAATATATCAGATAAGATCTCGGTTCGGGATCTCTCTTATGCTTTGAAGCAGACGATCAAAGTCCAAACCAAGCAAGCACGCAAAACAGCACTGCCGCCGCGGAGAACACCGCAACGATCCGCACCTCGCTCCATCCGCATTTTTCAAAATGATGATGGATTGGTGCCATTTTAAACAGGCGCTTACCGTGTGTGAGCTTAAAGTAGCCGACCTGCAGGATATCCGATGCGATCTCGCAGATATAAACAAGCCCCGCTACGATTATGATAAGCGGCTGACCCACCAAAAAAGCCATGCCGACTACCATTCCGCCAAGGTAGAGCGAGCCTGTGTCCCCCATAAATACCTTTGCGGGATAGAAATTGTACATCAAAAAGCCAACAGTACCGCCGATAACGGTTGCGGCGAGGCAGGAAAGCTCGGGCAGTTCGGCGGCAAAGGCCGCAACTGCAAAAAACGCACCCACCACGGCGGTCACACTGCTTGAAAGACCGTCAATACCATCGGTAAGGTTCACGCCGTTTACCATGCCCGTGATGAGCAGGAGCGCGACGATGTAGTAAAAGATGCCAAGCTCGATCTCAATATTAAAATAAGGAATGCAAAGTGAGGTATCGATAAACCCGAGCGCCCTCATACCAAAGAGATAGAGCGCGGCCGCGATCAGCTGCAGCCCAAACTTTTGCCAAGCCAAAAAGCCCTCATTCTGCTTTTTTATCAGCTTTGTGTAGTCGTCAAAAAATCCGATAAGACCGTTGGCAACGCCAAGCCCCAAGGTAAGCGCGGCGGGCAGCAACTCTGCGGCGCGTCCGTTTACGGCGTATATGATAAGGAGGATGCAAAAGGCTATCACCGAGGGGATGATAAATCCCACACCGCCCATGATGGGCGTTCCCTCCTTGCCCTTATGCCAGCGCGGCCCGATATCGTATATCTTTTGGCCGATCTTGCGGCTTTTAAGGACAGGTATAAGTCTGCGCAGTATCAGAACAGTGCCGAGAAACACCGCGCAAAGCACCGAGAAAAATTCAATTAGCATTCTTGTTTTCATTTTATTTTATATTCCCCGTTTTGACCATACTTTAAAGTCGTTTTGCTTTTGACACGAACGAGACGAATTACATCTCCCGCCCCGCGCGTTACATGGCGCGAAGAGCCTCAACTATCCGCTCCGCCCTCACCGAACGGCTGGCCTTGATAAGCAGGCAATCACGCTCGCCGAGCGTGCGCTTGGCTGCCTCCGCGGCGATGCGAGGTGATGCCTCGGCAGTGATATCGGCGATCCTTACTATGCACTCGGGGGAAAGCCCTGCGGCCGCCGCACCGCGTGCAGTGTGTGCCGACATAGGTCCGAATGCGATAAGGAATCCCCCACCGCGCGATGCAAAATATTCGCCGACGGCGCGATGCATTGCGGCCGAGCCCTCGCCAAGCTCGCCCATATCGCCGAGTATTGCCGCGGGAATGCCCCCGCGCTCGGCGGCGGCGCTTACAAGAACATCTATTGCCGCGCGCATTGACTCGGGGCTTGCGTTGTAGCAATCCTCAATGACTGAAAGCCCGCCCGCGCTTATAAATGACTGCCGCATGGCGGCGGGTCTGAATGCGGCCGCACCACGGCGTATCTCATCATCGCAAAGCCCGCAAAGGATACCGATTGCGGCGGCGATAAGCGCGGCCTGCGCGTTGTGACGCCCGCGAACCGGGATCTTTATATCCTTTATCACTCTGTCGCTTGAATCAAGCGTAAAGGTGCATCCCTCAGCACTGTCGGTAAGCTCCGATATATAAAAGTCGGCGTGTCGATCTCCCGAGGCCGAAAAATACACGGCGCGGCTGTCTGTGAGGCCTACATCAGCCAAAAGCGGCTCGTCACCGTTTAAAAGCAGTATGCCATCAGGCGCAAGACCCGCACGCACCTCAAGCTTTGCGCGCGCTATATTCTCTCTTGTTTTTAAAAATTCAAGATGCGATGAACCTATATTCGTTATCACCGCAATATCCGGGCGCGCGGCGAGCGACATTGCCTCTATCTCGCCAAAGCCGCTCATGCCCATCTCAAGGACGGCATACTCGGCATCGGCGGGGATGCTGAGCATCGTCAACGGCATGCCGATAGTGCTGTTTTTATTGCCCTCGGTGCGAAAAACTCCGCGCTCGGAGGAATGTGCCGCCAGCACCGCGGCGATAAACTCTTTTGTGGTGGTCTTGCCCACACTGCCCGTTACCGCCACCCTGCGGGCGGGGATAGAGTCCGCAAAGCCTGCGGCAATAGCGGAGAGCGCCGCCACGGTGCCGCCCGTGACGATGACGGGTATCGTTGGGTCAACGCCCTCCGGTACTCTCTCACCAAGCACTGCCGCCGCACCTGCGGCCGCCGCAGAGTTGATATAATCATGACCGTCTACCCGCTCGCCAACTATTGCGGCAAAAAGCACGCCCTCGCCGACCTCGCGGGAATCTGTACATATATAGCGAATTGGTCGGCAAAGTGACTCGGCATCGCCGCCGCACACACGGCCGCCGCAAAGCTCGGCCACGCGGGAGATCGATATGCTCCCGCCGTTTACATTTATCTTTATCTTCATGCTCTATGATCCGCCGTTTCCGCGCCGCCGAGGGCTGGTGTCCCGCCCGACCGCACGGTCGTTTTCGTTCGTATTTTTAATTTCTTTTTTATTTTACGCTGTTTTATGCTTATGCTTTCCGGCCGTTCGTGTACCGCCGCATCCATTCGGCGGCGGCCGCGCGAACTATATCCGCCTCACAAAACTCATGTCTGCCGCCAGCATCTATCTCGTATCTTTCATGCCCCTTGCCCGCAAGCAGTAGGACATCCCCCGCGCGAGCCTCGGCTATCGCCCTCTCTATCGCCGCGCGGCGGTCGGGCTCGATCATATGCGGGCAGTGAGGGTCAAAGCCCACCATTATCTCATCTATTATATCCCGCGGCCGCTCGGATCTTGAATTATCCGATGTGACAACACAAATATCTGCCATCTGCGAGGCTATGCGCCCCATCTTGGGACGTTTTTGTCTGTCCCTGTCTCCGCCGCAACCGAAAAGCAGTATCAGCCGCCCGGGCGATCCGCCGCGGCAAGCACTGCGGGCATCCACAAAACCGCGCGCGGTACGCAAAAGATTTTCAAGCGCATCCGGTGTGTGAGCGTAATCGATAAAGACCGCGACCGGAAACCCGCCGCCCACACGCACGCGCTCAAGCCTGCCGGGAGTTCGCGAGGCTGATGCCAGTGCATCCGCCACAGCAGTGCCGCTGATGCCGAGCGAGATGGCTACGGCCGCGGCTTGAAGTGAATTCATAACGCTGAACGCACCGGGTGTAGCTGTGCGCAGGGTGCGTATCTCGCCGGGCGAGACCATTGTATAGCTGATGCCCTCCCCGCCGGATATGCGTATCGACTCGGCGGTGTATCGCACACACCCCGCAGAGTCCAAGATGCGATTGCCGCCGGCACTGCAAAAGATGATATGCTCCGCAACAGGCAACTCGCGCTCGCGCGCGTACTCCAAAAACCGCGGCGCATACGCATCATCGGCATTAAGCACGGCGATATCCGCCATTTTAAGTATTTCAGCCTTGGCAAGAAAATAATTCTCCATACTGCCGTGAAAGTCCAAATGCTCCGGCGTTAGATTGGTTATCACCGCCGCCGCAAAGTGCAACGGCGAAAGCTTTGAAAGCGCCAAAGCGTGCGATGAGGCCTCCATAAATACATATTCCGCCCCATCGTCACGCATTGCCGCAAGTATGCGGTAAAGCTGACCGGGGTCGGGTGTGGTCATATTTGCGTTGGCATCATCCGGGCAAAAATCAGGGTCGTCGCGCGTGTCAAGCACGCGCTTTGGTGTTTCGCAACCAAGGGTTCCGATAAGACCGCACCTGTACATCGCCGCGCCGAATATCGAGCGCAGCATATGGCTTACTGTGGTCTTTCCGTTTGTCCCGGTCACGGCGACAAGACTCAGTCCCGCCGCCGCGAGCTCATACCGGGCGTACCAAAGTGCGGCAAGTGCCGACCTGGTATCTTTTGTATATATTATCGTTACCCCCGCAGGAATGCACGCACGGTCAAACGTGTGACCCTCCTCCACCACCAAGGCCGCGGCGCCTGCGGCGCATGTACGGTCTATATAGCGGTGAGAGTCGTTTTTAATGCCCCGAATGCACAAAAACAAGCAACCACGGCACACCCTGCGGGAATCAGATACTATCTCGGTGATCTCAATATCAATTTCTCCCTCCGCGCGGTATTTGATACCAGCATCGCAAAGCAAACGCAAAAGCTTCATTAAGGCTTACCACCCGATCCCGACAGAATTTGATTTCATCGGTCATGTCCTCAAAGTGACTTATGGTGATTTTGACAACGTGCGCTTTTTGCATCCGTTTTTTATTGAGATCTTCTTTTATTTTATTATTATTATATTGTTATTTCGTTTTGTCGTTTTATTGTTTGCAAAGAGGCCGCTTCAGTCTTCGTCTCCGGTAAATCTCACCGTAACGGTAACAACACTGCCTCGCTCGACCGTCTCGCCCGCCGCAGGGTACTGCGACACAACGAGTGCCTCACTGCCGAGCGTATGCCCGCGGCTTCCCTCTATCTTTATATTAAGTCCGCGGTCGATGATAAGCTTATTTGCCGCTCCCGCCGTAAGGCTTAAAACATTCGGTACTGCCACATCCTCCGCGGGCGCGCTGTCACCAAGATAGATGATAACTCTGCCCTCGGCCTTGGAGATGACCGAGCCTGCGGCGGGGACCTGCGCGGTCACCGTATCGCCCTCGCCCACTACCTCGCATTCAACGCCGAGCGAGCTGATCATGTTTTTGGTTACGCGAAGACTGCGACCGCGGTATTCCTCAACAGTAACATCAAGTGCCGCCGCCTCCTCGTCGGTATACTGCGGCTCGTAGCCGAGATAGGGCAGGATCTGCGCCATGCAGTTTGCAATATAGGGCGCGGCGATCATAGATCCGAATCGCGTGCCAACCTTGGGGTCGTCAACAACTATCAAAATGGCTATCTCCGGGTCGTCGGCAGGTGCATAGGCCACGCAGGAGCCTATACGCGCCAGCGGATCCGGGTCGCCTATCTTTTCGGAGGTTCCGGTTTTTGCGGCTATCTTGTATCCCGCTATATAGCAGTTCTTCGCGCCGCCGTCCCCGGATACGCCCTTTTCCAAAACATCGGATACCGTGCTTGATACCGATGCGCTTATAACTTGGCGGCGAACCTCTGTTTTGTGGCTCCAAACGGTATTTCCGTCGGCATCCGTCATTTTTTCAACAACGTACGGGGTCATCAGCTTTCCTTGGTTTGCCACAGCGGATATCGCGGTAAGATGGTTTATCATGGATATTTGAAAGTTTTGCCCGAAAGACGCAACCGCCAGGTCAACGGTGGAAAAATCTGCCTCATCCCAAATAACCGTTTTGCCCTCGCCGGGGAGGTCTATACCGCTTTTGCCGAGATACCCAAACTCGCGGAAGTAGTTATAAAAGCGGGTCTCGCCTATACGGAACGCAACCGACATCATAACTGGGTTGCAGGACTGCTGAAGTCCCTCGCCGAGCGTGAGCCTGCCGTGTCCCACTGTATGGAAGCAATGTATCTTGCGATCGGCCACCTGAAGATATCCGGGGCAGTAGAAGGCCTCATCGACCCCCGCCGCGCCCTCCTCAAGCGTTATCGCCGTTGTAATTATCTTAAATGTTGAGCCGGGCATGTAGGTACCGCTGAGGACCTTGTTTGACCACATGCTTGATAAAAGCTCTGATTTCAATGTATTGTATTCCGCCGTCCCCTCGGCATAGCCGGAGGCCAGCAGCTTATCTGCGTAGTAGCTTGAAAGCGTGCGTGCGTTGTTGCAATCAAAATCCGGGTAGGTCGCCATAGCAAGCACCGCGCCGGTCTTTACATTTATAACAAGACCCGCCACACCGCACTCGGGCTGGCATTCCTCAAAGGTAGCGCGCAGTTGTTCCTCAAGGATGGACTGTATCTTTATATCAAGCGTGGTGTAGATATCGTAGCCGTCCACCGCATCGATGGTGCTTTTATATTCAAACGGCATCTCGTTACCGTAGGAATCGCGGGCGGTGATATATCGCCCGGGTGTACCCGCCAGCTGTGTGTTGTACTGATACTCGATACCGTAAAGGCCCGCGCCGTCAGTGCCGGTAAAGCCGAGCAGCTGTGCGGCCAGATCCTCATACGGGTAATAGCGTTTGGTCGTTGCCTCGACCAGTATCATGTTTTCAAGATCGTTTTTTGATACAAAATCAAGCACGCGGTCGGCGCTCTCGGTATCCGCCAAGCGCACGAGGGTGGCATCAAGACTGCTTTTTTTCTTTTCTATCAGCTCGCTTACCATCTCGTAGGTCACATCGTATTTTTCGCCGAGGATACCAGAAAGCCCGCGGGCGATGATATCATCGTAGTTTTTTGCCTCATCCCCCGTATTTTCGGCTACCGCCGCTCGGATGTTTGAGGGCGCCAATGCTATACGATATGCTGTTATATTGGTTGCAAGCTGTGCGCCGTCGGCACTGTATATAACTCCGCGCTTGGAGTAGATAGTGGACTCGGTGGTCAGCTGATCGATGACCTTTTGCTGATAGTAATCAAAATTGACTGTTTGTATCGTAAATATCCTTATTGCAAGCAGAACGAATGCAAGGGTGATACAGGCAAATATGACATATGACCGCTTGATAAGGCTCGTGCTTATCTTTATCCTACCGCCCTTCATTGTTCTCCTCTCATGATACCTCAATACTTTCCTTAAATTTTGACCATCCGGATCCACGGCATCCCGCCCCGACGGCACATGGATGCATGGATCGTTATTTATCCGTAATTAATATTATTGCGATGCGGCTTTATTTATTCGCCTTTATGATACCAAGTGCGCTGAGCAGAGCCACAACACCTGCGTTTTCGCCCTCCGCGCTGAACGCCTCGATGGTATCTCCCCCGCCGAGTGCTAGATAATGCGTGGTGGAGATATCGGTACTGATCATACCGTACTCATCCACCGCTATCCTGCGTATCGCGGCAAGGTCATTTTTAGCCCCAAGTGAATTTTGCAGGGAGGTCATCTCCACCTCAAGTTCGGCAAGCCTCGCCTCGGCGGCCGCCACGGCATCACCGCGCTCCTTTATCATAACGCTGAGCGTGATAGGCAGTGCCAATATAACGGCAAACAACAGCACAAGTGCCACAGCCCCTATCGGGACAGTGCGCAGGCGCCTATCCTTTACCGGCGCTATCTCCTCGCGCGGGAACCAGCGCTCCACCGCCGCCTCGTGATATGCCTCGGCGGGTGTCATGCGGCGCTCGCCGCTTGGCGTGAGCGCGCGGCCCTCGCTCGCTTCGTCAAAGCGATATGCGGCCGCGGGATGCTCTGGCTTCCATTCCCCGCCCACGGCACGTGCGCGGCGTGCTACCTTTACCTCCGGGCTGTAGCCCATACCGTCACGGAAGCAACGCTTGTAGTCACCGACCGTCATATAAAAGCCATCGTCCGAGCTGCCTGTCTTATATCTTGCGTTCCAGTCGCGGCACTCCTTGCGTGCGCCAAGCTTGTATGCCGCAGGGGAAAGCGCGGCGGTACGTGCCTCGGCCTCCTCCTGCTTTGCGGCAATACGCCTTACCGAATCTCCGGTTCCTCGCTCTGAAAAACGCCTCTCAAGTGAATTGTATGCGATATTGAAGGACGCCGATGCGGCATTTTCTGCATATGCGTTCATTTTTACCTCCATACCTTTGTGCAGTCATTTGGTCGATCCTGTCGCGCAGGGCTTTGCCGCCGCACGTCCGACCGACTGTGCAGATCTCCTATGATCCAATTGATTTTAGATCTATCCTATTTATTAATGCTTAATACTTTTATTTATTCTTTTTATTCTTTGTCATTCCCGCCGTCAGCGGGCGGTTTTGGTACCGATCACAGCTTTTCCGCCACGCGAAGCTTTGCGCTGTGCGAGCGCCGGTTGCGTGCAAGCTCCTCACGTGTTGCAACTATCGGCTTTCGGCTTACAAGCTTTATCTGCGGTTTATTCCCGCAAACGCAGACCGGGAAGTCCGGCGGGCAGGTACAGCCGCGAGCAAGCTCGGCATATGTTCCCTTAACTCGTCTATCCTCAAGCGAATGAAAGGTTATTATCGCTATGCGACCGCCGGGGGCAAGCAGCGATACCGCCCGCCTTATGGTGGGATCTATCACATCAAGCTCGCCGTTTACCTCAATGCGTATCGCCTGAAAGGTCCGCATGGCGGGGTGGTGTTCACTGTTCCTTACCGCCGCCGCTGGCATTGCCGATTTTATGATCGATACCAGCTCTCCTGTTGTAACGATGGGTGCCGCCGCCCTTGCCTCGCATATACCGCGGGCGATCCTTGAGGCAAAACGCTCCTCACCGTACTCATATATTATCCGCTCCAGCCGCTCCTCGGGATATTTATTTACCACCTCGGCGGCGGAGAGGGCGGCATCCCTATCCATGCGCATGTCGAGCGGCGCATCCGAGATATAGGAAAAGCCGCGCTCGGGTGTATCGAGCTGATACGAGGACACACCGAGATCAAGCAATACGCCGTCAAGCGCCGCAACGCCCTCGGCACGGCAAACATCCTCTATCTCCGAGAAATTTGCGCGTATCACCTTGGCTCTCCCACCAAATCGGGCAAGCCTTGCTCCGGCCGCCCTCACGGCCTCGGGGTCTCGATCAAGCGATATCAGCCGTCCTCCCTTAAGCCGTTCGGCAATAGCGGAGGAATGTCCGCCGCCGCCCGCAGTGCCGTCAAGATAAACGCCGCCCGGCTTTATCGCCAGACCCTCTATCACCTCGTCAAGCAAAACAGGCTCGTGAGAGAAGTTTATTGCTTCGCCCTTACCGACGTTACCATTATCCTCGTTTATGCTATTTTTATTAATATTATTACCGCGGCCGGCATCTGCCGACGAAAGCACCTCGCGATCAAGCTCCGAGTTCTTCACAGTGCACCTCCGTCAGAGTCCCTGCGCTTCGATAACGGACAAAAGATCATCCATATCGATAGCCGCCTGCGAGGCACTGTAATTTGCCTCCGACCATATCTCGTCATAGTCGCCGCAGCCGACTATCACAGCACCGTCGCCGCGCAGACCCGCAAACTCGATAAGCTCGGGGGTGAGTATTACTCTGCCCTGCGAATCCGGAGTGAGCGCCGCCGCGTTGCTGTTATAAAAGCGCTTCAGCTTTTCCTGATATTTGCGGTCAAGCTTGTCTATCGGCGCGATATATTTGTTCCATTCGGAAAGTGAGTAGACCTTGAGCGAACGGTCACGTATGCTGGGGCAAACTATAAAGCTGCAGCCAAGTATCTCTCGGTGCTTTGCGGGTATGAACAAACGGTTTTTGGCATCAACGTTGTGATGGAATATCCCCATCAGCGGTACACTGTAAGCAGGTGTACATCCACCGCCCGATGCCGCGGCCGCTTCATTATTATTAATGGCATTGTTTATTACATCCATGATATCCGTTGCCATGTGAGCCGACACTCCTTTCCGATCCTTTTTCTTTTTTATAGATCTAAATACCCACCGACTGCCCGCCGGAAGCTGCCGCCCCGATATTGCGGGACATATCCGCCCCAAAGTGCGGATAAGCCTTCGTGCGAGAGAAAATTATGTGCAATATTTAGCCGAAAATGCTCTTTCAGGACTTTTTAGAGCCTAAAACCCGTGGGCAAATGCTCCTTTTTGCGCCCTTTTTAAACACCTCGCTGTTATTATACAATATAACCGCACCAAAAAGCAATAGGAAAATGAAAAAGAATAAAAATTTTTTTCGTCCCACAGCGCAAAAAAGAGCGCCACCCGACCGCCGCAACCAATTTTGCGGTATTTTTATGGTGTTTCGGTGGCACTACATCCATTTTATTTTATATCTTACTTATTATTACATTTTGCGCTTTCGGGCGGTCGTCTTTCGCCACTGCCGCTTTGATCGTCAGCGGCGCGAATAAAGACAGCGGCGGCAGTAGATAATATAAAAAACCGCCCTTCGGCGGGCGGCGGAGGAAGATGGAATGCTTGTTATATTGATACGGACCATACTCATTTATATCATGCTCATCGGCGCCATGCGGCTGATGGGCAAGCGGCAGATAGGTCAGCTTGAGGTCTCCGACCTTGTAAGCACACTGCTTCTCTCCGAGATCGCCGCACTGCCGATAGAGGACCCATCAATTCCGCTGGTGTACGCGCTGATACCGATCATTGTGGTGCTTGCGGCGGAGATATTCTCCGCCGCTCTGCTCTCACGCTTTCCCGGGCTTAAAAACCTGCTTTCGGTGCGCCCCACCCTGCTTATCAAGATGGGTCACCCGCAGGTTGACGGTCTGCGGCGCGCGCGGATATCGGCGGACGAGCTGATGGTGGCACTGCGGCGCTCCGGCAACACGGATATATCAAAGGTCGCATATGCGATATTTGAGCAGGACGGCGGGATATCGGTGATACCCACCACCGAGGAACGCCCCGCCACTGCCGCCGATGTTGGCCACCACCCCGCCGAAGGAGGGATATATCACATTATAATCGACAACGGCAGGATAGACCGCCACGGTCTTGCCGCGGCAAACAAAAGCGAGGCGTGGGTGGAACAGCTGTTGCGAAGCGAAGCTTGCCGAGCCGAGGATATTTTTTTGCTTTTGGCGGATGACGGCGGCGAGGTGCGGGTATACAAACGGCAAAACGCCGGATGTGCGGGTGGTGCAGTCGGAGCAGTTAATAAAGCGGAAGAGGATAAGGGAAAATGCGAGAGATAATAACAGCCGCCCTGCTTTTGGCGATACTTTTGGCGGGTGTGGCGGTAAATAACCGAATAATGCTTGATTTTTGCAGCGATGCCACCGAGATGATAGGCGCGCTTCCCGCCGCGGATGACCGCAGATGCGTGGCAGCGGTCAAAGATCTTACTCGCCTTTGGGAGGCGCGGCGCACGGCCGTATCCTTTAGTGTATCCTATGACGACATTGAGCGGATAAGCGAAAAGCTTGCTCTGCTGACGGCGGCGGCAGAGCTTGGAGACAGAGTGGAATTTGAGGCACGCCGCGCAGAGCTTGCAAGTGCCGTGGGGCATGCCGCAAGGCTTGAGCGGCTCGGCTTTGAGAGCATCTTTTGAGCCCCAAAAAATGCCATGCCCGCAGTGACTGCACGTAGGGTCGCTTCTAACGACCCCGCGCCATCACTGCGGGCAGGATTTGTTTTTAGTTTTTTTCTTGTTGGTTGTTTCCCGGTCAATTATCGATATCAGTCATTCAGCCGATACTCTATCAGCACAGGATGATGATCGGAGGGGTAGTCACCATCGATCTTTTCACCGCAAACAGAATATTTTGTCACGTTCAGGAGCTTGGGCGTGACGAAGATAAAGTCGATTATCTTGTTTTTAGTGCCAAAGCTGGTAAAGGTCGCGGCGGTCTGTGCCTGCATGGCAACTGTCGAGGAATCCGAAAATCCGGAGGACTGCATGGTGCTGTAAACACCGGAGGTCACCTCGGAATTAAAATCGCCGCTTATCAGGATCGGGTAGTCGCCGCAGGACTTTGCAAATTCAATAAGTACCTTTATCTGCTTTGTCCTCGCCTCGCCGCTCTTGTGGTCAAGGTGCGTGTTTATCACCATTATTCTGCGGCCGTCGCTGATGCGCTCAAGCAGAGCATAGGTATATATGCGGTTGAGAGAGGACTCGGGGTATTTTGAAACGATATCCGGCGTATCGGAGAGCCACTTTGTGTCGCTCTCTATGAGCTTGAATTTTGAGCGATTGTAAAAAATGGGGTTATATTCGCCGCCGTCGCCGCCGTTACGTCCCTCACCTACATAGTCATATATACTGCCAAGACCAGCATTCAGGCTCTTGATCCACGCAAAGTCGGTCTCCTGAAATCCCACGGTATCCGGCAGATATTTAAGCACCATATTTACCACGCGGGCGGTACGCTCGTCCGTTTTTGAGTTGATAAGATTATTAAAGCTCATTGCCGTCATCATGCCGTCCCCGACCTCGCCGTATTCGGCCGCACCGATCTCAAGCTTTGATGCACGTGAGGCGGATACCGCCGCGCGGAGCTTTGATGCAAACATATCCACCGCCGCCAAAAGCGCAGTGGAATCATCCCCCGCGAGCATTATAACATTGCCCGATGCTCCAATGAATGCCCGTCCGTTGAGGGCGGAGAGCTGTGCATCGAATGCATTGCCCGCATAGGACGTTGCGCCGACAGATATGATATTTTTCGCATCCTCATCCAAGTCCTTATCACTGCAGGCACTCACCGCAAAGCCGCCGATGTCGCTTATTGACTCCGCCAGCTTGCCCGCGGCTATCTTTTCGCCGATGCGGCCGGTCTTTGAATAAACTATCGTCCAGTTTTTTATATCGCTTTGGCAAAGCTCAAGTGAATCATTTTGATATTCGGCGCAGAAGATCATATCATCCTCGGTCGATAAAAAGACTTCGCGGGTGCTGTCTGCGGCGTATCTTTTGATTATATTTTCAACGAATGCATCCACTGCCGCGGCAGTTCCCTTATCGTTGCCGCCGGCAATGACTATCTTTGTTCCCGCCACCGCGTAGCCGTAATCGTTTGTGCGGAGGGTGGAGATAAAGGCCTGCGATTCCGGGCGGTTGGTGTTGCCAACAAGTATCTCATACGGCTTCATCTCCAGCTCGGGAATACCGGCGCGGTAATAATCATCCGCTTGCTCGGAATAGCCGCCTGTTGCCGCATCGAACTCACTGTGTACGAGCATAAAGGCTTGTGACAGATCCGAGGATATGACCTCGGGTCTTACAAAACGATATTTTTCAAGGTCGCTTACCGCTATACTGACCACCGGCGCGGCGGTCTCCTCCGGCTCGGCGGTCGAGCTTTCACTCCCCGCGCCGCCCTTTGAGCAGGAGGCGGAGGCAACGGACAGAAGCGCCAGCAGTAGGGTAGCCAGCGTCACGCTGAGCGAGCGGGGCAAACGGCGCGCGGTGGTTTTGGCGGTTGCGCGCTTTGCGACCTTACTTGTTTTCTTTGTTGCGAACGGTTTCATTTTTTTGCTTTTTTCCTTCGATTGAGTGTAATTTGCGAAAGTCGGGAGGCGATGTTGCTTCACCGCTATTTATTATACGACAGGGCAAGGTAAAAGTCAATAAAAAAATCTCTCCGCGGTCGGCTTTTTAGGGCAGATGGCTAAAAAATAAATAATCTTCGCCCCGCGCTTGCATTTTGCGACAATAAGTGATATGATATTATGCGGGTGCGCCGGGGCTTTTGCAGCATTCGCCGCGCCACATGCAAAAAAACAAAATAAAAAAAGCATCAGGGGTTTTATTAAAATGAAAAATAAGCTCGGCAAGGAAGCGGGAAAGCTGTTTTTCCTTTGCTTTATTGCGTACATGTTTTCCTATTTCGGAAGATACGATTTTTCCGCCTGCCAAAACGCAATGATAAAGGCGGGGGTGATCGATCTTTCCACCGCCGGCACTATAGCATCGGCATATTTCGTTTGCTACGGCGCGGGTCAGCTGATAAACGGCGCGGTTGGCGTTCATGTTTCCCCAAAATACATGATAGCCTGCGGTCTTTTCGGCGTTGGCATTGTCAATATTTTGATGGGTGTATGTCCTTGGAGCCTCGGGCTCATCATCATTTGGGGTCTTAACGGACTTTTCAATTCAATGCTTTGGTCCCCCATCATCAGAGCCTTCAGCGAATGGATGGATGCCCCCTCGCGCGAGCGTGCGGGCGCGGACATCTCGCTCACCATCCCCTTTGGAACGCTCGGCAGCTATGTTGTATCCTCCCTTGCCCTCTCCCGCGGCAACTGGAGACTGGTATTTTACATATCCGGCGCACTGATACTGCTTTGCGGCGTGGTGTGGACCATCGGCATGGGTACGCTCTCCGAGCACATCACGCGCATGTCGGCAGAGGCAGACAAAGCCGCCCCCGCCGCCAAGTGTGCTCCCAAAAAGAAGGCAGGCCTCTCCCCCGCCGTGTTCTTTGGCACAGGCCTTACCCTTGTAGCGGTATCTATCATCTTCAACGGTGCGCTCAAGGAAGCGGTCATTCAAAATATACCTCAGCTGATGATAGATAACTTCGGCGTATCCGATTCCTTTGCATCCCTCATCTCCACCTGCGTGCCGCTGGTCGGCATTATAGGCCCTTACGCCGCTATCTGGCTTGACAAAAAGTTTTTGCACAACGAATGCTACACCGCCGCCGCGTTTTACGGCGTATCTCTTGTCTCCATGGTGGTAATCGCACTCTCGGGACTGCGCTCATCCTGGCTGACTCTTATTTGCCTTGCACTCTCCACCGCGGCAATGTGGGGCGTTAATACGATAATGCTCACCTACCTTTCCTACCATTACGGAAGCATGGGGCTTTCCTCTGCCGTTTCCGGAACGCTCAACTGCTTTGTGTACATCGGCTCTGCCGTATGCGCCAAGGGGTACGGAGTTGCCATATCCAACACCGGATGGCAGGTAACATCCTATATTTGGTGCGGTGTTGCAGCCGCCGCAGTTTTGGCATCCATTGCCGCCGGCATCGTTTGGAAGCGCAAACAGCCCGCAGCCTGACCCAAACCGTAAAGTAGTAAAAGGATAAGACTCGAAAAAAACAGTATACACAGATATAGCTCCCCACACCGCCGCGGCGGTGTGGGGAGCTTTTGTTATATCATATGTGATATGTGGTTTTTAATTATTTGATCTTTATGCCAAGCTGCTGTTCGACCGTGCGGCAGGTGTTCTTTTTAAGCTTTCCTGCAGCGGCAACATCATCATAGTTGGCAATGGGGTGCGGGCAGTAATCGTGAATATCATAACCGGGGTTTACAGGCTTTGCCCAACGCACGGCGTTGGTGATTATGCGCTGTACATAGGGGTTATGGAAGGAGGGGCAGGTCTCGTGTCCGGGCTGGAAGTAGAATATCTTACCGGCATCGCGCAAAAATGTCATGCCGGCGCGGAAGATATAGCCATCCTCATACCATGCACCAAAGATAAGCTCGGTGGGCTGGGGGATAAAGAAAGGCTCGGAGTAAAGCTCCTCGCTCTCGATAAAGAAGCTCTGGGGAATGCCCTCGGCTATCGGGTGAGTGGGCAGCAGATTCCACATGATCTCGCGCTGTTCTCTGCCCCACTGGAGGTTACCGGTAGTACCGAGTATTGCGCGGAACGGCTTTGAATGGTGAGCGGAGTGCAGGCCGATAAAGCTCATTCTGCCAAGCAGAACGCGGCGCTGGATCTTGGTTACGAGCGCATCATCCACCTCGCCGTGTGCCA
Source organism: uncultured Ruminococcus sp. (assembly GCA_964384555.1). GTDB lineage: Bacteria > Bacillota > Clostridia > Oscillospirales > CAG-272 > CAG-390. The sequence goes on along the minus strand of CAYLLA010000005.1, from coordinate 13,305 downwards.
TATGTCCCCACCAAATAAGCACATCGGTGTCATTTAGCACTTCATCGGGAAGTCCCTGATCCGGGTCATCGAGTGCGGCAAGGCGAACCTCTATATCCTCCTCGCGGGAGAGAAATTCGCCGATGGTCGCATGAAGACCGTTGGGGTAAAGGGCGCGTGCCTGCTCGTTGGTCTTTTCGTGTCTGAATTCGTTCCAGATAGTAACTTTGATCTTTTCCATTTTTGTTGTTACCCTGCCTTTCTTTATTTTGGGTTGTTCGGGGTATCTTTTACCGCGCCGCTTGCCGCCGGGCGACTGCGGACTGCGGTGTTTTTTATTTTGCTGATTATATTATAAGACAATTTGTGCTGAATTTCAAGACATTTGTAGGCAAAAACCTGACAAATATTGATGCAGTGGTTGCTGTGGGGGGCGGGATATCACACACTGACACGCATGCCGTCATACGCGGGGACGACACCGAGCGGGCGAAGCCTGCGCTCAAGCTGACGGTGTGTGCCGTGGAGGGTGCGCGCCATATGCGAGGTGTAGTAAGCGGCATCGTCCGACGGACCGTGCTGTGCACGCATGGTCTCTATCATTATCTTCAGCATGGGTATGCCGGTGTGACCGAACATCCGATCATCTCCCGGGCAGTTGCCGAGCGTGCATTCAAAAATAACAGCATTCGGGCGCTCGCGTTTTATCACCTGCCATGTATCATACATGATCCAGCCGGAGTCAAGCCCGTAAAAGATGGCGCGGCCATCCTTTTTTATTATAAAATTGAGGGTGCACTCGCCGGGAAGATACACGCCGTGGTTTGAACGGCAGGGGATGATGGTATATCCCTCGGCCGCCCGGTATTCTTCAAACGGCACAAGCGCGGTATATTCCACCATATCCGCCGAAATGCCGCGACCGATGAGCATATCCATGACCGCCGCATCGCAATAAACGGCAAGTCTGCCCTGCCGGCGCTCCGCGGCAATTCCCGCAAGGCGCAAAAGGCTTGCGGCATTCACATGGTCGGCGTGCGAATGAGTAACGGCCACCGCGCGAACACCCGCGAACAGCTGCGGCTCGCCCGCGCATTCTGCATAGTCGAATATATGGGGGCCGGGGTCGATCAGCAGTGTGCCGTCGATCAGGAGCGAGGAAAAACGACGAAAGAATTCCCCCTCACGGCGCTGTGCAAGATCCCAATCCGCCGCACCTGTACCGAGGAACAAAAGCTCCATCAGTTCTCTCCCTCCTCCTTAAGTCCAACGCGGATAAGCTCCTCCTCGCAAACAACGCCGCCCTCGTTTATAAAGCGGCTGGCAGGGAGATAAAAGGGGTCGCCAAGGTTTGTATATCTGCCGGAGCGCAGAACCTCCAGCAGCTGCGCGTTTGTGGTTATCGGCTCGTCTGTTATGATACCGCCGGAGACAAGGCCGTTACTGATCCTATGGTAATCACTGCCGGAGGTCTCGATAAGACGCGGGTAACGCTTTGCCCACATAAGCGCGATATCGTTATGCGAATCATGCCCCACCGCGCCGTTGTAGACCTCAACACCGTCAAGCAGGCGCTGATCCACCACGCGCATCTCGTTGCGGAAGGGGTGCGCTTGGATCAAGAGCAGTCCCGCGGCGCGTACACGGCGGGAAAGCTCGGCAACAGGTATATCCATCACATCGGGATTGGCGCGCAAAAAGTCCTCCGAATCGCCGTAGATCTGATAATCATTGTCATCGGTATTCAGCCTCAGCTCGCACCCCTGCAGGATGTGAAGACGGTCGCCCGCGGCCTCGCGGAGCGCACGCACGCCGCCCATGAAAAAGTCAACACGCTCGTCATTGGTATGACCTGTGCGGTCGCCGTGCTTTTTGTTTTTAAATGTATGGCAGGAATAATGCTCTGTCAGTACAACGGTGGTATAGCCGTGTGCAAGATATGTTTCAACTATCGTCTCCGGCTCGGCGGAGGCGCAGTTTGAAACGGTGGTAGAATGACAGTGCAGTTCGGTCTTGTAGCTCAAGGTAATGCCTCTCTTTGCTTTGATATGATTTTACATCTATATCATACTACTTTTTTGCAAAGGATGCAATAATAAATCGAAAAAAACACGCAAAACTTTTTTGGGATGCCGATTTTTCAGCCGCTGCTTATTGATTCGGCATTTCCTTTGTGGTATAATTTAAACGATGGGGAACCTCCTCGCCGTCACCTGTTTTTTTACATTGCATCAATGCATCAAAAAAGCACCCGGCTGTCGCTGACGGCGACAGCCGGGTGTATATTGGGAGACTCATCTCTTTTTCTTTTCGTTTTTGTCGTTTTCGCTCTTGAGTGCGAGGGCGGCGGCGCAGACAGCGCTCACCGTCACGCAGGCGGCCGCCATGGTCGAGCCGCACCCGCCGGAGGATGCATCCCCGGTGGTCTCGGCATTGGTATCGGCCTCGGTAGCATCCGGCAGACCGCAGCTGTCGTCTGTGGTTTCATCGCCGGCATCCGATCTCGTCTCGGTCTCGGTGGGCATGACCTCGGTCTCGACAGGCAGATCTGTTTGGCTCTCGGTATCGGTGACCGGCGTTACCACCACAGGCTGAGGGGCATTGGCCACAAGCCCGCCGAGATATTCCGCCATCAGCGCATGTCCCTCGGCATTGGGGTGGATATCGGCATCCGAGATATTTGTATATCCCTCGGCGTTGACATTGATGACCGACGGAATATCCGCCACCTCATAGCCGTAGCCGGATGCCGCCACTGCGGTACGCAGGGCAAGGTTGAGGGAATCTATAACATTGCCCGCAAACTGCCCGAACGAGGGGGATGCAAAGGATCCCGCCATGGGGTTATACTGCGCCAAAAAGATAACTCTTGCCGTGGGGTTTGCGGTATGTATGCCCTCAATGATCAGGGGCAGATTTTGGGAATATGCGGATATCGCGCCAAGGATCGGCGCAAGCCCTACGGGGTCAGAGAGCTTTTGCGCCAAGGTGGCGGAGTCCATTGCCATTATCGCACCCGCCGCGGCCTCAAGCCCTGTTACGCTCTTGCCTGTTATGGTCGATGCAAACTGCGGCAGGATGTGCAAAAGGTCGTTGCCGCCAATAGATATTATTATAAGCTCGCTTGACTTGATATTTTCGGTAAGCGACGGCAAAAGCGCCAAAAGATCATCCGATGCATCGCCGTTTACCGCACGGTTGATATAGCTCCCCTCGCCGCTGAGCCCCAGAGATGCGGCAAGCAGATTGCCGTAGCTTTGGCAGAGATAGGGGTTGCCGCCCGGTGTGTAGTTTTGCAGGCCGTAGCCGGTGGATATCGAATCCCCAAGCAGGAGCATACTACCGTATTTGTACTTGCCGCTGTCCGCGCCGTCGCTCGATACGGTGGCAAAGGTCGGCAAAATTGCCGCGCCCATCAAAAGGATGGCCATGGCAGTTGCGGTGCATATCCTTGCACATTTAATGAGCCTTGCATGCTTTTTCTTAGTTTTCATTATTTTCATTTTCTCCGTTTCACCTCCCGCGGCTCGGTATCACCGCGCGGCGGTAGATCTTATGCTACCATGATACCATACATTAAATCAAAAATCAAGTCGCAAATGTTAATTTGTAAAAAAGCCGATCCGCCGATCGGGATGTTTAAGATCAAATGCTGAAAAGAAACCTGCAAAACAGCCGCTACACCAACAATACCGCCCCGAATAAGTCGGATCCGCACCGCCGCCGCATGCAGTGGCTCGGCTTTGCGGGCTTTAACCTTGCAATACTCTTGGGCGCGGCACTGCTGCCGCTTTATCGCTACCTCGCCGATGGTGCGCTCCGTCAGTACATCTATTGCTTTCAAAACCGATACCTGCACATTTATTGCCCCACCTGCGGGATAACTCGCATGCTTGATTCGCTCCTGCATCTCGATATCATCGGTGCGGCACGCGCAAATATATGCCTGCTTGCGCTGGTGTTTTTGGTGGCATACTTTGACCTGCGTGCGCTGGTGTCTCTTTTGCGCCGCGAGGCGAGGATACTCCACGTCCGCGCCGTTTATGTTTATACTTTTATAGGCGTGCTGATAGCCTTTGGAATTTTGCGCAACATCCTGCTGATACGCTTTGGAATAGACCCGCTGGGGGATAATCTTGCATTTTGGCACTCGGCATGAGGGGCATGGGCAGGGTGGTCATCATCGAAAAATGATAAAAAAGATATAAAAAGCTTACACCAAGAGGCGGCGAGAGTCAAATGACCTGCGCAAATGCACAATTAATTTTGACTTTCGCAGCTTTTTTGTTTTTTGCTATTGTCACGCGAACAATATTGTGATATAATTATCATATATAAATATAATTCTATCAGCCAAGAAAGGTCAGGTATATTAAAAATGGAAAAAACAATGAACGCCGCAGTACTTCATGCGGTAGGCGACCTCAGATATGAAAAGGTTCCCATGCCCGAGGTACACGAGGGCGAGGTGCTCCTCAAGGTAATGGCCGCAGGTGTATGCGGCTCGGATATCCCGCGCGTCTATGAAAAGGGTACATATCACTTCCCCACCATCCCCGGCCACGAGTTCGCAGGCCTTATCGTTGACGGCGACCCCGAGCTTGTAGGCAAGCGCGCCGCCATCTTCCCGCTTCTGCCCTGCCGTGAGTGCTCCTCCTGCGAGGTCGGCGAGTATGCAAACTGCAAGAACTACGATTACTACGGCTCTCGCCGTGACGGCGGATTTGCCGAGTACATCGCCATCGATAAGCGCAACCTGGTGCTGACGCCCGACACACTCAGCTACGCATGTGCATCTCTTTGCGAGCCGGGTGCGGTTGCCCGCGCCGCCATTCGCCGCCTTGAAGTTGAGCTTGGCGACCTTTGCGTTATCTGGGGCGCAGGACCCATCGGTCTTATTGCCGCACAGTGGGCACAGCGCGCAGGCGCAGCCAAGGTCCGCGTTGTTGACATCAGCGAAGAAAAGCTGGCATTTGCCAAAAAGTTCGGCTTTGAGCCTTACGATCCCGCCGTTGACGGTCCCTGCGACTGCGCACTTGAGGGAACCGGCGCATCCGCCGCTCTCTGCGATGCCATCTCCGCACTCAAGGCACACGGCCGCATAGTCCTTATGGGCAACCCCGCACGCGATATGACGATAAAGCAGGGTGTATATTCCCAGCTGCTCCGCAAGGAGATAAGCCTGCGCGGCACATGGAACTCCTCCTACAACCAGACGATAAACGACTGGTCCGCCACCATCGATGCCATGGCATCCGGCGCCATCAAGTACGAGGAGCTCATCACCCACCGCTATCCCCTCTCCAAGTGCAACGAGGCACTTGATATGATGCATGACCGCCGTGAATTCTACACCAAGGTCACATTCATAATGGAATGATCCCGCCCCTCTCAATTACTCGCAATCACTCAATAAACAAGGTATGGTAAACCAAATGAACAACTCTTCGTTAACCGTAAAAACTTCCGGCATGCGCCGCATAGACCACGTGGCCGACCTTTGCATTATCGGCGGCGGACTTACCGGTATATCGGCGGCGCTCGTTGCGGCAAGGCGCGGCATTAAGGTGCTCCTTATGCAGGATCGCCCCGTGCTTGGCGGCAACGCATCCAGCGAGATACGCATGTGGGTCAGAGGCGCCAAGGGCCTTCACAACCGCGAGATGGGCATCATCTCCGAGCTTGAGGAGGAAAATATCTACCGCAACCCCACCCTTTGCTATTCGATATGGGACAGCGTAATGTGGGGCAAGGTCAAGGATGAGCCTAACATCGAGCTACTTCTTAACTGCTCCTGCGTTGATGCCGAAACAGAGGTCGGCGAGGATGGCAGGATCAGCATAACCTCGGTGACCGGCTGGCAGCTGACCACCTATACATGGCACACGGTAAAGGCCAAAAACTATTCGGATTGCTCCGGCGACTCGGTGCTTGCCACCATCACCGGTGCCGAGTGGCGTGTTGGCCGCGAGGGTCACGGTGAATTTGGCGAGAGCATAGGGCCGCTCGTGAGCGACCGCAAGACCATGGGCATGTCCTGCCTGCTTCAGGCACGCGAGACAGACCACACGGTAAAGTTCACCCCGCCCGAGTGGGCATATGTTTACCCGGAGGACGGCGACTTTGTGGGATCCGGCAAAAAGAAATTTGCACTGCCCGATGACGACCCCTCAGAGGCCGAGGAAGATCAAAAGACCGCTGATCTTTTGGCATCCGGCGCGAGCATTGCAAACATTGAGATAAAAAATGTCTCCCAGTGTGTGCGCACTCACGACCTTGGCACATCAAAGGGCAACTTTTGGTGGATAGAGCTGGGCGGCGAGGATGATTCCCTCCATGATGCCGAGCAGATACGCGACGAGCTTTTGCGCGTTGCCTTTGGCGTTTGGGACCACATAAAGAACTACGGCGACCACCATGCCGAAAACTGGGAGCTTGAATGGGTAGGCTTTTTGCCCGGCAAGCGTGAATCCCGCAGATATGTTGGCGCATACACGCTGACACAGCATGACCTTGAGGCAGGCGGCCGGTTTGAGGACACGATAGCCTTTGGCGGCTGGCCGATGGATGATCACAACCCCGCAGGCTTTAAGGCCACGGCAGCAGAGGCGGCATCCACCATCTACCCCACCCCCTCGCCCTACGGCATTCCCTACCGTTCGCTCTACTCCTCAAATGTTGATAATCTCTTCTTTGCAGGCCGCAACATAAGCGCAACTCATGCGGCGATATCCTCCACCCGCGTTATGGCCACCTGCTCACTGATGGGCATGGCGGTAGGCGAGGCGGCGGCACTCTGCATTGAAAAGGATACCACCCCCGCAGGGATCTCCCGCTCGCATACCACCGAACTGCAGGCACGCCTGCGCGACGACGGTGCATATCTCCCCGGCTCGGTGCGCGAGATACCCGAGGTGACCAAAAACGCAAAGATAAACCTCCCCGCAGACGAGCTTGCCCTGCTGCAAAACGGTATGGAACGCCCGGATGCCGATATGTGCCGCAACTATGCCACTCTCCCCACGGGATCCGCGCTTGAGTTTGACTTTGGCGAGGAGCGCGAGCTTGGCACTCTGCGCCTGTTCTTTGACCCGGATTTTTCAAGAGAATCCATATCTCCCAACACAAAGATGCGTGTATTTGCACAGCGTTGCAACCGCGGTCTTGACTTTGAAAACGTAAAGGTCGCCGCAACGCTCGTCAAAGCCTTTACCGTTGAGTGTGATGGCCGCGAGGTATACAGCACAGATCTTTGCCACAACTCGCTCGTGCGCGTTCCGCTCAACACCCGCGCGCGCCGCGTAACGGTAAGATTCAACAAGACATGGGGTGCTGACAGCATCCACCTCTTCTCTGCCGATATCGACTGACCTCGAGAACAATTGACCAAAACATTGGCGAAGAGTACTTGACATTTCAAAAGTAAAGCATTATAATAAAGAAGTAGCATCCTGTCCATTTTTGCCGCACCCAAACTGCGGGTGGGCAGGATGCCGCGCATTCCCCCCTTGAAATGTAAAACCAAAAATCAAAAACAAAAAAGTGCGGCGATGAACCGCACGGAAACGGAGCCACCATGAAAAAGATAACAGCACTCCTGCTCGCAGGACTTATGCTCATCGCACTTCTCGTCTCCTGCGCGCAAGACCCCACCCCGCCCCCCGGTGAGGAGAGCACCACCGCCTCTGTCGAAAACACGGTCGCACCCGTGACCGATGCAACAGTCGACGAGAACGGCTACGAGCTTGACTCACTCCCCGCAAAGCTTGACTATGGCAACGAGACCATAACCATGCTTATTTGGGACGACTACACCATGACCGAATTTTTTGACGTTAATGAAACGGAGGACAGCATATCCGCCGCCATCACGGCAAGAAACGCAGCTGTAGAATCCCGCCTTGGCATAAAGCTTGACTTTGTCGGCACGCCCGGCGGCGACACAAAAATGAATGACTATATGAAGAAGGTCGCGGCCGATGCCTCCGCATCCCCCTGCGAGTATGACATATACGCCACATACAGCCGCACGCCCCCGCAGCTTGCTCTTCAGGGCTACACCCACAACCTGCTTGACACAGAATATTTTGATGTTGAAAAGCCCTGGTGGCCTACCGCACTTGTGGACGAGTGCATGATAAACGGCAAGCTTTATTTCTGCTCCGGCGACATCTCCACCAACCTCCTTTGGATGATGACAGGAACATTCTACAACAAAAAACTGCTTGAAGATTACAACATCGAAAAGTCCCCTGCCGAGCTTGTTAAGAGCGGTGAGTGGACCTTTGACCGCATGATAGAGATGGTCAAGGACATATACGAGGATGACGGCGACACCAAAAAGAGCACCGGCGATAAATACGGCCTTGTCCTTTACGAGATCAACATCGATTCTTTCCAGGCGGCGGCAGACATCACCTCCATCAAAAAGGATGCCGACGGCACACTTATCATCAACCCCGACTTCTCCGGCGAAAAGCAGATAGACCTGGTATCCAAGATCCACGGCCTTTTGGAGACAGACGGTGTTTACCACAGCTCCAAGACCTCGATACGTGATATCTTCTTTGAAGAGCGCGCACTTATGATCACCGACCGTGTGTTTATAGTTGCGGGCAAGGATAACAGCGATAACAAAAACCGCATTCAGTTTGATTACGGCATCGTTCCCCAGCCCAAGTACTCTGTTGATCAGCAAAAGTATGTTACAAGCGTGGGACATCCCTTTACCATGTACGCCGTAAACACCGGCTCGCCGAATGTTGAGGCCGCGGCCACCGTTATTGAGGCCATGGGCTCGGCAAACTACCGCAGTGTAACACCCAAGGTATTTGAGGCCGCAATGAAGATACGCTACGCCAGCGATTCGGAGGCGGGCTCTATGTATGATATCATCCGCGGCGGAATCAGCTTTGATATGGGTCGTTTGTACTCCAAGTCGATGAATGATAACACCGCAAACCTCTTCCGCAAGGCAGTTCTTGCAGGCTCTAACTACAACACCCTCTACAAGGTAGCCAAATCCCCCATCCAAGCGGGTCTTGACACCATAAACGAGGCGTATAACAAGTAATATCGCAATATTACAAACCATCAAAAACACCGTTCGCGGCAATGCCGCGAACGGTGTTTTTGATAATTGTATAGCTTAATAAGAGATCAGTGCCTTAATTTACCGCATAAGCTCGTCCGTCAGGCGCAAGACCTCGGGTGCGGCTTTTTTTCTTGCCCGCTTAAGGGTCGTGGTGTAAACGGGATACGCCAGGGCAAGGATAACTATCCCCAAAACGCCCGCCGCAATACCGATCGGCAGGGAGAGTGCGCCAAATATTTCCCCGAGATCGGACATAACAAGGCTCATGCCCATGCCCATGATAAGCGTGCCTATGATGCCGACGGTGATGGATACCACCGTGGCCTTTTTATTTACCGCCGCCTCTATCGCGCGCAGGCGTTCAATGCGGCTCTCCTGCCGCGGCAGATATTTGCTGCGGATATTTTCTATCTCCTCGCGGCTGTCTGCCGAATAGGTCATCTTAAAGGTCTCTCCCCCGAGTCCTGTCTCCGCCGCCGTCTCATTCGCCGCCATATCCGCGCGTCGCTCTGCTTTTTCGTTTTCTTTCATTACTATATATACGTCTCCAAATTATTTTTCTTTTTTGGCTCTTCCGCCCTGTCTTATCATATACACGGCCATGACGATGATCAAGATCGAAACGCCGGCACAGCTGAGTGCCAAAAACAGTCTGCGTGTGTCCGTGCTCATCTCCGCACCGCTGAATGTGCCGAGCATGGTGTTCTCAAGCGTCAGCATAGACACGCATGCGGATGCAAGCGATATAGCCTTTGATGCCGAAAAGGCAGGGCTGTTGTATTTTCGGTATCTGATAATATTAACTATCGCCACGGTAAGCGTTGTAAAGGTGTACGCCGCCATGGCTATGGTGATCACCTCATGATGCACGGTACCGCCGCCATCGCGGATCATATAAAGGCTCATGCCGGACAGTGCAAGGTTCATAACCAAAAACACCCAACCGCATGCGCGGTATCTTTTAAGCTCAAGCTCGGGTCGCTCGCCCGGGCGGTGGCGGAGGGTGTATCCCGCCAAGGATACCCGCATGGTGGCAAGGGATGCATAGTAGACCGCCAGTGAATAATACCACGGCGAGCGATGGTATATCCCCAGTCCCAACTGCATGGCGGCATACGCGCCGTTCCACAAAAGATTGCAAACCAGTGTTACATTTACCCGCAAGCGCGGATCGCCAAACCACTTTACCGCGTATTTGTTGTTTCTTTTGATGTTCTTTGCCGACCGCACTATCTGCGGGATCCGCAAGCACCAAACGGTCAGCGTATAGAACGCCAAAACATAGGCGGCAATGCGGAGCGGCGAGGTCTCGGGTAGCCGGAGCATGGCATACACGAGCGCCGCCGCGGCCGCGGGCAACAGCAAGATCAACAGGGCGGGATGCGGAAAAAGGCAACAGCGCAATATCTTTTTTGCTTTTTCTTTTGACTTTTCGTTCATATCCGCGCTCATTGCTCCCTTGCTATCCGCACGGTGAATGTAGTGCCGTGCCCCACTCGACTCTCAACGCTTATCTCGCCGTGCAGTATATCCACCACTCGCTTGACCAACGCCAGCCCCAAGCCGTTGCCTTGTGTGGCGCGCGAGGTGTCACCTTGATAGAATTTTTCAAATATATGACTGCCCACCTCAGCCGTCATGCCGCATCCCGTATCGCTGACCTTGACTATGGCATCCTCTCCGTCAGATGCAAGGCTTACGAATACTCGCCCGCCGGGTGGTGTGAATTTAAATGCATTTGATAGGAGATTGTTCCAAACAAGCTCCAAAAGCTCATCATCCGCCGTCACAAATACATCCTCCGCAATGTCGGTATCAAGCTCGATCTCCGCCCCCTCCCAAACGCTCTCGTAACGCAAAATGCACTCGCAAAGCTGTTCACCAAGGTCAAAACGGCGCGCGCCGGGGAATATTTTTTGATTTTCCAGTCTGTTGAGCTTTAGGATATTCGTCATCATGTCCGCCATGCGGCGAGAGCCGTCGGTGACCCCCTTGGCGTATTCTATCCTGCGTGCATCATCAAGCTTCGGAGCTTGAAGCAGTGTGCCGTAGTTTTGCATTACGGCCAGTGGGGTCTTCATCTCATGAGAAACATTGGCGATAAAATCTGTCCGCAGTGTCTCAAGACTCCCCAGCTCCTCCGCCATTTTGTTAAAGCTATCGATTATCGCGTTGTAGTTATCATCCGTCACGAATCTTCCCACAGGCTCTATGCGTACATCAAAGTTACCGCGCACAAGCTCTCCCGTGGCATCGGCTATGCGTTTGGTTATGCGCTCGGTGGTGAGCTTGCGGCGGATAAGATCTATCAGCGTTATAAGCACACTGAGGAGTATAACACTCAAAAACGTAAGCTTTGCAGCGCGGTTTAGTCCCTCTCCGGTCAAAACAAGGCCAAGGTCCTTTGCCAGCGTGCTGACAAACAACGACATGGTACAGCTGACGAGCACGGCCACGAGCAGAAAGAATACAAGGTAATGATATACGGCGCGAGCGATGCGCTCCCAAAGGCCACGGCGCTTCACGACTTAAACACCGCCTTGTAGCCAAGACCGTGCACCGTCTTGATCTCAAAATCCTCGCAGGATGCAAGCTTTGAGCGGAGCTTTGTCATGTAAACATCCACCGCGCGCGGTGCGGTATCGGTATCCGCATCCCAAAATTCGTCCATCAGCTGTGTGCGGGTAAAGGTCTTTTTGGGGTAGCTGAGCAGCTTATAAAGGATAGAAAACTCGCGATTTGTAAGGCTTATCTCCTCGCCGTCAAGGTACGCCGTGTGCTCGTCGGCATCCATTACAAAGCTGCCTATCTCAAGCTTGCGGGAGGCCGCTATCTTTGCCCGCCGCAAAAGCGCACCGATACGCAAAAACAGCTCATCAAGATCGATGGGCTTGACCATGTAATCGTCAACTCCTATACGAAATCCGCGTTGCTTTGATGCAATATCATCCCGCGCCGTCATAAAAAGAATGGGTATCTCCGCATTTGTATCCCGCACACTGCGGGCAAATTCAAAGCCGTCAACGCCCGGCATCATGATATCCGAAACTATCATATCAAACATGCTGTCATACAGCGCATCATACGCTTCACCTGCGCTGAGGCATCCAACCGCCTCATATCCGCTGTTATTTAAAAAGGTACAAACAGTGCGGTTAAGCTCCCTGTCATCCTCAACCACCAATATCTTAAACATTGCTCTCTCCCGGGCTTTTTATTACTGTGGCTTTATTATAGCACTTAAATGTTTCTGTTTTGTTTGCGTTTTTGCCAAAGATATATTTTTTGCCGCAAACAAAACAGAAACAGTTTGCAAAAACATCTCAAACACAGCCGCGGTATAATATCGGCATAAGAAAAAGATCGGCCAAAGCCGAACATGGGACAAGGGAGAATAAAAAATGGCAAGCATGAACCAAAAGAACACTGCCGCAAAGGCAAACAAGAAAACAAACAAGGGCATATGCGGGATGGTCACACGGAGCGGCCGCGCTTTCACTCGCACATATGAGAGGATCGCAGACGGCGTTTGCGGCGGATATCTTGCAATAGAGCGCGGCGTTTGCGGCGGTTACAAAAAGATCGAGCGCGGTGTGTGTGACGGCTTTACGCTTGTATGCGACCTGTTTATTGAAACATTTTTCTCGCACGACGGAGAGAGCGTAGCCGAAACTCGCGCACGGCTCGCCTCCCGCGGGGAAAAACTCGGCAAGCGCTGACATATAAAAAACGCACAATGTGACGTGCCGCGGCACGTCACATTGTGCGTTTTTGGTTCAACGGATGCGATCAAGCATTCTCGGCGGGTGCGGCATCCTGATCGTCATCGACCTCTATCTCAAGATCGTCGCAATCATCATCCTCATCGCAGAAAAGATCATCGCAGTCGCAGCAGTCATCACAGCAATCATCGCAGCAGCACTCGCATGCACGGTTTGCAAAGAATCTGTAAGCGGCATAAGCGGCGGCAACAACAGCCAGTGTAACACCGGCAGTGATAGCAATTACCTTGCCGTATTTCGGCTTTTCGGGTTTACTGAAAAGGCACATAGGGTTATCCTCCTTTTAAAATAATGATCCTCAAATTGTTCTATAGACATAGTATATCATATTTTCTCCAAAATGCAACCCCTTTAATATAAAAAAATATGTAAATTTATTTTTAGCAAGCCCGCGCTGTACATTTGTCAATGATGTGAGACCAAAAAAGCAAGAAAAAGCAGCGAGTTTAG
>CAYLLA010000004.1:0-63533 GCA_964384555.1 uncultured Ruminococcus sp. | reverse complement strand
TTCCATAGAACCTTGATAAAACAGGCATCGTGAAATCGACCTCCTTTCCTGTCACAGTTATTATATCACGATACCGTGATTTCAGTCAATAGAGTTTTGAAAATTCTCTTGTAAACATTTTTTGATCTTTACGGAGACGGAAGTTTGCCAAAGGACAGGAAGTGCTGCTGCCGGTAGCTTGACGAGATATCCGCATACTGGATGGGGTCGCCGCAGTGGATCATCATATTGTTGCCGACATAGATACCCACATGTGAAGCTCCCATAGTAAAAAAGCCCGCAAATTCGTCCCTTGAAAAACGAATTTGCGAGCTCCTGCGACTTTGGTATTATTCTATACCCAGATGGCGGTGGTATCAATTTGGTACCAACCAGCGATTTTTGCTGATTTTTTTAAATTGTGAGAGCCGAAAACCCTTGTAAATCAAGGCTTTTTTGACTACCAGGCAGCCACTTTGGGTCACTCCCACTCTATGGTTGCCGGGGGTTTGGCGGTGATATCATAGACCACGCGGTTGACGCCGCGGACCTCGTTGGTGATTCTTGAGGACATACGTGTAAGCAGTGGGTAGGGGAGCTTTGCGTATTCGCAGGTCATAAAGTCTCCCGTGCGCACGGCGCGGATGGCCACAACATTTTCATACGTGCGATAATCGCCCATCACGCCAACGCTTTTTGTATCGGTAAGCACCGCAAAATATTGGTCGGCCTTGGCGCGGCAACGCCCCATCTCCTCGCGCACGATGGCATCGACATGGCGGAGCGTATCCAGCTTTTCCTCCGTGACCTCGCCAATAATGCGTATGGCAAGCCCGGGGCCGGGGAAAGGCTGGCGCCACACAAGCTTTTTGGGGAGGCCAAGCAGCACGCCGAGGCGGCGCACCTCGTCCTTAAAAAGTCCCGCCAGCGGCTCGATAACGCCGATAAAGCCAAGATCCTCGGGCAATCCGCCAACGTTGTGGTGGCTCTTTATCACCGCAGAGCGGTTTTTTGATCCGGATTCAACGACATCGGGGTAGATAGTTCCCTGCGCCAAAAACTCCGGTGAGCCGTGCCGCTTTGCCTCATCCTCAAAGGTGCGTGCAAACTCCGCGCCGATCAGCTTGCGCTTTTCCTCGGGATCGGTCACACCCGCGATGGCAGACAAAAACCTCTCCTTAGCATCAACATACACAAATTCAAGCTCGCGGCCCGCAAAGACCTCGCGTATCTGGTCGGTCTCGCCCTCACGCATAAAGCCGTGATCGACATATATGCACACCACCTGACCGGGTATTGCCCTGGCCAGCAGTGCGGCGCAAACAGTGGAATCCACCCCGCCGGACAGGCCGAGCAGGACGCGCCTGTTTCCTACCGTTGAGCGCACCTCTGCCACCTTGCGGCTGAGATAATCCTCCATTGAGTAATCCCCTACCGCGCCGCAGACGCGATAGAGAAAATTATTTATCATTTTCATACCATTTGAGGTATTTTCGACCTCGGGATGGAACTGCACACCGAATATCCGCTCGCCGTAATTTTCAAAGCCGGCTATGCGGCAAAACGGCGTTTGAGCTATGATACGGAATCCCTCCGGCAGTCTTTTGACCATATCGGTATGGCTCATCAGCACCGGTTGTTCGGAGGAGAGGCGATAAAACAGATCTGTGCTCGTATCCACCTTTGCATCCACTGTTCCGTATTCACTGGAGTGGCAGGCCACCACCTCTCCGCCAAACATATGGCAGATCAGCTGCATGCCGTAGCAGATGCCGAGTATCGGCACGCCAAGCTTGAAGATCTCGGAAGAGCACTTTGGCGAGCCCTCCTCGTACACGCTGTTAGGTCCGCCGGTAAAGATCAAGCCTATCGGCTTTAGGGCGGCGATCCTGTCAGCATCGGTATCGTAGGGCAGGATCACCGAGTACACGCCGCACTCGCGCACGCGGCGGGCGATAAGCTCTTTGTACTGTCCTCCGAAATCAAGAATGACGATGGTTTGGTTGTTCATGGTATGTGCGTAGTCCTTTCGTCCCATCGCGGCATTAGCCGAGATAGGTTTTCAAAATGTTTTTTGCGGCTTCAAGACGGGTAATGCGCTGATCCATTGCTTGCTTTTCGATATATCGGTGCGCCTGCGCCTCACTCATCTTAAGGTAATCGATAAGGAGCCATTTGGCCCTGTCAACTATTTTTATCTCGTCCATGCGCTGTGCTATTTCGCGCTCGCCGCCGCCCATGCCGTTCACTCGAACGCAGGCGGTGGCCAGCAGCCAAAGCACCGAAAACATAACACTTTCGGATATCGGCCGCGGCAGGATAAATACACCCTCGGCGGCCGCCGCGCGGGCGGCAGGGTAGCGATCCTGCGGCAGGATGACCAACACCATATGCCCGAGGGCGGTCAGCTCGGCGGCGGTCTTTATGCCGTCGCCGTCACACAGCGGTGAGTTGATGATCACCACCCCGCGCGTCTCCGCGGCCCTGCATTCGCGCCGTGCCTCGGCAAGGCTTACAAGATGTATCGGCGCCGCGAACGGAAGGGCAGGTGTGGCAGATGACCCCTCTCGCAGATAGGACATTATCCCATCGGCGGATCTGCCCGGAGCGGATACCACCCACAGCGGGAGCATGACAGACTCGTATGACTTTATATCAGACACAGTCGCACCTCCCGCAGAAATAGTTTACATTTAAAATTATACCGCAATATCGTTTACCTGTCAACAAGCAAAGATTGAATTAAAGATTAACTTTGTCGGACATTAATGAATGATGGCGGGCGATGCCGTGCCGCATATTCGACTATACAGAACAGAATGCTGTATTTTTTTCAAAAAGCTATTGACAACTCGGCGCTGTTCGTGTATAATTAACACATTAAAGGCAATGGCGCCACTACGGCACCACTGCCTCTTTTTGTTTTTATTATCCCCGTTCCATCACACAATAATAATATAAAAATGACATAAAAAGGATGCCCTTGCCGCGGCAAGAGCAAATGGTACACGCATGACTTACCCTACCCCCGCCACAGGCACACAAAACACAGGCTGCACACCGGACGACCGCTGCATTCCCGAATACTTCGGCGACATGGTATTTGACGATGCCGCCATGAAAACGCGCCTCCCAAAGGATGCGTATGACGCGATGAAGCGGACGATAGAGGACGGTCGCTCACTTGACCTCGGCATTGCAAACGCGGTCGCCGCGGCAATGAAAGACTGGGCCGTCTCCAAGGGTGCTACACATTTCACCCACTGGTTCCAGCCCATGACCGGCATCACCGCCGAAAAACACGACTCCTTTATCACTCCCACCGCAAACGGCAAGGTGATAATGGAATTTTCCGGGCGCGAGCTGATAAAGGGCGAGCCGGATGCCTCCTCCTTCCCCTCCGGTGGACTGCGCGCCACCTTTGAGGCGCGCGGCTACACGGCATGGGACCCCACCTCCTATGCCTTTGTAAAGGGCAAAACGCTTTATATCCCCACCGCTTTCTGCTCCTTTGGCGGTGCGGCTCTTGACAAAAAAACGCCGCTTTTGCGCTCGATGGAAGCACTTAACCGCCAAACGATGCGCGTTTTGCGCATTTTGGGCAACAAGGATGTTACATCCACCAAGGCAACAGTCGGCCCGGAGCAGGAATATTTTTTGATAGATAAAGATATGTACGATCGCCGCCGCGACCTGATATTTACCGGCCGCACCCTTTTTGGCGCAAAGCCGCCCAAGGGGCAGGAACTGGACGATCACTACTTCGGCACTATAAAGCCGCGCGTGGCGGAATTTATGGAGGATCTTGACCGCGAGCTGTGGCATCTCGGCGTGCTGGCAAAGACCGAGCATAACGAGGCCGCCCCCGCGCAACATGAGCTTGCGCCCATATTTACTACAACGAATATCGCCACCGACCACAATCAGCTCACCATGGAGCTGATGCAGAGCATTGCAAAGCGGCACGGGCTTGTTTGCCTTTTGCACGAAAAGCCCTTTGCGGGTGTAAACGGCTCGGGCAAGCACAACAACTGGTCTATACAGACCAACACCGGGGTCAATCTTTTTGCGCCCGGCGACACGCCGCATGAGAACGCACAGTTCTTGCTTTTCCTTTGCGCTGTGATAAAGGCAGTAGACGAGCACCAAGACCTTTTGCGCCTCTCCGTTGCCTCCGCGGGCAACGACCATCGCCTTGGCGCAAACGAAGCACCGCCCGCCGTTGTATCCATCTTTCTTGGTGACGACCTTGGCGAGATACTTGATGCGATAGAAAACGACAAGGGGTATTCCACCGCCGACAAAACGCCGCTGAAGCTTGGCGTGCATGTACTGCCCAAGCTCCCGCGCGACACCACCGACCGCAACCGCACCTCCCCACTTGCCTTTACCGGCAATAAATTTGAGTTCCGCATGCTCGGCTCCTCCGCCTCCATCGCCACCGCCAACATTATGCTCAACACCGCGGTGGCCGAATCGCTGAGGCAGTTTGCGGACGAGCTTGAGGAAGCGGAGGATCTTGGCACTGCCCTGCATGATCTGATACGCCGCACCATACATGAGCATAAGCGCATAATATTTAACGGCAACGGCTATGACGATGCATGGCTTGCCGAGGCGGAGCGGCGCGGCCTGCTTAATCTGCGCACCACGCCCGACTGCCTGCCATATCTCATTGCACCCGAAAACATAGAGCTGTTTGCGCGCCACAAGATCTACACCGCCGAGGAGGCGCACTCGCGCTATGAGATACTGCTTGATAACTACTGCAAGCTGCTGAACATTGAGGCCATGACCATGATAGACATGGTGCGCCGCGAGATACTGCCGGCTGTAAGTGCCTATTCCGGCGAGGTGGCAGAGACCGCGCTGAAAAAACAGCATCTCGCCGCCGAGCTTGGCGCAGAGGTAGGCGCGGGTTATGAAGCAAAGCTTGCCGCAAAGCTTTCCACCCTCATCGGCATGATAGACACAAGGTGCGAATGCCTTGAGACCGCGCTTTATGAGGTCAAGACCATGGACGGAGCGTATGATCGTGCTTGCGGCTACCGCGACCGCATATTCCTTGCCATGCAGGAGCTGCGCGCGGCAGTTGACGAGGCAGAATCTCTCACCGCCGCCGACCGCTGGCCCTACCCCACCTACGGTGAACTGCTTTTCGGCGTGAGATGATCTTCCGCCGCACCTCACGGCAAAATAATTACGGAGACAAAAACAGATGAAAATAAAAAGGATCCGCCGAGACAGGCGGCAGAGCAGGATAGCCCGTATCCTGATGCTTATTCCGCTCTTGGCTCTGGCGCTGACCGCCGCCGCGTGTGCCGCGGGAGGTGATCCACTCCCGCCCGCCGACACGACTGCAGCACCGGCCGCGCCCGACACCTCTGCCCCGACCGGCACGACAGCCCCGCCGGATGCACTGACCGAGGCTCCGAGCACCGATGCCGAAAGCACGCATGAGCACAAGTTTCAGCCGGTAGGATCGAAGCTGCCCAAATGTGAATCGATAGGATATAACATCTACAACTGCTCCTGCGGCGCTACAAAAATTGAAACAACAGCGGATGCGCTCGGTCACGACATGGCGGATGCCACCTGCACCTCGGGCGCTGTATGCCGCCGTTGCGAGGTAGTATTCGGTCCGCCGCTTGGGCACACATACGGCGAATGGCAGACAAAAACTCCCGCCGCATGCGAAAAAAACGGCGAGGATAGCCGCACATGCTCGCGCTGCGGAGCTGCGGATACACGCTATACCGCCCCGCTCGGCCATACCTTTGAGGGCGGCTCTTGCAAGACCTGCGGCGCGCCCGACCCGGAGGGCGGCACGCTCGACTATATATTAAACGCCGATTCATCGGGTTACACCGTGGTCGGCCTCGGCAACGTCAGCGGCGCGGATGTGACTATCCCCGCTCGCCATAACGGTCTGCCCGTCCTCGGTATTGCCGATGCGGCGTTTGAGGGTAACCAAAGCATCCGCAAGGTAACGATACACGCGGGGATCGAGCAGATCGGCAACCATGCATTTTTCGGTTGTTCCGCCCTTGTGTCGATCAATATTCCCGATGGAGTGACAGCGATCGGCATGGGCGCGTTTGCAAACTGCTCATCCCTTGAAAGCATCACCCTGCCGGATAGCCTTACCGATGTCGGCAGCCACCTCTTCAGCGGGTGCTCGAGCCTTGCAGCGGCAGAGCTTGGCGGCGGGCTTAGCTATATAAGTGACTCTATGTTTGCCGACTGCAAAGCACTGCGCTCGATAGATATTCCCGCGCAGATGACCGCCATCGGTGCGGAGGCATTCTCCGCTTGCCGCGCACTGACCTCTATCACCCTGCCGCAAGCTCTGACACGGCTCGGCCAAAACGCCTTTGCATATTGCACCGCCATGACCCGCGCCGATCTTTCGACATGCGGGATAAAAAATCTGGAGGCTTACAGTTTTTTCGGTTGCCGTGCACTGACGGAGATACACCTCGGCCGCGCACTTGAGAATATCGGCACCGAGGCACTCGGCTCATGCCGCGCACTGACCACCATCCGCTTTGGCGGCACACTTGCCGAATGGTCGGCACTTGCTGGGGACGGCACATGGCTTGACCCGGGAGCTTCGCTGACCGCCATCTGCGACGACGGCCAAGTTGTAGTCGCATCGGAGGTGATGATAGTATCATGATGACCCTAATACAGCTTTCATCCGCGGGAGCGGGAGTAGATGGACTTTCCGCCTTGATATACTTGCTGTACATGGCCGCAATTGCGATATTTGTCACCTCGACACTTATCGGCCTTACAGTGGGACTGCTGATTGACATAGTGCTGTACATTTTGTTTGGCTACGGCATCAAAAAAACAGCCGCGGCATTCGGGGTCGCGCACCCCGGTGGCGCATATCTGCCATTTTACAGGAAGCGCATTTTTGCCAATACCGCAGATGCCGCGGCCGCAAGGCTAAAGCCCACCGCCCGCCGCCTCTCCGGCATAACATTTTGGAGTTTTATCACCGCCGCGGCATCGCTTGCCTGCCTTGTGCTGTGCGCCTTGGTCTTTTTGCTGTTTGCAATGGCGGGTGACGGCGCAGGCGGAATACTGCACGGCGCGGCACTTGCCGCCGCATGGAGCTTTGTAGCGCTGATAGTCATTGCCGCCGTCTCTCTGGCGGCAACGCTTACCTCCCTTGTGTTCACCTTTATCGCATACGCAAGGATATTTAAATATTACAGCAGTGAGCTGTGGATACTTTGGATCATCCTTTCAATCCTCCTCCCACCCGCCGGCCCGATTATCATCGCATGCTTGGCAAAATGGAAGACCCCCTCTCGACCCTGACCGATAAACACCGCAATCACCGGATAAAACACCCGCCCCCTGACACAGGCATAAGCCTGTGTCAGGGGGCGGGTGTTTCTGTTGTTGTTTTCGTGTTGGTGTGCTATTCGGTAACAGCGAAGCTAACCGTCACAGTCTACTGTTAACCATCAACCTCTCAGCTTAACGCCGAGGTCGCGTTCAAGGGCGGCGAGGATCTTCTTTGTATCCTTTTCGGTCTCCTCCTGCGTGAGCGTTCTGTCGGCGGCGCGCAGAGTCACGCGCATTGAAACGCTCTTTTTGCCCGCGCCGAGCTGTACACCGCGATAGATATCAAACAGCTTGATATCCTCCACAAGCTTACCCACGGCTCCGCGGATGACCTCCTCTACCCTGCCGACCTCAAGCTCCTCATCGCAAACAAAGGAGAGGTCGCGGGTAACTGCGGGGTATTTGGGCAGCGGGCGATATTCTATCTCACCGCCGCAGTGCGCCATAAGCGTGGGTACGCTTATCTCGGCCGCATAGACCGGAACATCAAAGCCGTAGTTTGCGGCAACCGTGGGGTGGATCTGCCCCAGCACGCCTATTTTATCCTCGCCCGCGTACACAGCAGCACAGCGGCCGGGGTGGAATGTGGCATCATCGCGCACGGCGACATATTTGGCCTTGACGCCCGCAAGCTCGCAAAGCTTTTCGGCAATGCCCTTGACGGTATAGAAATCGCAATCGCCGTACATACCGAGGGTGAGAGATGTGGGCTCGGCAGGGAGCGCACCCTCCTCATCGCTCGGCAGATAGATCGTTGCCATTTCATAAAGGCGCAGTCTCTCGTTATTAAAATTATTGTTTCTGGCCAGCACCTCAAGCATTGAGGGGAGTGCGGTGGTGCGCATAACGCTTGTATCCTCGCCCAGCGGGTTACGGATGACCACAGAGCGACGTCTTGCATCATCGGCGGGCATGCCTATCTTGTCATAGTACTTGGGGCTGATAAAGGAGAATGTCTCTATCTCGGAGAGTCCCATACCGACCAGCGCCTCCTCAAGCATCAATTCAAACTTTTGCTTTTCGGTGCGCTTGCCCTCGGTCGTGCGGGCGCACATGAGAGTGGACTCAATGGTATCATAGCCGTACATGCGGATAACTTCCTCCGCAAGGTCAGCATTGCCAAGCACATCATCACGCCAGGAAGGGATGGTGGCATCGCCCCCCGCAAGCTCAAAGCCAAGCTCGCAGAGCACGCGGCGCATATAGTCCTCAGGAACGGCAGTACCGAGGAACGCGTTGATCTTATCCGCATTAAAGCCGACATGGCGAAGCTCGCGACGGCCGGGGTAAAGATCGATGATACCGTCCACCACATCACCCGCGCCCAAGATCTCAACAAGCTCGCAGGCACGCTCGATGGCGGGCATGGTGTTTTCGGGGTCAAGTCCCTTTTCAAAGCGGGCGGAGCTTTCTGTCCTCATGCCCTGCTTTTTGGCGGAAACACGCACCGATGCGCCAAGGAAGTTTGCACTTTCAAACACAACGGTGGCGGTGGCATCGGTTATCTCGCTGTTGGCGCCGCCCATGATGCCGGCAAGGGCTACGGCCTTTTTATCATCCGAGATCACCAGCGTTTTTGCATCAAGCGTATGCTCCTTATCGTCAAGCGAGCGGAAAGACTCGCCCTCCGCGGCGCGGCGCACGGTGATGGCCGAACCGTCAAGGCACTTATAGTCAAATGCATGCATGGGCTGACCATACTCAAGCATTACATAGTTTGTAATGTCAACGATATTGTTGATCGGGCGAACGCCGGAGGCGCGCAGTCTTGCCCTCATCCAAAGCGGAGAGGGAGCTATTTTTACGTTTTTAACGACTCTTGCGGTGTAGCGGGGGCAAAGCTCGGGATCATCTATTTTGACCGAGAGATAGTTTTCTATCTTATCGCCGTCCCCCGAGCCGCGAACCGCAGGTGTATGCAGCTTGAGCGGGCGCTCAAAGGACACGGCGGCCTCACGCGCCAGACCTATGACAGAGAGGCAATCAGGGCGGTTGGGAGTGATCTCAAACTCAACGGCGGTATCAAGAAGTCGCAGTGCCTCGCGGATATCATGGCCGATCATGGGAGCGTACTCCTCGCCGAGTATCAGTATACCGTTCTTATCCGCGCCGGGCATATAATGCTCGTCAACATCAAGCTCCTCAATGGAGCAGAGCATACCGTTGGACGGCACGCCGCGCAGCTTGCCCGCTTTTATGGTAACATCCCCCGGCAGGTGAGCCACGGCGATGGCCGCGGGGACTATTGCACCCTCAAATACGTTTTGCGCGCCGGTGACTATCTGCACCGTCTCTCCGGTGCCGATATCGATATCGCATATCTGAAGATGATCGCTGTTTTCGTGGGGGCGCAGACCGACTATGCGCCCAACCTTTACATTTTGTATATTGTCGCCAAGGACCTCATAGCCCTCGACCTTTGAGCCGGTCGCCGTCATCCTGTCGCAAAAACCGACTGCATCTATGCCCGCGGTGTCTACAAACTCCGAGAGCCATTCAAGAGATAGGATCATTTTTATGACCATCGCTTTCGCATCGGCGAAAGCTTCCTTTCGTTTTGTCAACGTTTTTAGCGTTTTTAACGTTTTTCAACGTTTGTTTATATCGGCACGCCGCCGCGCGGTTGCCGTGGGTGATAGTGCCACGCACTGTCAGCTCGTTTGCCTAAAGCCCTTGCCGATGATGTCGCTTGAGCTTGAGATCAAAACGAACGCATCCTTATCCACCGTGCGCACATAGGAGCGCATGTTCATGGCCTGTGCGCGGTTCATTACCACCAAAAGCACGGTGCGCCGCTCGCCTGTGTAGCAACCAACGCCCTCCCACTCGGTAACGCCGCGGTGGAGCGTGGCGTTTATATACTCGATTATAGGCTCGGGCTTTGAGGTAACGATGATAAAGAATTTGGAAATATTGATGTTCTCGATGACGGAATCCACCAAAAACGCCTTTGCAAGCAGTCCAAGCAGTGAATAAAGTCCTGTTTGCACGTCAAATGCGAAGAATGAGACCGCCACCACCAGGCAATCGGCCAACAACAGGGCACGGCCGACCTCTATCTTTAGGTACTTTTTGAGTATGAGCGCCAATATATCCGAGCCACCCGTTGACCCATCGCGGTTAAACACGAGAGCCGAGCCAAGCCCTGGCAGGAGCACTGCAAAGCAAAGCTCAAGGGTAGGCTGATCGGTAAGCGGTGCGCTGACAGGCACTGCTACCTCAAGCACGGATAGTGCCAGCGAGAACAAAAGACTGCAATAAACGGTGCGCACGCCTATCTTGCGGCCAAGAAAGATAAAGCCTATGATAAGATAAAAAACGTTTAGCACCGTAACGATCCCCGCCGGAGTGGCAAACGGCAGGATCTTTGCCAGCACCACCGAGAGGCCGCTAACGCCTCCCATGGCGAAGTTGTTGGGGTATTTAAAAAAGTACACTCCAACCGTCAAAATAAGCGTGCCAAGCGTCAGCAGTGACCAGTCTGTTACGGTCGCCATGACCCCGCCCGGCGTTGTTTTTTTTACTTTAGCTGTATTACCGTCCATGATATCCGATCGATCTGTTTTTTCTTTTTGCTATACTGTTTAATTAAATAGGTAAAAAGTTTCGATCGTCAAAACTGGGAGATAAATCGGATATCATTTTCATACAGCAGGCGCATATCATCGATGTGATACTTAAGCAGTGCTATACGCTCGATGCCGAGTCCAAAGGCAAAGCCGGAATATTCCTCCGGGTCGATGCCGCAACCGCTGAGCACATGCGGGTGCACCATACCTGCGCCGAGTATCTCTATCCAGCCCTCGCCCTTGCAGAAGCGGCAGCCCTTGCCGCCGCAGGCAAAGCAGGATACATCGACCTCCGCCGACGGCTCGGTAAACGGGAAGTGGTGCGGACGGAAGCGGATGCGGGTATCCTCACCGAACATGTTCTTGGCAAACAGCTCAAGCATGCCCTTGAGGTCGCCCATCGTGATGCCGCGATCGACCACAAGTCCCTCAAACTGATGGAAGAGCGGTGAGTGGGTGGCATCAACATCATCCGAGCGATAAACGCGGCCGGGGGAGACTATCCTTATCGGCGGCTTTTGCTTTTCCATAACTCTGACCTGAACCGGGGAGGTCTGCGAGCGCAAAAGGATGTTATCAGTGATATAAAAGGTATCCTGCGTATCCCGCGCGGGGTGATTTTCCGGAATGTTCAGCGCTTGGAAGTTATAATAATCATATTCGACCTCCGGTCCCTCGGCTATCGAGAAGCCAAGACCCAAAAAGATCTCCTCAAGGTCGCGGCGGACGACGGTGAGAGGGTGGCGGTGTCCGCGCTCGGGCAGCTTGCCCGGGGCTGTAACGTCAACGCGCTCGGAGAGCAGCTGCGTCTCAAGTGCCTTTTGCTTTTGTGCGGCGGCACGCTCGGCAATTGCCTCCTCTATCTCGCCGCGCACACGGTTGGCAAGCTGGCCGACTATCGGGCGCTCCTCGGCGGAAAGCCCTGCCATGCCGCGAAGCACCGCTGTAAGCTCGCCCTTTTTGCCGAGATAGCGGACTCTGAGAGATTCAAGATCAGCATCGGCCGCGCCGATACGCTCAAGCGCCTCTGTTCTGATCCTTTGAAGTAGCTCTTTCATTTTTCGATCATTTCCTTTCGGTTGTATCTGTAAATATTTTTTTGATCACACATAGATCCTCTTCCCTTTTTTACTTTTTATCCGTGAGCAGTGGGCGGCGGCAAAAAAAGAGAATAAAAAAAGCCCGTCCCGATCAGGACGGAGCAAAAAACACCGCGGTACCACCCGAATTCCGATGCCGCGCGGCATCGACACTCTCGGCAGATAACGGTGCCCACCGCGGATGGCTACAGGCGGCGTGGCAGCATTGCCCGCTCGCTTTGACTATCCGTGCTCCGAAGCGAAATGCGAAACGTGCGCGATCGACCGCTCCCAGCCCTGTCGGTCTCTCTGTGGATCGCCCATCCACGCCCGCTGTCTTCATCACAGCATTTATATACACAGTATACCACACTTTTATCTTTTTTTCAATAGTTTTTTTCGGATAGGGGCATTTTTTCGCAAATATCGCTGGCAGGATGCGCTTATTTGCCTCCGCCATGCCGCTTGCAGGACCTTGCAAGCAGATCAAAGGCCAGCGTCCCCGCGATAACGATAAGATAAGCCATCATTATGTATTCAAGCATCGGCGCATAATAGCTCTCGGCGCCGAGCGGATCGACCGCGACCGCCTCCGCAAGCCGACAAAGCCACGCCACCGCCGCCAGTGTGGCACTCCCCATGCCGCAGATAAAGACCGTCATCGCCTCGCACCCGAGCTTACCGGCCTCCGCCGCCATTGCAGATATGTACCCCAAAAGGCGCACGCCCGCTCGTTTTGTTTGCTTCATTTTACTTTTCTTCCTCTCTGCTTTCCGTGCATATAAGACCCAAAGATCCGCCGCCCATGCGGTGCCAGTGCGCCGTTTTGGTATTTTTATGCATTATCGCTTTTTGACTGAATAATGCATACAACGACAGGGTCATATGCACTATATCTCAAACATACGTCATTATATCGTGCATATCGTAATTTTTCAATGATCATTATAAGGCGTATTTGGATAAAAATACATCACCCAAGGTTTTTTGCTCAAATGTTTCATGCGGTGCATATAATTGCACTTTTATACTGACCAAATTGCATTTTTATTCTCGCACTTTTTGTTGCCTTTTTGACGCTTTTGTTAATTTCGTTCATTTTAACGACAAATAATGTTATGATACGATCTTTTTTTGCAATTGTTACCGTTCTGCCGCGGCGTTATCATAATCAGCACAATGCGACCGCGAGCGGCAAGCACACAACGACCGCCGAATGCGGTTGCAAACCAAAAAGCCCAAAGGGCAAAGGAGGACAGACCATGACCAAAACGCAAAGACAACAAAAGTACAACACGACACACGCATGTGAGTTTGGAGCCAAGCTGCTGCGTTCATCCACCTCAAACGTGGGAGGGCGGCGCGTAGGCTACCGACTGTGCGAGCAATGCCGCGCCGCGGGGCGATACTTTACGATATCGGTAACATCCGCCACCGAGCACACCTCGCGCACCGTTGAATGCGACAGGCGAACTGCCTGCAGGCTGTATGAGAGCATACTGCGCGGCGGTGTGACTCCGATAACGCTGACCTACATAATCGATGACTGGGAGGCCGCACGCCGAGATGCGTAGCATCCGCGTAGCAAAAAAACGGCAAACCTCTTTACAAATCGCCCGCTATGTGATAGAATAATTGTAATAATGAAAGGCAGGTATTTATATTGAGATGTCCGAGCTGCGGCTGCCTTGAGAGCCGCGTTATAGATTCACGCCAAAACATAGACGGCAACAGTATACGCCGCCGCCGCGAGTGCCTGAACTGTCAAAAACGCTTTACGACCTTTGAGGTCATAGAATCGGTACAGCTCGTTGTTATAAAAAAGAACGGCACACGCGAGCTTTTTGACCGTTCAAAGCTGCTGTCGGGTCTGCTCAAGGCCTGTGAAAAGCGACCGGTAAACGCCGATAGGATCGCCGCGGAGATAGAATCCGAGCTGCAAAACTCACTGCGGCAGGAGATACCCTCCGGGGATATAGGCGAGATGGTAATGCGCCGCCTGAAATCAGAGGATGCTGTGGCATATGTTCGCTTTGCCTCGGTATACCGCGAATTTAAGGATATTGAAACCTTTATTCGCGAGTTGAACGACATAAAGAGCCGCCCCGAGGGCATAACGACAGCGGACGAGGAGAACTGACCACGCACCTAAAAGCCAACAGATCGGCCGCGGCAGGACAGCGGCGACCGAAGCTTACAGCTACATAAAAACACAGCCGACCCCAAGATCCGGCAAGTTTATTTTAAAGGAGTTAAAGGAGATCGACCATGGACAGCAAGGATGTTTTATCCTCCATCCGCAGAACCCAGCGCATGGAACAGCTTTACACGATGCTTGCGGAGGCGCAAAAGCTTGCCGCGAGCGACCCGACGGCCACCGACGGCGCGGAGATCAAAATGGCAAGCGCAGTGCTTTCCGAGTACATGACGAGCGGCAAGTGGCAGCAAGACTTTGAGCTTGACGAGCAGGGGCTATTGCCCGCCGATATGCCGCGCGGAGTCCTATCCGAGGATGGACTTTACGATCTTTTGTGCGCCCTCTCCGACTCCGGCTGCACCACCCCCGCAAAACGCCCAAAGATCCTTGCCTTAAACGGCAGTCCGCGAGAGGGCGGCAACACATCCATCGCCCTTGATGAGATGCAGCGCGTATTTGAGGCCGAGGGGATAGACATGGAGATAGTTCGCATCGGCAGTATGGATATACGCGGATGTGTTGCCTGCCATGGCTGTTTTTCAAGCGGTCGGTGCGTATTTGACGACATTGTAAACGAGCTTGCCGTAAAATTTGAGGCCGCGGATGGTCTTGTGGTCGCAAGCCCTGTATACTATGCCTCCGCAAACGCAACGCTTGTGGCATGTCTTGACCGCCTGTTTTACAGCACCCGCTTTGATAAGCGGATGAAGGTAGGCGCATCCGTCGTTTGCGCGCGCCGCAGTGGATGCAGTGCGACCTTTGACGAGCTGAACAAGTATTTTACCATCTCCGGTATGCCTGTAGCCTCCAGCCGCTACTGGAACAATATTCACGGTCAAACTCCGGGCGAGGCCGCGGGGGATGCCGAGGGGCTTGAGACTATGCGCGAGCTGGCCGCAAACATGGCGTTTCTTGTAAAGAGCATAAAGCTCGGCCGCGAGCTTTACGGTATGCCGCCTATCCCGCGGCGTTCCTATACTAATTTTATCAAATAAGCGGACAAAGATCATGCAGTACACCAACCGCCAAGATACGGTCGGTGTACTGCTTTTTTCGCATATAATATCAAAGAATGTTATTTTCTGCATTTTAAGCATTGACGGTTAAGAATTAATATGTTATACTGTAAATGCAGGCGTACAACGCCTGAGGCGACGGCCGCATAATGTCGCCCACACGCGAAAGGAGTTTATCATGGCATTTGATCCACCAAGCCTATCGGCGGGCCGCGCCCGCCAAAATGAGACAAAAGGACAAATTTCGCATCTGTTTTACGAGGGTATTATCATGAAAAGAAAAGGAATACTGCTTACCGCGGCATGCGTATTATTGGGGCTCACCCTGATGCTGACAAGCTGTCAAAGGGTATTGGTGGACCCGCGGCCTCTGCGTGCGGCGGCTGTTTACGAAAGTTGCGACGGTGCCGCAGAGGGTCCGCACCCGCTTCCGATCGGGCAAGATGAGGATATTGCAAAGCTTGAACGAATGCTGTACTCCGGCACGGATGTTACCGACTCCTATCATCCGGATGATGTGACGATAACCATCGACGGCACGGAATACACCCTGCAGTTTGCGTATGTTCAAAGAAGTCGCGCCGGCGCAGAATGGCAGGAAGATGTTTATAAACTTGATCGAGACGGCTTGCACATCTCCGCCACCTTTCCGCACGGAGACCGCAAGCACCGGATCGGCTACAGCATAAAATAGGCGGAGCTTGACGCCTTTTATGCCGATCCCGCAAACAGCGCAAAGGCTTTATCCGGCGATGAACGAGCATAGGTGACATGACTTATTTTATAACAGTTGGCATTTGGCTTGGGTAAGGGGTGCGATCCCGCTGCTGTCGTGCCGCTTGGCACGACAGCGTTTTTATCTGCATCGGCATTCGCTATAAACATAGGGAGCATTTCTGTGCAAAACATCGCGTAAATGCTCCCTGTTTTTATTTTATCGCTTGCGGGCGGCAACCGTCGGGCGGCGGACGAGATTTAAAAGCCTCGGGCTGTCCCACTTACGCGAGACAGCCCGAGGCTTATTTATTTATAATTTTACGCCGAGATCATGCGCGGAGTCTTGCCTCAAGTGCTGCAAGCTCGTCATACAGCTCGGAGGGAACATGATCGCCCACCTGAGCGTAGAACTCCTTGATGTTCTCGATATCCTCAAGCCATGCATTCTTATCAACGCTTACAAGGTCGCGAACGGTATCAACGGTGATGCCGTCAAGGCCCTCGATGTTGATATCCTCAGGCTTCGGAACATAACCGATAGCGGTGAGATCTGCATCGACCTTGCCCGCGCAGCGAGCGAGGATCCAGTCAACAACGCGGAGGTTGTCGCCAAAGCCCGGCCATACGAAGTTGCCGTTATCATCGGTGCGGAACCAGTTGACGTGGAAGATCTGGGGAGCGTTGGGGATGATCTTGCCCATATCGAGCCAGTGGCGCCAGTAGTCACCCATGTTGTAGCCAACGAAGGGACGCATTGCCATAGGATCGCGACGGACTACGCCGATAGCGCCTGCGGCTGCTGCAGTGGTCTCGGAGGCCATGATAGAGCCAACGAAGGTACCGTTCTGCCAGCTGGTGGACTGGTATACCAGCGGGGCGGTCTTGGCGCGTCTGCCGCCGAAGATGATGGCGGAAACGGGAACGCCTGCGGGGTTATCAAATTCCTTGGAGAGGCAGGGGCAGTTGACAGCCTTTGCGGTGAAGCGGCTGTTGGGATGAGCACCGGAGGTGTTGATCTTATCTGCCTTGTCATACTTGTTGTAATCCCAGACCTCACCCTTCCAGTTGAGGGCGTTCTTGGGAGGATCGTTATCAAGGCTCTCCCACCAAATGGTGTTGTTATCAAGGTTGTGGCACACGTTGGTGAAGATAGTATCCTTCATGCAGGTGTGCAGAGCATTGGGGTTGGACTTTTCGTTTGTGCCGGGAGCAACGCCGAAGAAGCCGTTTTCGGGGTTCATGGCCCAGAGGCGGCCATCCTTGCCTATGCGCAACCAAGCGATATCATCGCCGACGGTCCAGGTCTTAAAGCCTTTTTTCTTATATACCTCGGGCGGAATGAGCATAGCGAGGTTGGTCTTACCGCAAGCAGAGGGGAATGCGGCGCAAACATACTTAACATCACCATCGGGATACTCAACGCCAAGGATGAGCATATGCTCGGCCATCCAGTTTTCCTTTCTGCCGAGGTAGGAGGCGATACGAAGAGCAAAGCACTTTTTACCGAGCAGAACGTTTCCGCCGTAGCCGGAGTTGACAGACCAGATGGTGTTATCCTGCGGGAAGTGGCAGATGTAACGGTTGCTCTCATCAAGCTGCGCCTTGGAGTGCAGGCCCTTTATGTAGTTATCGCTGTCGCCGATAGCCTCAAGAACATCGGTGCCGACGCGGGTCATGATGAGCATGTTGAGCACGACGTAGATAGAGTCGGTAAGCTCGATGCCGTATTTTGCAAAATCAGAGCCGACGATACCCATGGAGTAAGGGATAACGTACATCGTTCTGCCCTTCATGGAGCCGCGGTAGATCTTTCTGAGCTTCTCATAGCACTCGGTAGGCTCCATCCAGTTGTTGATGTTGCCGGCCTCTTCCTTGGTGGGGGTGCAGATAAAGGTCCTGCCCTCAACACGAGCAACGTCGTTGATGGCGGTGCGGTGCAGGTAGCAACCGGGAAGCAGATCCTGGTTGAGCTTTATCATCTCGCCGGTAGAGCAAGCCTCTGCGCGCAGAGCCTCTGCCTGCTCCTCGCTGCCGTCGATCCAAACGATCTTATCGGGACAGGTCAGCTCGGCCATTTCCTTGACCCAGTCAAGAATGTACTTGTTGTTGGTCATTCGTTTTTATTCTCCTTTAAAAAAGATTAATTTTTTTCAAGCTTTAAGATTTTTGAATGCCTGCCCTACCCTGCCGCGAAAGACCTTCGGCTCGGCTTGCAGATCGTTATTTTTTTAACGATCCTATGCCCCGGTAGAACATTTTCGCTAATATTATACAACAAAAGTCGCGCTTTGGCAAGCGGAATTTTAAAAGTTACATTTTATTAATACCGTCCCGCGCCAAAACACAAAAAGATATACACAATGCACACAAAATATCCCCCTCTCGCCCTTGAAAATTATGCTGATTAATTGTATAATATAATATCATGTTAACAAGGAGTTTCGTAATGCTTGAAGAAAAATACGTAGACCACAAGCGAGTATACGTTTTTAAACCGGCTGCAAACATCAGGAGCGCCTTGGGATTTCTCGGACGGTTCTTCTCCCTTCGTAACCTCACCACCGCATTCCGCTCGGTCACCCGCGGCTTTTTTGAATACTTCCCTTTCTTTGCCGCCTGCTTTGCGCTTCAGCTCATCTTTTGGGCGGGCATGACATACTCGGATATTCGCCTTGAATCCGCCATCGACGAGGCATATGCATCAAGCGACTGCCACCTGATAGTTGACGGGCTGACATCAGACGAGCGCACAGCGATAGAGAACGGCCGCCTGTGGATAGCAAGCCAGCTGAGCCCCGAAAAAAGGATGTATGAATCATATGATTTTGAAGAATACACTATCTCGCCCGGCGGCAAGAAATATGAGATGCACATATTGCTTGACATTGATTCCCGCGAGCGCGGCGAGGACTTTTTGAGCTATTATCAGATAAGGGGCGCGGCCTCGCAGGTACGCTACACCGAGCGCATAACGCTGATAGAGCAGGCCCGCACGCGCGACACCGTGGGCAGGTGGGCATTTTTTATCGTTTGCCTGCTGTTTGCCGCGCTGGCGCTGATGATACTGTTTAACATCCGCACCAACCATTATAAATTCCGCTACGGAATATACATGTCCTTTGGTGCCGGGTTTGAAAAGCTGTTTGAAACGGCGTCATGGGAGCTTTTTATGATCTCCATCCTGACCTTTATTCCCGCCGCCGCGGCGGGAGTTGGCATAGCCGCCCTTATATACCTGCCGCGCGGCGCCTCCTACGCATGGCGCACCGCCGACCTGTGGCTGGCACTGCTGTTTGATCTTTGCGCCGTTTTTGCGGCGACCGCACTGCCGATACTGGTGCTTTCCAAAAAGTCGCCGGTCTCGCTTTTGACGGCGGAGGATAACTCAAACCTTGTATCTTCACCTCGCCGCTCGGCATTTATATTCGGCAAGCGCTTTCCGTCTGTCTACGAGCTTTACGGAATGTTTCGTTTTCGCCGCTACTTTGCGGGCCTGCTCCTTGGGGCGATATCCTTTTCGACCGTCTTTTTGTGCGGCGTTTTCCTATCATCAAGACAGCAGGATATAGATGCCGCGCCAGTGCCGCAATTCACGCTCTCCGTGAGCGACCGAGACGGCATTGACGAATTTGACCTTGAGCTTGCCGCAGATGTGGAGGGCGTTGAATATCTTATGTGGGATGTCAGCCAAAAGGCCTCCGCCGCGCGGGGGCATATAGTCCTCTCGCATGCACAGGCGGGCAGTCAAAACTACAACACCACCCGCGCACAGGACGGCGAGAGCGTGGCCACCAACAGCGCAAAATACATGGCGCTTGACGAGGCTCTGATCGGCATGACCACGACCCACGGCGCGTGGGAGGTCACCGGGGATCTCTCATCGGTCCTTGCCGACGAATACACAGTGGCGGTCAGCGAGTACATATACAACGGCCGCGAGCTTAACTTCAAGGTTGGGGACAGGATCCGCGCGGCGGTATTTGTCAGCCAGCTCTCCCCGCTTGATCTTACCATTACAGACGCACGCCTGAACCTTGAGCAGGAGATAAAAAAAGGCGAGTTTGCCTATATTGACCTGACGGTGGGTGCTGTGATAGACACAGGCCTTGCCGAGGATGCGTTTACCGTTGCCGTCTCACCCGAGCTTTACCAAAAGCTTACCGGAAGTGCGCCCGTGGTGCAGAGTGCCGATATCTATCTTTGCAACGGCATTGACGACGCGGCGGCAGAGGATGCATTTTTTGAGTTGCGCCGTCTTTTTGCGGGATACGCGGGCTTTAGTCTGCGTGACAGCAATGCCGATGCCACCGAAAGGCTGAACGGCCACGCGAATATTCGCGGAGTCACGCTTTTGTGCCTTACCGCGGTGCTGGCGCTCTCCCCGCTCGTTTGGTTCTTCTCGCAGTCGATGTTCTTTACCAAGCGCCGCGGCGAGTTTGAAATGCTCAGCGCCTTTGGCGCGGGGGATGCCGACCTGCGCTCGCTCCACCTCTTCTCCGGCGGCGTGACCGCGGTTTGCTCATTTTTTGTAAGCGTGGTGCTTGGTGCGCTGTTTGGATGGCTCTCGTTTTGGGTGCTTGATAACTTTTTGCCCAAGTACGGCTTTACCGATGCAGTGCGGCACGGATTTGATCTTTCCATCCCCGCCTGCATCATCTGCCTGATAGTTTCGGCCGCCTGCGGCTTTGCCTCGGCATACGCGCCCTACCGCCGCTTTATAAAGGAGCGCGCCCGCACCGAGCGCGCACAGCTCGGCGAGTGACAAACGTCCATCGCGATATATCATATTGACCATAATAAACATAATAAACATAACAAATAATATCGCAGAATAAATGATCGAATAATTGTAATTGTAAGTAAGGAACGATAAAGCCATGGAACAGGAAAAAAGAAAGATACTTGAGGCACGTGACGTCATAAAGCAATACCGCCAATACGACACGGTGGTGACCGCCGTAAACCGAGCGACATTTGATGTGCGCGAGGGGGAATTTGTGGCGATAATCGGAACATCCGGCTCGGGCAAGAGCACACTGCTTCACATTTTGGCGGGGCTTGACCGTCCGAATTCAGGTAAGATAGTAGTTCGCGGCAACGATATCACCGCCATGTCGGCAGACGAGCTGGCCGAATTTCGCGGCAACTATATAGGAATGGTATTTCAAAACCACAACCTGATCTCGCAGTTCACAGCGCTTGAAAATATTCTCATCCCCACGCTTATGTGCAACAAGGATGATGTAAGCTATGAGGAACACCTGAAAAAGCTTGTTGCCACGCTTGATATCGGTGACAGACTGCACCACCTGCCCAGCGAGCTTTCCGGCGGTCAGCAGCAGCGCGTATCGATAGCGCGCGCGCTGATAAACCGTCCGCAGGTGGTATTTGCGGACGAACCGACAGGCAACCTTGACCGCCGCAATGCCGACGAAGTGCTGGAGCTTCTTTTGCGCACCAAGGAGGTCATGGGGCAAACACTTATAATGGTCACGCATGATATGTCGATAGCCGAGCGAGCGGACAGGATATTTTCAATGGAGAACGGCCACCTTGAGCCGTATCATTCAAGAGGGTGAGCATCCACCGAGGATAAAAAAGCCGCAAACACAGCGCGAGGAGAGCAAAAACACGATAAAGCCATCAAAGATGAGGCCAAAATGCGGCCAAAGCTACGGTTTTATTCGTGTTTTTGCGCTTTTTGCGCTTTTTGAGCTTTTTTTATGTAGACATTTGCGCCGGTTTGTGATAAAATAAGATGTAATAATATTTTATCTTACTTTTATTTATTGCGGCATACCGACTTATTTGCTCAATAAACGCAATAAACACCAAAAAGACACCAGAGAGGGTAACATGGATAACGTTCGTTTAGCAGAAATGCTCTTTCCCGATGTTAAGATGACACCGGAGGAGCTTGAAAAAAAATATCCGCCCCGCGACCTGCCTGAGGGGGCAAAGGTCACGCGCTTTGCGCCAAGCCCCACAGGCTTTGTGCATATAGGCGGTGTATATCAAACAATGGTAGGCGAGAGGCTTGCACATCAATCCGGCGGCGTTTTTTATCTTCGCATTGAGGATACCGATGCAAAGCGTGAGGTCCCTGGCGCGGCCGAGGGGCTTATAAACACTCTGGCACGCTACGGCATTCGCTTTGACGAGGGCGCGGCGATAGGAGAGGGCGGCGAGATAACAGACCGCGGCAATTACGGCCCCTATAAGCAGAGCCTGCGCGGAGACATCTATCACGTTTACGCCAAAAAGCTGGTTGCCGAGGGCAAGGCATACCCCTGCTTTACCACCGATGAGGAGCTTGTAGCGCTTGATGCGATAGATAAAAAGGCGGAGGTAAAGTCCCGCGAGTGGACGCCCGAACTTGAGGCCGAGCAAAAGGCCGCCATGCGCCGCCAGCGCGAGTTTACCCTTGAGGATGTTGAAAAAAATCTTGCCGCGGGCAACAAATTTGTGCTGCGCATACTTGCCGACGGCGACCCCGAAAAGAAAACTCCCTTTACCGATCTTGTAAAGGGCAAGCTTGAGATACCCGAAAACGACGAGGATTTTGTTCTGCTCAAGAGCGACGGCATTCCCACCTATCACTTTGCGCACGCGGTGGACGATCACCTTATGCGCACCACGCACGTGATACGCGGCGAGGAATGGCTGCCGAGCGTGGCAAAGCACATACAGCTCTTCCGTTATCTCGGCTTCCGCCTGCCCAAATATCTGCACACCGCGCAGATAATGCGGCTTGATGAGTTTGGCAACAAGAAAAAGTTCTCAAAGCGCGACCTTGGCGCCAACATGAACGACTATGAGCGGGACGGCTACGCGCCCGCGGCGGTCTCCGAGTATCTTTTGACCGTCCTCAACTCCAACTTTGAGGAATGGCGCATGCAAAACCGCGACCTGCCCTTTACCGATTTTAAATTTGACATTAAAAAGATGTGCGCCTCCGGCTGTCTTTTTGACCGTGCAAAGATAGAGGACGTCTCCAAAAACGTAGTCTCCCGCATGAGTGCCGAGGAGGTCTACGATCAGCTCTCCGCTTGGGCGCGGGAATATGATCCCGAATTTTTCGCACTCCTCGATCGTGACCCCGACTATGCGCGCGCGATACTTTCAATAGGTCGCGGCGGCAAAAAGCCGCGCAAGGATTACGGTCTTTGGAGTGAGGTGCGCGGCTTTGCGGGCTTCTTTTATGATGAGCTGTTCCGCCGCGAGGATGAGATACCCGAGGGCTTTGACCGCGCTGATGTAAAGACCGCGCTCTCGGAGTTTGCGGACACGCTTGACATGAACGACGGCACCGATGCGTGGTTTGAAAAGATAAAGGCGATAGCCGCAAAGCTTGGCTATGCCACCGATATGCGCAGCTACAAGGCAGACCCCACCGCCTACCGCGGCAGTGTGGCGGATGTCAGCATGTTCATACGCGTGGCGGTGACCGGCAGAATGAACTCGCCGGATCTTTACACCGTCATCCACCTGCTTGGCGCAGAGCGCACCACAGCCCGCGTACGCGAGCTGTGCGCGGCACTCTGATCCCCTCCGCGCGATCACCAAAATTACCGACAGAAAGGTATTTCTGACATGGAAAACAAAGAAGATATCAAAGAGATCAACGAAACCGAAAACGAGACCGCCGAGATAAACGGCAACTTTATACACGATATAATCGATGAGGATCTGCGCGATAACCCCGAGCTTAAGATCCACACCCGCTTTCCTCCCGAGCCGAACGGATACCTGCACATAGGCTCGGCCAAGGCGATACGCATCAACTGGCTGATAGCCAAAAAATATCACGGACTTTTCAATCTCCGCTATGACGACACCAACCCCGTAAGAGAGGGAGACGAGTATGTAAAGTCGATATACGAGGATCTTTGCTGGCTTGGGTGCGAGCCTACCGGCGGCATTTATTACGGATCCGACTATTTTGACAAATGCTACGAGTTTGCCGTAAAGCTGATCCGCGACGGCAAGGCATATGTTGACGACCTCAGCGCCGAGGAGATGAAGGAATACCGCGGCACGCTTACAGAGCCGGGACGTGAATCCCCATGCCGCAACAGAACTGTTGAGGAGAACCTTGAGCTTTTTGAGCGCATGAAGCGCGGCGAATTTCCCGACGGCTCTCACACACTGCGTGCCAAAATAGACATGGCATCCCCAAACATGAACATGCGCGACCCCGCGATATACCGCATACTGCACACCGAGCACCATCGCCAGGGCAACAAATGGTGCATCTATCCGCTTTATGACTACGCACATCCGATACAGGATGCACTTGAGGGCATAACGCACTCCTGCTGTTCGATAGAATTTGAAAATCACCGTCCGCTTTATGAGTGGGTGGTGGATAACATCGGCTTTGAGCAGAAGCCGAAACAGCGCGAGTTTGCGCGCCTCAACGTCACCCACACCGTTATGAGCAAGAGATATCTGCGTCAGCTCGTTGAGGACGGTCTGGTGGACGGCTGGGACGATCCCCGCATGCCCACGCTTTGCGGTCTGCGCCGCCGCGGCTACACGCCGGAGGCGATATTTGACTTTGTTGACCGTGCGGGCGTTTCCAAGGCCTACAGCGTTGTGGATATAGAGTTGCTTGAGCACTGCATTCGCGAGGAGCTTAACCGCACCGCTCCCCGCCGCATTGCGATAATGAAGCCCTTGAAGCTTATAGTTGACAACTACCCGGAGGGCAAAACAGAGTACTTTGAGCTGCCAAACAACCCGCAGGATCCAGAGGCGGGAACGAGGCGGCTTGCATTCACACGTGAGCTGTACATCGATGCCGACGATTTTGCCGAGGTCCCGCCGCCCAAGTTCTTCAGGCTCAAGCCGAATGGCGAGGTAAGACTGATGGGCGGATACATCGTGCGCTGTGTATCCGTTGATCATAACGATGACGGCAGCATTGCGGCCGTGCACTGCACCGCCGATCTTGAGGCAGGCAACGGCAACCCCACCGACGGCAGAAAGATAAAGGGGACCATCCACTGGCTCTCCGCCACCAATGCCGCACGCGCCGACATCATGCTTTACGACCATCTTTTCACGCTTGAAAACATCGATGATATGCCCGAGGGCAAGACCTACGGCGATTATCTCGATCCCTGCTCCGCCACAAAGCTTGAGGGCTGTATGGTAGAGCCGTCCTTGGCGGATGCCGCGCCCGGCGAGCGCTTCCAGTTCGTGCGCAACGGCTACTATGTTAAGGATACCAAAAACCCCGGCACATTCAACCGCATAGTGGGTCTTAAGGACAGCTTCCCCAAAAAGCAATAAACGAGGACAGCTTTTTTGATCACCTTGGGGACAGAGAGCTGCAACGGCCACATCCTGACGGAATTTATTCCTATTATATATCTTGCGCTGATATCGCTTATATCCGTCATCACAACGATATATGATAAATGGGCATCCAAGCACCGCGCCGACCGCCGCATACGCGAGAGCTCGCTTTTGGCACTCTCGCTCGTTGGCGGCTCGGTGGCGATGCTGGCCACGATGCTTGCCGTACGCCACAAAACAAAGCACGCCAAATTTATGGTGGGCATACCGCTGATCATTTTGTGCCAGGCGGTGCTGGCATACCTTATATTTAAATACGTGGCCCCGGGTGTTAGGATTGTATTGTAAGTTTTTACTGCAATACCCGACCGGTCAAGGTCGCCGCGCGATAGAGCTGTGAACATCACATGCCGACAGGCCAAAACAGTCGCCCCGGCCATTGCCCGGCGACTGTTTTTGTTCTTTAGGCATCCGTTTTTTATTTTTTTGTTTTTTTAAAAAATTTTTTTGAAAAAATGCAACCTACCCGAAATTTTGCTGTGTATAAGGGTAGGAACGCAGTGATATGAGGTGACTGCATGAACGACGAAGCAATAGTTGAGTTGTACTTTAAAAGAGACGAGCAGGCGATAGCCGAATCGCAAACAAAGTACGGAGCGTACTGCACCAAGATCGCCATGAACATTCTTTATGACGAGCTTGACAGCGAGGAGTGTGTTAATGACACATGGCTCGGCGCATGGCGCTCGATACCGCCAAAGCGACCGTCCAATCTTGCCACCTACCTTGGAAAGATCACAAGAAACCTCTCGATAAACCGCTACAATATGAGGTATGCGGAAAAGCGTGCAATTAACGAGTTTACGGTTTCTCTTGATGAGCTTGACGAGTGCGTTCCGGGAGGTGAACCGGTGGAAAATGACGAGCGGGTCGGACTTATCGGAGCAAGCATCAGCGATTTTTTGCACACGCAAAAATCACTGGACCGGAGGGTCTTTGTGTGCAGGTATTTTTACTGTGATCCCATAGCGGAGATCGCAGAGCGGTTTGGCATAAGCGAGAGCCGCGTAAAATCGCTCCTGTTTCGAATGCGCTCAAAGCTGAAAGCACATTTGGAAAAGGACGGTATCACCGTTTAAAATGGGAAAGGAAGGCACGACAAAATGAAAAACGAGCTACTGGCGCGAGCCATCGGTGAGATCGATGACGATCTGCTGGAAGAAGCGCGCCTGCCGTTCCCAAAAAGAGAGCGCACCTTTGTTATGATAACAAGATACGCGGCCGCCGCCGCATGCCTTATTGCGGTGTTTGCCATGGTGCTTGTGACGATGCAAAGGAGCGCTGACATCGAGGTCAGCGTAAACGGAACAAGGGTAGCGGCCCGCGGCATCTCAAATGAGCCGATAGAGGTATCACTCGCCGCTCCCCTCTCCCCTCGTTCGACCCCGGGAACGGCCATAACCCTGCAGGTCTCGGCCAAGCATGGCGATGTAAGCATCACAGCCGGCAACGGCGGATCGGTCGCACTTGACGGCGGGACGGCACACAAGGACCTCACCATCTCCGAGAACACCGAGATCATCTGGATCATAGATCCCACCACCGGTGATTCTTTTGAGCTGACAATGAGATCCAAGAACGAGTGCGTGAGGCTGACGGCAACCGTCAGCGAGGATGGAAACACGCTTACCATCACCCCGGCACTTGACTGATGGGACACTCGTCCCATAAATCGGACAGACGGATCCCGAACATGATCCGCAAACAATAAAAACGAAAAAACAAAAAAACAAAACAGACCCACTATCGAAAGGAAAAACAAAAAATGAAAAAAACACTTGCACTTCTTCTTGCAGCCCTCATGCTGCTCTCCGTCTCTCTTGTAGCCTGCACCGGCAACGGCAACGGTGAGGACACCACCGCCGCTCCCGCCGACAGCAGCAACGCCCCCACAGACAACACCGAGACCCCCGAGACCGAAGCTCCGAAGCCTGCTTTTGAATCTGCCCTTGACCTTTACACCAAGATCTGGGCCGCTTTCGGCGATGACAACAAGTTCCCCAGCGGCGGCGGCAGCATGGGCAACGACACAATGGACGGCCCCGGCGCTTACCTTTTTGCTGATGTATACGAGACCATCAAGAACGGCGACGTTGAGACCGAGGCTCTTGTTACCTCCGGCGAGGATCTTAAGAACACCTTCACATACATGACCCACCTCACCGACGAGCTTTTCGCCATGATCGACACGAACGATGTTGCCACCCTCATCCACATGATGAACACCAACACCTTTGCCTCCGCCGCCGTAAAGCTTAAGGACAGCGGCAAGGCAGCCGAGTTTGCAGAGGCATACAAGACCGCTATCCAGGGTCAGCGTTGGATGTGCGGCTTCCCCGATAAGGTAGTTGTTATCTCCATCGGTGATTACCTTGTATTCGCTTTCGGTCACGAGGGCAACATCAATAACCTTGTAAAGGCCGCATCTGCTGTTGAGGAGTCTGCAAAGGTCCTCGTTGATGCTCCCGCCATGGTTGAGTGATCAAAAAACCAAACAGATACGATCTTATAGTAACCCAAGTTCAACCCGGGGGTCGCGCGCATGCGCCCGACCCCTATCATTATGCCGCAGAGCGGTAAGAGGCGCAATATCCGACCCTCAAAAGCCTCTGCGAGTCGCAAAAATAAAATTCAGATATAGGTATTTAAAATGTTATTCTCAAGCATACCGTTTTTGTTTTACTTTTTGCCCTGCGTGATACTTTTGTATATAATAGCACCCAAGTGCCTCAAAAACGCCGTCCTGCTCCTCTCAAGCCTTGTGTTCTACGCATGGGGCGAGCCGAGATATGTAATTTGGATGCTGCTCTCCATCGCGCTCGGCTATGTATTTGGCCTTCTTATCGAGCGATTTCGC
Source organism: uncultured Ruminococcus sp. (assembly GCA_964384555.1). Lineage (GTDB taxonomy): Bacteria > Bacillota > Clostridia > Oscillospirales > CAG-272 > CAG-390. Next base: position 35,394 of record CAYLLA010000004.1, on the reverse strand, counting down.
TCAAACCGCGCACTGGCACGGCTCTTTATCATCCTCTCTGTGGGATCAAGCCTTGCCATGCTCGGATACTTTAAATACGTTGATTTCTTCATCTCAAACTTCAACGCGGTAACAGGGCTCTCCATCCCCCTGCTTAAGATCGCACTGCCGATAGGCATAAGCTTTTACACCTTCCAGATCCTCAGCTACACCGTTGATGTTTACCGCGGCGATGTTGCGGCGCAAAAGAACCCCATAGACCTTGCCGCATATGTTGCACTCTTTCCCCAGCTGATAGCCGGCCCCATCGTGCGTTACTCTGATGTTGCCGACCAGCTGAAATGCCGCACTCACACGATAGAGAAGACCGCCATCGGTGCACGTCGCTTTATGGTGGGTCTTGGCAAAAAGATACTTATAGCCAACACTCTGGGCGAGCTTTGCGATATCTTTCGCGCATCGGACGATAAATCCGTACTCTTTTTCTGGCTCTACGCCATAGCCTACTCACTGCACCTGTACTTTGACTTTTCCGGCTACAGCGATATGGCCATAGGTCTTGGTAAGATCTTTGGCTTTGACTTTCTTGAAAACTTTAACTATCCCTTTATCTCCTCCAGCGCGACCGAGTTTTGGCGCCGCTGGCACATGTCACTCGGATCATGGTTCCGCGACTATGTGTACATTCCCCTTGGCGGCAACCGTGTGAGCCGCGCACGCCACCTTTTTAATATCTTTGTGGTATGGATGCTCACCGGCTTTTGGCACGGTGCGGCTTGGAACTTTATAATTTGGGGACTCTACTTTGCCGTGCTTTTGATAATTGAAAAGGTATGGCTTATGAAGTACCTCAAAAAGAGCCGCGTGCTGAGCCATGTATATCTTTTGATACTGATAATAATCTCCTTTGTAATATTCGATGCATCAAGCATGGGACAGGCCTTCTCCTATATCGGCGCAATGTTCGGCGCGGGCGGATATTCCTTTATCTCCGCCGAGTTCCTCTACTACCTGCGCAGCTACGGTGTGGTACTGCTTATCGCCATCATCGGAGCAACTCCCCTGCCCAAAAAGCTTTGGGAGCGCGTCTCCACCTCTCGCGTTGGTCAAAACATCATGACCTTTGCCGAGCCTATAACGCTTGCCGCCCTGCTTATCGTATGCACGGCATATCTGGTTGACGGCTCCTACAATCCCTTCCTTTACTTTAGATTCTAAGGAGGCACCAAATGATGAAAAAATATAAAAGCATTATCTGCCTTGCACTCGTTGCTGTCGTTTTTGCGGGCATGACGGTGGCCGCATGGGTCTCCCCCACTCGCGAGTTTTCGGACAGCGAGCGCCGCGAGCTTAATAAGTTCCCCACCCTTTCGATATCCACCCTGCTTGACGGCACATTTATGACCAAGTTTGAAAAATACACGCAGGATCAGTTCCCCCTGCGCGACACACTGCGCACGCTTAAGGCCATGGCCGCCTACTATATGTTCGGTCAGCTCGATAACAATGATATATACATCAAGGACGGCTACGCCGCAAAGCTTGAGTACCCCCTCAATGAGGAGAAGCTTGACTATGCCGCCTCAAGATTTGAGTATGTATACAAAAAGTTTATCGAGGGCAAGGGCGCCAATGTTTACCTCTCGGTAGTTCCCGACAAGAGCTATTATCTTGCCGAGGCAGGCGGATATCTTTCGATGGACTACGAAAAACTGTTTGCCACAATGCAGGAGAAGATGGACTACGCCACCTACATCGATATAACCGGCACGCTTGACATTACCGACTACTACAAGACCGATACACACTGGCGTCAGGAAAAGCTGACCGATACCGCCGCCACTCTTGCCGCTGCTATGGGCGCTGCCGTTAGCGGTAAGTATGACCAAAACACGCTGGATCACCCCTTTTACGGCGTGTACTACGGTCAGGCATCTCTCCCTCTCCCCGCCGAGACGATATACTACCTTACAAATGATACACTGAACGGCTGCATCGTCACCAACATGGAGGACGGAAGTGTGGGCGGCATCTACAACATGGATAAGGCGACAGGCCGCGACCCGTATGAGATGTTCCTCTCCGGCTCTGTTTCGCTCCTGACCATCGAAAACCCCAATGCCACCACCGACCGCGAGCTTGTCATCTTCCGTGATTCCTTTGGAAGCAGCATCGCTCCCCTCCTGGCCGAGGGATACTCAAAGATCACACTGGTAGATATTCGCTATCTCATGCCCGACTTTGTGGGAAGATTCGTAAACTTTGATAACTGCGATGTGCTCTTCCTTTACAGCACACTCGTGCTCAATAACAGCGAGACCATCCAGTAATAACATCCCAAGCATCCTGCAAGCAGGGGTGCGCAAAACAAAAATAATAAAGCCAAAAAACAGGCTGTTCCCCGATGCTGTGCGTTTGCACATGCACCCCGGGGACAGCCTGTTTGGCTTTATCTGTTCGGCTTTATTTTGATACCCGAATACGGGAGTCAGATCAATTCCTCATCCGAATATTCGCGGAATATATCGATGATCCTTTGCGCTGTCAGCTGTGGGCTGAGCTTATCCACCGCGTAGGCACGGCGCAAGAGGGATGGCGGTATGCGGTCATCATATTTTTCAAACACGGGGCATTCGCCGCCGGCTACCAATGACTGCGGGTCTATCCCCTCATGTGCCACTCGCCGTGCAAGCCCGCGCGCCAGCTCGTAATCATTTGCGCCCTCCATTTTAAATGTAAGGTAATAGCAACCCTCGTATTCCAGCCCGCTTATGCGATAGTCTGATGCATTTTGTGCAATATAACGACGCAGTGTTCTGAACTCGCGCGTGCCGAGCCACGAGAAGATGCACCAGCTGTAGCCGCCGAGATGCACTATCGAGTGCTCAAGCATGCCTGTCCCCCGCGCCAAGCGGCGCGCCGCCTCGAGCCGCTTGGCGGCATTGGGCTTAAGATAGGGATAGACGGTATCCTCCGCCAGTATCTGCCGCATGCGGCAAAGGATCCTTGTGTGTATCTCGCCAAAATCGCCCGGCCAGGATATCTCCATTTTGCCCTCGACAGGGTGGACGTATATCAGCTTGCGGCGAATATCCAGCTCCTCTACCTCCCAAACTCTGCCCGCCAGCGCAAAGCGGTCGCCCACGGGCGGCGGTGTGGTGATGGTGCCTATCTCATCCGACTTGCAACGCACGGTAAAATCCTCGCTGTCCTTAAAAACGGCGTAGAATTTAAAGGAGGACAGCAGTCGCTCGCCCGCAAGACCAACAATGATACCGCGCTCCTCGGTGATCTCAAGATAATCGCCCTCGCACATCGATATCATAAGTTCACGGTAGTCGTCCCGAGAGATCGACGACAGCGGCGGCAGGGAGAGCACACGCTCGGCAAGCTCGCGCGGGCGCATCTCGCCCATGGCGGCGGATATGCTGAGCGTTTGATGAAATGCCAGGCTCAGCGGCATTTTTTTGACGCGCGGCGGCTCGATAAAGCGCTCTTCTATATAGAGCTGAATGATCGCTATCGCACGCAAAAGCTCCCATGGTATCAACTGCGGGAGCGGTGTGTTTGGCAGGGCATCCTCCTCGCGAAACACCATCATCATCTCGGGTGGCTGACCTCGCCTGCCGGATCGCCCAAGCCTTTGCAAAAAGCTTGTTACGCTGTTTGGCGCGCCGTTTTGCGCCACGCGCTCAAGGCGGCCGATGTCGATGCCAAGCTCCATTGTCACGGTGGCGCAGGTCACGGCGTGGACCTCGTCATCCTTCATCTTCAGCTCCGCCTCCTCGCGCAGTGCGGCGGAGAGGTTGCCGTGGTGGATGAGAAAGATATCCGCGTCTCCCCGCCGCCGCGCTATCTGCCGCAGTGTGGCGGTAACATACTCGGTCTCCTCACGCGAATTTGAAAAGACCAGCGATTTTTTATCCCTAACGCAGTCATAAAGGTATTCATACCCCGCGTCCGTTTCGGCTCGCTCGCCGCCGCTCACCTCAGATCCCGACCCCGCCTCGCCGTCATTCTCGGATGCGGGCGGCGGCATATCCTGCGCGCGCTCGGCGGTCTGATCGTAAGCCGTATTTTGAATAAAAAAGTGCTCAAGCCCCAAGCGCCAACGCAGCTTTTGCGGCGGCACGTCGGGAATATCCACCCCGTGCCCACTGCCGGCCGAAAGCCATGCAGCGGCAAGTGCGGGGTCGCCCACCGTGGCGGAAAGACCAACGCGCCGCGGCGAGTGACCGATAAGCCCCGCTATGCGGCAGAGCTGACAGATTATCTGATTGCCGCGGTCGGTGCCGGTGAGGGTGTGTATCTCATCGATAACGACATAGCGCAGATCCCCGAATATCCTCGGGATATCGTTTGAGCGATTGATAAGCATAGCCTCAAGCGATTCCGGCGTTATCTGCAATATGCCACGCGGCCTATCCAGCATTCGCCGCTTATGTGAGGCGGCAACATCGCCGTGCCAGTGGGTGACGGGAATGCCTGTCATATCCAAAAGCTCGTCAAGCCGTGAAAACTGGTCGTTTATAAGGCTCTTCAGCGGCGCGATGTAAAGCACACCGACAGACTGCGGCTCGTCCTCCCACATCTGCGACAGAATGGGAAAGAACGCCGCCTCTGTCTTGCCGGATGCCGTGGAGGAGGTCAGCAGGAGGTCATTTTCGGTGGTGAATATGCACTTTGCCGCCGCAACCTGTATGCCGCGAAGCTCCTCCCATGAATGAGAGTAGATATATTCTCGGATAAAATCCGGAAAGTGTTCAAAGATCTCGCTGTCTTTCATTTTGATAAATATCGATCCCGGGGATCGCTCCACTTTGATCTTGTTTTCTTGCTTTAAAAATCAATATCGCTCGGGTCAAATGCAGCGCGTGCCCCGGCAGGTGTGGCTGTATCCTCCGCCGCCGACACGGCATGCGTTGAGCCGCCCGCGGCGGCCGCAGTGCTGACTGATGCCGCACTGTCGGTATTCGGTGTATTCGGCGCGCCCGCCGCATCGGAGAGCGACCCTGCAATATCGGCAAAGCTCTTGTCGGGATTTTGCATCAGGACATTGAGGAGCGTCATATAGTCACGCAGCATCTCGCGCGGCGTTATCATCATATCCGCCCCCGCGCGGCGCATGCATATGCGCATAAATTCAAGCTGATCCTCACCGCTTATCCGCTCGGTGATGCCGTAGTACTGCGCATGCAGGGCCGTCATTCTGACCATCAGCGCCAACAGCTCGTCATCAGCCAGTCGTGCCAAGCGCAGGACGGGGCCTACGGTGTTTTTTATGCCGTCCGCCGTGCCAAAGCGACTGTCACACAGACGTGAGCGCAGTGCCTCATAGCTGAAAAGACCGCGGCGAGGATCCTCAAGAAACTGCGGCGTGCCGCCCATTATTATCTCAAGATAGGGTGCGCGCCCCTGGCAGGTATCATTGAACATGGCAAGGATCTTTTCGTAATTGTTCTCACGCGCCACGCGGTTGGGGATCTTATATAGATTTACACACTCATCGATAAACACTATAAGCCCGCGGTAGCCGAATTTATGAGAAAGCGCCGCCCAAAGCTTTATAAAATCATACCAGTTGGAATCAGATATAACGGTTGAAACATCAAAACCCAGCTCACGCTTGGCCTCGGTCTTTGTGGTGTACTCACCGCGCAGCCAACGGAGGCAGGAGGCGCAGGCGCGGTCATCATCGCGCTCGGCGGCAAGGTAATATTCAAATATCACGCGGGCAAAATCAAAGCCGCCAACCAAAAACTCAAGCTCGCGCAGTTCCCCGCGCACTGCCGCCAGCAACGCATCGCCATCCCCCTCGGGACAGCCCTCGCGCAGTCCGGCTATCCATTTTGCTATGACCTTTGGCAGTGCTCCGCCGTCCGGAGAGGAGCGGGATGCAAGATTTTTCATAAGCTCGCGGTAGGTAGCCACCCCCGCGCCGCCGCTGCCGTAAAGTCGGCGCTCCGGGGAAAGATCTGCATCCGCCGTTAAAAAGCCGCGCTCAAGCGCGTAGCCGCGTATGAGCTGGATAAGAAAGCTCTTACCACTGCCGTATCTGCCCACCAAAAAGCGCATAGATCCGCCGCCGTCATTGACCAGCTCAAGATCCGAAAGGATGGCATCTATCTCGTCCTTACGACCTATCGCCATATATGGTGCGCCTTCACGCGGCACGACCCCCGCCGAAACAGAGGCCAAGAGCGATGCAAGTATTCTTTTTGGTATCCTTTGTGTGCTTTTTTCAGCCATTTTCATCACTATCCTTTTCGGCGGACGAAAGTGCCTCGCGCACCTCGTCCAAATAGTCTAATATAACGCACCAAGCGCCGTCGCGCTCCTCAAGTATTATGTCGCCAAAGCTCTCCGCCGCAATATCGTTGATCCTGTCCGCTATCACGCTCGGCATAAGCCCCATGCGGGCGGAAATTCTTCGCTCGGCGGCGCCGTCACCGTCCGCGGCGTAAAGGACAAACTCACAAAGCTCGCCGAGCGCCGCGGCAAGCTCGGATGTCTCCGCGCCGTCCACGCCGTCGGCGTTCTCGGCTTGGACGGTGTTGACAGCGAAAGTGTTATCCGTTTCCGTTTCCGTTTCCGTTTCTATTTCTGTATTTGTATCTATATCGTCTGCGACATCGGTCGGGCTTTCCACCGCCGCAGATGCGGCGGGGATCTCATCATTCGCGCTATCAAAAGCATCAAGCAAGCGGTCGGTCGTTCCCCATGACTCCGCCTCGATGCGCGCGGCGTTTTCTATCGATAGGGTACTGTTTTCGGGCAATGGATCGTACAGCCGCTCATACTCGGGCGGCGGCTCGACCTTGCCCTGAGGGCGGCGGCGCTCGGCGGGCGGAAATGCCATTCTGAAATACTCATCCACCGCCGCGCGTGCCTCGGTGGGGAGCGGCCCGTAGGAGAGCCTTGATTTTATCCCTATCGCCGCGCGGAGTTTATTTTCCGAATACTTAACGATGTCGGTAATGAGAAATCTCATCTCATACGAGCCCGTAAAGGAGCAATACTCTATCTTCATCCGCCGCTTGGCACACGGCGCGCAAAGTGCGCCGACATACGCATCGCGTATGATACAGCTGTCACGCATACCGGGCAGGCTTCCGCCCTCCCCGCCCATGGCGCGAAGTGCTGCCTTGCCGGCCTCCGCCATATGCTCTTTGTAAAGCGGCAGGGCATCCCCTGCGGCATATCTGCTGCGCCGCCAATCATAATTTGAACAATAGGAGATAAGCGCCGACTCTATCCCGCCGGATGAGCCGTCAATATAAAACTCCCGCAAAAGATCCCGCCCCACGCACTCGGCGGCGGGGATGCCCTCAAGCTTTTCTGTGGGTGCGGGGAGCTGATTTATAAGGCACATGTCCCTTACCCACTCGGCAAGCTGAACATCCATCCTTGGGTATTCCTCGCGGTAGGAGCGCCACAAAAAGCAGAGCCTGTCCAGTGCCTCGGCCGCGCGCGGCGAGCCGGAATATAGATTTATAAGCTCGTAGATATACAAAAGGATATAGCTGTAATCGGCGGCGGGGGCGCGATCCGCCCTTACCTCGCCGCGCCAAAAAAGATAAAACGCCAGCTGTGCCGAATCAAGCTGTGAATATTGCGGCATATAGGAGAAAAACGGCACATGCGGGACAGCGGGTGACGCGGCCCCCTCAAACCTTTTTGCGTTGCGCAAAAACTGCTCGTAATACGAATACCCCGTCTGCCAGCGCATGACGGTCACGCGGTGCAAAAGCCCGCCCTGCGGCTCGTACACCAGCTCGACCTGCCCGCCGTCCTCTTTTTTCTTTTGGTATCCCGATATACCGGAGGTGTGCGTTGGCACTTCAAGCCTATCCTGCGGCGGGATCCTGACAACACCGCCGCCCGCCGCGGCATCGGTTTGGCGGTGAGCCTGCCCCGCCCCACCCGCGGCGGGGAGTTCTACCTCCACCGCCTCGGTATGCATGCGCGGCGCGGGAGAGCCATGCACCCTGCGACGCGGCATCAGCTCAGAGATATTCCAAAAGCTGTCGGCATCATCACGTGCCGAACTTCCGACCGCCGACTGCTCTTTTATGTCGTCCGTGTCTCGAATATCCATACTGCCCGCCCCCTTTGCTATCCTCATATCGTTATCATTTGATGCTCCCGCGGTCTCACCGCATCCGTTATCGGAGGCGGCGGCCAAGGGATTTGGTTAATACATTATTGTACCATGATTTTTGCCGTCCGTCAATAGTTTTTTATACTTTTACCGCAACTCTCTGCGCATACGCCCGAAATCTAATAAATTTTTATTAAACCTCGGCAAAGCCCTTGCAAACCGAGGCGGAATGGGTTATAATTAATATGGAATAAAATTTGCCCGTCCACTGACGGCGGAAAAGGTATATAAAATGATAATAGGAAAAGAACTTAACCGCGAAACGCGAGAATTCCCGAGCCTTGGCGATAACGAAAACATACTTCGCGAAACACTTAAGGCCGTTTACGAGGCACTGAGCGAAAAGGGCTACAACCCCGTAAGCCAGATAGTGGGCTACATCCTCTCGGAGGATCCCACCTACATCACGAACCACAAAAACGCGCGCACGCTCATCACCCGCTTTGACCGCGACGAGCTGCTTGAGGCGCTGGTGAAATACTACCTCGGAGTCTGATAGGCTTGAAGAGTATTGCAATAATGCCGGGCGTGGAGCTTATCCCGCTCTCGCCGCGCTGTGCCGCAGGTGTACCCGACGATCTTGAGTGCGCCTTGGCACTTGGATGCTTTGACGGCTTTCACCTTGCCCACCGCGCCATAGTCGATGCGGCACGCGAGCTGGCGGCAGCCTCCCCAACGATGCTTGCGGGCGCGTTTTGCTTTGCAAAGCCACCGGCGGCGTATTTTGGGCGGTCTGTACCCATGATAACCGACACAGCCGAGAAATGCCGCTTGTTTGCCGAGGCGGGGCTGGATATTGCATTTGTTGCCGATCTTGCCGCAATAAAGGATCAAAGCGCCGCAGATTTTATCGAGATCACACTGCGCTCACTTTGCCACTGCCGTGCCGTAGCCTGCGGCTTTAATTTCAGCTTTGGGCGCGCCGCCTCCGGCACGCCGGCCGAGCTTTGCCGCGCCTTTGGCGAGGAAAACACAAAGATCCTGCCGCCGCGCCTTTTCGGCGACGCACCGATAAGCTCAAGCCGCATACGCTCGCTGATAGAGGCGGGGGAGATGGCGGTCGCCGCAGAACTGCTGGGGCGCCCCTTTTCGATAAACGGCGAGGTGATACACGGGCGTGGTGACGGAAAAAAACTGGGCTTTCCCACCATCAACCAGCTGCCCGCCGAGGGGATGCTGACCCCGCCGCCCGGTGTTTACATAAGCCGCGCGGAGATAGCGGGGGGCGAGAGCTTGCCCGCCATTACCGATATCGGCACAGCTCCCACTATCGACAAAACAGGCGTTTTGCGCTATGAGACACACCTCCTGACCCCGCCTGCGGGGTCGCTTTACGGATGCTCGCCGCGTGTGGAGATACTGCAACGTTTACGCGGCGAGGTGAGATTTTCCTCCACCGCCGCTCTTACCGAGCAGATAGCACGCGATGTTGAGCACGCTCGCACGTTTTTTGGCCTTGAGTGAGGGCAGTCGAGAACGCACCGAGCAAATACCGAGGCTCAAAATAATCACCAAATAATAAAACGAAAGGACCGCCGCCACGGCGAGATATCATGCCAATACCACAAAAGCACACTGCCCGCCCGCGGCAGTTGACGATACTCCTGATATTTGCATTGATCACGGGGCTGCTCTCCCCTGCCATGACCGCAACGGCGCATGCCACAGCGGCGGACAGCACGGCGAACAGCTCGGTTACGACCGCAAATAACAGCACCAACGACACAGCACAGCCGAGTGAGGATACCGCACCCGGCGTTCCCACCCCGCCGACACTTGACGGCGTGGATGCGGCGTATCTTATAAATCTTGACAGCGGAACCGTCATCTGCTCAAAAGAGCCGGATCGGCTGCTTTACCCCGCATCGACCGCCAAACTGATGGCGGCGTATGTCGCCCTCTCTCTGCTCTCCGACCGCATGAGCGAGGTGGTAACGATAACGCAGGACATGATAGCCGGCACGACAGGCACGCGTTACGGTCTTGCCGACGGCGAGACTGTGACCATTGAGGACCTGTTTTACATCGCCTTTGCGGGCTGTTACAATGATGCCGTTATGGCACTGGCGCGGTTGGCCTCGGGAGATCTTACATCCTTTATATCCGCAATGAATACCGCGGCGGGGGAGCTTGGGATGGAGAGCACCCACTACACCAATCCCACCGGCATGCATGACAGACTTATGCGCACCACCGCGGCAGACGTGGCTCGCCTTGCCACCGAACTGCAAAAAAATGATTTTTACCTGCGTATGACATCCGAGCCGAAGTACACCCTGCGCGGCAGTGAAAAGCAATACACGGTAGGCAACCGCAACGAGCTTGTAATGAAAACAGGCGCGGCGCACGGCAAGTATTATAACTCGATATGCCAAGGCATGAATGTTGGCATGACGGAGGAATCCGGCTACGCGCTGACGACCCGCGCCGAGGACGATGGCACGACATATATTTGCGTTATCCTTGGCGGGCGCGAGGATGAGGGCGGCGAGAACACCGCATACACCACCGCAAACGCGCTGATAGCCTGGGCATACGAGAATTTCAGCTACCGCGAGGTCATAACTCCCGCCACCCTTGTGGCGGAGATACCGGTAACGCTTGCCACCGATGCCGACTCTGTCCTCCTGATACCCGAAACATCCTTTTCCTACTACCTGCCCAACAGCGCAGTGATAGGCAAGGAAATAACCTACACACAAAAGCTTACCGTTGAATCGCTTGAGGCACCCGTGAGCGCGGGCGTGGCATGCGGCTTTATTACGGTATCCTATCTCGGCGAGGAGATAGCCACCCTCCCACTTGTGACCAAAGCATCGGTCAGCGGCAACCGCCTGCTGAAGCAGATGGAGGAGATACGCGAGTTTTCGCAAAGCCGCGTGTTTATTGCTACCGTGATCAGCGCGGTAATAATAACCATCCTTTACTACGCTTTACGTGCTTTTTTGCGTGCATCGCACCGAAAAAAACGCGGGAGATACTACTGATGCTAAAAAAACGCCGCGAACACGCCATTTTTTGCATTGTGACAAAAAAAGTGTTGACATGTTCATAATTTCGCGGTATAATAATTATATATGTACCACTATTATCTTGGAGGCATTCTTTAATGTTTGAACAATTCAAAGCACTGCTCATAGATGAGCTTCAGGTAGAGGAAGAAAAGATCACTCCCGAAGCTGAGCTGTCCAATGACCTCGGCATCAACTCGATAGAGCTGGCCGAACTTGTTATGCGCTGTGAGGAGACCTTTGGTGTTGACATTCAGGACGATGACATTCACAACTTTGTTACCGTCAGCGATGTCGTAAAGTACCTTGAGGGACTTCAGAGCAAGAACTGAGATCAAAAGATCAAAGCTGAAAAGCATCGGGCAAATATCGCCCGCCGCACATTAAAAGACCGAGGAGAGCACCGCTCGCCTCGGTCTTTCATTTTAATATTTATTTTCATTGATCCGCCCCACGCAGCTTGGAGCACTGCACGTCATATATCCGCCGCGAATCGTATATTTTATATTGAATGGGATCTTAATTTAATTTGTAAAGAAAGCGGGGACTGAATGATGACCATAAGCAACAGTGGGACCGGGAGAGATAAAAAAACAAAGGACCGCGGCAGGGCTTTGGCGTGCGTTGCCATATTGCTTTTATTCTCCGCGGCAGTGCCTGCCGCGGCGGGGCTTTTACGTGCGTTCTTGACACCGTACGCGGGCGCGAGCCGCCAAGTATCAAGCGCCGCTGCCGCGGCAACCGATGCGATGCCGCAGTTTATAATTGACCCCGGTCACGGCGGAGAGGACGGCGGCTGTGTGGGCGCCGACGGCAGTCTTGAAAAGGATATAAACCTCCGTGTGGCATTGGCACTTGCCGATATTTTGCGCATATCCGGATGCGATGTGATCCTTACCCGCACAGATGACAGGATGCTTTATGACCGCGAGAGCGACTACCGCGGTCAAAAAAAGGTGCAGGATCTGGCAACAAGGCTTGCCATTGCCCGCGAGCATCCCGATGCGTTTTTTGTAAGCATACACATGAACTCCTATCCGTCCCCGCGGTGGAGCGGATTGCAGGTGTGGTACTCCAAAAACGACCCTCGCAGTGAGGTGCTGGCAGGCTCTGTGCAATCGGCGGCGCGAGCATGGCTCGATCCGCAAAACGACCGCCGCATAAAGGCCGCGGATAGCCGCATATATCTGCTTGACCGCGCAGTGACCCCCGCCGTGCTGATTGAGTGCGGCTTTCTTTCAAACCCCGATGAATGCGCGCGCCTTGGGCAGGAGGAGTACCAAAAAGACCTTGCGCTGACGATCGCCGCCGCCTGTATTGCAGGCGCTCAAAACAAAGCTATTGACTGACCGCAAAAAGTCGTGTATAATATAAACAAGATAAAAAATCAGGATGGTTACCGAGATGAAAGGTATAAAAACTATATACACCTGCACCTCCTGCGGATATGAAAGCGCAAAATGGCTTGGCAAATGTCCGCAATGCGGAGCTTGGAACTCCTTTGTTGAGGACGAGATAGAAAAGCTCTCCCCCGCCGAGGAGGCCAAGGCGGCCGCAAACGAAGCACGCCGCGCGTTTACCGTAGGTTCGGGCAATCATGCCATGCGACTTGACGAGATGACTGCGGGCGACTGCGTGCGCTCGGACACCGGCCTTGGCGAGCTTGATCGGGTGCTGGGCGGCGGCCTTGTGCGCGGCTCGGTGGTACTGCTGACGGGTGAGCCCGGCATTGGTAAATCCACACTGCTTTTGCAGATATGCGAGATGCTTGGGCAGAATCGCACTGTTTTGTATGTTTCGGGCGAGGAATCGGGAGAGCAGCTTAAGCTTCGCGCCACCAGACTTGGCGTGCACGCGGACGGTCTTTTTTTGCTGACCGAAACGAATATAGACAAGATCCTCTCCGAGGCATCAAAGGTGCGCCCGGACGTGATGATAATCGACTCGATACAGACCATCTACACCCCCTATTCCACCTCATCGCCCGGCAGTGTTTCGCAGGTGCGCGAATCCGCCATGGCCTTTATCGGCAAGGCAAAGAATGACGGTGTGTCGGTAATAATAGTCGGGCATGTCAACAAAGAGGGCTCGATAGCAGGACCGAAGATCCTTGAGCATATGGTGGATGCCGTGCTTTGCTTTGAGGGCGAGCATCAGCAAGCGTACAGAATAATACGCGCCGTTAAGAATCGCTACGGCTCCACAAACGAGATAGGCGTGTTTGAAATGACCGACCGCGGGCTTGAGGAGGTCCCCAACCCCTCCGAGATACTGCTGGCGGGGCGCCCCAAAAAGGTTTCCGGCAACTGTGCCGCCTGCTCGATAGAGGGAACGCGCCCGATAATTGCCGAGATACAGGCACTGGTAAGTCCCACCACCTTTCCCGCCCCGCGGCGCACCTCAAACGGTATGGATTACAACCGCGTTTGCCTGTTGCTTGCCGTGCTTGAAAAGCGGCTGGGGCTTAGGTTCTCCGCCAATGATGTGTATCTTAACGTTATAGGCGGCCTGCGGCTGGACGAGCCTGCCTGCGACCTTGCCGCCGCCATGGCGCTTATCTCATCGATAACAGACAAGGTGATCCCGGATGATCTTGTGGCAATAGGCGAGATAGGTCTTGCAGGGGAATGCCGCGCCGTGGCATCGCTTGAGAACCGCGTGCGCGAGGTCGAACGACTTGGCTTTTCCCGCGTGGTAGTGCCGGGCAGAAATATTGAAAAACGCCCCATCGAATGCAAGATCAAGCTTATTCCGATAAAAAGCGTGTACGAGCTGCTGCCGCTGTTGTCTTCTCCCGCAAAATAGACCCAAAAATCTCCCCTCGGCCGTGACCGAGGGGAGATCTTTATGTTTTATTTAATGTTTAAAATGCTTTCTACCGTGTTTGTCAGCGCATCGATATCCGCCATTTGCTCACATTGCAAACCGTTGCTCTCATCTATCTCGTAAAACACCACTGCAGGGCGCACGGAGACGGGGGTTGCCGGATCTTTTTCTACCGTTACGGTAAACAGCCCCGCGTCATCGCTGATGTAATCAGTAATTTTAAGATCACCGTCCAACACAGGGGACGCCGAATCTCGCAGGGCAACCATTACGGTAAACGGTTCTGCCTCGCCACGAATGTAAAAATCTATTTGATATCTGCTTTCCAAAAACGCTGTGATCTTGTCGTGCGATGTGTCTTTTTTGTCCCTGTCCTCGCTTTCGGTCGCAAGATAAAAGGACTCCACCGGTGCTGACAATGCATCAAGCATATCGGAGATACGATCCGCATCATATGTTGTTTGCGGTTCGGGATCCGCTATAGATGACACAGGACCCCGAGAATAGTGCACCTCTGCCTTTTCGATCACGGAGCTCCGTTCTATCACGACCTCCTGCCACCGGTCAAGCCACGGGTCGGATATCTTTTCCCCGCAACCCGCAAGCAAGGCAGGCAAAAGCAAGAGCGCGCAAAGTGAGACGGCAATGACGGCTGGGATCTTTTTGTTCATTTTAAAGTCCTCCTTTTTGATCTTTATTGATCTTTTTTCGATCTTTATTGACCTTTTTTGTTGGTCTATGTTTATTTTACCATGCCAAAAACGGGGTGTCAATATATTTGGTTATTTTTTCAATAATAATTCACACACGGCTACCCTCAGCGAGCCTTTTTTTATATTCTGACGGCAAACAGCCCATCTTGCGACGAAATGCGGCGATATATGAGGTCTGATTGCCAAAGCCCACGGCATAGCAAGCATCCGCCACGCTCATATGCTCAAGGAGAGCCAAGCTCTCCTGCACCCGCCGACTTTTTAGATATTCTGATGGCGAGATGTTAAAATGCTCGCCGAATGTGCGAGAAAGATGCTCGCGGCTGTAAAAAAACTCGGCTGCCACATCGTTTATTGTTTGAATGGAGGCATAATTTTCATCGATATAGCGCTTTATCCTTGCCGGCTCGCCCGTCAGCGCACCGCCCGCAACCGCGCCCTCCTCCCCCTTGGCGGAGAGCATCCAAATGGCGGAGGTGATAAGCGAACGCGCCGCAAGTCCACCGCATGGATCGGAGGATGATATAGCGCCCTCCGCCTCCGCCATGCAGTCAAGCACGCGGCTGTCGGCGGGGAATATCCGCGCCTGTGCCCCGCCGACCCCAAAGCCGAGCGGCGGAGTGAGCTCCCCAGCCAGCTCAAACAGGCGCGGCGTGTAGTAGATGACATATCTTTCATACACCGAGTGAGATCTGAGCCTTGCGGTATGCATCACCCCGGGAGGGACAGATACGGCGCAGCCCGCACGCGGGGTGAGCACGGCATCCCCCGCGATATACTCGACCTCGCCGCCGATATATATCGTCAGCTCGCCGTACTCATGCGAGTGCATACCCTCCCTAAAGTTCTCCCGCGTGTATTCCGTCTTGCGGTGGGAGAATATCACCCCACCGCCCGGCGCGGAATCCTCCCAGCCAAACACACTGCGGTAGCGCACGCATCCGCCGTCCCTCTCGACGGTGAGATACTCCCCACGCCGCTCGTGATTTTTTATATATTGCTCCATATTTCTCTCCCCGATCGAATAATGATATCACAAATATCAAAATCAATAGTCACATACACGGTAGTTTTTATCTTTCGTGTGGTTTATACTTATCATATCACAAACCGCGGCGGATGTCAACAGTGCCGCCGACGGTGAGCAGACAAACGGAGATAAATATGAGTGAGCTTAAAAAGATAGTCCGCCGAGCGGATGTTTGTATTATAGGCGGCGGACTTGCCGGTACATTTGCGGCAATTGCCGCGGCGCGGCACGGCGCGCGGGTAGTGCTGATGCAGGATCGCCCTGTGCTTGGCGGCAATGCCTCCAGCGAGATAAGGATGTGGGTATCCGGTGCCGGCACGCGTGTGCGCAACCTGCAGGAGACCGGCATTATGGAGGAAGTGTTGCTGGAGAACATGCACATAAACCCCTCGCGCAATTTTTCGGTATGGGACGGCATCCTTTACGGCAAGGTAAAGGCAGAGGAGAATATTGAATTACTGCTGAACTGCGCTTGCTGTGATGCCGAATGCAAGGACGGCCGCCTCAGGAGCGTGCGCGGCTTTCAGCTGACCACCTACACATGGCAGTGCGTGGAGGCGGATATTTTTATCGATTGCTCGGGTGACAGCATTCTTGCAGACCTGTGCGATGCCGAGTATATGGTAGGACGTGAGGCGAAAGACGAATTTGGCGAGGCATTTGGGCTTGACCATGCTGACCGCAAAACGATGGGCATGAGCCTTATGATCCAAGCGCATGAGACCGACCACCCCTGCCCCTTTACCGCTCCCGAGTGGGCTTACAGATATGAGACAGATGAGGATATGAAATTTAAGCCTCACGAGTGCCTGCAAAAGATAAACACAAACTTTTACTGGATAGAGCTTGGAGGCGAGGCGGATTCGATCCATGATACAGAGACCACACGTGACGAGCTGATAAAGATAGCCTTTGGCGTATGGGATCACATGAAGAACCGCGGCGACCACGGCGCGGAAAACTGGGAGCTTGATTTTATAGGCTTTTTGCCCGGCAAGCGTGAATCCCGCAGGTATGTTGGCGATTACATCCTCACGCAAAACGATGTTGAGAGCGGCCGCCGATTTGACGACCAAGTGGCTTACGGCGGCTGGCAGATAGATAATCACCTGCCCGGCGGCTTTGCCATGAGCGGCAAGGACGGCGCACACCTGCAAAAGCGGCGCTTGACCGAGCCTTACGGCATTCCCCTGCGCTCGCTCTACTCCAAAAATATTGAAAACCTTATGTTTGCGGGACGCAACATCAGTGCCACGCATATTGCCTTCTCCACCGTTCGCGTTATGGGCACTTGCGGAGTCATGGGTCAGGCGGTCGGCACGGCCGCGGCAATGGCAACGGCGGCGAGCATGACACCGCGCGAGCTCTGCGCCAAGCGGATAGGTGAGCTTCAGGATGCGCTGATGGAGGACGACTGCTTCCTGCCCGGCATGCGGCGCAGGATCTCTCCGCTTTGCAACGAGCATACCCTCTCCGCCGTTTGGGGAGATGCCTCCGAGCTGCTTTCCGGCATCGACCGCAAGATATGGGGGCGGGATAACGGCTACTGGGGCATAGTTGACAGAGCCGTGACCTACAACTTTGACGAGCCGACAGAGCTGCACAGCTTTAGGCTGATAATTGACAGCGACCTTGACCGCGAGTATACCGAGGGCAACCCCGATGGGCTTAACATCTCAATACCGCTCTTCCGCCGTGCCGACTATCAAAATACCACCTTTGGCTTCCCAAAATGCATGCTGCGCTCCTTTAAGATCGAGGCGGATGACGGCTCCGGCGTGTGGCGCACGGTGTATGAAACGCATGATAACTATCAGCGCATGATACGCGAGCCGCTGAACATTCGCGCCCGCGCTGTGCGGCTGATCCCCCTCGGGACATATTTTTCCGAATCACTTTGGACGACCTACGGCAGTGCGCAGGCGCACATATTTGCATTTGAGGTGAGATGATGAGCCAAGCTGACAAAAATGCGCTTTTTGCGGGCGAGCGGCCACTGCTTATCGCCCACCGCGGGTACACGCCCAAGGCGCCCGAAAACACGCTTGCTTCCTTTAGGGCGGCGGCACAGCTGGGTTTTTGGGCAATAGAGACGGATGTTCACCGCACGCTTGACGGCGTGCTTGTGTGCTGTCACAACCACTCGCTAAAAAAAATGTACGGCGCGGATATGAAGATAGAGGAACACACATGGCGAGAGATATCCTCCCTCCATGCCATCTGCGGCGATGAGCACGGCGGTATAGCGCCCGAGCTTTTGCGCCTGCCGCTGTTTGACGAGTACCTTGAGATCTGCTCCGCCGCGGGGTGCGTTCCCTTTATTGAGACCAAGGGGGATGTGGTGGCGGAAACGCTGGCCGCCGTTGAGCGCGCAGGGCTTACCCACCGCGCTGTGCTCTCCTCCGCCACGCTTGAGCACCTGACGGAGGCGCGCCGACTCGACCGCGAAATCTTTTTGCACCATATCTTCACCACCGATGAGGCCCTACCGCGCGTGGCCGAGCTTGGGTACTGCGGCGTTTCATATAACTATCCCCTGCTTGATGAAGTCCCCGCGGGGCTTGTGCGGCGCGTTCACGAGGCGGGCGTGCTGCTTTGCCTGCGTGCTGGAGACAGCATCGCCGATGTGCGCCGCATGATGGATATGGGGCTGGATTACATTCCAACCAACAAAATGACCCCCGCGGAGATAAAAAACTCCGCCCCCGACACCGACTGCAGGTAATATTTGACCCCGACCGCCCATATAATCTACCAAGATGAGCTTTTGATGACAGGCAGATCCTGGGATCATCAAAAGGATGAAAGGGACGGTCGGGGATAAATGTTTATTTACACATGTCACGCGGGGACTATACGCTTTTTTGCCGTCTTGCTGTTGGCGGCCGCAGTGCTTGCCGCACTGGTGATATTCGTGCCCGCATATCAGCCTGTGGCGGCAAGCACGGGGTATGACATCACTGCAAGCTACAGCTACACCGGGATAAAAACGAACGAGGATAGGATCGGGTTTTTATCGCAATTCGGCTACGAGGTATCGGACGATCCGATAGAAACGGTAGAGGTCACCCTGCCCGCAAGATTTGATAAGGTATATGCGGGTTACGGCGAGCTGCAAAAGGCGCAGGGACTGGATATTTCCAAATATCGGCGCAAAACGCTGACGCGCTATACCTACGAGGTCAAAAATTATGACGATTACAGCGGCCGTGTGCTGGCAAATATACTCATCTACCGCGGGCGCGTGGTGGGCGGGGATATCTGCTCGGAGGATCCGCGCGGGTTCGTTCACGGCTTTGCGGGCGAGCTGAAAACAGAATGATAAGCCACCAATTAAAACATCACAGCGGACGGTGCTGACCGTCCGCTGTGATGTTTTATTGATCTGTTTTTTTGATCTCGCTCCGTCAAACGATACCGGCAATATCGGCACCGGAGTCTGCCTCCGAGCGCATGCCGACACCCTCGCGCTCAAAGAAGTATTTAACTCTGTGCGATGCCACACTTTGTACCATTCCAAGCAAAAGATAAACGGCAAGTGTGGATGAGCCGCCGCCACTGATAAGCGGCAGTGTTATACCTACAACAGGCAGCATTGCAAGGCACATGCCTATGTTTTCAATACTTTGCACCATTATAAAGGCCGCAACGCCAACACAGATAAATGAGCCCGCATCCTTTCTCGCCGTGCGCGCAAGCATAAAGATCCTTATCACCAAAACGGCAAGCGTTATTATAACTATCGCGCCGCCGATGAGGCCAAACATCTCACAAACGGTGGAAAAGGAAAAATCACTTTCCGCCGAGTAGAGCTTGCGGTAAAGCTCGGCGTCAAAGCCCTTGCCGAAAAATCCTGCGGATTCCACACAACTGCGCCCTTGCAACGGCTGCATGCCGCGCCCGAGCGGGTCACCCTCCGGATTAAAGCCGTAGATGATACGCTCCTGCTGGTACAGGTGCAGCTTTGGCCACACATACGGCACTGCCACAAACAGCGCGCCGAGAACGCCGAGGAAATAAAAACTGCTCAGCCCCGCGCAAAAAAGCATTACCGCCACCGCGCCGCAAAAAACCAGAGTTACGCCAAGGTCGCCGGATCTCAGGAGCAGCAGGAGCACCACACCCGCGTGGATGCCGAGCCCGCCAAGCACCCATATCTTGTTTATATCCTTTTTTACAAGGTCAAGGTGCTTTGCAAAGGTAACTATAAATGTCGTTTTAACAAATTCGGAGGGCTGTATCGTCATAAATTTAAGATCCAGCCAACTGCGGTTCTCGCCCACCGCCACACCGAATTTTAATGTGAATGCCAGAATACCGACAGAGAAGACGGCGCAGGGTATCCAAAAGCGCCGCAGGACCGTCTCGTAGTCGATCATTGAGATGATAAGCATTGCGATAATGCCCACCACCGTGGCGCCGACCTGCATTATAAACAGTCGCCCGCCGTTTTTAAGATAATTACGTCCGCCAAAAAGCATAAGACAGCTGACCGCCGAGAGGATCACGGCGCATATCAGCACGCATGGATCTATGCGCTTAAGCTTTTCGGTATATGTAGTCGAAAAAGCCTTCAATTATGCCGCCGCACCTCCCCGGGATCGAATTTGTTTCAGCATTTTGCAAACTGCGGGATCAATACTGTCTGCCCCAAACCACCATATGCTTTGCGGGCTTACCACAGCACACGCAAACATCGGATATATGCTCCTCGTCAAAGGGAATGCAACGCGATTTTACGCCGTTAGTATCATTTTTGATCTTTTCCTCGCACTCGCTGTCACCGCACCACATGGCCTTGATAAAGCCGGATCTTTCGGAGGCAAGGCTCAAAAATTCGGGATAATCGTGAGCGACGGAGGTACGCGCGGCAAGGTTCTCTGCGGCGCGGCGATACAGCTCGTCATGCACCGATGCCAGCGCGCGCTCGACCTCCTCCTCGATATTCTCAAGGGAGACCACCGTCTTTTCACGGCTGACGCGGGAAACGAGCACGCAGTTCCCTGCCTCGATATCGCGCGGGCCCAGCTCAAGACGAAGCGGCACGCCCTTCATCTCATACTGCGAATACTTCCAGCCTGCGGAGTTATCGCTATCGTCAAGCTTTACTCTGAACTTTGCGGCAAGACGGTCGCGCAGGGCGGAGGCCGCCTCAAGCACGCCCTCCTTGTGCTGTGCAACGGGAATGATAGCCACCTGTATCGGCGCGATGGCAGGAGGCAGGATAAGGCCGTTATCGTCGCCGTGGCACATGATTATAGCGCCTATCATACGCGTGGAAACGCCCCAAGAGGTCTGGTGCGGGTATTTTACCGTGTTATCACGCGCGGTGTAGGTGATATCAAAGGCGCGAGCAAAGCCATCGCCGAAGTAATGAGATGTGCCTCCCTGGAGAGCAAAGCCGTTGTGCATCATAGGCTCAACGGTGTAGGTCTCCTCCGCGCCCGCAAATTTCTCTTTTTCGGTCTTGCGGCCGCGCACCACCGGAATGGCCAGCGATCTCTCATAAAAGTCTACATAAACGTCAAGCATACGGCGGGTCTCCTCGCGCGCCTCCTCCTCGGTCTCATGCATGGTGTGACCCTCCTGCCACAGGAACTCCGCTGTGCGAAGGAAAGGGCGGGTGGTCTTTTCCCAACGCACTACATTGCACCACTGGTTGTAGAGCTTGGGCAGATCACGATAGGAGTGGATGATATCACGAAAATGCTCGCAAAAGAGCGTTTCAGAGGTCGGACGGACGCAAAGACGCTCGGAGAGCGTGTTTTGACCGCCCACCGTTACCCATGCGCACTCGGGGGCAAAGCCCTCCACGTGGTCCTTTTCGCGCTGCAGGAGCGACTCCGGAATAAACATGGGCATGTAGACATTCTCATGCCCGAGCTTTTTAAATTCGGCATCCATGATGCGCTGGATATTCTCCCATATCGCATAACCGTAGGGGCGGATGACCATGCACCCCTTAACGCCGGAATAATCGGCAAGCTCGGCCTTTTTTACAACGTCGGTATACCATTGAGCAAAATCAACATCCATTGATGTGATCTGCTCGACCATTTTTTTATTCTTGTCTGCCATTGATAGATATCCTTTCGGAGATGATTAAAAAATTGAATAAACAATTAGCTACTATATATTATAAATCATCCGACACCGGATGTCAAGCGTCGGATGAATATTTACTGTTTTTCGGGTACCGAGCGGCTGTTATCGGCCGCAGATGATCATTCCATCATGACTTTTTTTAAGGCAACCGGGGAAAAGCTCAATATACGCGCGGTAAAGCTCCGCCGATTCCGGGTGACCGCAAAACGCTCGGCTGTCCGCGGGGTTCATAAGACCGATATACTGATAGCACAGCACCTCATCGCAGTACTCGGATATCGCCTCAAGCTGGCGCTCTACCCTGCCGATGTCGGCGGGGAGCAGAGCCGAATGATATACCTGCCCCTCGAACCTGAACAGCTCAAGATCTGCCCACATGGCGCTCCTGCCCGCACGATCGTGTGCGCGGCGCAGTGCCGCGTAGAACGCGCCTGTCTCGTGGGTGGTGGATTTTTGCACGCCCACCTCATCCTGATACGCCATAATGTCAACGTCTATCTCGGAGAGCTGGCGCACATATTCATCGTCCGCCTCGACTATCCGCGTGCCAAAGGGTGCGATAAGAGTTCGGCGAGTGGGGTCGATGGAATGCGCAAACGCGCTGTAGCGGTTGCAATAATCGATAAATTCAGGGGAGAAGTGCCCCCTGATGCAGGTCTCATCCGGGAAGTACCAGCCGTAAAAGGAGGGATGGTGACCGTAGGCAGCGTACACCTGCTCCATAGCGCGAAAGGCGCGGCGAGTGACCTCGGGGCTGGTCATATTATCTATAGCCCGCGACCAAACACCGTAAAACCCTGCCGACACGAATACCGATATGCCCTGCGCATCCGCCTCGGATAGCAGTGCCTCCATCGGATCGGCGCAAGCAAAGTCACGCGCAAATGGGTAGATGTCGGTTTTAAAATAAGACTCAGCATAGTCCTCATACACCAAGGAGGTGCACATGAGCACTATATACTTCATGCCTACCGCCGCTATCTCGCGCACCTTCTCCCGCCACTGCTCCTCGGTAAAGGCGCGGCATGCGGGATTCCAATACTTTCCCTCGGCGGGGTTGTGATGGGTAAACTCAAACCATGTTCCTGTGATAGGCTTTTTCATTTTTTCAGTTTGCCGCGCGATGTGGATCTTACGCCACACCGCGCGGCTCTCCTTTTTAATTAATTGTCAGTTGTGCTATCCGCCGATGCGCCGAGTATCCTCATAAACTCATCGCCCGTGATAGTTTCGTTCTCATAAAGATATTTTGCAAGCTCCTCAAGCTTTGCACGGTTTTCCATGATTATCTTTTTAGCCTTGTCGTATTCGCGCCCGATAAGCTCCACCACCAAGCGATCGACCTCCGCCTGCGTTTGCGGCGAGCAGGCAAGCGTTGCATCGCCGCCAAGGTACTGATTTGTTACGTTTTCCAGCGCGACCATGCCAAAATCGTCGCTCATACCGTAGCGCGTTATCATGGCGCGGGCAAGACGTGTGGCTTGCTCGATATCATTTGATGCGCCTGTGGATATCGATCCCACAGCTATCTCCTCCGCGGCTCTGCCGCCGGTAAAGGTAGCTATCTTGTTTTCTATCTCCTCGCGGCTCATAAGATAATGATTGCCCTCGTCCACCTGCATGGTATAGCCGAGCGCGCCCGATGTGCGCGGCACGATGGTTATCTTTTGTACCGGTGCGGAATGCGTTTGCATTGCCGCCACCAAGGCATGGCCGATCTCGTGATAGGAAACTATCATTTTTTCTTTATCGGTCAAAATTGCGTTCTTCTTTTGGTAACCCGCAATGACCACCTCAATGCTCTCCTCCATATCCGCTTGAGACGCGGCCTTTCTGCCGTTGCGGATAGCGCGGAGCGCCGCCTCGTTGACTATATTGGCAAGCTCGGCGCCCGATGCACCTGATGCCATTCTGGCGATATGCTGATAATCGATCCCCGGCTCTGTTTTTATCTTTTTTGCATGCACGCGGAGTATCTCCTCACGCCCGCGCAGATCCGGCAGCTCTACCGGCACACGGCGGTCAAAACGACCCGGGCGGGTGAGTGCGGGGTCAAGCACCTCGGGGCGGTTGGTGGCCGCCAAAATGACAACGCCCGCGTTGCCCTCAAAGCCGTCCATTTCGGTCAGCAGCTGATTCAATGTTTGCTCGCGCTCGTCATTGCCGCCGATCCTGCCCTCACGCTTTTGACCGATGGCATCTATCTCATCGATAAAAACGATGCAGGGGGCTTTTTCCTTTGCCTGACTGAACAGATCGCGCACCTTTGATGCGCCCATACCAACGAACATCTCAACAAATTCGGAGCCGGACATTGAGAAGAACGGCACGTTCGCCTCGCCGGCCACCGCCTTTGCAAGCATGGTCTTACCCGTTCCGGGAGGGCCTACGAGCAGTATGCCCTTGGGCATGGATGCGCCTATCTCCTCATACTGCTTGGGGTCGTGCAGGTAGTGAACGATCTCGGCAAGGTTCTCCTTGGCCTCGTCCTCGCCCGCAACATCGGAAAATTTTATTCCGTTTGATGACTTAACATAGACCTTTGCATTGCTTTTGCCCATGTTGAACATCATGGAATTGTTGCCGCCGCCCGCTTTTTTCATCATCATGCGGGAGAGCAGCTGACCTATAACGATAAACATAACGATGGGCAACACCCAGGATACCAAAAATGATACGATGGGTGAGGCCTCCTCGATTATCTCACCGGCAAAGATCGCGCCTGACTCGCGCAGGCGGTCAACAAGCCCCGCATCGCTGAGCTTGCCGGTCTTGTATATCGTTCTGTCATCCTTGAGGGTAAACAGAATGACAGATTCCTGTATCTCGACCCTGTCTATCTTCTTCTCCTCGGTATTGTCCATAAAGGTGCCGTAATCGACCTCCTTTATCTGACTGCGCGCTATCATGGGCGTTACAAAGATATTGATGAACAATATCACCGCCAGAACTATGCAGTAGTAAAATATAAGCGGTTTTTTTGGCTTTTTGACTTCATTCATATCGCAGATGCTCCATATCTAAAACATGTGGACCGCAGACCGTGACCTACAGCCCCTCATATTATCATTATAATATCAGTGCGTGACCGCGCATAAATATATTTCTGACGAGTATGTGAATTTTTTATATATCTTGATCGCATAAAACGAGATATCGGGTCGCCGCAGTGCGGCGACCCGATGGAGAGATAAAACTATCGTTTGAGCAATATCAAGTACAAGATACAACGTCTCACTTGGTCGCCAACATCTCGCAAACGATGCGCCAGATGCGCTCGACGGAGGCGAGTGAGAGTGCCTCGTCGGGAGAGTGTATCCCGCGCATATCCGGGCCGATCGATATCACATCAAGCTTTGGCAGGTGAGAGCGGATTATGCCGCACTCAAGCCCCGCGTGTATCACGTTAACGCGCGGCGCATAGCCCAGCACACGCTCCGCCACGCGCAGATATTTTGTGCGCAGGGGGGAACGCCCTGACATATCCCAACCGGGGTAGCGGCTGTAGTGACGTGTTTTCCCGCCAGCCATGGCCGCAAGTGCATCAAGCGATGTCACCGATGCATCAAGCTGAGATTCAACGGGCGAACGAGAGGAGAATACAAGAGAAACGCCTGCTTCACATGTTGTAAGCACGCCGAGGTTGCGGGAGAAGCCCACAAGCCCCGGAATTTGGCGGCTCATTTCAATAACTCCGTTTTGTACCGATGCCAAAACGCCGATAACGCGGCGGGTGGTATCTGCAGTCATCATCACATCATGCTCCGCGGCGGAGAGTGAACAGCCAACGGTAAAGCCGGCATCCTCGGCGCAAAGCTCGGCGCGAATGCGCTCTGCCTCACGCAGCACGGCCTTTGCCGCACGCTCGGCATTTGCCACGGCAACGGTTGCCGTCGCCTCTCGCGGGATGGCATTATCCTTGCCGCCGCCCGCAAGCGTTACAAGATTTACCCGCATACGCCCCGCAAGAGTGGCCAGCAGTCTGCCCATAAGCTTTATGGCATTTGCGCGACCGCAGTTGATATTTTCACCCGAATGCCCGCCTACCAAGCCGGAGATGGTGATATCAAGCGCCTCACCGCGCAGGTCTTGGTATTTGCAGGGGATGGTCATATCCGAGCGCACGCCGCCGGCACAGCCGGCGGTCACCGCGCCCTCCTCCTCGCTGTCAAGGTTTATAAGGCGCTTTGCGGTGACTACCGAATAATCAAAGTTGCCCGCGCCGAGGAGGCCCACCTCCTCATCAACGGTAAAGAGGCACTCCACCGTCGGGTGCGACTTCACCTCGCCGTCGATCACGGCAAGCATCATGGCTACCGCCGCGCCGTCATCACCGCCGAGAGTCGTGCCGCGGGCGCGAAGCCAACCGTCCTCAAGATAAAGCTCCAGCCCGTCCCGCATAAAATCATGCTCCACACCGCTGTTTTTTTCGCACACCATATCAGTGTGACCCTGCAGCATCACGGCCGCCTCGCCCTCTCTGCCAGCAGTGGCGGATACGCGCACAAAAACATTGTTGTTTTTATCTCTCAGGCAAAAACAGCCGCGCTCCTTTGCAAAGCTCTCGATAAATTCAGCCACCGCACGCTCGTTTCCCGAGCCGCGCGGAATAGCGGATATCTCCTCAAAAAGCTCAAGCACTCGGCGAGGCTCAAGCCCCTCTGTTACATATTTCATGGTGATCACCGTTCCTTGGTTAATTTTAATGATATAGATAGAATTTTATCTTCGTATTTGATGTTATGTTATTATTATTGCATCAGAGCCGCTGTTGCCGCGCCCTCGCCATGTTGATCGCGCCCTCGGTCAGAGCATCGATATTCTCAAGCGAGCGCCCCGTGCCTATCGCCACGCACTGCACCGGATTTTTTGCCACCTTTGTGCGAATGCCGGTCATTTCGGTCAGGAGCCTATCAAAACCGTAAAGCAAGGAACCGCCGCCTGTCATAACGATACCGTTATGCAGTATATCCCCCACAAGCTCGGGCGGGGTGCGCTCGATGACCTGACATATGCTCTCGATTATCGCGGTTATCGGCTCGTACATCGCCTCAAGCATCTCGCGCGAGGAGAGGGTTATCACCTTGGGAAGTCCTTGGGCAAGACACCGCCCCTTGACCTCCATAAGTTTCGGCACATCGTGATCATACACCGCACCTATCCTTATTTTTATACTTTCCGCCGTGCGCTCGCCGATAAGAACGTTATATTTGCGCCTTACATAGCGCATTATTGCCTCATCAAACTTATCTCCCGCTATCTTTATCGACTCGGAGACCACAACACCCCCCAGCGAGATAACCGCAATATCCGTCGTGCCGCCGCCTATATCCACTATCATGTTGCCGTTTGGCGCGGATATATCTATCCCCGCACCGATGGCGGCCGCCACAGGCTCCTCGATAAGATACGCCGAGCGTGCGCCCACCTGCTTTGCGGCATCCACTACGGCACGCTCCTCGACCTCTGTAATGCCGGAGGGTATGCATATGACCACGCGGCGCGGGCTCATGAGCGTTCCGCATGCCGAGCGTATAAAATGCTGCAGCATTTTAAGCGTAACATCATATTGACTTATAACGCCGTCCCGCAACGGCCTGACCGCCAAAATGTTTTCCGGCGTGCGTCCCAGCATCATCTGCGCCTCGCGCCCGACCTTGATTATCCGCCCGCTGTCCGCCTCAAGCGCGACAACCGACGGCTCGGTAAGCACTATCCCCTTGCCGTTGACGTAAACAAGTACTGTTGCCGTGCCAAGGTCGATGCCTATGTCCTTTCTGAATGTAAAATCAAACATTTATCTTTATCCGTTCATTTTTATCTTTTTTAGATCTTATATATCATATGCCACCCCGCCGCAAACGGCGAAAACAATGACACATAATAATTATATACTACATTCGGCCAAAATGCAACCGTTTTCGATAAATTTAAGAAAAATATAAAAAAGGACTTGCCAAAAGCCCGGCAAGTCCGGATATCATCGGTTTTTCGGGGATCATATTGGGAAAGCGTCGCAGCCAGCTCCCTCCGCATGCGGAGGCGTGTACGCCACCGCCGCACAGATCACCTGTGCACCAAGTCCCGAGAGCACTGCGGCGCATGCGCCGGCGGTCGCTCCCGTGGTGACCAGATCATCCACCAGTATCACCCGCTTGCCCGCAATATCATCTGCGCTCACTCCCCGCACAACGGCAAAGCGCGACTGCACGTTACAGCGCCGCTCGGCTGCGGTAAGCTTTTTCTGCTCACGTGAGCCGGCGCGGCGGGACAGCGTTTGGCGCATCGGCACGCAAAGCCGCTCGGCCAGTGCCGCAGCCAACAGCCTTGCCTGATCGTGACCCACCTCACGCACCTTTGCGGGATCGCGCGGTACATAGCTTATTATAACATCCGCAGGGAGACATCCCATGCCCTCCATAAGCTCGCGCACGGGCGCGGACAAAAGCTCTGCCAAAAAGCGGGCCGCTTCCCTATCTCGCAAGCGTTTTTGCCGCGCTATTATCATATTCAGCGGACATTCCGGGTCGCCTGCATCATACGCCGCAAGCTTTAATAGCATATCACAGCCCGCCTCACGCAGGTGCGGCGGCGCACAAAGACAGCGCACTCGCTCAAGCCCGCACTCGGGGCATATCTCCACAAGCTTTGCCTGAAAGCGTGCGGCGCATTCACCGCACAACAGCTCGTCACCCACTCCGCGGTCGCCGCAACAGATACAGCTCTCACCCCAAAGCACACGGCGCGTGCGGCGGGTGATGCGCCGCCATGTTTCTCTTGTTCGCCGCACTCTCCGCTCACGCTCTGTCGGTGGGCTGTCCCACGTTCTCATCTTCTCGGTGTCAACCGCCGAGCCTTTGCCGCCATCCGTCATTTTTTGCCTCCCGCGACCTCTGCCAGTCGCCGACCAAGCCCTGTGTAGCGAAGCAGCTGGCGCTTGTTCTCTACCATCGTGCGGACTATATCCTGTCTGCCGACCAGTATCACCATGCGCTGTGCCCGCGTTACCGCAGTGTAAAAGAGATTACGCGTGAGGAGCATATACGGCGCCTCATACATAGGTATCACAACTATCGGATATTCACTGCCCTGGCTCTTGTGAACCGTGATGGCGTAAGCCAGCTCCATATCCTCAAGGGCGGAAAACTCATACTCGACTATCCGCTCGTCAAAGTTTATCGTCATGCTTTGCGAGGAGGTGTTTATGCTCTCGATGATGCCTATATCACCGTTGAATATCCCCATGCCGTCCTTATTGCCGCGGCTCCACTCTATCTCGTAGTTGTTGCGGGTCTGCATGACCTTATCTCCAACGCGAAAGATGATATCCCGCGAGCGCACCTCACGCTTATCGGGGGCGGGCGGATTGAACGCGCGTTGCAGGAGCGCATTAAGGTTTTGCGTGCCGCCCGCGCCCTTGCGAGAGGGGGTTATCACCTGTATCTCGGAGGCGGGATCAACACCGTATGCGGCCGGCAAGCGCCGCACACAAAGCTCGGCCACCGTGGCGGCAATATCGCCGTCGCTTGAGCGCGGCAGAAAGAAGAAATCACGGTCCTTTGCATCAAGCACCGGCATCTCCCCATGGTTTATGGCATGCGCGTTGGTCACTATCAGCGACTCGCGCGCCTGACGGAATATCTCGGTAAGGCATACGGTAGAAAAAGCACCGGATGCCACAAGATCGTGAAGCACATTTCCCGCACCGACCGACGGCAGCTGATCGGCATCACCGATGATTATCAGCCTTGCTCCCGGCTTTATTGCCCGAAGCAGGGCGGCGGTAAGTGCGGAATCAAGCATGGATGCCTCATCAACGATGATGACATGCTCATCCAAAAGATCCTTTTCGCATCGTCGAAAGGTTATCCGCTCGTCGCCGTCCTCCCCCACCGAATACTCTGCCTCAAGCAGGCGGTGGACGGTCCTTGCCTCATGCGCCGTAGCCTCGGAAAGCCTTTTTGCGGCTCGTCCCGTCGGCGCGGCAAGCGCGGTATCAAGGTCCATACTGTCGAATATATCAAGCAGCGCGCGTACAACGGTGGTCTTACCTGTTCCCGGGCCTCCAGTCAGTATCATAACGCCGCTGGCCAGCGCATCGGATATCGCCCGCCGCTGTGCCTCGGCATATTTTATACCGCGCGTCATTTCTTCTTTATTAATAAAGGCATCCACATCGCATGCATCTATCGGGATGCAACGCCGATCGAGCTTGCAAAGCTTATCGGCTATATATTTTTCATCCTCGTATGCCGCGCGGTCGTATATCAGCCGCTCCTCGCCGTCCCGCTCGGAGACGACATCGCCAGCCGTTATAAGCCTGTCGATGGCCTCCTCCACCGCCGCCGCATCTACCTCCAGCAAGCTTGCCGCGGTAGCCGCCAGCTTGCCGCGCGGCAGGCAGACATGTCCGTTTTGCGCGGCGTTTGAGAGGAGCACATGCCGCACGCCGCTCTCTATCCTTGAGGGGGAATCGGCGGGAATGCCCAGCGAGCGTGCCATGGCATCGGTGCGGTCAAAGCCCACGCCGCGCACCTTGCCGCAAAGCGCATAAGGATCCTCCTTTGCCAGCGTCACCGATTCCTCGCCAAAGCGCCGATAGATGCGCATAGTTATCTCCGGACCGAAATAATCCCTAAAGAACATAACCGTGCCGCGCATATCCGATTGCTGTTTAAACTCCTCGGATATCTCCCGCGCGCGCTTTAGCGTAATGCCCGGCAGCTCCGCCAGCCAATCCGGATGATTTTCGATAACATCAAAGGTATCCTCACCAAACTGCATAACGATCTTGTGCGCGGTCTTTTGCCTGATGCCGCGTATCGCGCCCGAGGCAAGATAACGCTCTATCGATGCCGCATCATTCGGTAGTTCGCGAGTGTATTCAAAAACGCGGAACTGACGGCCATATTTTGCATTGTTTTCAAACCGACCGTGCATACGCAAAATATCGCCCTCGGTAACATCCGGCATCACGCCAAGCACCGTGTGCATGCCCCCGTCCTCACCGTCAAGTGTCAGGATCATAAAACCGGTGTCCTCACGCATGTAGATTATCTCATCCACCGTACCGCAAAGCGTTCCGCCGTCACGCGCCGCACCGGCATCATCACCACGGCGACCGAACGCCTCTTCAAATATACTCATCGGAGCCATCCGATCACCTCCCGATCAATTAAGATCAAAACTTAATTTCAAAATAATATAAAATAAACAGATCCGAAAATCGCCAAGCACGGCTATTCCTCGCCGCGCCGAGATACCGTCTCAATTATCTCCGCTCCCGGGCAGAGCTTTGCCACGCGTGCGGCAAATGCCGCACCGCCGTCCGCGGCGGGAGGAGTCAATATCACCAAGCGGCGCGAATGCACCCACATAGCGCGGGCACCCTCCGCCATTGCCGCTATAAGCTCGTCATCCTCACTGCCGTCAAGATGCAAAGCGACCGCGGGTCTAAAGCGCCGCGGGGTCAAAAACCGCTCGGATAACAGCTTTAGAGCAGAATACCCGCCAAACACGGCGAGCACTGCAACAAGAACATCAAAAAATATCTTCATTTGGACCTCCGCCGTATGATGACATGCCTCGCTACATCATTAATCATTAATCATTAATCATTAGCATTATATGCATCGATACGGCGGAGTGCGCAAATGATCAGTTAAGCGCGCTCAGCAATGCGGGGACAAGATCGCGGCGCTCCCAAGGGAGATCCAGCTCCTCACGTCCCATATGTCCGTATGCGGCCACCTGCGAGTAGATCGGGCGGCGCAGATCAAACTTGTTGATTATAGCGGCGGGGCGGAAGTCAAAGCACTCGGATACCGCGGCGGCAATTCGCTCGTCCGGGTATTTGCCCGTACCAAAGGTATCCACCAAAACAGATACCGGACGCGCCACACCGATTGCATAGGCCACCTGTATCTCACAGCGCTCGGCCAGACCCGCGGCAACGATATTTTTTGCCACATAACGCGCGGCGTAGGATGCCGAACGGTCGACCTTTGTGGGATCCTTACCGGAGAAGGCTCCGCCGCCGTGGCGAGCATATCCGCCGTAGGTATCAACTATGATCTTGCGGCCGGTAAGTCCACTGTCTCCCATAGGACCGCCTATAACAAAGCGGCCGGTGGGGTTTACATATATCTTGGTATTCTTATCAAGCAGCTCGGCGGGGACGGTGGTATTAATCACCTCGCGCTCGATATCGGCGCGGATCTGTGCCAGCGTTACGGTATCGCTGTGCTGTGAGGATACAACGATCGTATCCACGCGCACCGGGCGGTCACCATCATACTCGATCGTTACCTGCGTTTTGCCGTCCGGGCGGAGATAGGGGATAGTGCCGTTCTTTCTCACCTCGGTAAGCTTCAGGGCAAGCTTGTGAGCCAGCGAGATGGGCAGGGGCATAAGCTCGGGTGTCTCATTGCAGGCATAGCCGAACATAAGTCCTTGGTCGCCAGCACCGGTATCAAGACCATCCGATTCGCCGTTTTTCGCCTCATAGGAGCGGTCAACGCCAAGTGCAATATCAGGTGACTGCTCATGCACCGAGCTGATAACGGCACAGCTGTCGCAGTCAAAGCCGTATTTTGCGCGGTCGTAGCCCACGGCTCTTACCGTGTCACGTGCGACCTGCTGAAAATCAACGCACCCCTCGGTGGTTATCTCGCCCATGATAAGGATAAGACCTGTCGTGCAGGTGACCTCGCAGGCCACGCGCGACATGGGATCCTGCCGCAAAAGCTCATCAAGCACTGCATCGGATATCTTATCGCAAAGCTTATCGGGATGTCCCTCTGTTACCGACTCGGATGTAAAGTAATGCCGACCGCAGGCGGGCGCGCCGCCCATCGGCTTTTCGTTTGTTTGTGTGTTCATGTTTTTGTCTTTTTCCTTTCCCTTTAGTCCCATCAAGAAAAGCGGCCCGGACAGACCGAGCCGCTTACGTCTCATCTGTCAGGATTTAGCACCTTGCCAAACGGTAGGTTGCTGTGACATCATCAGGCCTGTCCTTACGTCACTCTTGATAAGATCAATATTCATCTGATTATATTGTATCACACAGCGCACCGATTGTCAATACCGAATGCGCAAAAAGTGCGAACTACGCAAAGATCTTAAACGCGGCCACCACGCCATAGGAGGCAAGTGTCATTATTCCGCCCGCGATCATAACGCCGATCAGCGCGGAGAGCATAGCCTTCCAAAAGCGCATCTCGATGGTTGCGGCCACAAGCGAGCCGGTCCACGCTCCTGTGGCAGGCAGTGGGATGGCCACAAAAAGCGCAACTCCCCAAAAAGAATATTTTTCTATCTTTGCGCGATTTTTTTCAGCCTTGGCATTGACCCAGCGGGCAACGCTCGACAGGAATTTTATCTTTGATGCGGCCATCCAAGCCAGCACACTGCGCACAAAAAGCAGTATTATCGGAACCGGCAGCATATTGCCGACAACACTGATAAGATAATTCTGCCACCAGGGAAGCCCCAGTGCCGCGCCCATGGGTATTGCGCCGCGCAGCTCGATGATCGGTATCATGGAGCAGAAAAAAACGCTGAAATACGGGCCGACTGTTTCAGTAAAAAAGGCTTTTATCGCTTCTACCATTATTTTTATCTCCGTTTTGTTTTACCGCGCACGGCGGCGTGTGTAGCGGCGGCAAGTGCCCACCGCCGCAAAGTTTTAGCCCTGCCCTGCCCTTTTGCGCGTTCCCTTAAGTATCGGGGAGATATGCTTATACACCAAGAAGGTTATCACGGCACAGCAAAGGCACTTTACCAAGGTAAACGGCACATTTACGATAAGCAATGCGCGCACAAGTGTGTTTGCGGGGGGAATGATGGCACTGTACATGGCAACGATATTTTCGATCCCCATGAAGCTGCCGAAAAAGGGATATGTAATAAAATAATTCACCGGGAAACTGACGGCCGCGGACACGACCGCCCCCACCACGCAGGCGATGAGCGCACCGCGGCGCGTGGTCATTTTGCGATACACCAGCCCCGCCGGCAGGACCATTGCCGCGCCGACAAGAAAGTTTGCAAACTCTCCCACACATGATGTGTGCGAAAAAGGCATATGCAAAATATTTTTTATAAGCTCAACTGCCGCGCCCCACACAGGCCCCAGTGCAAACGCTGTGATAAAGGCAGGCAGATCGGAAAAGTCAAATTTTAAAAATGCGGGTGTCAGCGGCGTTGAAAACTCAAGCAGCATTAAAATAAACGCAACCGCCGACATGACCGCCGTAACGGTCATTTTTCTGGTAGTAAATATGGTCTTGCTTTTCATTTTTTGTTTCCCTCCGAAAAAATAAATATAATATTCATAATATTCATTCCGGAAAAAGAAACCGGCGCGGCATGCGCATTCGGCAAAAGCTCGCAGCTCGGCTCGTTGGCCCGGCTCGGCAGCTCGGCTCGACGGCATGGCACACCCGATCTTTTCCCATCCGGACTATGACCGTCGGCACAGGAATCTCACCTGTTCGGCTTAACGCTTGCGGGCTTTACCGCCGGTATGGAATTACACCCATCCCCAAAGATCTTATTGGTCTTTATTAGTTTTTTAGAATCGTGAGTATTTAAGATTTAAAAGATTTAAAAGGGACCGCCGCACCGTAGCGCGGCAGTCCCAAACCGAAAATTTCGAAATTAAAATTATTCGACGATCTCGGAAACAACGCCCGAACCAACGGTTCTGCCGCCTTCACGGATAGCGAAACGGAGACCCTGCTCGCAAGCGATAGGAGTGATGAGCTCAACGGTGAAGGTGACGTGGTCGCCGGGACGGCACATATCAACGCCTTCGGGAAGCTCGATAACACCGGTAACGTCGGTGGTTCTGAAGTAGAACTGAGGTCTGTAACCGGATACGAAGGGTTTCTTACGGCCGCCTTCTTTCTCGGTCAGAACGTATACCTGGCCCTTGAACTTGGTGTGAGGATGAACGGAAGCGGGTTTGCAGAGAACCTGTCCGCGCTCGATCTCGTCCTTGGCAACGCCGCGGAGGAGGCAGCCGATGTTATCGCCGGCCTCTGCCTGGGGCAGGAGCTTGTGGAACATCTCAACACCGGTTACAACGACGGAGCGCTTCTCTTCGGTAAGACCGACGATCTCAACAGTGTCGCCAACCTAAACTGTACCACGCTCAACAAGACCGGTAGCAACATTGCCACGACCGGAGATGGAGAAAACGTCCTCAACAGGCATAAGGAAGGGCAGGTCTGCCTTGCGCTCAGGGGTGGGGATATAGCTGTCAACGTTGTCCATGAGTTCCTTGATAGGAGCGTATACAGGATCGTTGGCATCGGTGGAAGTGGACTCAAGAGCCTCACGAGCGGAACCACGGATGATCGGAATATCATCACCGGGGAAGTCGTACTCGGAGAGGATGTCACGGATCTCCATCTCAACGAGGTCGAGCAGCTCATCATCATCAACAATGTCAGTCTTGTTCATGAAAACAACGATTGCGGGAACGCCAACCTGACGAGCAAGAAGAACGTGCTCACGAGTCTGCTGAAGAGGACCGTCGGTACCTGAAACAACGAGGATAGAGCC
>CAYLLA010000003.1:0-75204 GCA_964384555.1 uncultured Ruminococcus sp. | reverse complement strand
CGGGGGAACGTTTGATACCGTGCCCTCAAGGATCTTGAGCAGGGCCTGCTGAACTCCCTCTCCCGAAACATCGCGGGTGATGGATCTGTTTTCGCTCTTGCGAGAGATCTTATCCACCTCATCGATGTATATGATGCCCATCTCGGCACGCTCGATATCATAATCTGCAGCCTGTATCAGGCGCAGAAGGATGTTTTCAACATCCTCGCCGACATATCCTGCCTCGGTGAGGGTGGTGGCATCGGCTATTGCAAAAGGAACCTTTAGTGTTTTTGCAAGCGTTTGGGCGAGATATGTCTTGCCAACGCCGGTAGGGCCTATCAGCAAAACATTGCTTTTTTGAATGTCAACTTCACTCTCGTTATTCTCGTCCCGATCTTCTTTGCGCTTGCCGTGTGATCTCTTTTTGCTGTCCTTTTTTGAAAGGATGCGCTTGTAGTGATTATAAACGGCAACCGAGAGCGCTATCTTGGCCTCATCCTGACCTATGACATACTCATCAAGCGCCTCTTTGATCTTTGCGGGTTTGGGCAGCTCGTCGTAGCTGAGCGGCATATCGTCACTCGCGGAGGAGTTTTCAATAAAATCGTTGTCGTCTATTATCTCATCGCATGCGCGCACGCAGAAATCACAAATATAAAGACCGTTTGTGGCGGGGATCAGAAAATTGCAATCATTTTCGGATCTGCCGCAAAAAGCACAGCGGTGCAGATGTTCGTTATTTTTGGAGGGCATTATTATTCCATGCCTTTCGGGGCAGCCGGCTTTTGGCTGCCGTTACGTGAAAATGTGTATTTAGAGTCCTGCTCCATTTTTCACGCTGCTTAGTTGTCTTGCCTTGTTTCTTGTTGGCTTCTTATTGGCTTTTTTGAGCCTATCAGTGGTGGTCTATTATGCGGTCGATAAGGCCGTACTCCAGTGCCTGCTGAGCGGTCATAAAATTGTCGCGCTCGGTATCGCGCTCGATGGTCTCATAGGACTGACCGGTATGCTCGGCAAGGATCTTATTTAATGTTTCGCGTGTGCGAAGAAGCAGATCGGCGCGGATCTTTATATCACTGCACTGACCCTGCGCGCCGCCGGATGGCTGGTGTATCATTATCTCGCTGTGGGGAAGTGCCAAACGCTTACCCTTTGTGCCTGCGGCAAGCAAAAACGCGCCCATGCTGGCGGCCATGCCTATGCAGATGGTGGTAACGTCGCACTTTACAAACTGCATGGTGTCGTAAATGGCCATACCGGCTGTAACAGATCCGCCGGGGCTGTTGATGTAAAATGATATATCCTTATCGGGGTCTACCGATTCAAGATACAGCATCTGTGCGACGATGAGCGACGAGGTAAGGTCGTTGACCTCGTCGGAAAGGAAGATTATACGGTCGTTGAGCAGGCGGGAAAAGATATCATATGAACGCTCACCGCGTCCGTCCTGCTCTATAACGTACGGCATGCTGGCCGCACGGATGATGTCCGCTCCGTTATTGTTTGCCATTTTACTCTCCGTTCCGCCGCCCGGCGGCGGCCAAAATAAAATATTGACTTGGATCTTAAAAATTGATCCGATGGTTGCTCTTTTATCGGGGCTGACGAAAACTGACGCCAGCCCCGATGGGATATTTAAAATCTTTTATACTTATACTTGCGAGCTTTGAGAAATCCCGAGATGAGTTACCTCGGTATTACTCGATATCACCGATCACTCGGCATCGGTCGCCTCGTCGGCGGTCGCGGGTGCCTCGGGAGCCTTATCAAGGTATGTTACCTTGGCGGCAGACTTTACAAGATCCAGGGTCTTTCTCATGGTAAGGGAGTGGCGGATCTCGTCGGCGGGGAGGTTCTCCTTGGCGTAATCAAGCTCTACGCTGTAGGCCTTGGCAATGTTCTCGTACTCGGCGTTGATATCATCCTCGGATACCTCAACACCCTCAAGCTCTGCGATCTTTTCAAGAGCCAGCTCAGTCTTTACATGCTTGAGCGCGGAGGGGCGAACCTGCTCCTTGTACTGATCAAGAGTCATGTCAAAGTACTTGAGGTACATGGAGAGCTGGAGTCCCTGCATCTGCATTCTAGTCTCGCTCTCTCTTACCTGCGCCTCGACCTCTGCATCTACCATGCTCTCGGGGATCTCGGCTACAAGCAGCTCGGAGAGTGCATCCTCTACCTTTTCGGCAAGCTCGTTGTCGGCGGTATCTTTATGTCTCTGCTCGATTTTTGACACAAGATCGCTGCGGTATTCAGCAAATGTGTTAAATTCGGAAACATCAACTGCAAAATCGTCATCCGGCTCGGGGAGCTCGGTCTTTTCGATGGCGTTGAGCTTTACTTTAAACACAGCGGCCTTGCCGGCAAGCTCTGCGGCGCCGTACTGCTCGGGGAATGTAACGTTAACGTCAAACTCCTCGCCGATGTTCTTGCCAACGATGCCTTCTTCAAAGCCGGGGATGAATTGGCCGGAGCCAAGTTTGAGGTGGTGGCCGGAATCCTTGCCGCCATCAAATGCAACACCGTCAACAAAGCCTTCATAGTCGATAACGGCAGTGTCGCCCATCTCTGCGGGACGGTCGGTAATCTCAAGCTCGCGTGCATTTCTCTCGCGAACGGTCATGATCTCGCGCTCTACCTCCTCGTCGGTGACGGGAGCAAGCACTACGGATGCCTCGATGCCCTTGTAGTTTTCAATGGACACCTCAGGCTTTACATACATTTCGGCCTTAAGCACGACCTCGTTCTCGTCAATCGACACGATGTCAAATTCGGGGCGGGAAACTACCTGCTTGCCCGCGGCATCAACGATAGCTGAATAGTTTGCGTTGATTATGTTGTTGATGGCATCCTCAAGGAAAATGCCTGTACCGTACATCTTTTCGATAATGGCGCGCGGTGCTTTGCCGCGTCTGAAACCGGGAACGTTGAAGTTTTTGGACTTCTCGCGGAAGACGCGAGACTTTTCTGCCTCAAGTGCCTCGGCGGTTTCCGAAAACTCAACTGTGCAAAGATTCTTTTCGTTGATCTCTGTTTTTTTGATTGTCATTGTTGACCATACCTTTCTTACAACGCGCCCGAGAT
Organism: uncultured Ruminococcus sp.; assembly: GCA_964384555.1. Lineage (GTDB taxonomy): Bacteria > Bacillota > Clostridia > Oscillospirales > CAG-272 > CAG-390. The sequence continues at coordinate 72,138 of CAYLLA010000003.1, read as the reverse complement.
AGCTCTTGCGGGCACAATTTTTCACATTATTATATTTTACTATAAATTTATTATATGTCAAGCCCTAAAAGCGAAATTCATCGGATTTTGCATTAAAAATCGCGTTTTTTTACTTTTGGGACGTTCAAATATCGATCCTCTGCGGGCAAAAGCTCAAGTGATCTGCCGAAATAAGCCTGAATTCTATATCTTTATGCAAGATTGGCGAGCGCTCGGCATATTCGCTGTGTATATGGCCGAAATAGCATTTTTTCACACCATGTCGCAAAAGCACATCGATCATCCCTTCCGCCACAGCTCCGTTCCATACGGGCGGGAAGTGCAAAAAGGCGATAATGGGCGGTGGCTCAGCAGCGCTTGGCTCGCGGGAGTGTATCAGCTCCTCGGCGGACTTTATGCTCATCTCAAGGCGCATAGTTTCACGGTTCACTATCTTTTGCCAATCCGTGTCGCCGACGGTCTTTTGCGATGCCTCGTCAAAAAACCAGCCGCGCGCTCCGCATATAACCGCGCCGTCAAGGATATATGCATTATTATATAGTATGTTGAGAGTTGAAAATGAGTTTTCTGCAAAAAATGCGTTCATTTTGGCTGCGGTCGCCCACCAAAAATCGTGGTTTCCCTTGCCGATATATTTCTTCCCGGGCAGTGAATCTATAAACGCAAAGTCTCCGCGGGCTTCATCAATGTTCATGGCCCAGGATATATCTCCCGGTATCACCACGGAGTCCTCCGGAGCTACAACGGCTCTCCAGTTGCGTTCAAGGCGATTTTGTGAGTCCACCCACCGTCGCCCGAAGACGTCCATTGACTTGGCCGCGCCCTCGGCACCAGGCAGGTGCAGATCGGCTATCGTAAAAATTGACATGTGTGACCTCGGTTCGGCGTGTTTTGTGAATAGTATTCTGTTTTTCGGGCAAAATAACGGCAAGCCGATAGCCGCGCCTGATCAAGTGTGCGGGGTGCATCGGTAAAAATGCGGTCCTGCCATGGCAGACCCGAAAACAGAAGATAAGTGAGGATGATCTAAAATGGAAGAAAAGTTCAGCTCCGATCGCGAGTGTCGCGGCAAGGGATGCGGCTGCAAGCACCTTGAGGGTATCGTTTGCGATGTTAAAAATTGCGCTCATCACAGCGGCGAGTGCTATTGCACCGCAAAGCAGATACTTGTAGGTCCAACAAATGCCGCAACATGCGGCGCAACAGAATGCGCCACATTTAAGCCGAGAGATAACGGTTAAAGCAGGGCGTGCGGTTATCTCTTAAAATCGATAATTACTCGCGGTAATTTATCTGTGGGGCTGTTTTGTATCCGCGGCGGTGCAAAGCAGCCCCGCTTTTCTTTTCTTATACTGTTCGCTGCACTTTTCAACATATATGATCACTTGGATCACTTAAGATATTGCAGCACATCCTCCGGCATGTCTGTCGGGGCGATCACACGGTCAAATCTAACCTTGCGGCTATCAAGTCCGTCAAGAGGCGCGGGGATGCCGGTGCCCGTGAGGCGCGAGAGCTCGCCGAGAGCCGCCGTGCCTTCGGCCGTTGACTCTCCGCCGGTGAGAGATGACAAAACGTCCTGCGCGAATTTATAGGGGCTTGCAGTCGATGCCACGAGCATGGGCAGACGGTCGGCTGCGGGGAGATCATCGAGATATCTTTCGGTGCAGGAGATCGCGACTGCGGTATGTGTATCAAAAAGATAGCCATGCTCCGAAAAATGCCGTGCTATAGCCGCACCTGTCTGGACCTCATCCGCAAAATATCCGTCAAAGCATTCGCGAATATCGCGGAGAGTGTCGGGTGACACACTGTAGCTCCCATTTGCCGCAAGCTCTGACATAAGCTTTTTTGTGGTTTCGGCATTTGTCATGAGATATATCAGCCGCTCGAGGTTGCTTGAGATAAGTATATCCATCGAGGGCGACATTGTGGTATAAAATTTGCGGTTGCGGTCGTATTTGCCCGTGGAGAGAAAATCGGTAAGTATGTTGTTGGAGTTCGAGGCGCAAACGAGTCGGCGAAGCGGCAGACCCATGCGGCGCGCGAGGTATGCGGCGAAGATATTACCAAAGTTACCTGTGGGAACAGCTACATCTATGCTGTCGCCCCAAGAAATGATCCCTGCATCCGCCATTTGGGCGTAGCCAGCATAGTAATAAACGATCTGCGGTACAAGGCGCCCCCAGTTGATAGAGTTGGCACTGGAGAGAAAATATCCGCGGCGGTCAAGCGCATCGCGCATTTCGGGATCGCCGAAAATGCTCTTAACGCCGGATTGTGCATCATCAAAGTTGCCCTTGATGGCGCAAACATCAACGTTGTCGCCCTCCTGGGTCATCATTTGAAGCTTTTGCACACGGCTTACACCGTCAACCGGGTAGAATACCTTTATTGCAACGCCGGGGACATTCTTGTATCCCTCAAGAGCGGCTTTGCCTGTGTCACCTGATGTGGCAACCAAAACGAGAGCGGTGCGCTCCTCGCCTGTCTTTTTCAGCGCACGTGAGAGCAGGCGTGGCATCAGCTGCAATGCCATATCCTTAAATGCGGATGTCGGACCGTGCCAAAGCTCCATGCACCACACGCCGTCTCCCGCCTTTTTTATCGGCGCGGGAGTGCCGTCAAAGTTTTGGCCGTCATATGCGGCAGCGCAGTCTGCGCGAAGCTCCTCCTCGGTGTAGTCATCAAGGTAGAGGGAGAGTATCTTGACTGCGATGTCGCTGTATCCCAGGCCGGAGAGTGAGCGAATAAAATCGATATCCGTTGTGGGGATCGTCTCCGGAAGATAAAGACCGCCATCCGGGGCAAGCCCGCGCTTTATGGCCTCGGCCGAGCTTATACGCTCGGCGGCCTCGCCGCGTGTATCACGTGTGCTTATGTATTTCATGTAAGAGGTTCCTTTCTTGATCTTTGTTTCGTTTTCCGTTTCCGTCTTTTATCTTGCGCCGGAGGGACGACCGATATTCTTCACTGCGAATTCATATGCATTGCGCCAAAATATCTTTTCTATATCATCATCCGATATGCCGTCGCGCTGCAAAAGCGGTATCAATCTATCCATATCCCGCAAGTCATGCATGCCGTCGGGCAGGGTAGTGCCGTCAAGGTCTCCGCCAAGCGAGAGATTATTCACAGCACCGGCGGATATGTAATATTCAATGTGGCGTATAACATCCTCGATGTCGGCGCCGCCCTTATTGAGATGCGAGCGGCAAAGGCTTTCACCGATAAGTCCGCCTGTAGCTTTTATCGCCTCAATGTGGCGGTCACGCAGATTCCTTGTGTGGGCGTATGCCGTGTGAGCGCAGGAATGCGAAGCAATGAACGGGCGACCGTACTCGGCGGCGATTGAGGCAACATCATCGGCCGATCTTTCGGAGGCGTGCGAGATATCCGGTATAATGCCAAGCTCAAAGCAACGGCGGGTCACCTGTTTGCCGAAATCGCTGAGCCCAGCATCTGTGTCATGTGAGCCGCCGATGATCGTTTCGCCCGCCCAAAGCAGGGTCAAAACTCTCACCCCGCGTTCAAATAAAAGATCGAGCCTTGATATATCACCGCACAGGAGGCGTGCATCCTCAACGCTGAGCACAAAAGCGGATCTCTTTTCTTCCCACGCGCGTTTTACATCCTCGCCGCTTTTGCAAAGCGCGGCGGTTGCGCTGTTTTTGGAGATCTCTGAGATAAAGTTATCGGATATCTCCCAAAATCTTTGATATGCCTCCTCATCGCCGATCCTGTTATTGCTCCAAACGGCGGAGACTTGACCGTAGTTTTCGTATTTTTTCGCTTTTGTCAATGATATGTGCAGATCGTTATCTATCAGCGGCTGTCCTTTTTGCGCCAGCTCATAGGGCGTGTCACAGTGCAGATCAAAAAGCTTCATTGGTTTATCCTGCCTGCCTTTCTTTATTTCTGATCATCGTAAATAATTTTTGATTTTTTCAGTTTTCAAGATCCCATCACCGCGCACCGAATGCGTTGCGGATATGGTTGATCCTTGATACCGTTGGCACGTCGGTATCCCGCGCAAGATACACCTCTATAACATCTATACGCCTGCGTTTGCGCGTAGGGTGCTCCCAAAGATACTCCCTTGCCGCCGCCAGTGTATTTTGCTTTTTTTGATATGTCACCGCCGAGGCCGGACGTCCGTAGGAGTAGATACTGTTGGGCGGCGCTTCGGTGCGGGTCTTGACCTCTACAAAAACAAGATATGCCCTGTCTTCGGCAATGATATCAAGCTCGTGCCTGCCGTAGCGCAGATTTCTGCCCTTTATCTCATAACCTTGCCCTACCAAAAAATCAGCCGCCGCATCCTCACCAAAGCGCCCGCGATAGGCGTTTGTGTTTGTTTTTGCGCTTTGGTATTCACCGATGGTAGAGCGGTTTGCTATGGTGGTCGTGCCGGTGTCGGGCGGCAGGGAAGTGGAGTCTTTTTTTCTTTTCAGCTTTTCGCCGAGCCTTGAGAAAAAGCCTTTCATGTCGGTCGTTGATCCTTTTTTGTACCTTTTTGTGATTATTGGGATCCTAAATGCTTATTTATTGCTCCGAATGGTCTTTTTTCTTGTCTTTATCTAAAAATCTTATAAACTGCTTGCGGTATATCGGCGCAGGACCGTAATTTTCGAGAGCCTCGCGGTGCGCCGCCGTGCAGTAGCCCTTGTGCTTTGCAATGCCGTATTGCGGATACTCGCGGTCAAGCTCCAAGCATATTCTGTCTCGCGTGACCTTGGCAAGGATCGATGCCGCGGCGATGGATGGGGATATGCCGTCCCCGCCGATAACAGCCTCGCCGGGAATATCGAATCCGCGATAGATATTACCATCCACCAAAAGATAATCCGGCGCATTTTTTAGCGTGGCGACGGCGCGCCGCATTGCAAGCAGTGTTGCCTCAAGGATGTTCAGCTCGTCTATCTCCTCCACTGTTGCCTCGGCGATCGCATAGTCCACTGCCGTGTTCCGGATGGTCTCGTACAGTTTATCGCGTTTGGCGGGAGTGAGCTTTTTTGAGTCATTGAGCCCCTCTATCACCGCGCCCTGCGGGAGAATGCAAGCGGCGGCGACCACAGGCCCGCAAAGCGGCCCGCGCCCCGCCTCATCTATTCCGCATACAAGGTCATAGCCGGCACTGATAAGTTGGATCTCTTTTTCGGGGGTGAGTATCTTTTCCGTTTTGTTGGCTTTTTCCGATCTTGGCATCTTGGCCTCCGCGAGTTGTTGTTTTGTTTTTCGGTGTGTTTAGGTGTGTCGGGGTGTGTTAAGTGTTTAGATACAACCTACGGCCGTGCGCTGTGTCGCTATCATCGGAGCTGTCAGATCCTCGGTGCTTCAAGCGATATGCGGCCGATCTTGGATGAGCGGAACTCGTCTATCATCATTTTGGAGGTGCGTTCAAGATCCACCTCACCGCCGGATATCAAAAATCCGCGGCGGCGCCCCACAAGCTCAAGTATCTCGTAGCCCATGAGTCCATCCAATTGTTCGATATCAAGCTTGTATCTTTCGCACAAAAGCTCGGGGCAGTGCTTTTGCAGTCGTGCGCAGAGCACGGATGCCAGCTCCTCGGGATCGAGTATCTTGTCCTTTATCGCTCCGGTAAGAGCCAGATCCTCCGCCACGCGCTTGTCATCAAATTTAGGCCAAAGAACGCCCGGCATGTCCAAAAGATCTATTCCGATAGATGTGGCCACCCATTGCTTATCAAGTGTTACCCCGGGGCGATTTTCGACCTTTGCCTTTTTAGCTCCCGTGAGTCGGTTTATCAAGGATGATTTGCCAACGTTGGGGATGCCGAGCACCATGGTCTTTAATTTTCTGCCGCTCATGCCGCGGTCGCGGTATCTTTGCAGTTTTTCGGCGCAAAGCCCGCGCAGTGCGGGCGCGATTTCGGATATACCAAGCCCGCTTTGGCAATCGCATGCAAGGCACAGGATACCGTTTTTAGTATATTTTTTTACCCATGCCGCGGTGATGGCGGGATCGGCAAGCCCCGCCTTGTTAAGGAGCACCAGTCTCGGCTTTTCGCCGCATATACGGTCTATCTCCGGGTTACGTGAGGCGGCCGGTATGCGCGCATCAAGTATTTCTATAACGGCATCAACATCGGTCAGGCACTCGCTTATCATTCGGCGTGTCTTGGCCATGTGGCCCGGGAACCACTGTATCTGCTTTGATTGAACTCCCATTTGTAATTACTCCGTTGTTGGTGGTTGTTTTTGTTTGATCTGAGTATCGTTACGATCAGTCTACCGCGCCCATCTTATCAAAGGGCGTTATGCGCATAAGTGCGTGGCCGAGTATCCTGCGTGTATCAACAAGTCCTATAAATCTTGCGCGGCTGTCTGACGAATGCCACCTGTTGTCGCCCATAACGAAAACATATCCTTTTGGTATCTGCAGTGGGTAATCATGCACCGTAGATCCCGTGGGGTCGGCAAGCGGCGAGCCGAAGTATTTGGCGTAGTCCTCGTCAAGCACGCGCGGGTTCTCCATGTTGCTGTCATATATGGTCACGGCAAGGCGACCGTCAGTATGCTTTAGATATATCCATTCGCCCTCTGTGGCGATTACGCGCTTTACAACAGGCTCGTTGAGCGAAAAGCTGTATACTTCACCGTCGGCGCGGTTTTGCACTCCGGTTTGGTGGAATACTATTATGTCCCCGCGCTCGGGAGTATAAAAAATATCCGAAACGAGCAGCATCTCGTTGTTTTTGAGTGTGTCCTCCATCGATTGACCGTCAACACGGCAAAGCCTTATAAAAAAGCTGAACAGTATGATAACGGTGCAAAGCGAGAGGATGCACAGTTCGTAGTAATCAAATATCTCGGCAACCGCCGACTGCTTTTTTTCTTTGGGTTGGGAGGCGGAGCCTTTGCGAGATAGGTAGCTTTTTTTATTGCTTAACTGTGGCATTTGTACACTCCGTTCATTACATTTTGCAGTAGTCGATAAATGACTGCATCAGACCGGAGCCGTCCGGCAAAAAGCTTTCTTTGGCGCGTGCGGTCTCCTCGGTGAAGCTATCAACGCCGCTATCCTTTTTGCGGCTGGAATATACAAAATACGGCACGGGATCTGACGTGTGGGTGCGCCGTGCAAGAGGTGTGGGGTGATCCGGCAGGACCATTATGCCAAAGTCCTCACCGCATCCGGAAAGATGATCGTATAGGGGTGTCAGTATCTTCTTGTCGATAAGCTCGATGGCCAGCACCTTGTTTTCGATCTCGGCGCGGTGTCCGCACTCATCCGGTGCTTCGACATGAACATAAACGAGATCCGAGCCGGAGTTAAAAGCATCTATCGCCGCCTGCGCCTTGCCCTCGTAATTTGTGTGAACGTTTCCGGTCGCACCCTCAACGTCAACAACATTCATGCCGGCGCAAATGCCTATTCCTTTAATGAGGTCAACGGCGGATACAACGGTGGCGGTGAGGCCGAATTTTTCGCTGAAAGAGGGAAGTGCGGGCTTTCTTCCTGCGCTCCAGAGCCAAATGGCATTTGCGGGCTTGAGGCCGCGAGCGCGGCGCGCTTCGTTTACCGGGTGATGCTCAAGGAGAGCTGTTCCCTCTGCCATGAGACGGCGGTATTCACCTGCTTTTTCTATATCCGGGAGATAGTCGCCTATCTTTTGACCGATTATGTTGTGCGGACGAGCAAAATCGTAGCCGTCATCAACACCGTTCCAAATAAGGCAGTGGCGGTAGCTCACACCGGTGTAAAAATGGCGGTGATCGTTTGCAAAATGCTCGTTGAGCGTGCGCATAAGTTCGTCAGCCTCTGCGGTAGTTACCTCGTCTGCTGAGTGATCAAGCATCACGCGCTCCTCGTAGGGCTGACCCTCTATCTCGTCGGAGAGAGTTACCGTGTTGCAGCGTATGGCAACATCGCCGGGTTGCATATCTATACCCATGCTTACAGCCTCAAGGGGTGAGCGACCTTTTGAATACACCTTGGGATCGAATGAGAGTATTGCCATGTTTGCGGTATCCGATTCGGGTACCATTCCGTGGGGTACATTAAGGACGGTGCCGACATGCGCCATAGAGGCAAGCTTGTCCATCATGGGCTTATCTGCCGCCTGCATAGGCGTGCGGTCACCAAGCTCACGGACCGGTTCATCGGCCATTCCATCCGGGATCAAAACAAGATATTTCATATTAAAATGTTACCTTTCGATTCGCAGTATTTCATATATCCAAAAAGGAATACTATTTTTTCATCTTATTATAGCACAAAAATGCATCTTGTGCAATAAAAAAATGCATTTATGCCGCAAAATTTACCCCGTGTTACTTGAAATGCGGCACTGCGTGTGATAAAATATATAAAAATATAAAAACAAGGAGACTATATCTTGAAAAAAGCCGGAGAAATAGGGAAGCGGACAACGGCAAAACGCGGAATTATTATAGCTGTGACGGCGATCTTGCTGATCATGGCTGTATTTTACATTATACTTTTGATTGTTGAAAAAGGCGAAGAACCAAACAATGCACAGACCAATAAATATACATTCTACAACGCCGACTATGACGAAAATATCTTTGAAGATAAGGTCTATATGAGCTACGACCGCAGTGTGTACTATACAGATCTCAGCAGTGGGCTGACTGTAACTGTTACGCGGGATGATACTACCGATGTTTCCGAGACCTACCGCGAGGCGGTACTTTTCCTGCTTGATTACATCGATGCCATGATAAACGGTGATGCTGAGGCTTATAACGCTTGCCACGCGCCGGAGTTTTATAATAAGGATCGTTTGCCCAAGGCCGGCTTTACCATGCAAAAGCTGTATATGCTGACGATCACCGCTGTTGACTATAAATACGATGACGAGGGTGATGAGGCCGTGCGCTACTACAATATGGCCATTGAGTACATGATAAAAAATAATAACGGAACACTGCGCAACGATATGGGCAGTGATGCGATAAGAAAAAAATATCTGACCATCAAAGAGGACGGCGCGGGACGGATGACGATAACAGACGAATCCTACGCACCGTGGTCGGATTGATTAGGCGAGACCCGCAGCACGCAAGCACGGTGCAATCGACCGCGCGATAAAGCTTCGCAATTAATATCTGCTGCAGACAACAAATTGCTTCAAGGATATAAATAACTGTAGTTTCGGCAGGTCGATCCCGCAAGAGCGCGTGAAAATGCGCCGCAAGTGATAAAACACTGCGGTAAGCTAAGAATACCGTCTTTTTCTCCGCAACCGATTCCCTCAACTTCGCAAAACTTTGATTTTGCGAAGTTGTACGTGAATGGTGGTATGCAGGGTGTGCGGACTTCAAGAGCGCGGCGGGTGCACCTCCCTGTTTAGCAGAGACCCCGACAGTGTGGTCATCTATCCGTTACGCTGAGACTGCAACAACGGCAAGTTTGCCTCGATGCGCGACGAGTGGCGGGTGCGTTGCGCCGAAGATCGATCCTAGGCAGAACTTAATTATCTGCATATGTACCTCGCTTAACTGCGTTTACTTATCAAAAAATTCAGCAAAGGATCCCACCGGCCGATGACCGTTTGTGTCCGTCGTGTGTTAGGTAAAGACATCATGCATCACGGTATCTACACGGATTTTTACTGCAAGGCGCTCCCCATGCCGGATGAGGGCGCGGCAGACATTGCCGCGGCGGCAGAGATCATGTCCGGCGCATATGAATACAACATTGGGCGCGTGGTATTTGCACCGTCCTTCCACTTGGGTCTGCCGTTGCATTTCAGATCAATGAATGCATTTCTTCAGCTTCGCGGGCACAGGTATCGCGAATTGCAGCCAAAGCTTCCTGCTTGGGTAAACTATTGCCAAGCCACCGATCTTATTTGGCATCCCGGGTGCTTTGACTACCCGGAGCTGTACAGATTTTGTGTCGGAAGCTCGGATCACATATTGTTTACGCTTCCCTTCCCGTTTTTTGATGATGCCGTGTGGTTCGATATCAACAAATTGATACACCATACTCGCTACAGACCCATTTTCACCAATTACGACAACTGCCTTATTACATATTCTGCCACGGATCTTGAAAGTCTTGAGCGTATTCCGGGCGCGACATTTCAATTTAATGTAAGATCACTCGCGGATAAGGATGTAAGACGATATGTGTTAAAGCTTTTAGGGTCCTCTGTGCGCGTGGTCTTTGGTACCGGCAATCACAGGAGTGAATGCCCGGGCATTGAGATGGAAAAGCATTTGGCGCCACTGCGTAAAAACATGGGCGATGATGATTTCTTTGCTCTCATGCACTCCATCAAGTCTTTTTGCCGTCCTGTGCGGTACAGACCGCGCTCGGCGGCGCGCCATTGACAATGCCTCTTTTTAAACCGGCGTATTTTTTCTTTGTTGCTTCACCGCCGCGAATATGCCGCTGGCGCTTATTTTCCTCAAGCAGTTCCGCAACGCGCAGGTAAAGCGGCAGATCCACTCGCTTCAGCACAACGGTAACATCCTTGTGCACCGTGCTTTTGCTTATTCCAAAGTTTGATGCCGCCCCCCTCACCGTGGCGCGGCTTGCAAGCATATACTCCGCAAGATATATACAGCGTTCTCTACTATCATTTATGTACATACAGTTCCCCACCATCTCGCCGCGTAGTTTGCTGACTGCGGCGAACGAATACTCATCTGACAGGTTGAAAAAAAGAAAAAATATTTTATCTGACTTGCGCCGCGCGGTTTTGTTTTTGGCACGGTCGTAAATAGTTCACCTGTGCAAAATATATTTATGATATACTATATGAATATCGAAGTCATATTAATGACCGAGTGTGTGATAAATCTTATTATTTGATAACAGCGGCGGATGGAACATGGAGCCTAATACTGTATTTAATGTAGACAACAACGAGGAAAACAAAAAAGACCGCATAATCCTTGAGGGCATGACCTCGGTATCGGCGTGCATCGGTGCGCTGGACTGCGGACGGCCGTCTCGCGAGATATATGAGGTCTTGGCCGACAGTTCAAAACTGCGCGGCAATTCACGCTTTGTCAGGCGGCTTTCCTATCTTCGCGCCATGTCGGCAAAGCACGGTTTTTCGCTTGAAATGTGCGAACCGGAGGAGCTTGATATGCTCACATCGGGTAAAACGCACGGCGGCATTGCCGCACATGTAGGACCAAGGCACATTCTGCCCCTATCCGATGCCAAACTGCCGAGCTGTGGCTTTTTTATGCTTTTTGACGGGATCGAGGATCCCTACAGCTTTGGCTATTCCCTGCGCTCGCTATACGCCGCAGGTGCGGATGGTGTTGTGATCCCCGGTGGGCATTTCATCAGCGCGGAGGGCATCATTGCCCGCTCGTCGGCCGGCGCTTACGAGCATATGCCGATATATTCTGCCGCGAGCGGTTCTGCAGATGCGGTATTGCACTTTAAGTCGGCCGGTTATCGCACGCTCTGCTCCGAGATACGCAATTCTACCGATCACACCAAAGCATGCCTTGATCGCCCGATACTTTTGGTAATGGGCGGCGAAAAGCGCGGAATATCCGCATCTCTTTCTGCTATGTGTGACGGCAATGTACGTATCGCATATGGGCGCGAGTTTATGGGCTCGCTCTCAACGGCGTGTGCGGTGTCGGTATTGGCTTTTGCCGTGCCGACGGACAGTCAGTCAAGTGATCAATGAACCTATAACGTATCATCCGAATAGCATATAAGATCTCCACGCGCCGTATATTTTATTTAGCACTTGATGCTTATATAGATATACGAAAGGCGTGGAGATGAATAACGATATAAATAATAAAAACGATAACAAAGATAATAAAGATAATTCCGGACACGGCGAGATACGTTCGGGTATCGAGCGTGTGGCCGGTGAGCATTCGGCATCGATCCGCGCCTTTGCCGTTTTGGTTGCGGGAGTTGCTATTGGTCTTATCTTTAATGCCGTGTGCGGGTACGAGTACAGCGCCGCGCTTGTGGAGCGTGCCGCGGGAAGTTTTTATCCGCCCTTTGAAGGTGTGGCGGGCTTTTTTGATGTATTGATGCGCGTGGCGGATGCATCGGCGGTCGATGCTGTGCTTTTTCTGCTTTCCGCGATGTTCGGAGTCAGCTATATATGTCGCCAAGGCTGTACGCTTCTTATAATGGCAAGGGGCGTGGGGCTTGGTGTGTCGGTCGGTGTGCTTGCAACTCTTGCCGCTGCAGGTATGCTCAAAACAAAGCACGGCGGTGCGTGCGCTGTGGTGTATCTTTTGTTTTCATCCGTCATCTCGGTACTGCTCGTTTTCTTTTCGAGCTTTGCTGAACGCGCATCCGGTGTGTTTCGCAGTCTTTCGGAGAGAGACTCCGGGGTGATCTTTACGGCAAGGTTCGGCGCATATCTTGTGGTGTGTATCGCCACGGAGGGCGCTGTGCTGATACTTCGAGCCGTATATCTGTTGTTCATACATATTCTTACGCTGTAAGGTGTGAGAATGATCATAAATTCAAAAATGCAAATAAATGGGGTCAAATAAAAAATGAAAGACGAAAAAAAGTCATTCAGCTCAAAGCTCTATGAATTCTTCCATCCGAACAAGCCGGATGCAAAAAAAGAAAAGCCGTTTGTGCCAAATCTGCGCAGTATGCCTAAGTTTTATGCAAGAAATTTCAGCCGCATCCTGTCGCTGAACCTGCCAATGCTTTTGTTGCTCGTTCCGTTCATCGTTATCATATTTATATATGTTAACAGCGGGACTACGCCTTCGCAGGAAAGCACCATCTATACGACACTGTACGGGTCATATCTCTACAGTTACTCCCCTACTCTTTTGTCGATGCTTGGGATATTCGGTCAGCAGATAGATCTGCATGTTATGGGGGCGGGCGGAATATACACCTGTGTTGCAATGGCCGTGGTCTTGCTGCTTATTTGGGGCGCGGTGCATGTTGGCGCTACATATTGCGCGCGCAGTATGTTCAGGCGCGAGCCGGTGTTCGTTTTCAGTGATTTTATGTATGCGGTAAAGCGCAACTGGAAACAGGGGCTTTTGATGGGCATCATCGATGCACTGGTAACAATCATCCTCACCGTTGATATACTTTATTGCATTCAGGTCGGCGGAACGTTTTGGCTTGATTTTATGTTCTTTGCCGTGTGTGCGCTCTGCATATTGTACTTTTTCATGCGATTTTATATCTATCTGATGCTCGTCACCTTTGATATGAAGCTTGGCAAGATCTTTAAAAACGCGCTTATCTTCTCGATACTCGGCATCAAGCGTAATCTTATGGCTGTGCTTGGGATAGTTGCTCTGTTGGCCGTAAATGCTTTGCTGTTTATAATCTTCCGCCCCTTTAATATCGTGGTGCCGCTCATTTTCCCGCTCTTTTATCTTTTGCCCAGTCTTACACTGCTCCAGACCTATGGTGCGTATCCCGTAATTGAAAAATACATGATAAGGACAGTCACCGGTGACAGCGCGGACAGTGAGCCTGCGGTAGAGATAGAATATGAATATGACGATGATGACGGATCCGGCAACGGCGAAGACAGATAAATTATTTTTGAGAATATAATATTAAATAAAAGATCAGTCCCCTTGAGGCATTTATGTTGCCTCCGGGGGACTGCTTTTTAGTTTGGTTCTTGCATTGTCAGTTGCCGATAAGCTCGGATACGGTTACGCATTCGTACCCCATTGCCGTGAGCTTTGGCAGTAGATACTCAAGCGCCTCGGCGGTATGACCGCGCACACCATCGTGCATCAATATCACCGCGCCGTCACGGAGGTTTTTGAATATCTCGGCGGATATACCATCGGCGCTGACACCGCTCCAATCGCGTGTATCTATGCTCCAAAGTATAACGCTGTACCCCATGGCATTGCAAACGCTCCCTATCCGCTCGTTCATAATGCCGCCGGGTGGACGAAAAAGGCGCGGTGTGTATTCGTTGTGTTCAAAAAGTCTGGTGTCGCATTCATATATCTCCGCCTCCGTTACCATATCCTCGGCGTGCCCCAAATACTTGTGGCTGTAGGTGTGGTTGCCTATCTCGTGTCCCGCCGCAAGCTCTCGGTCGATGATATCGGGGAATCTCTCGGCGTTTTGTCCTATTACAAAAAATGTGGCCCTTACGTTGTTTTGTTCAAGTATATCGAGTATCCTCGGGGTCAATTCGGGATCCGGGCCGTCATCAAATGTCAAGGCTATCCGAGCAGATCCGCCGTCACCGTGTGAGAACACACGGCATTCGCCCCATCCTTGCTTATCTGCGTTCGTTGATGTCGATGAAACACCATGCGCGGCGGTAGACAGCATCATCGCGCAAAGAGTCGTATATACAAGCAGGCGGCGCACAGTGGCAAGAAATTTGATCATGCGCATCCTTATTCAAGATGCGCGGGGGCTGTTCGCACACTTTCGCGCGGCTGCACCGTATTATTGCCACACAGCTCGTCGAGGGTACCGAAACGATAACCGTCGGAGATAAGGCTGTCTATCACCTGCGGCAGGATATCGGCATTTGTTTTTGATGTTGGGTGCAGCAGCAATACCCCGCCGTTATGCACATTTTCAAGTATCTTTTTCAGTGCCGCGTCTCGGTTTGGCTGGTTCTCATTATCCCAATCGGCGTAGGCAAAGCTCCAAAAGATAGTTGAAAAGCCAAGCGCGCTTGCCTGCTTGAGATTTGCTTCCGAAAATCTGCCCTCGGGCGGACGGTAGTACTTGGCCATCTCTCGCCCTGTTGCTTTTTTATATGCCTCCTCGAGGGAGCTCAGCTCACGCTCGAAGTCTTCGCCGCCAAGGCGGCTCATATCACGGTGATGGAAGGTGTGATTTGCCACGATATGGCCCTCATCCGCCATCCTGCGTACAAGATCCGGTGCAGAGTTAATTAGATTGCCCAGTATAAAAAACGCACCGCTTACCTGCTTTTCCTGCAGTGTGTCAAGTATCCTTGCAACGTTGCCGTTCTCATACCCTGCATCGAACGTCAGATACACCACACGATCCGCATCGTCATCGCTGCGCTTGCGGTCGATATAATATCCATTGTATTTTTCTGCAAAAGATAGCTCTGGCGGACACGGCGGGCGGCGGTGATCCTTTTTTCTGATGCAATACCAGTTGCAGCTCTCGGTATCTGTCGCACCGGTATTTGCCGTCCCGCACGCCATCACCAAGGAGAGGGCGAGCAGGATATAAAGTATTCTTTTTATCTTTGATATCATTGTTTTTACTATGCCTTTTGAATTATTTTTGATCGTCGTCATGCTTCATCGTCATATCACACTATCTATTATCCCACGCGGCGAACAAAAAATTTTTAAAAATGTTTCCCAAATTTGATCTTTGATGATAAAAAAACTCCCCTTGGTGAGATACTCGCCAAGGGGAGTTCGAGCGACCGATATTAGGTCGTCTTTTTTATTCAAGCTCAAATGCGCCGGTGTAGAGACGGTAATATGTGCCCCGCTCGGCAATAAGCTTATTATGATCGCCGCGTTCTATGATGCGACCGTGATCAAGCACCATGATAACATCCGAGTCCATGACGGTGGAGAGACGGTGCGCGATAACAAATACCGTTCTGCCCTCCATGAGCTTATCCATACCGCGCTGAACTATTGCCTCCGTGCGGGTATCGATGGAGGAAGTCGCCTCGTCCATGATCATAACAGGGGGATCGGCCACTGCCGCGCGTGCTATGGCTATCAGCTGGCGCTGTCCTTGCGAAAGGTTGGCGCCGTTATTTGTAAGCATTGTCAAGTAGCCATCGGGCAGACGTTCGATAAAGCTGTCCGCGCCCGCAAGCCTGGCGGCCGCACGGCATTCATCATCCGTTGCATCAAGTCTGCCGTAACGGATATTATCCATTACAGTGCCGGTAAACAAGTTTGTATCCTGCAGGACTATGCCGAGCGAACGGCGCAGATCAGCCTTTTTGATCTTGTTGATGTTGATACCGTCATATCTTATCTTGCCGTCGGCAATATCGTAAAAACGGTTTATGAGGTTTGTAATGGTGGTCTTGCCGGCACCCGTCGCGCCAACGAATGCGACCTTTTGACCCGGCTCTGCGTAGACCGATACGTTGTGCAAAACGTTTTTGCCCTCTTCATAGGCAAAGTCAACATCCACCAAACGCACATCGCCGCAAAGCTTGGTGTAGGTCAGACTGCCGTCGCCGTGCGGATGCTTCCATGCCCACATTCCGGTGCGTTCTTTAGTTTCGGTGATATTGCCGTTTTTGTCGATCTTTGCATTGACGAGCGTAACATAGCCGTCATCGACCTCGGGCTCTTCGTCCATAAGCGAGAATATTCTGCCGGCGCCCGCCATTGCCATCACTATGCTGTTTATCTGCTGTGAGAGCTGGTTTACATTGCCTGTAAACTGTCTTGTCATATTAAGGAACGGTACGAGGATGCTGATGGCAAGCGGCATGCCGGAAAAGCTGACATTGGGGACATTGGCGATGATCAAAACACCGCCGAGTATTGCCACAAGAACGTAAAGGATATTACCGATGTTCATAATGACAGGGCCGAGCATGCTGGCATAGCTGTGTGCGCGGCGGCTGTCATCATTCAGGGCGCTGTTGATCTTATCAAAATCATCCGCGCTCTGCTTTTCGTGACAAAAGACCTTAACGACCTTCATGCCGTTCATCATCTCTTGGATAAAGCCCTCTGTTTTGCCCATCGTTGCTTGCTGTCTTACAAAGTATTTGGCCGAGCCGCCGCCTACCTTTTTGGAGACTACAAGCATAAGCATAACGCCAAGGACCACAAGCAGTGTCAGCCAAAGGCTGAAGTATAGCATGATGAAGAGGACGGTCAGCACAATGACACCGGATGAGAGCATTTGCGGGAGAGATGAGGATACAAGCTCGCGCAGAGCATCTATATCGTTGGTATAGTAGCTCATTATATCGCCGTGCTTGTGTGTGTCAAAATACTTTATGGGCAGATCCTGCATTCCGCCGAACATGCGGCAGCGCAGTTTGGAAAGAAAGCCCTGTGTGATATACGCCATAAGCTGTGTGTAGGCGAATATTGAAAGTATCGATAACAGATAGAGACAAACGAGGGTCGCTATCTTCGGCAGAATATCGGCACGTGCCGATGTCCAGTCTCCGGAGGCTGTATATTCACCGATGACTGCAATGACCTTTTGCAGGAATATTGCGGGTATGGAGGATACGATCGCAGAGAAAACGATGCAGATAGCCGTGATCACGATAAGCTTTGGATAGCATTCATGCAAAAGCTTTATAACACGTAAAAGCGACTTGGGGTCGGCCTTCGGGCGGCGATCTGCGGAGGGTGCTGTGTGATCCCGCTTTTTGTTCATAGCGGTCTTATCAGTCGTTGCTTTCGTCTTCATTCTCACTGCCTCCCTTCGTTTGCTGTTCGTAGATATCTCTGTAGATCTCACAACGTGTCAGCAGTTCGTCATGAGTGCCGCGGTCGATTATCTTTCCGCCGTCCATGACAACTATGATATCCGCATCCATAACGGATGCAACACGCTGTGCGATGATGATCTTTGTCGTCTCCGGAATATACTGCTTAAAGCCCATGCGTATGAGTGCATCCGTCTTCATATCAACGGCGCTCGTGGAGTCGTCAAGTATCAGTATCTTCGGTTTTTTAAGCAGAGCTCGGGCAATGCACAGGCGCTGTTTTTGTCCGCCGGAAACATTGGCGCCTCCCTGCTCTATCTTTGTCTCATATCCGTCCGGGAACTGGCTTATAAACTCGTCAGCTTGGGCAAGCTTGCAAGCCTCTCTCAGCTCCTCATCTGTTGCGTTTTCATTGCCCCATCTGAGGTTTTCGCTTATCGTGCCGGCAAAAAGCAGGTTCTTTTGCAGTACCATGGCGACCTGCTCGCGCAGGGCCTCGATGCTGTATTTGCGAACATCCACGCCGCCTACGCGAATGGATCCCTCGGTGACATCGTAAAGTCGCGGGATCAACTGTACAAGTGAGGATTTACCCGAGCCCGTGCCGCCGAGTATACCGACAGTCTGGCCCGAGCCTATATGCAGATCCACGCCCTCGAGCGAGTTCTTTTCGGCTTTTTCGGAATATTTAAAGCTTACGCCGTCAAAATCGATCGAACCATCCTTAACATCATTAAGGGGATCGACAGGGTCGGTGAGAGAGGATTCTTCAGCCAGTACCTCGTTTATACGGTTGGCAGACTCAACGGACAGGGTAAGCATAACGCAGATCATGGCCACCATCATAAGCGATGAAAGGATCTGGAAAGCGTATGTCAGCATAGCGGAGAGCTGGCCGACATCGATATACGTGCCGTTGCTGTTTATGATCAGCTTGGAGCCGACATAAAGGACAAAGGCCATGTTAAAGTAAACACAGATCTGCATAAGCGGAGAGTTTAGTGCCACTATACGCTCGGCATGTGTAAAATCACTGCGAATATCCTCTGATGCGCGGTTGAATTTTTCCTTTTCAAAGTCCTCGCGCACAAAGCTCTTTACGGCGCGCATGGCGGAGACGTTCTCCTCGATAGACTCGTTGAGCTTATCGTATTTACGGAAAACACGTCTGAACGCGGGCATTGCGTTTTTGGCAACAAGGAAGAGTCCGACCGCCAAAAACGGAATAACGATGAGAAAGAGCGCAGACAGACTGCCGCCCATGATATAGGCCATAACGACCGAGAATATCAGCATAAGCGGGCAACGTATGGCCATGCGGATTATCATCATAAAGGCCATTTGAACGTTACCAACGTCGGTAGTCATTCTCGTTACGAGCGATGATGATGAGAACTTATCGATATTTGCAAAGGAATATTTGCAAATGCGGTCATACATATCATGGCGCAGGTTCTTGGCAAAGCCTGCACCTGCTTTGGATGCCGACAGTGCGGCAAGCGTCCCGAAGATAAGGGATGACAGCGCCATAAGCGCCAAAACAAGACCGTCGCTGAGCAGGCTCTCAAGCACAACACCGTTGGCATTAAGATTGTTGATGAGATTGGCGATGCGATAAGGAATAAGGCATTCGATGACTGTTTCACCGAGTATAAAAAGCGGTGTCAGCCATGCGGCAAGCTTGTATTCTCTAACGCACGCATAAAGTCGTTTGATCATATACATCCTTCCTTTATTTTGAATTTTCATTTTTAGACAACGAGAGGTATTATACCACATTATAAATAATAATGCAAGCCTAAACATCTGTTTGTGCGTTAAACTTTTTTGAATTATCAATTATTATACAGGTAACATGTCGATGCGATACGGAATATGCTGTTGTCAGGTGATAAAATGTCGGCAAGCGTGCGGGGGCATTAGTTATCTGTGTGCGCTTTTGCCGCAACACCATATTTTTGATCTATATCTTTAGAATAATTTAAGGAGATACGGCTTTGGGGGATACGGTCTTTCGGGGGATGGATAAAATGCGGCCGGGTGAGAGGGCGGAGGTCACCTGCGTTGCGGCAAAAAGGGGTATCAAGCGGCGGCTTTTTGATCTTGGGTTGATACCCGGGCGCGAGGTGGAGTGTGTGAGCCGCAGTCCCGGCGGCGACCCATCGGCATATCTCATTTGCGGTGCGCTTATAGCCCTGAGGGCGCGTGATGTTGCAGATATTACGGTAAAGCAGAAAGATACTCAAAATAAGATCGAAATGGGGGCGCAGGATGAAAGGAGCTGACATGTGTATATCAAATAAGCCGTTACACGTGCTGTGGCGCAAACGCGGGTCGGCGGATGATCTCGGCGAGAGCGTTACGATAGCGCTCGTCGGAAATCCCAATGTCGGCAAGACCACGCTTTTTAATGCGCTGACGGGAATGTCACAGCACACCGGAAACTGGCCTGGCAAAACGGTAGCTACTGCCGAGGGAGATTATACGTTTGGCGGCACTGCGTATCATGTAACGGACCTGCCGGGTACATACTCGCTTTTTCCGCACTCGCCGGAGGAGGTCGTAGCGCGTGATTATATCCTGCACGGCAAGGATGGGCGACTGCCGGATATTTGCGTGGTGGTATGCGATGCGGGCTGTCTTGAGCGAAATATGGGGCTTGTGCTGCAAACACTTGAGATATCGCCGCGCACGCTCGTTTGCGTAAATCTTATGGAGGAGGCCAAACGCCGCGGCGTGTCACCGAATATCGATATAATATCCCAAAGACTCGGAGTTCCCGTTATCGGGATATCCGCCAAGCGCCGCGCGGATATTACCCGCACGGCAGCCGCCGTGCATGATCTTGCCCGCGCCGCTGTGCTCACTCGGGCGAGAGAGTGTGACTCCTCCCTGCCCGCCGCGTCGCCTGCGGAGAGGGTTGTGCCTCCTCCGGTCATATATCAGCCGGAGATAGAACGCGCCGCAAAGATACTCGCCGAAACACCGCTTTTGCGATCCCGCTTTGGTGTGGGATTGCGAGCGCGTGCGGCGGGGCTTGAATTGCTGCAAAGAGGCATAGGCAGTGATGTATTGAGCGAGCTTGCGGGCCTTACGCTCCTATCGGGCTGCGGCAAAGCCGGCGAGAGCAACTGCGAGAGTGACTTTACCGATTTTGAACTTGAAGCTTTGGCGGCGGCATATGCGGCGGCGTGGCAGGTGCTGAGAGGCGAGGATGGAGAGGGCGCCCCCGCCTCTGCATGCCGGGGAGAAATACAGGACCGCGACGGCCTTGGCGACAGCGTGGCTATCGCGGTGATGGAACGCGCGGATGATATCTGCCACGGAGCGATAGAAAAAACAAAAGGCGGAGGCGGGTACGGTGAGCGCGACTGCAGGATAGATAAACTGCTCACCGGCAGACTGGTCGGATATCCCATGATGCTCCTCTTTTTATTTGCCGTACTGTGGCTGACTATAAAAGGAGCTAATTATCCCTCCGAGCTTTTGGCACGCGGATTTGCCGCGGCGGAGGAATGGCTCTATCGGTCGTTTATAAGCATAGGTGTGCCGGGTATCGTTACCGATGCACTTATTGGCGGCGCGTTTAGAGTGCTTGGGTGGGTGGTATCTGTCATGCTGCCGCCGATGGCAATATTTTTTCCTTTGTTCACACTGCTCGAGGATGCCGGATATCTGCCGCGCATCGCGTATGCTCTTGACAGACCCTTTGCTTGTGCGCACGCTTGCGGCAAGCAAGCGCTGACTATGTGCATGGGGCTTGGCTGTAATGCGGCGGGCGTAGTGGGCTGTCGAATAATCGACTCTCCGCGCGAGCGACTGCTTGCTATACTTACAAATGCCCTTATGCCCTGTAACGGTCGCTTTCCTGCGATCATTACCGCCATAACGCTTTTTGTGGCGGTCGGGCGCAGATCATCCGTACTTGCCGCTCTGATTTTGGCGGCGTTTATGATCCTTTGCGTTTTGGTGACCTTTGCCGTAACTTTTATTCTATCCCGCACTCTGCTTCGCGGGGAGGCATCTGCGTTTACGCTTGAGATGCCGCCCTATCGCCGCCCCGATGTTTGCCGCGTGCTGGTGCGTTCACTGCTTGACCGCACATTGTTCGTGCTTGGGCGTGCCGCGGCGGTCGCCGCTCCTGCAGGACTTGCAATATGGCTTCTGGCCAATGTAAAGCTCGGCGGTGTGAGCATACTTCAAACACTTGCCTTGTGGCTGGATGCACCCGGGCGGCTTATCGGGCTTGACGGTGCCGTACTGCTGGGCTTTATCCTTGGCCTGCCCGCAAATGAGATAGTGTTGCCGATAACCGTGATGATCTATCTGGCGGCCGGCAGCTTGCCGGAGCTTGGGGGCGGCGAGGTGTTACGTGCCGTTCTTGCCGATAACGGTTGGTGCGCGAGACGGGCGGTCTGCTTTGTGATATTCATGCTCTTTCACTGGCCTTGTTCGACCACGCTTCTGACGATAAAAAAAGAGACCGGCAGTCGCGGGTGGATGGTCGTCTCCGCCATCCTGCCCGCGATCGTCGGTGCCCTGTTAGCCTTTTTGGTGAATTCTGTTTGGTCGATCTTTGCTTGATCTGCTTTCGATCATTCGATATCCGCCAGCCATTCGCTTGCGGATGTATCGGATGACATGCGCCAATCCCCGCGCGGGGAGAGCGCCACCGTGCCTATCTTTACGCCGTCCGGCACGCAGGAACGCTTAAATTGCTGCCCAAAGAAGCGGCGGCAGAACAATTCCAGAGTTTTTTTGATGTAATCATCATCAAACTGCCCCGCAAAGCTGAGCTTTGCAATGCGATAAAGCTTGCTTGGGGAATATCCACCACGCATCATATAATAAAGGAAAAAGTCATGCAGATCATATCTGCCGAGGATATCCTCGGTACGCTGACCTATCTCGCCCGGGCGAGACGGAACGAGCTCGGGAGATACGGGGGTGTCAAGAATATCATAAAGTACCGCCGAAAGCTTTTCGTTGTCGCATGTATCGGCGTAGTATTTTACAATATATCTTATAAGCGTTTTGGGGACAGAGCAGTTTACACCGTACATCGACATATGGTCGCCGTTGTAGGTAGACCATCCAAGCGCGACCTCAGAGAGATCGCCTGTGCCCACGACAAGACCGCCGGTCTGATTTGCGATATCCATTAGCACTTGAGTGCGCTCGCGAGCCTGTGCGTTCTCATATGTCACATCGTAATTATCCTCCGCGTGACCGATATCCGAAAGGTGCTGTTTTACCGATGCGGCGATATCCACACAGCGGAAGCTGGTGTCGAGCAACAGGGAGAGCTCCTCTGCGTTGCCACGTGTGCGCACGCCTGTACCGAAGCAAGGCATGGTAACGGTGAGGATATCATGTGTTGAGCGCCCAAGTCGCCGCATGGCGCGTTCTGCCACTATCAGTGCAAGCGTTGAATCAAGACCGCCGGAGATGCCCACAACGGCCGTGCGTGCGTGCGTATGCTCTATACGTCTTGCAAGTGCCGCAGACTGCATATCAAGTATCAAACTGCAACGCTCATGGCGTGTGCTGTCATCGGACGGCACAAAGGGACGGCAGGGGAAGCGGCGCTCAAGGCGGGTCTCTGTCGGCTCACCGCCAAATGATATTCGAGTGTAAGCGGCATCGTTGCCGCAGTGAAAGACGTTGTTTTGCGATCTCTTGTATGTCAGCATCTTTACGTCTATGTCTGCTGTCAAGATGTCAGTATCTCTGAACGGGGCGCGTTCGGCAAGCACCGAGCCATCCTCGCATATAAGCGAGTGACCGGCAAAAACAAGATCGGTGGTCGATTCCCCGCATCCTGCTGATGCGTAGATATATCCGCATATATTGCGAGCGGATGTCATGGAGGCCAGCGTGCGGCGATATTCGGCCTTACCGATCAGCTCGTTTGATGCCGAAAGATTAACGATCACCGTGGCACCCGCGGCGGCATGATATGTGGAGGGCGGGATCTGCCCCCACATATCCTCACATATCTCAGCGGCGACCACAAGCTCCTTTATATGGCTGTGGCAGAACAGAAGTCGTGTACCGAAAGGACAGCTTTGTGATGCAAACTTTATCATCTCGGTGTGATCTGGTGCGGGTGTGAATTGCCGTGCCTCGTAAAACTCTCCGTAGTTTGGAAGCAGAGTCTTTGGGATGATGCCGAGCAGACGTCCGCCGTATATTGCGGCGGCGGCGTTGTAGAGCTTGCCGCAGTCAAGAAGCGGTACACCAACGAATATCAAGGCATCGATATCTGCCGTTTCGCGCATTATGTGCTCGGTCTCTCGCTCGGCGGCATTAAGCAGTGTGCTGTGAAAGAAAAGATCCTGACAGGTGTAGCCGGTTATGCCAAGCTCCGGAAAGACCATTATGCGCACGCCAAGCTCTGCGGCGCGTCGGGCCAGCTCTATGGTCTTGTTGGCATTGTAACTGCAATCGGCTACCCGAAGCTCCGGGATCAGTGCCGCCGCTTTAATGAAACCATCTTTCATTTTACTTTAACCTCAAGCCTTCGCCGCGGCGAGGGCTTCCTTTTTTTAATTTGTCTTTTTTAAATTATTATCTGATGTACCTATTTCTATATATCAGCTATGTTTATCGGCAGATGATGCAATAAGCGCTCTTATATATTTTGCGGCATCTTCCTGCATCAAGCCATCAAGCGGCGCGCCGGTGTCGATGGCATGCCGCACAGCGGTCGAGCTGATGCGTGTCATATCTCCGTATGACGGCAGATATATCGTCTCACACGCGGGATTCCTTTGGTGATTAAATACCGCCATTTCCTGCTCATATATAAGATCATCGGTATTTCGGAGGCCCTTGACTATCGCTACGGCACCAAGCTCGGCCGCAAGGTCGGCGAGGTAGCCGCGGGATGTCAATACCGTGGCATTTTTTATATCCGATACCGTAAGCTCCGCGATCTTTTTTCGCTCTGCAAAGGAGAAACGTCCGATCTTTTCGGGGTTTACCATAATGGCCACAATGATCCTGTCAAAGAGTTGCGAGGCGCGCAAAACTATGTCTCTGTGACCGAGCGTCATGGGGTCAAAACTGCCGGGAATGATCGCCGTTGTCATGTGGTCCCCTCCCCTTTTTTATCTTTTGTGATATCTATATTGGTTGCAGCGGCGTTATCGTCGCCTTTAAAGCGCAGGATCGATATCTCTGCCGCACCGTATACAGATGTCTTTGTAACATCAAAACAGTTACCAAGCTCTCCGTCGTCTCCGAACGCTCCCGCACCGCGCGGTGTTTCGCAAACGAGCATTGCTCCGTTTGTGAGGAACTTCCCCGCCACCAACTTTTTAAGGCAGAGCGGCACGAGCCCCGATGCATACGGCGGATCGATAAACACGATATCAAACCTCAGCCTGCCCGCATTTTGCAATAAAAAGTCTTGTGAATCTATACTGTAGATGCGGCATTTATCCGCAAGATGTGTTTTTTCGGCATTGCCGCGTATCGTTTTTACGGCATCGGCGGATCGGTCGCAAAAATAAGCCAGCTCCGCGCCGCGGCTCAAGGCCTCAAGCCCCATTTGCCCCGACCCTGCAAAAAGATCAAGTACACATCTGCCGCGTATATTAAATTGAAGGCTTGAAAACATGGCTTCCTTAGTTCGCTCGGCGGTAGGCCTTGTAGTCATACCGGCAGGCGCATCAAGCTTTGTCCCTCTTGCCGTGCCTGTGATTATTCGCATCATTTCAAGATCCCCCATCGACCGTTTTGCGCCGCCGGGAGGCTTTCGGTCGTTCTTATTTAGCTTTATTTATCCTCTTTTTCGGCTTCATCCGGGTGGAAATAGCTGTACACCGCAAAGGCCTCGGCGCGGGATATTCCGTTTATCGCCGCCAAGGTCTCCACATCCGCGCTTTTGACCGCGCCAAGACCGCCGAGAGCCGCAAGCAGCTTTTTTGACTTTGTGGGACCTATGCCGTTTATCTTTTCAAGCGTTGATACCCGCATGGTCTTACGCTTGGCGCCGCTCATCTTTGAGACGGTGAAACGGTGAACTTCCTCCTGTATACGGTAGATAAGGCCGTACACATCCTGTTCGCGTGCGATGCTCACCTCGCCGTGCTCTGTTATGAGCGCGCGGGTTTTATGGTAATCATCTTTTACCATGCCCACCGCGGTAAGCTCGAGCCCCAGCGAATGTATTACATCAAGCGCTACAGCCAGATGCTCTGCGCCGCCGTCTATAAGTAAAATATCAGGCGGAATGGTAAATGATGAACCATCGGTGTCAGAGAGGTGCGCAAGTCTCCGCTCGAGCGCCTCGCGCATTGCACCGTAGTCGTTGGCACCCTGCGTAGACTTGATGCTGAACGTGCGGTAATCGCGCTTACAAAAACTCCCGTGATCGTATACTATCATGCCGGCGGTGATATGCTCATCTCCGATATTTGATATATCGTAAGCCTCTATCCTTTCGGGGAGATAATCAAGCCCCAAAAGTTCACCAAGTCGCATGGCAGTACTCTCAGAGCGATCGGTGTCGCGTTCAAGTCTTGCCGCGGCCTCTTTTGCGTTCTCAACTGCCATATCGCACAGCTTGCGGTTGTCGCCTATGATCGGAACGGAAACATATGTCTTTCTGCCTCCGATATTGCTCAAAAAGTCAGTAAGCAGGGCTATATCCTCATCGTCGCATTCAAAGCTCAACAGCAAACGCCGCGGAGCATACCCGCATCGTTTGTAATGCTCGCATATCAGTGTGCAGAATGCATGTGGGTCGGCTATCACATCGCCCGATATCGGGAAATCAGTTTTATCCACTAATGCGCCGCCGCGAATGATCAGCAGCGACATCATGGTCATCGTGTCGCCGACATAAACGCCGCATATGTCTTGATCGCAATCGGGAGATGCAACCACCTTTTGTTTTTGCGACAGCTTTTCAAGCGAGCGTATAGTATCGCGACAGCGTGCGGCGGCCTCAAATTCCTCGCGTTCGGCATATTCCAGCATCTCGCGCTCAAGCTCGCGCCTTGCCTGCGCTGTGTTACCGCGAAGGACCTCGCAAGCACAAGATACCATCTCACTGTATTCCGTCGTGCTCACACTGCCGGTGCAAATACCGCGGCACTGGCCTATGCGATAGTAAAGGCAGGGGCGGTCGCGGCCTATATCTTCCGGAAAACGCTTTTTGCAGGACGGCAGGCCAAAGGTCTTGTTGACGAGAGATATTACCGAGAAAACAGTGGATGTGCCAAAGTAAGGTCCAAAGTATTTAGCACCGTCATCCACTCTTGCCCGGCTCATTACAAGGCGCGGATATTCTCCGGATGTAAGCTTTATATACGGATAGGACTTTGCATCCTTAAGGCGTATGTTATATCGCGGGGTGTATTGCTTTATAAGTGTGTTTTCAAGTGTCAGCGCTTCCATCTCTGTGTCGCACAGAATATATTCAAATCTGTGGACTGCCGAGGTCATGCGCTCGGTCTTAAGATTTTTTTCGCCGTTTCTGAAATATTGCGAAACGCGGTCGCGCAGTTTACGCGATTTTCCTACATATATAACGCGCCCGCGCTCGTTTTTCATGATATAAACGCCCGGGGTCAGTGGAAGTGCCAGTGCCTCGGCAAGCAAGCGCTCGCGCCTTTCCTCGGAGGTTTCGTTCTTTTTTTTACCGACGGTGTCGGATCTCGCTTCGCTGACCGTGGCCGGTTCGGTATTTATTGGTATGACTTGGGGGGTATCCCTGTCTATCATGCTCATTTGATATCCTTGTTTTTCAAACAACAGTGGGGGCTGTCGATAGCATGACACCCCCCATTTTTCGCCGGAGCCATGCACCGCCGACACGACTTTATGCGCTGACACCGTTTTTGCACCGCCCTGCTGACAATGCAACACTATGTATTATGGACCTTTTATTCGGCAAAGCCGCTGTTGATAAGCTCCTCAAGTCCGTCAAGAGCTTCCTTTTCATCCTGACCGTCCGCAATAAGAGTAACGGTCATGCCCTTGGCAATGCCGATGGAAAGAACACCAAGCAGACTTTTGGCGTTCATTTTACGGTCATCCTTTTGGATCCAGATCGAGCAGTTGTACGAATTGGCTTTTTGAATAAAATAAGTAGCGGGTCTTGCGTGCAGTCCGCCGTTATTGTTGATTGTAACCTCGCGTGATATCATATCCGACTCCTTATTAAGCCATGTAGGCACTCATTTATACTTATAAATATTATAACCGAGCAAACAGACAAAATCAATAGACAAAATGATGATATTTACCTTACTTTGCACCGCTTGATTCGTTTATTTTTTAACTATTACTGACATAATTCTGTAAAAAACAGAAGATGTTGTTGTGTGGTCGCGCTGTTAATGCGTATTGCAGCTTTACGGTGCATCGGATATTCCGGTCACCGTGACCAAAAGATCCACCGTTTTCATTTTTAACGTCAAGGTGCATCCGGGGGCTATATGCGTACCGCTTTTTGTAACATATCCGCCGTCTGTTTTAATAAGCTCGCAATCGACCACGCCGCTGACGTCTATCAGTGTGTTTTCCGGGTAGTGCACATCGGTGGGCGCACCATCTGCTCCGTTTGTGTGCAGGACGGATGGCGAAAACACCGTGCCTGCCGCCAGCTGACCTATAAGATCATCGCCAACATAAACATCGGCTCCGGTTTCAATAAAATCAAACGTTGTATATCTTATATCCGTGGCCGAAAATTCCACCGTACAGTGTGCAGTTTCGCTGCCAAAGGTCGCACTTTCTGACACACTGCGCAGTATGATCGAGGCCACGGCCAGCACGATCAGCAATATGATAACTACATCCGCCGCGCCAAATCTTGCACGACCGCTGTCGTGTTTTCCGCGTTTTTCGTTTTTCTGATCTTTCATTGCCCTACACCTCCGGTCGAGGATGTTTCAATAATGCCGATGCACTCCCCTGTGCCCTCAAATCTTGGTAGGCTGACCGAATAATTCGCACCTACCGCAAGTCTTTTACCGTTGACCGTGTAACCGCGGGATGGGTCATATTTTGCCGTGGCGGTGATGGTTATCAAAAGATCGGAGGTATCCTCGGCTTCGTCTATTATCACCTCACCGGACGTGGGATCAAATCTTACTAACCCGGCGGGTGAGACCTCGAGCTCTGCGCTGACACGACCGAGACCCGCGGCTGACGAGCGCTCGGTCACGGTGTCGCCAACAGCTATCCAATCGGCAAACTTGCGATTAGCTCCTTTTATCTCAAGAGTATATGTGACGGTAACGCTCCCGCGCCCGCCGCCTGATGCCGAGAGTCCGCCCGGCAGATATGCAACCAAGATCACGGCTATCACTGCAAGTATCACCAAGGCTATAACTGCATCAAGTATATTAAAACGGTAGCCGCGACGGTCGGATCTTTTTGCGGTGCTTCTTTCAGATGAATTCATTGTTGTGACCATAGCTTCGGTTGCTTGTATCCGCTTTTGAGCGGGTAGCGCCCGAGCTTCCTTAACATTTAAAAATATAAAAACAAATAAAATTTTGAGTCAATAATGTCGCGATGTAGTATCTGTACGTTATCTTTGGGGATGATCGCACTGCCGTCAGTCCTTGCCGAGTATCATCAGCATATCGGCGGCTCTTGCATCGGACAGCGGTGAGACACAGCCGGAAGCCGGCCCCATGCCCTCGCGCCTTTGTATCTCTGCCGTAGCCGAGGCAAGTCCTGCCATTACCCAAAACATAAAGAAGATAGTGTTGTTGTACCATACAAAGTCAAAGCATCCCGATACAACAAGTGATATCAGACCTGCCGCGCCTGCTGCGGCAAGCAGGGGCAAGCGTTTGCCGCCGTTAGAGCCGGCTCGAACACTTGCGGCCTTTTGCAGGATAAAGAAGGTGGCAAGTAGCAGTAAAATAAGTCCGGGGAGACCCAGCTCCGTGATCGTTTGCAGCCACAGGCTGTGTGCGTGAGATGCATTCCACACCTCCGGATCGGCGACTTTTAAATACATTTGGCCGAAGAGCTCATCGCCGATGCCAATGCCGCCGCCGAGGTATCTGCCTGCGATACGTGAGGCGGCATTCCACACCCTCACACGATAGTAATTTGCGCTGTCACCAAGCGATGCGATACTGCCCATGCGAGTACCGAGCGTGTCCGGAAAGCAAGTACTGAGCAGTGCTGTTACGGCAACCAATGCGGGTACCACGGCCACGGCACGCGGCGTGATAGAGAGCAAAAACAAGAGCGATGACACGGCAAGTCCCACCCACGCACCGCGCGACCAAGTAAATACGGTGCAAACAAGGATGGTCGCCGCAGAAAAGCCAAAGAGGAATCGTTCCCGCTTGGTCTTTGAAAGCAGTACACCTGCGAGGGCAAACGGAAATACGGGAATTATAAAATACGCCAGCGTATTGGGGTTGGAGAAAACAGAGGTGCTTCGTCCGTAGATCGCCGCAAAGCTTTCGCTGTCCAACCAATCAAATACGGCGCGCCCGCAAAGATACTCCGCAACTCCGATAAACGAGACTATAGTCGTGGATATCACGAGCAAAAGTATGCAGGATCGCAGCTTGCGGCGGTCGCTTACGGTATTGACTATCAAAAAGTAAACGCACATCAGCGCCGCTCTTATCAGCGCGGGGCGAGCATCTCCATCTCCGGGCGTGAATATGCCGCCGCATACGGTCAGCAGCATAAACCCGCCAATGGCGGCTTCTGCAGGACCGAATATTGCGGTACGCTTGCCGCGCAGATACTTTGCGGCAAAACCGAGTGCGGCAAGCAATGTTACACATGCAAGTATCAGGGACGGATGCTCGGAGAGGCTCAAAAACGGTGCTGTGAATATTGTAAAAGATACACCCGCCTCGGGGAATGACAACAGCACGGCAACCGATACCACGGCAAACAGCGTTATAATAAATGTAAGCGGTGGGATGTAATAGGTCAGCATTCCCGCGGCGATTCCGAGAATGACCGCCCAGCTTTGCCCCGCGATATTGCTTTTTGGCCTTATTGCAAGCTTATCAGGCGTAACGCCGCAGGCATCGGCCAAAAGATCTTGAAGCAATAGACTGTTGCCGAGTGCACCGGCAAGTGTCTTTTTGCTGAACAACAGAGGGAGGGAGAGAAGTATCATTACAAGTGCGCAGAGCATATCGCCGCCGGATACATCATCCAAAAGCAGTGCATATCTTTTTATGAGATATATCAGCGCCGAGTACACACCAAATGTGATAAAAAACGCACCGTAGGTCTTCATATAGCATCTCATGGCGGCATTTTTTATTCTTATGAGTGCGTTTATGACAAGGGATTCCTCAAATGTACGGGCAATGCGCTTTTTGATCCTGCGCACAAGTCCCCCGCCGCGGTCGGAACGCCGCAGGGTGCTGACTATGGCTGAACGGTCAAGCGCGCGACATTCGTCTGGATATGAATGCATTATCCGTCCCGTGATACCGCTGTTCAGCTTTTCAGCGGCTGTGTCGCAAACGGTTGCAAAAAAGCTGTCTTTGGGGTCCTTGGCATCGATAACGTCGGCGGCGGGATCATCCTCGTTATACTTGGCATATCCATCCGTATCCGACGGGGATCGATGTCCGTCCGCGCTCGTGTTATCGCGGATCGCATCGTTATCGTAAAGCTCGGGCATTCGGTGTACCTCCCTTCTTGTTTATTTTGTCTTTCAACTGTTAGTTTTTTAAAAAATCAGGCTTGGGATTAAAAATAATGATCTATGCCTCGCCAAGCAGATCCGGGCGCTGTTTTCGAGTTATAAGCTCCGCCTGCTCGCGCCGCCATTTGTCTATGTTTGCGTGATGACCGGATATGAGTACCTCCGGCACTTTCACACCGTGAAATTCAAACGGCCGTGTGTATTGAGGATATTCAAGCAGACCATCGGTGTGGCTCTCGCTTTCAAAGCACTCGGGTGCGGAAAGCACACCATCGACTGTCCTTGCCACTGCATCCACCAGTATGCAGGCGGGGATCTCACCGCCTGTCAACACAAAATCGCCTATTGATATCTCCTCATCAACTATTTCGTCTATGATGCGCTGATCCACGCCCTCGTAGTGACCGCAAAGAATTATAAGCCTGTCATAGTCGGCAGATAGTTCAAGCGCGCGCTTTTGCTTTAGCACCTGCCCCTTTGGGGACATGAAGATAACATGAGTGCGCAGCGAGTTATAGTTTGGCACTGCGGTGAGTATCGCGCTGTAGCAGTTATAGATGGGCGGCGCGGCCATAAGCATTCCCTTGCCGCCGCCGTATGGTGTGTCATCCACTCGGCGGTTCTTATCCTCACTGTAGTCACGGATGTTGTGAATGCCTACTTCTATCGCACCGCTCTTTTGTGCGCGACCTATTATGCTTTCGGAGAGGACATTGCCGACGAGCTCCGGAAAAAGCGTCATAATGTCAAATCTCATATCAGTCAAACATTCCCTCAATAGGTCTTACAAACACACCGTGATCTATATCGATCCTTATAACAAACTCCGGTACGGAGGGCATCATGCGCTCACCGCTTGGTGTTTCGATGGTATAAATATCCGATGCACCTGCATTGAATACATAACTTATCCTGCCGTAGGTCAGTCCGCTGTCAACATCGATGACCGGCAGACCTATAAGATCCACTATAAAATGCGCACCGGGCGCTATCGGCAGATCCTCGCGGGCGGCGTAAACGATCGTCTCTCGCAGTGCATCGGCGGCCTCGGGCGTGTCCACACCCTCAAGGTGCATCAGTACAAAGCGTTTATGTACGCTCGCGCGAAGGATGCGCCGCGGCTGCATTTCCCCGCTTTTTTCATCTTTAAAATAAATATATTCAAGGTCGGCCAAAACGTCCGGCGAATCACAATAGGATTCAAGCTTCAGTGTTCCGTCAAGACCGTGTGTGTTGATTATCTTTCCGCATTCAAGATGCGCGGCAAGTTGGCGCTTTGAGTTCTCGTTTATATCTTTCATATCTTTTTCTTTTGTGTCTTTTGAATCGGTCGTCATTGATACCTCGCAGGAGACAACTCCGGATCGTTATTCATAAGAGCATATTTTTTGATCTTATGCTTATAGTATAGCACAAAGCCGAGTTTTTTTCAATCACGAAAGGCATTTTTTGCTTCGCGGAGATGAATAATTTACAATTCGTTATTGAAAGAGTGGCGTGCATGGTGTATAATATGGTAAAACAGCATTCGGAGGATAATAAAAATGCCTTTATTTTTGACAGATGCCACCACAAATGCGAGCGGCGGCAACATGATAGGTACGGTCGTTATGATCGTGCTGATGCTCGTGGTCTTCTACTTTTTCTTCATTCGCCCCCAGCGCAAGCAGGAAAAGGAGACAAACGAGATGCGCAACAATCTTGCGGTCGGTGATGAGATAGTGACCATCGGCGGCATTATCGGTATAATCATTGCGATCAGCAGTGAGGACACCGTGACCATCGTGACCAGCCGCGACCGCACCCGCATTCACATTCTCAAAAGTGCGATCTCCCGCGTGACCGTTCCGGTAAACGGCGGTAACGACGAGAAGCGTGACGGCAACGATAAGACCGACAAGTCCGAAAAGGCAGAAAAGGTCGAAAAAAAGAAAGCAAAAAAGGATAAGGGTGCAAACGAGGATAAAGCCGATCAGAAATGATAGCCGTGCGCTGTAATTCCCTGTTCCACTGATATGATAGACTCTCCGGGAGATGATAAGATCCCCGGAGGGTCTTTTTTTGATCACGGTAAAAATATCATATACCCGACAGGCGCGGCATAGTAATTGAATAGCGGATGAGAATCCATGCAATTTAATTTATTCGGAGATGATATCGTGTCTGTGATCGAACAAAAAAGCACGCGCGTCCGTTCCGCCTCCCGCGAGCGTATGCCGATAGCAATCAAAACCCCAAGCCCCGATCGAGGCGGAAAAGATAAAGAAAGCATTGCGGGCAGTGCACCGGCGGCAATGATTTCGGGAGCGGCCGTTGCTGTCTGCAGCGGGTTACTCATGCTGGCGATAGCCTGCCCGATCCTCATGACCACTGTTGACCCGGCCAAAAGTGCGGGAGTTGTTGCCATGTCAGCACTATCCTTAGGTGCTTTTTGCGGCGGCGTGGTGATGGCACGCATCCTCGGACGCAGAAATATATGGCTCTCACTTGCTGCGGCGCTTATACTTAATGCCGCTGTTTTTGTCCTTTCCTTTGCTCTGCCGGGTCTCGGTGCCGATATATCGATCCTCGGGTGGTTGAAGAGAGGGCTTGCGGTCCTGATTTTTATCCTTGGAGCTTACATAGCAGCGCCGGGCGGCAGCAAGAGCCGCCACGCGCTCGGAGGAAGATCGAGGAAATACAAAAAGAGATAGCTATGTTGCATCTGACCAATAATTCACAAGCGACAACGAAGATTTTTGTTGTACTTGAATGAATTATTGGTCATTTTAACTATAATTCGCGTTTTTTGTTGACACTCGATATTTTTGATGGTAAAATTAGTTGATGATCGTCTTGCGGTCATCTATCCAAAATGCCACCGCAATCGACCCATAAGCTAAAACACCAAAGCGCATGAAGGATAACGGCGAACTTTGGTAACTATTTTAGTGCGGCAAGGCCTCCCACCGGCACCCGACCGCGCCTGACAGCACGGCGTGCCGTAAAACAGAGCTATGAAAGAACTCTTGATCAACTCGGTCCTTGGCGACGAGGAAATGAAAAAGCTTCTCTCCCGCGAAGACCCCGCGCACCCCTATCTCTTTGCCATTGTAGGTGATATATCCGTTAAATCGGAATATTGCCGCAGTGTTTTGCTTGTAAGTGATGACAGGATCGATACTTATGAGCTTGACAGTGATCATTTTGGCAGATCGGTCGAAATAAAGGATATCGAATCTGCCCAAAACAAGCGAATGTACGGTAATGCCATCCTGCGACTGACGCTAAAGAGCGGTGAGACGGTAAACATCTTCCGTTATACCTTTAGCGTTAACGCTCTTTGTGAGGCGGCAGCCAACTTCTTGGTATCGGTATCTCAAGGTGAGGATATCGATGAGGCCTATGACTGCATGGAGGCAGTTTACAAAAAACAGCTTTCGGTATGTCCCAAATGCGGCCGCGCTCTCTCCTCTCCCGGGGCTGATTGCATCCATTGTGCCAGCAAAAAGAAGGTAGTGGCAAAGCTCGGCAAGTATCTTGTTCCCGAATGGCGACAGCTGATATTTTCAATTATTTTGGCTGTTGCCTCGACAGCTCTCTCCCTTGTTCCGCCACTGCTTACCAAAAGCTTGGTGGATGATATCCTACCGAATAAAAATGCCCAAAAGCTTTTGTTTGTAGCATTTGGTCTTGTGTTTTTGCATTTTTTAACTCACGCCATTGGCGCTGTGCGCGGCACGGTGCTTCGTAAATCCGGCGACAGGATAGTTATGTCGCTGAGAAACGATGTTTACGAAAAAGCGCAGTACCTGCCAATGCGATTTTATGATAAAACCTCCACAGGTGCTGTCATCAACCGTATAAGCGGGGACAGTAACACTCTGCGCGCCTTTATGTTGCGCATTACGCAGGAAGTAGTCGTTGAGTTCTTTAAAATGATAGGTATAATTGTCGTTATGCTTGTCATGAACCCCAAGCTCACCCTGCTTTCTCTGATTCCCGTCCCGCTCGTTGTTATCGGAGCGAGGATATTCGGCCAAAAGATACGCCCATTTTACCTGCGTATATGGCGGCGCTGGACGGCTGTATCCTCGGTGCTTACGGATACCATCCCGGGTATCCGTGTTGTAAAGTCCTTTACAAACGAGGAGGGTACCACCGATCGCTTCAAAAAGGCCAACAGCGATTGGTATGAGACAGATGCCCAAGCTTCAGCAATACTCAACATCTTCCCCGCTGCTGTCAATACGCTCATCAGCATTGGTTCTGTAATGATCTGGGCGTTCGGCGGACAGATGGTAATAAACGGTTCGGGCGATCTGACAACGGGACTTTTGGTGTCCTTTATATCCTATGCATCGATGTTCTACGGCCCCGTGAACTTCTTTGCCAACCTTAACGATTCCTATCAATCCGCACTTGCCTCCGCGGAGAGGATACTTGATATCCTTGATGCCGAGCCGGAGCACAACTTCGGCAAGGGCAATGTCCTGCCCGAGATGCGTGGTAAGATAGAATTTAAAAATGTAAGCTTTTCCTTTGACCGCACCAAAAAGACGCTTAAAAACATAAATCTGACCATAGAGCCTGGAGATATTGTGGGTATTGTCGGAACGACAGGTTCGGGTAAATCCACGCTCATCAACCTGTTTATGCGGTACTACGACCATTATGACGGCGATATATTGGTGGACGATGTCAATATTAAAGATATAGACATGCAGTATTATCGCAGTCAGATAGGTTTTGTACAGCAGGAGCCACTGATGTTCCATGATACGATATTTAATAATATCGCATACGGAATTGAAAATTGCTCGGTCGAGCGCGTGCTGCAGGCGGCGGATGTCGCCAACGCGCACGAGTTTATAGTAAGACAGCCTGATGGCTATGATGCAGTGCTCGGCGAGCGCGGAGTCGGCCTTTCGGGAGGCGAGCGTCAGCGTGTTTCCATCGCCCGCGCGATGCTTAAAAACCCCAGTATTTTGGTATTTGACGAAGCGACGGCATCCGTTGACTCGGAGACCGAACACCTGATACAGGAGGCCATCGAGCGGATGATATCCGGTCGGACGACCATAATGATAGCGCACCGTCTCTCCACGCTGAGCAAGGCCAACAAGATAGTTGTTGTTGATAACGGTGAGATAATCGAATGCGGCACGCCCGAGGAGCTTTTGGCGGCAAAGGGCAAGTATTATCGCTTGGTAGAGATACAGTCTATGTCGGACAAGCTGACACGTGCCAAGGCCGAGAGCCGTTTTGAATAATACAGATACGGCTACGACGGCAACCTATAAGTTTAGATCACATCATCGCCCACAGCGGCGGAATGGAGTTTGATATGGCAATGACATTTCTTGATAAGACGGCAACGATACGTCTTACCGATGTATTTAATGTTTCACTGAAACTTGGCGACGGCACCGAATATAACGAAGTCGAGCTGCGCCGTCTCTTCCCTGTTTCGGATCGCGACCATTACATATCTCTTATCGATAAGGATGAAAAGCAGATAGCCATGATACGCAGTTATGACGATCTCACGCCCGAGTCCGCGGCGGCGGTCAAAGCTTGCTTTAATGATTATTATCTCATCCCGAAGATAACAAAGATATATGAATGCTCGGATTCGACGGGCGCACTCGTCATGAAGGTAGATACCGACCACGGTCGCGCGGAATTCCGCATCAGAAACCGTCACAGCGACATGAAGATCTACCCGGAGGATCGTGTTATCATTCGCGATTCAAGCGATAACAGATACGAGATAGAAAGCCTTGCGGCACTTGACCGCAAGAGCTGGATATTGATCTCCAGTTTTCTTTGATATATTAACTATTTAATTAAAAGACCGCTCGGACGGAAACGTTCGGGCGGTCTTTTTGTATCAAAACAGCAAAATACTTGACAAGATAAACGACATGTGATATAATATTAGATATTCTAAAATTAGAACAAAAAGGAGCTGAGTTATGAAATGATGTCGGGTATTGCTATGATATCGATGGGCAAAAAGCTTGCTAATTTTTATGCGGGACTTTGCGAGCCTATCTGCCGCAGGTATGGCATAAATCAGACCTGCTTTGACGTTTTGATGTTTTGCGCAAACAATCCCGAATACAACACCGCGCGGGATATATGCGCTGTGCGCGGAATAAAGAGCGGTATAGCATCCGTAGCTGTTGAAACGCTGATAGGTGCGGGGCTTATGGAGCGGCAAAATGATGCGGACGACCGCAGGATACACAGGCTTGTGCCAACGCCGTGTGCGGAGCCGCTCATAGATGAGGGACGTGCCATGCAGGCATCATTTGCCGGCGTGTTGCGACGCGGTATAAGCGACGAGGAGCTTTTGGTGCTGGACAGCATCCACCGCAAGCTTGAGAGAAACATCTTGGATTTTGAATCAAATGAAGCGAACAAATAAGGAGAATAAAAAAGAATGCT
The DNA here is from genome assembly GCA_964384555.1 of uncultured Ruminococcus sp. Classification (GTDB taxonomy): domain Bacteria; phylum Bacillota; class Clostridia; order Oscillospirales; family CAG-272; genus CAG-390. The sequence continues at coordinate 34,678 of CAYLLA010000003.1, read as the reverse complement.
TAAAATAATCGTATGTATCATCGCGGGTATAGGCGCGGGGCTTGGCACCGGCTTTGCGGGCATGAGTGCCGCGGCGGTAATAAGCCCAATGCTGATGACCTTTCTTGATATGGACCCCTATATGGCGGTCGGCATAGCACTTGCAAGTGACGTGCTTGCCAGTGCGGCATCGGCTGTGACATACGGCAAAAATAAAAATCTTGATATAAAAAACGGCATTATAATGATGGTATCGGTGCTTTGCTTTACGACCGTCGGAAGTTATGTTGCAAGCGTAGTACCAAAATCAACAATGGGCAGTTTTTCGGTCTTTATGACTCTTCTGCTTGGTATAAAGTTTATTGTAAAGCCGGTGATGGAGCCTAAACGCAGTCTTAGTGAGTCAACACCCCGCCAAAGAGCCGTCAAATCGATAATTTGCGGTGCGCTGGTAGGCTTTATTTGCGGTTTTGTTGGCGCGGGCGGAGGCATGATGATGCTTTTGGTGCTTACCTCCGTGCTTGGATATGAACTTAAAACGGCAGTGGGAACGAGCGTGTTTATAATGAGTGCTACGGCGTTTACCGGCTCGGTAAGTCATTTCGCCATAGGCGGAATGCCCGATATCACCGCACTTATCGTTTGCGTTATCAGTACCCTGCTTTTTGCACAGCTTGCGGCACAGATAGCAAACAGATCCGCTCCTAAAACACTAAACCGCATAACAGGCGCTATACTTGTGATCTTGGGTGTTGTTATACTGGCCGTGGAGCATTTGTTTTGATTTCTCGATACTAAAGATCCAATAAATAAATCGCGCGGAGTCGGTGTGCCGACTCCGCGCGATTTATTATTTGTAAGCGGGCAGTATCATTCTATCCCTTTTACCTTATACCCCTTGGCTGTTACCGCACGTTTAAGGGTGCGATCGGATACTCGGCACTCGGGAGAGAGCGTGACTCGTACCAGTCCGCTCTCGTGGTCAGCCGTGGCGGCCTCCACTTCCTCCAGCGCTTCAAGTGCGGCTTTTACCGTTCCCTCGCAGTGTGAGCACATCATGCCCTCAACACGTAGCGTTTTGATGATCTCCGCTCCGTCATTGGCTGTTGAATTGACTGCTTTGCGGCGACTGCGCTTATGATCATGCCTTGCATCGTGAATATTAAACAGATTCAGCCTCAGGGCATTTGAGACCACACAAAAGCTTGATAGGCTCATAGCTGCCGCGCCAAACATCGGGTCAAGCGTGATGCCGAGCGGTATTAAGACACCCGCAGCAAGCGGAATACCGATAGCATTATAAAAGAAAGCCCAAAACAGATTTTCGTGTATATTCCGCAGTGCGGCACGGCTGAGCCGTATGGCGGCGGGAACATCGGAGAGGCGACTGTTCATAAGCACAACATCTGCCGCATCTATGGCAACATCAGCTCCCGCACCTATGGCTATGCCGATATCGGCTCGTGTTAGCGCGGGTGCATCATTGATGCCGTCGCCGACCATTGCGACCTTGCCGCGCGACCGAAGTTTGCGTATCTCCTCCTCCTTGCCGTCGGGGAGCACGCCCGCTATAACACTGTCAACACCCGCCTCGGCCCCTATGGCCTTTGCAGTGCGCTCGTTATCGCCTGTCAGCATTACAACCTCAACCCCCATTGCCCTAAGCTCACGGACGGCGCGGGGGCTGTCCTCTTTTATAACGTCTGCGACAGCGATAACGCCCGCAAGCTTGCCGTTGATGCCGAAATAGAGCGGTGTCTTCCCCGCCGCCGCCAGTGTCGCCTCGCGCTCGCGAATGTTGGCGGGGATCTCAACAAGCTCTGCGGCGTAACGCGCACTGCCGCCAAAGGCATTGCCGCCATCCACAGTTGCTGTCAGACCGTTGCCGGGCAGCGCCCTAAAATCGCGCGCCTCGCCCGACGAGATGCCAAGCTCCTCGGCCTTTTTTAATACTGCGGCGGCAAGCGGATGCTCACTTTTTTTCTCAAGCGTGACAGCAAGCGCCATGAGCGACCGTTCATCATAGCCATCGGCGGGGATCATATCTGTCACCATCGGCTCACCTGCGGTGATCGTGCCTGTTTTATCAAGTGCAACGATAGATACACGTCCTGTCTCCTCAAGCGCGGCCGCTGTTTTGAACAAAATGCCGTTTTTGGCGCCCAGTCCGTTGCCTACCATTACGGCAACGGGTGTAGCAAGCCCAAGTGCGCATGGGCAGCTGATAACAAGGACCGAAATGCTGCGAGCGAGCGAATATCCGAATTCGCGCCCCAACAGCAACCACACTATGGTGGTCAGCGCAGCTATAGACATTACGATAGGCACAAAAACGCCGGATACTTTATCCGCGATCTTGGCGATCGGTGCTTTTGTTGCGGCCGCATCGCTGACCATTCTTATTATCTGTGAAAGTGTTGTGTCCTCGCCTACTCTCGTGGCTTGACAGGTCAAAAAGCCTTGGGCGTTGATGGTAGCCGCAGAAACACTGTCGCCGGGGGCTTTGTCTACCGGAATGCTCTCGCCCGTTAGTGCCGACTCGTTTACAGCGCTCTCGCCATCGATAACTATTCCGTCCGTGGGTATGCTCTCTCCGGCGCGCACCACGAATATATCGCCGCTCTTCACCTCAGAGATCGGAACCGTGACCTCGCCGCCGTCACGCAGCAGTGTGGCGGTCTGCGGCGCAAGCTTCATCAGGCTTCGCAGTGCATTGGTGGTCTTGCCTTTTGAATGTGCCTCGAGCGTTTTGCCTACGGTGATGAGCGTGAGTATCATTGCGGCGGATTCAAAATACATATCCATCATATAGCTCATTGCGGCCTCGTGGTCACCGGCGGAGACTGCACCTGTCATTGCAAAGAGCGCGTAGGTGCTGTAGATGAATGCCGCTGTGGAGCCAAGCGCTACAAGGGTGTCCATGTTTGGGGCGCGATACAACAGGCTTTTGTATCCGCTTATAAAAAAGCGCTGATTTATTACCATTATTATCGCCGCCAGCAAAAGCTGTACAAGCCCCACGGCTACGTGATTGTTTTTAAAAAATGACGGCAACGGCCAACCCCACATCATGTATCCCATTGAAAAATACATGAGTACAAGCAAAAAGACCGCGGAGATGATAAGTCTGTGCAAAAGCTTTGGCGTTTCGGTATCGCGCAGTGCATCCTCTCCCCCTGTATTTTTGCTGTTTTGGCTGACGGCGGGCATACCGTCCTTCAAAGCGGCGCCGTATCCTGCGGACACCACTGCCGCTATGACGGCACTCGGGTCTGCATCGCCCTCAACCCCCATTGAATTTGTAAGCAGATTTACGGCGCAGGATTTCACCCCGCTGACCGAATTCACGGCACGCTCAACTCTTGCCGCGCACGCGGCACAGCTCATGCCGCTGACATCGTATCGTTGCATTATGCTTTGACCTCTTTCTGTTATGATCGGATCTATTTTTTGCTTTTATTATGCTCAAATAAAGCTTTATGCATTATTATCTCATTAATTTTTGCAGTGTACCAAGCAGCTCGTCGATAACTTCGTCGTTGCCGTCGCGGATGTCGTTTGCTACACAGGTCCTTATGTGGCTTGAGAGTAGCTCGCGGTTAAACGAGTTCACCGCAGCGTTTACTGCCGCTGATTGTACAAGTATGTCCGGGCAGTAGGCGCCATTCTCCACCATTCCGCGGATGCCGCGTATCTGCCCCTCTATTCGGTTAAGCCTGTTTATGAGCTTTTTGTATTCTTCGGGTGTACGCTCCTTTTTGCGCTGTGAGCAACAGCATTGCTTTTTGTTTGGCATTTGTCTACCTCCGTAATATACCCGGTATGGGTATTGTAGCACCTATATTATATACCCATGCGGGGTATTTGTCAAGACGAAAAATGATCCCCACAGTGCGCGGGAATCATTTTTGTGAGTATTTTATAAAAGAAATGTGCAGATAACGAGCATGATAATGAGAAATGCCACGTTAAATCCGGTAAACCACAAAAGATATCTGCGGCCGCCGCCGGGATTAAGCTCGCTGTACTGGCGGAAGGTAATAAGGCTTGCGAGCGAGGCGATGAGAGTTCCCGTGCCGCCGATATTTACGCCGTAAAGCAGTGCACGGTAATTATCCGTGAAGCCGGAGAGCAATATGGCCGTTGGTACGTTGCTTATCACTTGGCAGGAGAACGCGCTGACGAGCAGAGTGTTTTTCTCCAAGAGCGAGGAAAGGAACACATTTACCGCATCTATTCTTGACATATTGCCGGAAAAGATAAAAAAGCAAACAAAGGTCAAAAGCAGACCGTAATCAACGTGGGCAAGAGCGCGTTTGTCCATAAACAGCAGTACTGCGGGGATCACTATAAGGCCTATATAATAAGGGATAACGCGGAAAACTATCACTATTGACAGCGCAAACAGCAAAAGATAGATCACGGTTCTTGCCGCCGGGAGTTTTTTTGCGTCATCGCTGACGGTTATCTTTTCTCGGCGCACGAAAGCAAAACAGCAAAGCAGTATCAGGGCTATGGCGGATGCAAAGGGGATGGCCATTATCCGCATAAATTCCCCGCTTGGGATGTTGAATTTATTATAGAGATAAAGGTTTTGCGGGTTGCCGAAAGGCGTAAGCATACCACCGAGGTTTGCACCGATATTTTGCATTACGAATGTAAATATCATGTACTTTTGCTGTCCTGAGGATCTTAAAACATAATACCCGAGCGGCAAAAATGTCAGCAGTGCCATATCGTTGGCTATAAGCATAGATCCCACAAAGGTTATGGTGACGATAGCTATTATTGCGCGCCTTATGTCCCCGGTGAGGGCTATTATCTTTTGTGCTATGATGGTAAAGAAATTAATATCCTTGAGTGCGCAGATCACAGCCAATGTGCAAAAAAGGCAGGTGAGCGTTTTGAGGTCGAAATAATCGAGATACGCGGCATCCGGCGGGATGATAAACGATGTCATCAGTGCCGCGCATGCGGCTATAAAAAGAACAGTGTTGTTTTTGATAAACGCACCCACGCGGTCAAATATCCGAGCGGTAGTGCTTGGCGTGCGTTTTACATGTGTGACCATAAAATACAGTCTCCCTTTTGTTTTTGCGTTACAGTTGAGAGCGGATGCCCCGAATACCGCGCTATTATACACCAAAAGCGAGCGTTTTGCAATATCTTTTTCAAAAAAATAATAGCCGATATTTTTTCGACAGAGGCGTATTATTTGTACGTATCCATCAAAGTGATGCTCGATACTTGATTTTTTATCGGATATGTGGTAAAATTATAGTATTCAAGCGCGGCGCATAACGCATGAAACGAAAGAAGGCGTTACCCTGCGCGTAAGCACCGCAAACGTGTCGCCGCCGGCGACGGAATGGAGATTTGATATGGATCTGTGCAATGCTCGGTATGTTAAGGAGCTTATGGCGACCTTTGGCTTGACCTTTCGTAAGGAGTGGGGGCAAAACTTTCTTACCGACCACAGCGCGGTGGAGCGGATAGCCGAATCCTGCGGCGCAGGCGAGCCGCAAACTGTTCTTGAGATAGGTGCAGGCGCGGGTGCCTTGACCCGCGAGCTGGCCCTGCGATATAAAAACGTTGTTGCCGTGGAGATAGACCGCGGACTGATACCCCTGCTTGAATATGTGCTTGAGGACATGAATAATGTTGAGCTTGTGTGCGGCGACATAATGAAGACGGATCTTGTTGAGTTGCTCTCCCCTGCCTTTGAACGCGGCCGCGTATCGGTCTGCGCTAACCTCCCGTATTACATCACAACGCCGATACTGCTCTCACTGCTTGACAGTTCTCTGCCCTTTAAGTCTATAACCGTAATGATACAATCAGAGGTGGCTGACAGACTTGTAGCATCCCCCGGCACCGCCGAGTATGGTTCGGTTACCGCGTATCTTGGCTATTTTGGCGTAGTCCACAAGCTTTTTGATGTTACGGCGGATAAGTTTTTGCCGCCGCCAAAGGTGGATTCCACCGTTGTGAGGATAGATCTCTTTGATAAAAAGCCATATCGACCGCTTGACGAGGCTGTATTCTTCCGCACACTGCGCGCATCCTTTGGTCAGAGGCGTAAAACTCTCCCCAATGCCCTGGCGGCAGGGTTTGGCGAGCTGACAAAAGCCAAGCTGGCCGAGGCTGTAGTGAGCGCCGGCTTTGCTCCGGATGTTCGCGGAGAGCGCCTGTCTACCGCGGATTTTGTGCGCCTTGCCGACGAGATAACAAAACTGATAGCAGAGTCAAAATGGCAAGTATGACTTAAAACATAAAAACTGCGGGTCGCACTATTGTGCGGCTCGCAGTTTTTAGCGTGGTCGTGTATTTTATATCTGTTAGGAGAGCAGCATCCTATCGTTTGCAAATTCACCGTTACTGGCGCTTGCAAACAGTTCCAAAAGGTCGCTCACGTCGGTGTGCGCTTTCTCCTCTCCGGATATATCGTAAATTATTTTTCCGTCATACATCATTATAAGACGATTACCGAGTCTCAACGCATCCTTCATGTTATGCGTTATCATAAGCGTGGTTATATTGCTCTCGTGTACCAACTCGTCTGTAAGTCCCAATACCTTGGATGCAGTCTGTGGGTCGAGTGCGGCTGTATGCTCGTCCAGCAAAAGAATCTTGGGGCTGTTCATCGTTGCCATCAAAAGGGTGAGCGCTTGGCGCTGTCCTCCCGAAAGCAGACCGACTTTGGAGGTCAACCTGTCCTCAAGTCCAAGGCCGAGCCTGCGCACAAGCTCGCGAAATTCTTCCCGTTCCTTTTTTGTTATGCCGGGCAGCAGAGTGCGACTTTTGCCGCGCCGTGCAGCGAGGGCAAGGTTCTCTTCGATCTGCATATCCGCAGCAGTGCCTGTCATGGGATCCTGAAAAACACGCCCCAGCAGTTTTGCACGCTTATGCTCCGGCAGTTTGGTAACGTTATCGCCGTCTATTATTATACTGCCGCGATCCGCGGGGAAAACGCCTGTTATCAAATTGAGGATGGTAGACTTTCCTGCGCCGTTACCGCCGATCACGGTAACAAAATCGCCTTTATTTAATGTTAGATCAACGCCACGCAGGGCCTTTTTTTCGTTTATCGTGCCCGCGTTAAAGGTTTTATGGATGCCGCAAAGCTCAAGCATCGGAGTTGTGGGTGATGACATCTTCAGTCCTCCTTTTTTGCGTCCGCGGCCGCATTCTTGCCGGGATGCTTGCTTTTCCATGCGTTTTTAAGATTGGGCACGGCAAGGAACAGGGCCACTATCAACGCCGAGAACAGCTTAAGATCGTTTGCGCTGAGTCCCATCTTAAGGACGGCCGCAATAACGAGGTAGTAAACTATAGCTCCCACCACTGCCGCCACAAGACGCAGAGCAAAGTTGATAAATATCTTTGAGAAGATCACCTCGCCGATGATGACAGAAGCAAGGCCTATAACGATAGCACCGCGCCCCATGTTGACATCGGCATTCCCCTGGAATTGAGCAAGCAATGCACCGGAAAGTGCCACGATGCCGTTTGAAAGGATAAGTCCTATCATTTTGCGCGAGTTGGTATTGATGCCGTTGGCGCGAGACATGGCGGGGTTGCACCCGGTCGATCTGATAGAAAAGCCAAGCTCTGTGCCAAAGAACCAGTAAAGTATGCCGATAAGTGCCGCAATTATGATCACACAAACGAGGATGGTATTGGGCAGACTATCGGTTTTTGATGAGACGATAAGATCATAGTTGCGCCATGAGATCGGTACATTTGCGCGCCCGGACATTATGCGCAGGTTGACAGAATAAAGCGCCAACTGCGTAAGTATACCCGAAAGTATTGCGGGTATTCCAAAGCGCGTATGAAAAAGCCCGGTAACAAAGCCTGCGGCACACCCTGCAAAAAATGCAACAAGGGTAGCAAAGTAGATATTAACACCCGATGTTGTCATTACAACGAGTACTGCACCTCCGGTGGCAAAAGAACCGTCTACCGTCAGGTCGGACAGATCAAGTATCTTGAATGTGATGTATAAGCCTATCGCCATGATGCCCCATATCATGCCTTGCGCTATTGGGGATTCAAGCGATCTGATAAGATCAATCATATAAGTTTCCGTTTCCGATATCGCCGACGGATCTGCGAGCGAATCACGTCGGCGAACCTATTTTATTAGCTATGCGGTTTGATTTTTTACTGTGGTCTGTTGTTTTGCGGTATATGCTTTGTCTTTTTTGAGTCTTGCTTATTGATCGTTTATGGGTGAGTAGTCGGCGGGGACTGTGATGCCGAAATCACGGCAACGGTCGGCCATATACTCTTTGGTAAGATCCTTGGCGTATTCAACATCCATCTTCGCGGGATCTGCACCGTTCACAAGTATCTCGTATGCCATCTCGCCCGCTTTGTAGCCGATATCGTAATAGCTGATGGAGAGAGTTGCAACGCCGCATTTTATGCATATTCCCTGCTCACCTGCAATAAGCGGTATTTTTGCCGGCTCAAGGATATTATTGATAGCCGGACCGTTGGAGGCAACAACGTTATCGGTGGGGGCGAATATCACATCGCATTCAGCGGCCGCCTGCTGTGCCACGGCGCTGACATCATTGGTATCCACAAAGGTAAACTCTTTAAAATTCAAGCCGAGAGCTGTAAGCTTTTCCTGCATTACGTTTGACTGATACTTTGAATTTGCCTCGGATGAGCAATAAAGTATACCAACGAGCTTGGCATTCGGCACAAGCTCTTTGATCATATCCGCTTGCTTATCAAGGGGGGCGAGATCGGAGGTGCCTGTCACATTAAAGCCGGTCTTGCCCGACCAATCCTTGATGCCGAGGGCTGTTGCAAAATCCGTGACCGATGTTGCAACGATCGGTATCGTATCGGTTGCCTGAGCGGCCGCACTGAGTGCGGCCGTGCCGTTTGCCATTATAAGATCGACCTTATCGGAAACAAGCTTTGAGCAGATAGTTGTGCAGTTTGTAGGTTCACCCGATGCGTTTTGTACATCAAAGGTCACCTTATCGTCCAGCTTGTCCTTCAGCGCCTGCATAAAGCCGTTGGTGGCGGCATCCAGTGCATCATGCTGGACTAACTGACAAATGCCTATCGTATAACTGCCGTCTTTTTTATCCTCGCCGCATCCCGCAAAGCAAAGTGCGCACATCAAAAGAGCGAGTGCGAGTGATGATATTCTTTTGATAGTTGATGATCTTTTCATTTTAAATAAAACCGCAGCCCTCGCGCGGCGAGAGCTTCCTTTCCATTCCATTCCATCTTGTTTGATCGTTTTATCCCGGCCGCTCGGCGATGGTACGTGTCCGCACTCCATTCGATGTCGCGCGGAGGAAAAACGACGGCTTGAGAGCGCCCCTCAAGCTTAAAGCTCAAATGTCTTGATGGTTTTGCTTTTTGCTTTTTGCTGTTCGGATATTGCCTTCCGCCATCTCAAACAACGCCCTAATTATACAACCGTTTTTGCAACTTGTCAATATAAAATTGCATTTTTGTGGGCGTTTTTTCGTCACAACTTGCATTTTTGCAAGCATTCCTGCATTTTTTGCTTAAAAACACGTTTGTAAGCCCTGCGCGTCGGCAAATTAAATGCGCATTTTTGGCTGTTGACTTTTCCCTACTTCGTGATATAATTAATTTAGAGACTCAACGAGCGGTGCAGATCTGCGCTCGGCTTGAAGCCAAAATATTCAAAAAGGAGGCAGCTTTTCGGATGAGCGAAAAAAGAACATATATTGCCATAGACCTAAAATCCTTTTTTGCATCGGTAGAGTGCGCAGCCCGCGGGCTTGACCCATTAACGACAAATCTTGTTGTAGCCGATGAATCGCGCACCGAAAAAACGATCTGCCTTGCGGTCACACCGTCACTTAAGGCCTACGGCATCCCCGGACGAGCGCGGATGTTTGAGGTGATAGCCAAAGTTCGTGATATAAACAATGTACGGCGCAAAAAAGCACCGGGCGGCATTTTTTCGGGCGCATCATATTTTGATCCCGAGTTGCGCGCACACCCCGAACTGGCGCTCGATTATATAGTTGCCAAGCCGCGCATGGCACTTTATAAAAAGATGAGCGTTAAGATATATCAAATGTATCTTAAATATGTTTCGCCTGACGATATACACGTATACAGCGTTGACGAGGTGTTTATAGATGCTACGCAGTATCTCGGGTTTTACAAGACCACGGCACAGGCTCTGGCGCGTAGAATGATACTTGATGTTTTAAAGGAAACTGGCATCACTGCAACCGCGGGAATAGGCCCCAATCTCTACCTTTGCAAGGTTGCACTTGACATTATGGCAAAGCACATACCTGCCGACAAATACGGTGTACGCATAGCCGAGCTCGATGAGATGACATATCGACGCGAGCTGTGGTCACACCGCCCCATAACCGATTTTTGGCGCGTTGGGCGCGGATACGCCGATAAGCTTAAAGCCCACGGCATGAATACCATGGGTGACGTGGCAAGATGCTCGCTGATAGATGAGGGGTTGCTTTACGACCTGTTTGGTGTTAACGCCGAGCTGCTCATAGATCATGCATGGGGTGGGAGCCATGCACCATAGCCGCAATCAAATCATACCGACCGCAAAGCTCAAGCTCCTCCTCGGGGCAGGTGCTGAGCACGCCGTATACTTTCGAAAAAGCTTTGATAATAATAAAGGAAATGACAGAGGCGTCCGTCCTCGATATAGTAGAGCGAGGTCTTGTGACCGACCGCGTGGTCATAGATGTGGGATATGATATCACCTCTCCTGCCGAAGATGACGGCAGCGGCACTCCCCCGCCCGCCGCCCGAGACCGTTACGGCAGGCGAGTCCCCAAGCCGGCGCACGGCACCGTGGCGCTGACGGGATATACATCCTCAACGCGGCAGATAACAGAGGCAGTGGTGTCACTTTTTGAGCGCATAGTCGATCCCGATAAAAAGGTACGCCGCCTGAATGTTACGCTTTGCGATCTTTGCCCGGAGGGAGAGGCGAAAAATGATGACACCGGGGATGGTGAGCAGCTTGATATCTTTACCGACCACGAGGCATTGAGTCGCAAACAGGCGCAGGATGCCGAGGTGCTGGGTCGCGAGCGGCGGTTGCAGCAAACGGTAATAGAAATAAAAAAGAAGCTTGGCAAAAACGCCATCATCAAGGGGCTTGATCTTGAAGATGGCGCAACGGCGATAGAGCGCAATGCCCAGATAGGAGGACACAAGGCGTGAGGGGACAGTAAGACGATATAATAGATCTGCCGCATCATGTTTCAAAGAACCGCAAACAGATGACACTCGAGGAGCGCGCCGGGCAGTTTGCGCCTTTTGCCGCACTTTCCGGGTATCAGGACGAGATAAACGAACGCGCCAAGATGCCGGAGCGGCGTGAGCGCGGCGAGATCTTTTATTACGACGACGACTCGGAGACATATTTTGATTTAGATCTTGATGCAGATCCCGGTACAGCTGAGGATGATAAAAAGCCTGTGCGGAGGTAGTTATCAAACGAAAAAGCGCGAGACGCGGCCGCGGGTTGACAAAACGGTCGAAATGTGATATAATTCTTTGTACCGATGAACGCTCCCCCGCTCTCGCAATGCGGGATGAGCGCGGTAAGCAGGTCGCGTTTTACTTTGTTTTTTTAATTTTAGCGGAGGATGATCGTATGCTGGCAATTATCATGGCCATGAACGACGATGGTGACAGATCATTTGTCGAAGATATATATAATCGCTACGCGGAAAAAATGTATCTGGTTGCCATGGATATCCTGCACGATCATTTTGATGCACAGGATTGCGTGCAGGAGACGATAGTGAAGGTCATAGATAAGATCGAGATATTCATGGAAGCCGCACGCGATGATGATCTTGCTAAAATGTTGCTTATCACCTGTCGCAATACCGCTCGCGCGATGTACGACAGTAAGATAGAGCGCAAAACAAAAGAGTTTTCCATCTCGCCTACCGATGATGACGATTCTCCGGTATTTGATATCCCCGATGAATCCTCAAATGTTGAGGAATCGGTCATGAGCGAGATGATGTGTGACTATCTCAATAAGCTCATCTCAAGCCTTGACGAAAAATACCGCGATGTAATGATACTTCGCAGTATGGGACTTGCCTGTGATGAGATCGCATATCTGATGGATATCTCCCCCTCCCTCGTGCGCAAGCGCTACTCACGCGCTAAAGCCAAGATACTGGAGCTCGGCGGTGAATCGCTGCGCGAATTGGTGAGAAATCGATAAATAAGAAGAATAAAATTATAAATGTGCCCCCGCCATGTCGCGTAAGCGACATGGCGGGGGCTATTTACTATTGGGGCGCTATATCTGTTATGAAAGCGAAATCGATTCAGATACTACGATGATAACGAACTGTATCATAGCTTAACGGCGCACAAAAAAGCAATTACTAAAGAAAAAACAACTAAAAATAATATTGCTAACCCCAAGCATCCGGTTGAAGTTTTTGACGTAGCAGATTGATTACATGTCGACAACTCGTGCTCTGTGTGTTTCAAAGTTGAAACTGGCCGAGATTGAATGTTTTGCTTTCTTAACATTGCGATCGGGTCTGTTTGATTTAATATTCTCATTCTGAAAGAACGAACAAAGTCAATGTCTTCTTGCGAACAAATATCGATCGTAATTGAATTGCGAGAGTGTGCCAACTCATTCCGCATATTTCTTGCAGATTTCAAATGATTATAATCCGATGTCCAACCAGATATTATAACCGCACCTTGATAGGCCTTTTGATCCATGTCTTCAAGATACAAGGTTACACCAAGTTTTTTTTCAACAGATTCACCATAGATATCTCTACATAAGTTATCGAGTGCTTTGAACTCGTCAAAGAATTCATAATTCAAATAGCCCATGTGTATCTCCTTGTTTGATTGAAAGGGTGAGAACATCATTTTGATGCAAAGTTTAAAATGATTTGCGTTGTGGATGTCGACAACACGAATCGTTACAGAGAGTGGGATTCTGAACCCCGCTTTGCGCGTATGGACCGCAGATCTCTTTCGTCACCTTGGCGCCAAGCTTGCAAATGCAAAGCATTTGCGGTGGGGTCAAATTTTCAATCATACAATATTAAAGGGGCAGCGTAGCTGCCCCTTTAATATTGGCGGAGAGAGTGGGATTCGAACCCACGTGGGATTGCTCCCAAACTGATTTCGAGTCAGCCCCGTTATGACCACTTCGATATCTCTCCGTATTGTTGTGTTGGCGCGGTGCAATAGGCATTCGTGCTCAACGTTGCTTATTATATCACATCTTTGAAGCTTTTTCAAGTCCTTTTTTCAAAAAAATCAAATGAATGAGCAAAAAAGCTTTGTTTGCGATGGTGTGCGGTGCCGTTCGGTCATCATCTCCGCCGCCAGCGGCGTGTTTTTATCTTCATCTATTGATCTTTTTCTATATTTATCTGACATTTTTTTGCCTTTGGTATTGCATGCGTGCTCTTTTTATGGTATAATATATTATAAATATTTATTTTTACTTGGAGGCTGATATGGCTCACGAGATCGATATATACACACCACTTGATCCATGGGTCATGGCAAGCGATAATTCCGCAGTCGAGAGGGCATTGCGCCCGCCGCGACTCATAGATAACGAACTGCTGATGGATCATTCCGTGGCGATAGAGTGCGCCGATATTCCCGCGCGTGCATTTTTTGCCGTGCGCGGTCTGAGCTATGTTACACATATCCGTTTGGCGCGCGAGGTATCGCCGGAGGATATATCCTTTAAGTCCGCCGCGAGGTTTGCCGGAGAGCTGGCTAATGCCGCAGGTGGGGTCTCGATGGATCTGCAAAGCGGAGACGTGCATGTCGGTGAGGGGGCGGAACGGTTTATCTATTCCCCACCCTCGCAATACACGCCAATGATTACCCTTGCGTGCTATTATCTCCCGCACGCGCCGTTTGCGGCGTACGCGGATGAGTTTGTTGCGCTGCTTGATAAATATCTGCCTTTTGCACTGCCGCGAAAATACGGCAGCGGAACAGATGCCGCGTTTGAGCTTTCGGAGCAAGGCATGGAGCATTTTTTGGATCATTTGAAAAAAGACAGTGCGCCTGTGTGGCTGGGGAGCTTTCCGGTAACGCATGTTTTGATAAGTGATGCCACTCGCCCTGCGAAAAATGACGGCAGGCGGGTATCTCGCGTTGCACTTACGATGCCGGAGGATGTTTGGGAATATCCCGAATGGCAATTTGCACTGCGAAGGCTTCTTTACGGCATGATGCGGCTGTTTGATGGATTCTTTGCACAGGTAGTACCATCGGACAAGCAAGGTGTGGCCGCGTGGTGGTGGCAAGGCATCCCGCGCGAATGCGGCATGCTGTGTGCGTTTGGCGAGCCGTATCGTTCACTGATAACGCATGGTGCGGGCGGCAATGATCTTTCGGATGATCCTAAGTTCAGCATTTATACCGCCGATGATGCTCCGCAGATACCTGTGGATCTTATCTCCCTACCCAAAAAGAGAAAAAGCGGCGATGCTCTTACGCGCATGGCGTTTACCGAAGCTGCCAGGATCCCATTTTGACTTTTAATTTAAAAATGAACGATAAAGATCAAAACATAGATATAGATAAAAGCTCTGCGGCGGCACCCAAAACAAAGATCATTGCTATTGTAGGGCCAACCGCCTCCGGCAAGAGCAGTCTTGCAATGCGGTTGGCACAAAAGCTGGGCGGCAGTATAATCTGTTGTGACTCGATGCAGATATACCGCGGCATGGATATTGGCACGGCAAAGCCGACGGCGGAGGATATGAGGATCGTACCGCACCGAATGTTTGATATAGTCTCGCCGCAAATGGCGTATTCCTGCGCCGATTACGTTCGCGATGCAGAAGCAGCTATACGCGAAACAGCGCAGGGCGGCAGTTTACCGATCCTTTGCGGCGGTACGGGGCTTTATCTTGAAAGTCTGCTTATGCCGCGGGCATATTCCGCTACAAGCGGCAGAACCGATATCCGCACCGAGCTTGAGGCGATAGCCGCCGCACCCGATGGGCGCGAGCGACTGCACGAGATGCTGCGCGAGGTGGATCCGATATCCGCAGAGGCAATACACAAAAACAATGTGCGGCGCGTGATACGTGCCATTGAGATATACCGCGAGAGCGGGATCCCGAAAAGTGAGCTTGACAGAAGGTCGCGCGAGTGCGCGGCTGATCAAAAGTTTGATGCGCTCGTTATAGGCTTGCGGTATCCCGATCGTTCACTGCTGCGGCAAAGAATTTCACAGCGCGTGGACGAGATGCTTGATGCCGGACTCGGCGACGAGGTGCGACGTTTAATGGCCGATGGCGCATTTGAATGCGCGGGGAGCGGTGCACCGTCAACTGCCGCGCAAGCCATAGGCTACAAAGAGATGATAGCGGCGCTTGAGGGCGGCGAGGCGCCCGAGTCAGCTCGTGATGATATAATTACAGCTACCTGCCGCTACGCCAAGCGCCAAATGACATGGTTTTCGGCCAAGCCTTACATCCGCTGGATCGATATTACCGAGGACTCCCCTGCCCCGGATGTCGCGGCGCTGGAGCTTATCAACGATTTTTTGAACAAGTGATGCGATCGTTCTCTTGATCAGTCACGAGCATGTATGAGCGGGCATGTATGATATGAAAGGAGCGGCTCGGATGGAGGAAAACAAAAAGGATCTGCAAGTGGTTCCGAGCGCTGACTCATCTCAAAAGCCGCCTCGACAAAAGCAGGACGAGTATGACGAGTTGCCGGCTCTCCGCCGCCGCACACCGGGCATCCCGATGGTACATGTGGCGGAAAGGAAAAAACGGGGGCCGATATTCGATACGCATTATTTTCTTACCGCCATGACACACATATTCGTTGCGCTGGCGGCGGTGGGATTTGCTGTATATATAGTCATTCAGCTGATCGGGGATATGACCCCGACCGTTACAACGACCCCGGCCGTGCTGACACGAGAATCCGAGTATACATCTGCCACAGCGTATTTAATGAAGCGCGAGCGGGTGCTCGTTTCGCAAAACGCAGGCGGTGCGATGAGATATCTTTTGGCGGATGGCGAGCTTGCCTCCATGGGTGAAGACGCCGCATATATATACCCCGCCGAGGATGCGGAAACGCTTGGACGTATTGCCAAGCTCGAGGGGGAGATCTCCCTGCTTCGCTCGGCGCTAAAAAAAGCGCAAGCATCCGAGAATATTCTTAATGTCAGCTCCGCGCTCTCCGATACTTGGGGAGAGCTGATGCAGAGCATATCGGAATCCGATTACAACAGTGCCGCGGGTATGTCCGACGAACTTCGCCGACTGCTTATAAGATACGATGCCTACCGCGGGCAGGATAATAATATCGAGAATGCCATCACGGCAATGAATGCTGAGCTTTCTCGCCTCTATTTGATCTGCGGTAACCAACTTGACAGCGTGAGCGCGCCATGCTCCGGATACTATTTCAGATATTGCGATGGCTACGAGGGGATCTTTGACGGTGCGCTTATAGACGGATTCACGTGCGATGCTTTTTATGAGGCACTGGATGCCTCGCCCATTACCCCCTCCGGAGCTGTAGGAAAGATCGTTGAAGGCTCGCAGTGGTATATCGCCGTGGGTGTTGAAAGGCACAGCGGCGGAGACTACACCGTTGGTGAGGAATATAACATAATATTTGAAAACAACGGTGGCACGAGTGTTTTGATGACGCTTGAATCGATCACTGATGACGAGCGGACCGGCGGATGGCTGCTTTTGTTCTCCACTCGTGTAATGCCGGAGGGCTTTAACTATCAGCGGGTACAGCAAGTAAGGATAGAGCGCGAGGTCTTGAGCGGCTACAGGATACCGATAAGTGCTGTGCGCGCTTATCAAGGAATGACAGGCGTTTATACGCTCAGCGGCGGCAGAGTGAGCTTTCGCAGGATAGACATCATATACCAAAATGATGACTATTGCATAGCCGCGGAGTATTCAGTGGTCGATAACGATCGCACGCCGACCTATCGGGTGCTTGGCTTTAATTCAAACGGCTATATAGGTGAATATAAGTCTCTCCACCTTTTTGCAAAGAGCCGCGGATGGGAGCGCCGAATATACGATAACGGCGGAGAGGCAATAAAATACGGCTCAAAAGAGGATCATTATTACTACCTTGATGAGCTGGAGGATATCATCCTCACGGGCAAAAATCTTTATGACGGTAAATACTTGAGCTGATCGAGCAAATATCATTTTCACCGGTCTCTGAATAAGATCAAATGAGATCATAAATAAAAAATAAATGTGAGGCATGGATATGGAGGATCATTCTTATATCGACCGTTCTGTTAACACCATAATGCACCGAGTGGTTGAGGCATCGCAAAAGCGCGGCGGTGACCGAGATATCACTGTTGCGGCGGCCGTGAAGTATGCAGACGACGATGAGTTTTTGCACCTTGTTCGCCAATGCGGCGTTATTGACATTGCCGAGAATCGAGTTCAACAGCTGATAAAACACGAGGAGCTGTTAACGCCCGAGGAGCGCGACCGCATACGATTTCACTTTATAGGACATCTGCAGACCAACAAGGTCAAAGCACTTGTGGGGCGAGTGGTGCTTATTCATTCGCTTGATTCCCTGCGGCTGGCCGAAGAGATAGAAAAGCAGTCCGCGGCGCGTGATATCATCTCCCGCGTTTTAGTTGAGATAAACGGAGCGCGAGAGCCGGATAAGAGCGGAATAATGCCGGATGCGGCCGCTGATTTTTGTGCGGCAATTGCAAAAATGCCGCACATTGAACAGGTCGGTTTTATGACAATGGGGCCAAAATTCGATAAAAAGAGCGATTATTCAAATTATTTTTCAGAAACTTATCACTTTATGCTTGACATTTGGCACGAAAAACTTCATAATATAAGGGAGCCTATCATTTCGATGGGCATGAGTGACAGCTACGAGACGGCTATCGAATGCGGCGCAAACTGCGTGCGCATAGGTCGCGCCTTTTTCGGTCGCTGACTTGCTCCCCATTATATAAATAAAAAAATATTTTCAAAACATGTTGAATAAACGGAGGATCACCATGAGCTTTTTTTCAAGAAAATCTAAAAACGATTTCGAATCTGAATACGACGCCGCATACGATAGCGATTACTATTCCGGCGAAATGACACATCCCGATGAGAGCGCTTTCAGCTCTGCCGAAAAGGATGATTACAACATCGAGGAAACTACCAAGCGCCCCACCTCATCCTATGCTGCATCTTCCATGGCATCCGGTTCCGCCTTTGCCATGAAGCTCATTAAGCCCACAAGCTACAAAGAGGCACCCGCCATTGCGGATTTCCTTATCAACAGATGTGCTGTTGTATTGAACCTTGAGGCCGCCAACAAAGAGACTGCCTCAAATCTTATCTACTTCCTTACCGGCGTTTCCTACGCCCTTGGCGGACAGATCAAGAGAGTTGCCGCCAATACCTACATGCTTGCTCCCGAAAACATGGAGATATCCGAGGAGGGACGTCGCGCCGAGGCTGATACAGCTGCCGCAAACGACACATTCCCCGGCTGATACGGTCCCGTTTGCCGCGCCGTGATCGATTCTCGGCGCGGCCGGTCTTATCGATGATGATTCTTAATCTCGATATTTCGATCGTCATCGATCGTTACCCGTAAACCGGCTGCCGCGGTGTCAGGCATCTTTCGCGCGGAGTACTAATTATCTTGGAACTGCTTTTATACCTTATAGTTAAATTTGTTGACATTGCGCTGAGCTTTGTGATATTTGCAATGCTTGCGCGTTCCGTAATGTCATTATTTATGGCGGATGAGGACAATATCTTTTATGTGCTCGTTTATACTGTGACCGAGCCGTTCGTCTTTCCGCTTCGCACACTGTTTGAGCGCATGAACTGGTTTCAAAATATACCCATCGATGTGTCATTTTTTTGTTCAGCCATGCTCGTGATGCTGGTGCAGAGTGCGCTTTCTTTCATACCGCTTGGCTGATGCTTGGTGGTAAATAATAATGGGGAGGTCTGCCATGCCGATTCCCGAGTCATTAAAAACAAAATATTCATTAAGCGGAGATCGCTATATTGCCGAAAATGCCGATCGTGCCATCTCCGATCTTGTTGCTTGTATTTCAAGAATGCACGCAGAAAATACTGCTCTTACCGCAAAGATGCAGGCGGCCGAGCGGCGCGCCGATGAGTTGTCGGCAAAGGCAAAAACTCTTGAGGATGAAAATGCAAGGCTGGATATTTCGGTCCACGAGCTTACATCCGCCAACAGGCGATTGACTGCCGAGGCCGAACGCCTTGATAAAAAGCTTGCCGAGGTCAGTGTTGCGGTGACCGCAAATGATAAAAAATTATCCGACGCCGCCGAAAGGCTGGCGCTGCTGACAGAACGTGCTGAACAGCTTTGCGCGGATCTTGCCGAGCGCTCGGACGATATATGCCGCGAGTTTGATCGGCGCGTGGCACTTCTGAATGTATCAGAGCCGCCAATTGCACCAAGCTCTCCCTCGGATGATGCCGAAAACGCGGACGAAACAGCAAAGACACCGGAGCCTTCTCCCGCGGCAGGCATCACCACAACTGATTTGACAGTTGATGCAGGACCGGTACCTGAACCGGTCTGCGGATCCGTATCGGAGCCCGAGACCACAGCCGCGACCGATGACGATGAAACGCCGGATGAGCTTTTGGAGCTTGACAGTCTGACGGAGGACGATGAGCTGACGGAGAGTGGCGACCCCAATCTTTTTGAAGACACAGTGGACGATGCGGCAACGGCGGAAGCGCCTGCCGACACTGCAACGCCCGATGATGAGCCGCCTGCCGCAGCCGGCGTTGCCGTAACATCCGTTGAGGTGGATGACGGTGATATGCTGAGGGCATTAAAACAGGCTATCGGCATGGCGGTATCCGCGGATGACGAGCCGCAAGCGGATAAGGATACACCTAAAGCAGCCGCTGACACAGATACCGTTACGGTTGCCGAAGACAAATCAAACGGCGATGTCGATGCGACACCGCCCTCCCCTACCGATGACGATATAAAAAGCATGCTTGCCGCCATGTATTCGGATAGCGAGCCAACATCTGCCGCCGCGGAAGTGCAGACGACCGACAGCAAGGCGGGAGATGGCGACAGCGATAAAAGCTCGGATTTCGGTAGCGTAAAGAGCACGCTTGATGCCATTCGCCGAAAGATCGGAAACAAAAGCGGCGAAAACAGAAAATAAAACATTTCCTATCAGACAGCAAGAAAGGACGATCCAAAAATGTCTAAGGATTACACCAGCACGCTAAATCTTCCCTCAACCTCCTTTGCGATGCGCGCAAACCTGCCGCAGCGCGAGCCTGAAATGCTCAAATATTGGGAAGGTATAGATCTTTACTCACTCATGCTTAAAAACAACGAGGGACATGAGCAGTTTGTTTTGCATGATGGCCCTCCCTTCTCCAACAACAACATACACATGGGCACGGCCATGAATAAGATCCTAAAGGATTTTATCGTCAAGTCAAAGTCCATGGAGGGCTTTTATGCCCCGTATATTCCGGGTTGGGATAACCATGGTATGCCGATAGAAAGTGCGATCATTAAGAAAAACAAGCTCGACCGCAAAAAAATGTCCATCTCCGAGTTCCGCAGTGCATGCCATGAGTTTGCACAGCATTTTGTTGATGTTCAGCGCGATCAGTTTATAAGACTTGGTGTCAGCGGCGATTGGAAGCATCCCTATACCACCATGGCTCCGGAATTTGAGGCACGCGAGGTGCGTGTGTTCTGCGAGATGTTTAAAAAAGGCTACATCTACAAGGGTCTCAAGCCCGTGTACTGGTGCCCGCATGACGAAACCGCACTTGCCGAGGCAGAGATCGAATACAAGGACGATAAATGTACCTCTATATACGTTAAGTTCCGCGTAACGGATGACCGCGGCCTCCTGGCACGGTGCTGCGATCTCTCCCGCACATATTTTATCATCTGGACCACCACAACATGGACACTGCCCGGCAACCTTGCCATAGCCCTGCACCCGGACGATAAGTATGCCCTGATACACGCCGCAGACGGCAACTATTATATCACTGCCGAGGCACTGGCAGACAAGACCATGAGGGCCGGCGGCATCTCCGAGTATGAGATCGTTATGACCGCCCCCGGACGTGATTTTGAGTTTATGAAGGCACAGCACCCTTTCCTTGATTGTGAATCAGTTGTCGTTAATGCCGATTACGTTACTATGGACAGCGGTACAGGCTGTGTTCACACGGCTCCCGGCTTTGGTGCGGATGACTTTAACACCTGCAAAAAATATGATATAGATATAATCGTTCCGGTAGATGACCGCGGTTACCAGACCGAGGAAGCCGGTAAGTTTGCGGGTATGTATTACGAAAAGTCGAACGAGGCGATCCTTGCCGATATGAAGGAAAGCGGCGCGCTGTTTGCCTCAGAGGAGGTAGTTCACTCCTATCCTCACTGCTGGAGATGCAAAAATCCTATCATCTTCCGCGCCACTCCGCAGTGGTTCTGCTCGGTAGAGGCATTTAAGGATGCCGCTGTAGCCGCTTGTGCCGATGTTAAATGGATGCCTGCATGGGGCGGAGAGCGTATGGTGCAGATGATACGCGAGCGCGCCGACTGGTGCATCTCACGTCAGCGCCATTGGGGTCTTCCCATTCCTGTTTTCTATTGCAGTGATTGCGGTCGCCCGATATGCAACGATGAGAGCATAGGACATGTATCCGATGTGTTTGCAAAGCAAGGTTCAAATGCATGGTTCGATCTTGAGCCTGCGCAGATCCTTGGCGATGATTTTGTATGCCCGCACTGCGGCGGCCACCACTTTACCAAGGAGACAAACACTCTTGACGGTTGGTTTGATTCGGGGTCAACTCATTTTTCCGTTCTTGATGACAGTGATGAGCTGAAATGGCCGGCAGACCTTTACCTTGAGGGCGCGGATCAGTACCGCGGATGGTTCCAGTCTTCCCTGCTTACTGCTGTTGCAGCCAAGGGCGAGGGCGCTCCCTACAAGGCAGTACTCACGCACGGTTGGGTCGTTGACGGTGAGGGCAAGCAGATGCACAAATCCCTCGGTAATGCCGTATCCCCTGATGATGTTATAAAGAAATACGGCGCGGATCTTGTCCGCCTGTGGGTAGCATCCAGTGACTATACCGTTGATGTTCGCGCATCCGATAATATCTTTAAACAGCTCTCCGAGGCTTACAGAAAGATACGCAACACCGCGCGCATCATAATGGCTAACCTTGGCGATTTCGATCCGGATACAGACCTCATGCCTGTAGATCAGCTTATGGAGATCGACCGCTGGGCACTCTCTCGCCTCAATTCTTTGATCAAGACCGCAAGGGACGGCTACGATACCTACCAATTCCACCTTGTATATCACGCCGTTAACAACTTCTGCACGATAGATATGTCCAAACTCTATATCGATATCACCAAGGATCGTGTTTATGTTGAAAAGAGCGACTCCGCGGCAAGAAGATCGGCGCAGAGTGCGATGTACAGGATAATCAATGCGCTTGATCGAATCATAGCTCCCATGCTGTCCTTTACCGCAGAGGAGATCTGGCAGGCAATGCCCCACTCCGCAGCTGATAACAAGACCAGCGTTTTCCTTAACGGTCTGCCCGAGGTAAATGCTGAGTATGAATTTGACGGTGCAGAAAAGTGGGAAGAACTTTTTGCATTGCGCGACGATGTCATGAAAGCGCTTGAGCTTGCTCGCGCCGAAAAGAAGATCGGAAAGTCGCTTGATGCAAAGGTCACTATCTTTACAGAGCAACCCGGATTCTTGGCACTTCTCGGCAAATTCACCGAGGCTGAGCTGGCTACTGTGTTCATTACAAGCGGAGCGCATGTTGTAAACGCCGCCGGCCCGGATAATGCACACAATCCCGAGGACGGCAAGCTCCTTTGGGTGCTTGTTGAGGCGGCCGATGGCGATAAGTGCGACCGTTGCTGGTGCTACTCCACACACGGTGAACACACCGAGGATGGCTTTATCTGCGATCGTTGCCGCGCTATCGTTGGCTGATGGCTCATTTAGCATTACAAAGTTTAATTTATTAATATCTATGATCATTACGCGGCTTGGCGGCCACCGCCGCCGAGCCGCAACATTGTTAATTTGAAAATGCTTATTTGGTTTATTTGCGTTATCGCGCTCGTGTTTTTAGATCAGCTTTCCAAATGGCTGGCGGTAATATTTCTTGAGGGCAGCGAGCCGTTTTATCTTATAGACGGATTTTTGCGTTTTTCCTATGTTCAAAACCGCGGCGCGGCTTTTGGCATGCTATCGGATAACCGTTGGGTGTTTTTAGTGCTGTCCACACTGGCCATCGTTTGCCTTGTGGCCTTTATGCTCATATCAAAGCCGCAAAGTAAGCTTGAACGCGTAGGACTTGCACTGATACTTGCCGGCGGCATTGGCAACATGATAGATCGCGTAATGCTTGGATACGTTGTCGATTTTATTGATTTTTACGGCATTTGGAGCTATGTATTCAACATTGCCGACTCCTGCATCTGCATAGGCGTTGGGCTTATCATCCTGTATGTTATACTTTTGAGCATCGAGGAATACAAGATGAGTAAGACGACAGCCGGTGATGATACCACCGCCGCCATCAATGACAATGAAACGAGCGAAGTTTCCGGTGTTATGGGCGAGCACACCGCATGCCATGCCCCAAAATATGCAAAAAAAGATGCGGATGAAATCGGAACGGCCGATACATCCGGTGATGATAACAACGACAAAAATTAAAAGAGGAAAACCGCGCTATGAGCGATAACAACTATCAAAGCGATCAACACCTGCTTTTTTGTGTTTTGGATACGGACTCTGGCGCAAGACTTGACGCATATTTAGCGGAGGCTTCGCCCATCGAGGCCTCCGATGCTTTTTTTAACGGCGAGCCGTATATCGCAAGCCGCTCCGCCGCCGCCAAGCTGTGCGATGAGGGACGGGTACTTGTAAACGGCCGCGCTGAACCCAAAAAATACAAATTAAAGATCGGGGATAGGATAGAAGTCTCTCTCCCCGCGCCTCAACCGACAGATGCCGCGCCTGAGCCTATTCCGCTTGATATCATCTATGAGGATGGCGATCTTATCGTTATCAACAAGCCGTCCGGCATGGTGGTGCATCCAGCGCCCGGAAACTACAGCGGCACACTTGTTAACGCCCTGCTCTACCATTGCGGTGATAGTCTTTCGGGCATTGGCGGCATGATCCGCCCCGGAATCGTCCACAGGATCGACAAGGATACCTCGGGGCTTTTGGTGGTTGCAAAAAACGATCTTGCGCACAGTGCACTGGCAGAGGCGATAAAGCGACATGATGTCAGGCGCACTTACATCGCCCTGCTTTGCGGTACGCCGAGCGAAGCCTCAGGTACTGTAGACCGTCCTATCGGCAGACATCCGATAGACAGAAAAAGAATGGCGGTGATCGATAACCCAGATCTTCCATCAAGACCTGCCATAACACATTGGCGTATCTGCGAATACTACCGCGGCTCATCGATGGTGGTTTGCAGGCTCGAGACGGGCAGAACACACCAGATCCGCGTACACATGAGCTATCTCGGGCATCCGATACTCGGCGATCCGGTATACGGCGGTGAGACAGGCGAGGCGTTTGAGTCAAATCACAAGCTGATAAGCGGGCAGTGTTTGCACGCGGCAAGGCTTGAGTTTGTACATCCGCGCACAGGAGAGCCAATGTCCTTTACCGCGCCCTGCCCCACAAATATGGCGGAGCTGATAGCCAAGCTCAGAGTGAGCGCCGACTACTGTGCGCCATATAGAGAGATCAACGAATACACAAAAAACGAAAACTAAATTCTATTCAAAACAGAAAACTGCGGGTTTAAAAAATGAAAGATCTATCAAACATTTTAATTCTTACTGATCTTGACGGCACTTTTTTTGGTCGCAAATCAAGGATAATACAAAGAAATCTTGATGCCATCGCACGTTTCAGAGCCGAGGGCGGTGCTTTTTCTATAGCAACCGGCAGAATGCATTTAAGCCTTGAGCACCATATCCCCATGGTGCGCGAGCTTGTTAATGCGCCGGTCATCGTTTGCAACGGAACATATCTTTATGATTTTGAACGTTCCGAAGCTCTCTGTGAAAACTTTTTGGATAAGGATATGACCCGCTACGCTATAGATTTTATGTACAAGGCGCTCCCGGGTGTAAGTATTCGTCTGTCAGCGCCCGAGGGATACATTACCTGTCCTCCTGTTTCCGAGCTCATGGAGCGCGATATGCTGACCTGCCCGCCGGAGAAGCGTTTGATACTTTCCAAAGATGAGTGGATGAACTATAACTGGTACAAGGTCGTCATTCGCGATACACCCGAGAATCTTATAGAGCTTCGCGCTAAGCTTCGTGCGGAGATGGGCGAGGTGTTTGAGGACAGTATGTCAGGCCCGACATTTTTTGAATTGCAGAAAAAGGGCTGCACCAAGGCAACGATGATACCGCAGGTCACGCGTATTTGCCGCGAGAGCGGCAGACCGGAGCGGATAAAGGTATATGCCGTTGGTGACTATGATAACGATATTGATATGCTAAAGATGGCCGACGTGGGTGTTTGCCCTTCAAACGCTATTGATGCCGTCAAGGAGATAGCGGATCTTTGTCTTTGCTCGAATGAGGATGGAGTTATCGCCGATCTGATAGGGTACATCGAAGCTCATGATTGAAACATAACGCTAAAAACGGCGGTATAAAAGCTCGCCCGGAGCTTTTATACCGCTTTTTTATATCTGTCTTCCGGGCGAGTTTATCGTCAGCGCAGAGCCGAACCGATCACTGCCGACGAGCCTTGAATATTCCGCCTGTATCAAAGGATGGATTAAAGGCGTAAAAGTTTTTGCTGTCAAGCGAATCCTGAACCGTGCGCAGTGCATCCCCAAAACGCTGATAATGGACTATCTCTCGCTCACGCAAGAAACGTATGGGATCAAGCACATCCGGATCATCTGTAAGCCGCAGAATATTATCATATGTGACTCTGGCCTTTTGCTCGGCACTCAGATCCTCATTAAGATCGGCGATAGGGTCACCTTTAACTCCGATATATTTCATGTCATTCGGCACGCCTGCGGCAGATGCGGGATATATACCGGTCGTGTGATCAACAAAATACGCCGCATAGGGGCTTGCGAGTATCTCCTCCGGGCTTAAGTTGCGCGTTAGCTGATAAACTATCGCCGCCACCATCTCAATGTGCCCCAGCTCCTCTGTACCGATGTCTGTCAAAAGCCCAACAGTCTCATTTGATGGCATAGTATAGCGCTGATTAAGATATCTCATTGAAGCGCCAAGCTCGCCATCCGGACCGCCGACCTGTGATATTATCAGGGATGCAAGTGCGGGGTCCGGATTTTTTATTTTTACCGGATACTGCAGTTTTCTTTCATATAAAAACATACCGTCACCTCCCACTCATCAGCGCATGCTGTATTGCCACGGCCAAGGATCGCTGTTTTGTTCGCTCCTGATACCGTACATATTCAACGGACCGTACATAGATTCATAACTCGCCACAGCCTCGGCACGCTGATCGTTAAGTCCTGCTATATAGGTAAGCGCCTCTCGGCAGTTGGGGTAAACATCAAGGTAAAGCACTGCATCCTGTATTGCAAAATCAAGCTGCTGTATCCTGGCTGCAAGTGATTGCTTATTTTCACCCTGCGCGGCGCGATCCCCGGTTGCTGTATTGTTGTAGACAGGTGAATATCTTCTGTTATCCATTGCGTGCGCCTCCTCCAATGTCATTACGCGGCGAGAGAGTGCCTATCGGCAGATCCAGCTCGGCAAATATTGTGCCGCGAGACAGCCCACGCTCCGGTGTGTATATATCGCTAAAGCTTTGCAGTGGCGCATATACTTGGGCGAGCGGGTAGCTGTCAAGCCCCCATACAGAACCACTCCCCGCGCCGCACCCCGATCCGTTGCCACTATCGGGCATTGGCACGGTCGATGCGGCTCTGTCGAGCGGTGGCACAGATGCAGTGATCGGTGATGCCGCACCGGGTCTCGCGCGTGTGCCGGATGCCATACACCGTGAGTTATCTACAGCGTAGATGTTTCGTTTGACCATTATTGAATATAACCATTCCTTTCCCAAACCGCCGCGGCGGTCTGATATCAATAAAAGTATATTCAAAGCGCGCGAGATGTGTCACATAATGTAAAAAGATAAGTCTCATTGTCGCATGGTGGCGTGTTTTAGGATAAGAAAAAGGGTGCCGAAGATCGACACCCAAATATTTTCTTCAGCCGAGAATATCGGTCAAACACGCACCTCGGCCTCTATTTTATCCGTGTGGTATTTGCAAAGCAACGGTCCTGCGATATCCGTCAAAAATTCATCCACCTGCGAGGGACACCTGCCGATATATTTTGCGGGATCAATGGTCGCGCAGATCTCATCATATGTCATAGGTATCCTATCATCATCGGCGAGTTGCTGTATCAGATGGTTCTCACCACCCTCAAGCTTGATTTTTTTAACTGCCTCATGCGAGCAAACTCTTATGATCTCGTGCAGCTCCTGTCTGTCGCCGCCGCGCTTTACAGATTCCATCATAATATTTTCTGTTGCCATAAAAGGCAGCTTTTCCATAACCCGGCGGGATATTACCTTTTCATATACCACCATTCCGGATGTTACATTAATATAAAGGTTAAGTATTGCATCCACTCCCAAAAACGCCTCGGATACCGAAATGCGGCGGTTTGCGCTATCATCCAGTGTGCGCTCAAACCACTGGGTCGAGGCTGTCATTGCGGGGTTAAGTGCATCGCATATCACATATCTTGCGAGAGCGGAGATCCTTTCGCAACGCATGGGATTGCGCTTGTACGGCATGGCGGACGAGCCTATTTGATCCTTTTCAAACGGTTCTTCCATCTCCTCAAATGATTGAAGTATGCGCATGTCGTTTGAAAACTTGTAGGCGCTTTGCGCAAAGCCGGAGAGCACCGAAAGAAAGTAGGCATCAGTCTTGCGTGAATAGGTCTGCCCGGTTACCGGTACACAGCCGGAAAACCCCATCTCCTCGGCTATCAGATCCTCGAGGCGGCGTACTTTGCTCTCATCGCCGTCAAAAAGCTCCATAAAGCTTGCTTGCGTTCCGGTAGTTCCCTTTGCGCCGCGAAGCATGAGCCGGTCAAGCTGAAACTCAAGATTTTCTATATCAGTGATAAGATCCTGCATCCAAAGCGTTGCACGCTTCCCTACCGTTGTAAGCTGTGCCGGTTGAAGATGCGTGTAAGCAAGGCATGGCAAAGCGCGATATTTTTTTGCAAAGTCGGCAAGGTTGGCTATGACCTGCGCCGCTTTTTTTATTATGATCTTTGATGCCTCGCGCAGAATAATGATATCTGTGTTATCGCCAACATAACAGCTGGTGGCACCCAGGTGTATTATCGGTTCTGCCAGCGGGCACTGTTTGCCGTATGCGTAAACATGGCTCATCACATCATGCCTTACCTCGCGCTCGCGCGCTTCTGCTACATCATAGTTTATATCATCGATGTGAGATACGAGCTCGTTTATCTGCTCGTCTGTGATGTCAAGCCCCAGTGCTTGCTCGGCGCGTGCCAGTGCCACCCACAGCCGCCTCCATGTGCGGAATTTAAAATTATCCGAGAAGATCTCCTGCATCTCTCGGCCGGCATAGCGTGTTGAAAAAGGGGATATATATTTGTTACGGTCGTCCATTTGTATTTGTAACCTCGTGATACGAGTGCGGTAAAATACTATCGAGTGATAGTATCAGCCGCATGGAATTATTTATCTTAAAACACCCCAAGATATCTTTTAAATATCTTGGGGTGGTCATGGGACTTAGTCCAGCGACTTCATTGTCGGGAACAACAGCACGTCTCTTATAGCAGAGGAATCTGTCATAAGCATGCACATGCGGTCGATACCAAAGCCTATGCCGCCTGTGGGGGGCATGCCGATCTCAAGCGCATTGAGGAAGTCCTCGTCTGTATGGTTAGCCTCTTCGTCACCCTGCGCCAACAGTTCTTCCTGTGCGCGGAAGCGCTCGCGCTGATCTATCGGGTCGTTGAGCTCGGAGTAGGCATTGGCCATCTCCCAGCCGTTCATATAGAACTCAAAACGCTCAACATATGCAGGATCTGACGGCTTTTTCTTGGTCAGGGGGGATATCTCTATCGGATGATCCATAACAAATGTAGGCTGGATCATATGCTCCTCGGCAAAAGTCTCAAAGAACAGGTTAAGTATATCGCCCTTCTTATGGCGAGCTTCAAATTCAACACTGTGCTCGCGGGCAACAGCCTTCGCCTCGTCATCCGAATGGATCTCGTTAAAGTCAACACCGGAATACTTCTTTACCGCATCAAGCATGGTTATGCGCTCAAACGGACGTCCGAGATCCAGCTCGATGCCGTTATAGGTAATGGTTGTGGTACCCAGCACATCCATTGCTACATGGCGGTAGAGATCCTCGGTGAGATCCATCATGCCGTGATAGTCGGTAAATGCCTGATACAGCTCCATAAGCGTAAACTCGGGGTTGTGGCGGGTATCTATACCCTCATTGCGGAAAACGCGGCCTATCTCATAGACCTTTTCAAGACCGCCGACAATAAGGCGCTTGAGGTAAAGCTCAAGCGAGATGCGGAGCTTGAGATCCTCGTCCAATGCATTAAAGTGCGTTTCAAAGGGGCGAGCGGAAGCACCGCCGGCGTTTGAAACGAGCATGGGGGTCTCCACCTCCAAAAAGCCCTTGGAATCAAGGTAACGGCGGATAGAGCTGATTATCTTTGAGCGCTTTATAAGTGTATCCTTGGATTCGGGGTTCATGATAAGGTCCACATAGCGCTGACGATACCGCAGATCTGTATTGGTAAGCCCGTGAAACTTCTCGGGAAGCGGCTTGAGGCTCTTTGAGAGAAGGGTGAGAGCCGATGCATGGATCGATATCTCACCTGTTTTTGTTTTAAAAACAGTACCTCTCATACCAACGATATCACCTATATCAAGCTTTTTAAAGCCGCGGTATTCATCCTCGCCAACGCTGTCACGTGCAACATAGATCTGTATCGTTCCCATAAGATCCTGCAAATGGCAAAATGATGCCTTGCCCATGATACGCTTGGACATAAGTCTGCCGGCTACTGCGACCTCGCTGCCCTCAAGTGCCTCAAAGTTTTCCTTGACCTCTGTGGAGTGATGTGTGCGGTCGTATTTTGTCTCTGCAAAGGGATCCTGCCCCGCGGCACGCAGCTCATCAAGCTTTTGACGCCTTACAGCCAGCATATCAGCAACATCTTGCTGCTGCAGGTTTTCATTTATGTTCTGATTGTCTGCCATTTTACTGTATCCTTTCGTTGTCGTCTGATAGATCACTCGTGCGTTTTGGTTCTGGCGACCTGCTCTATCTTCAGCTTTATCTCACCGCCGGGAGTTTCAACAGTCACGGTGTCGCCTGCGCGTTTACCGATAAGTCCTTTGCCAATGGGAGAAAGGTCGGAGATCTTACCGCTCAGAGGATCGACCTCGTTTGAACCGACAAGGATATATTCAAAATCCTCGTCATCGGTGATATTGTGTCCGTTAACCGTTGAACCAACGCTGATAACGGAGAAATCGATCTTGGTCTCATCGATGATTATTGCATTGTTGATCTTTTCATCAAGCTCTTTGATCCTTGCCTCAACCTTTGCTTGCTCGGTTCTTGCCTCGTCATACTCGGCGTTTTCGGAAAGGTCACCAAATGAACGTGCAACCTCTATCTCGTGTACGACCTCTGCACGGCGCACGTTTTTAAGATAGTCGAGTTCGGCAACCATCTCATTGTAGCCCTGTTGTGTAAATGTGAGCTTTTGTTCCTTAGACATCTCTATTTCTCCTTAAATGATATTACAGTTTAGTATGGATTTTTATAGGGTCTGACTTGATCCGTTTCGGATCAAGCTAGTAGTTTCTGCTGAGCCCGCCTCTCACCCGCCGATGATGGCGGAGAGCGCCACATTCATTTGATTATCCTCGGCATCTGTGATCTTGTATATATTTTTTCCGCTGAGCGCGGGGTCAAGCTCAACAGTCACGTCCGGCATGATGCCGATACCGTCATAGCCGTCCGAGAGTGGCGGATAATAAAAGCGCGTGGTAAGCTTAAGGCCTCCGTCATAGCCAAACGCGGAAAGATCGTAAACGCTCTGCATAGAACCTTTGCCGAATGTGGTGGTTCCAACGACCTTGGCTATGCCGTAATCCTTGAGCGCAGATGTGAACAGCTCGGCGGCGCTCGCCGTGCTGCCGTTAGCTATAACCGCGCATTTGCCGTTGACCGCGTTGCGGTATTTGCCTATATCGGCTTTTTTTACGTTACAAGCGGCATAAGGGGATGACTGATCATAGTTTACTATCGATACTTTGGTGGTCGTCATATCCGACATATCTTTACCGGATGTGCGGATGATAATGTCACCATCGTTAAGCATATAGCTGAGCACAGCCGAGATCGATGCAAGGTCCCCGCCCGGATTATATCTCACATCAAAAATAAAGTATTCACAGCCTGCGGAGATAAGCTCATCCATTGCATTTTGGAACTGATGCGGTGTTGTAAGATCAAATTCGATCAGTTTGATAACGCCGACCTTTGAGTTTTCTGTGTTTACATGATACGTGACGGAAAGTGATTCATATGCGCGGCGCGGTATACTGAAGCGATGCTCACCATCGGTGCGCTTTACCACGAATTCAGCGTATGTTCCCTCCTCGCCTCTCAGCCTTTGCAGTGCGCCCTCAAAACCAAGCTCGGAAACAGGTGTGCGAACCTCACTGCCGGACGAGCGGTCGATAACAGCAACTATCAGATCTCCCGGAAGCAGACCCGCATCGATCGCGGCGGATTCCGGCATAACGTTTGTGATCTCTATCGCATTTTCATCGGCGTTTTCAATTACCATAACACCAATTCCAACGCCGCTTCCGGCATTATCGGAATTGAGCGCATCAAACTGCTCCGCGCTGTAATAATAGGCATACCTATCGCCGGAGACGCTTGAATACCAATCCAAAAGACCGGAGAAATCTGCATCGTCCTCGATGCTGAAAAGACCTGCACCGGATATTATCTCAAGCAGTTTGTTGAGTTTTGAGTTATCCGTTTTTGCATAGGCCTGCTCAACAGCCACAAGCTGTTGGCGGAACATAGCTGCGCTTACTGCGTATGCGCCCATGAATGCCAAAAGGATCGCGGCAAGCAGAACGAATATAAAAACAGAAAGGGATATCTTTTTTTGCATTTTTATGCCTTTCGGTCAAGAGCCTCAGCTCTTGGGGATAGTTATGTAATCGAGCGGTTCGACTCGAGCGCCGAGCTTGCGGAACTCAATGTGCAGGTGATAGCCCGTAGTGATACCGGTAAGACCGACCAAGGCTATAGTCTGTCCCTTTGTTACGATATCGCCCTCTTTGACCAAGAGCTTTGAGGCGTGCCCGTATATCGACATTATATTATTGCCGTGATCGATCATGACACAGTTGCCGTAGCCTGATACGACCTTTGCAAGCACGACTCTGCCGGTCTTGACGGCGTATATGGGCGTATCTCTCGGTGCGGCGATATCCATACCGCCGTGTGTATCCTTGTAACCTATCTCAACAAGATTTCTGTCCTCGTTAAAGTAGGATGTTATTCTTGCATAATTTGTGGGGAGCGGCCAAACATACTCGGAAGAAGAATTTTCGCGCTCTATCGCTTCCTGCAGTTCCTTTTCCGCTTCAAGGCGGCGGCGCTCCTCTTCCTCAAGTTCTTTTCGGCGAAGCTCTTCCTCGATCTTTGCCCAGTAGGCCGTCTCTTCCTCGATCAGTTGGTTTACAAGGCTGTCAAATTCATCATTTGCTGAATCACGCTCGTTTTTAAGCTTTTCGGCCTCGGCCTCGTCGGCTTTTATTTTTGCCTCAAGCTCAGCCAAAAGCTTCTCGTTTTGTTCATCAAGCTCTTCAAGCTCGGTCTCCTTGGCGTTTATCTTTGCAGCCGCCTCATCCACCTTTGCTCGGCTTGCTTCAAGCTCGGTGCGTTTTCCGTCAAGCTCCGCACTTGCCGACTCCACGCGCTTCATCAGGCGCTTGTTGTAGCTCAGCATGCCCGAAATTCGCTCTATACGCGCCAAAAGGTCACCAAGGCTCTCTGCACCCAGCAGTATTGCCAAATAGCTCGCAGTGCCCTCCTCGTAGGTCATACGAAGCAGACCGAGAAAGTTCTCATAGCTCTGCTCATATTCCGCCTCAAGTCGATCGGCATCAGCTTGGCAATCAGCCAACTCCTCCTCAAGCTTTGTGCGTTGAGACATCAGAAGCTCCAGCTGTTCAACATATATATTGTGCATGCTGTCATACAGCTCTTTGCACGCCAGTGCATCGGCACGAGCGCTTGTTGCCTCGGCTATCTTATCAGACATTTCTCGACTTGCCTCATTCAGCTCATTGAGACGAGCCAGCAATGCCTCGGTGGTGTCGTTTTTGATATCATCATATGTGACCTCTTTGGCCACAGCGGCAAAAGGCAGTGCCGTTATGGATATTATTACCGCAAGAAATATCGACAATACATTTTTTGTCCGAATACTGCGTCCGGCGCGTTCAAAATTTGCGCCGCTTTTTTTATTGGAGTTTTTAAACATAGCTATCCTTTCGGGTTATCGTTGAAGATCGGTTTTGATGCTTCAAGATCAAACAATATTCTTTGTAGATTGCATCGCACCGGATCGTTGACGGTCGCCGTTGCCCCGGGGGCGGCGGCGAACATTTTTTTATTCTTTCATTTTTGAAGATTGCGCCTCAGTGACATAACACTGGCCGCGATTCCGGTCAAAACTCCAATTGCAATAAATCCGAGCATAAGTATAAGTCTAAAGTTTTCAAAGGGGGTGAATTCTAT
Source organism: uncultured Ruminococcus sp. (assembly GCA_964384555.1). Taxonomy (GTDB): domain Bacteria; phylum Bacillota; class Clostridia; order Oscillospirales; family CAG-272; genus CAG-390. Next base: position 716 of record CAYLLA010000003.1, on the reverse strand, counting down.
CATTTGAAGCTTTTCGGCGGCGTTTTTAAGTGTGTAGCGGTAAAGGCCGGAGCAAACAAAATAGCCCGCCGCGGCTGACAAAACGCCGATCAAAACACCCTCGATAAGAAACGGTGCCACGATAAAGCCCTTTGTTCCGCCTATATAACGCATAATGTCTATCTCGGCGCGGCGGGAATGCACCGCAAGCTTTACCGTGTTAAAGATAACAAAAACGCTGACAAGGAGCAGTAAAACGAAAAACCAAAGAAAAACTATCGATATTCCGTTTTTAAGGCTCTCGACCTGCCCGGCAAGCTCAAGTCGGTTGTTCACCTTGCTTATACCGCTGATAGAATGCAGGCTGAACTCAAGCTCACTGGCCTTTTCGTTGTCATTGTAGGTGACGATAAAAGAGTCAGGAAGCGGGTTGTCGCCGTTCTCCTCAAGATTTTCAAAAAGCTCCGGGTAGTCCGAGTAAGTCTCCCTCATATCATCCAGCGCATCAGCCTTTGATATAAAATCAACGCTTTTAACATTATCAAGCTCTTTTATTTGATTGTATATACCGTTCAACGCATCGCCATCAAGATCGTAATCAACAAAGACAACCATCTCGTTGAGCATGCGCAGGCGAAGCAGGTTTGAGTTTAAATTTTCAAAAAGCATGCCAAAACATCCGAGCAATGTCAAACACGAGGTGAGAACAAGCACAGATGCTACAGTCATTATTCTGT
>CAYLLA010000002.1:0-76044 GCA_964384555.1 uncultured Ruminococcus sp. | reverse complement strand
CAATGCCGCCTGCATGGAGAGCGGAAACGATCTCACCGTTGTTTACACAGTTCTTAAGTGTAACAGCCTCGGTGCCGTTGTAGCCGTAGATACCGCCGCCTGCAAAGCAGTTCTTGATACCTGCGGGGTTGTTGATCTTACCGTTGTTTACGCAATTCTCAAAGAGAGAACCGCCGTCGTAGCTGCAGCCAACGATGCCGCCTACTGCGCCGAGACCGGTAACATCACCGTCGTTGGTGCAGTTGGTGATGATAGCAGCGTGGGGAGCATCGCCGTGACCGTTAAGACGACCGATAAGGCCGCCAACACGACCCTCGTCACCGCCTGTCTGTGTTACGGTAACGTTGGCCTTGTTTGTAACATTGTCAACTGTGGGACCCTTGGCCTGCTGAGCAAGAGCACCGATGTGAGCCTTGTTGTCAAGCTCTACCTTGACCTCGCCGACGATGGTGAGGTTCTTAACAGTACCGTTCAGCTGTTTGAACATAGGAGCGGAAACTGTTACTGTGTGACCGTTACCGTCAAGCGTACCGGTAAAAGTGTTGTTATAAGTAGCGGCCAAGGTAATATCGGCATCGAGATAGTATGTACCATTTTCCGCCATGGCCGCAAATCCTGCCGCATCCTTGATAGCCGTGCCCGATGGAGCCGCGCTCGCGGGGATGACAGCGCAGAATGATGCAAGTATCATCAACGCGCTGAGAAAAACTGCTGTGATCTTTTTCATGTTGTAATTCCCTTTCATGTGCCTTTTTTAAGATGATCACCTACGCAAACGAGCAAGCCGACCGCCAAACGAATACACACTTTGCTAACATTCCGCCGTGACGGCCAAACATGCCTTTTCGTCATTTTGCATCATGGCACCATCTTTTTTCAGCTTCAATTATATCACTTTTTTCAGCACAGTGCAATAGGTTTTAAAGAAAAAATCTGCAAAATTTTAATATTTTAAATTTGCATCCGACTATTTTGATCTGCCGATACCATTTCGAGTCTTGTTTTGGAGTCACTAGCCGCCCCGATCACCCTATCTTTCCCGCGAGGTCGTGGCGGAGGCGGGCGATTATCTTTTTTTCAAGGCGGGAGATATACGACTGCGATATACCGAGCAGGTCGGCGACCTCCTTTTGGGTCATCTCGTCTCCGCCGTCAAGGCCGAAGCGCAGTTCTATTATCCTGCGCTCCCGCTCGTCCAGTGCGGCAACGGCTCGGCGGATGATCCGTCTCTCCTCCCGCGCGGCGTACTCCTCGCCGACCCAGCCCTCATCGCTCCCCAAAACATCCGAGAGGAGCAGCTCGTTGCCGTCCCAATCAACGTTCAGCGGCTCGTCAAGTGACACCTCGCACCGTGCCGCCGACCGTTTGCGGATGTACATAAGTATCTCGTTTTCGATGCACCGCGAGGCATATGTGGCGAGCTTTATATTTTTTTCGGCACGAAATGAGCCTATGGCCTTGATAAGTCCCATCGTGCCGATGGAGACCAGATCCTCTATCCCGATACCGGTGGACTCAAATCTTCTGGCTATGTAAACTACGAGCCGCAGGTTATGCTCGATGAGCGCATCCCGCGCGCCGCCGTCCTCCGGGCTGTCGGAGAGTCGGCGCACCGCATCCGCCTCCTCCTCTGCCGTGAGCGGCGGCGGCAGGGTATCCGGCCCGCTGACATAATATATCCCGCGCGGCGACAGCCGCGAGATGATCCTTGCCGCGGCGACCCGCAGGCGGGCAAACAAAAGCCTCAACCACATGTGTACATCCCCCTTGTATCATTTTTAGTTTTTGTTTTTTGAAATATGTACAGTAGTTTTTTCGATCATATTGCATCAGACGGCAACAAAGCGCGGCAGCCATCGGCAGAGAGGCGGCGCGGGACGGGCGCTATCAGCATATCCGCCTCCCTCACACGCCCGCTCTCGGGATCGGTTATTTTGATACCGCTCGGCAGCAGGGCGCAAAGCAGGCCATCCCCCAGCGCGCCGCTGGCGGGTATCAAGCGCAGTTTTTCAGATCCGAGGGCGGCATGCCGCCCCGTGATGCCGCCGCCGCGTATCATTGCCGCGGTGCGCGGATCTATAAGTCCCTCAAGTGCCGAAAGCTCGCATATCATTACCCGCTTGCCGCTGAGCGGATCGCAAAGCAGGTTGCCGCTGTCCACCATACCCTCAAACTCGGAGGAGCGCCCGCCAAATGTCACCTGCACGCGCACGCGGCGTGCGGCACGGTGACGGCGCAGTCTACTGCCGCCGACAAGAGAGGCGGCCGCACCCGCCGCCGCAACGAGCGCAAATGCCCACGCCGACATCTCCCCGCCCTCCGCCGCATCACTGCCCTCAAGCAGGCCGCCGGCCGACAGCATACTGAATATTGCAGTCATGATCCCGCCGAGCGCCGCGGATATTCCGGCGTAGGCCGCCGCCCCCAAAAGCTTTGGTCGCCCGCCGCTTCCGGCTATCATACACATCAAAAGCAGGACGGAAATATCCATTGGCAGTCTCGCCCCGCCCGGCATATCAAGGCAGATGACCAGCACCGAATACGCCCCGCCGAGGACGGATGCCAAGGTGGTGCGCCATATTATCGGCTTATATCCAAAAAGGCGGGAGCATATGTAAAAGCACAAAAAGTCCATGCTGAAATTGATAATAAACAAAACATCAACATAAACCGTCTCACCCATTCCCCACCTCCGCGCTTATTTAAAGTATACACCACGCGGGGCGATAATTATGTCGCAATGGGAAACGGACACCGCCCGCCGCACAGCTTTTTTATCTTCTGCGCAACGGGCGGTAATGTTTATTTGATTAGATTAGACTGGATCTAACGCCTTGCCGAGTTTTATCCTTTTTACGCCTTGTAGGGCGGCATATATTTATAAGGAAGTCTCAAGGGATCCCACATCTTTTCGGGATCGATAAGATACAGGTAATCGCGCAGGTAGGACTTGTACTCCATCTCGATATAATAAAGCACATTTCCGGTCACACCCTTGCGGTCGGTAAAGATACCGAGTCCATCCGGCTCGCTTGCCACGTATCTTGCCGAGCCGCATCCAAAGAAGATGCGAAAGCCCTTATCATAAAGATACTTATGGAGTTCACCCTTACGCAGGTTTGCGTTGTAGTTGGCATCGGTATGGTCGCCGTAAGGCCAGCAGAAGAGCTGCGTGGGACCAACGATAGATCCGACCTCCGCCTCCCACATATCGGTATCAAGCTTAAAGTTTGCGGCGCTGAGCCTGGTCATGTGGCGGTGGTTGTAGCTGTGAGAGCCAAACGTCCAGCCCTCCTCCTTCATGGCGGCAACTATGCGACGCGCCTCGGCTATCTCGGCATTGCGGTCAAGCCCCAGTGCCGCCTCGGCATCCGTCAGCGGCTCGGATTGCGTGCGGTAGCCGAGTATACCGTCAAAGCCGGTAAAGAATATCGTTCCGCGTGCGCCGTGGAAGGTAAAATCCGGGTGCTCGCGCACAAAGGCATCAAGCACCGGGAAATGCTCGTTATCGTAGGAGATGACCTCGGTACCGTCCGCCATCTTTGTATAGGTGCAGATGTAGCCGTCCTCGTCAAGTATGATCTTATCCACCATGCCGCGCCCCTGCTTGCGGGAGTCGTAGGTGACATCATCAAAGGTGAGTATCAGCGGTTTTTTGCCGCGCGGTAGCATCATGCTCTTGACCGACTTGCCGCTCTCGGCATCGTAAAGGCTGTTGGCATCTATCAGGATATATCCTTTTTCATAAAGGGAGTTCAAGAGATAGGTGAACTCATGATAGGTCAGGCAGTCGTCACCGCAGTTGCGGTAGGTGGAGGCGGATGCAAAGTTGATCTCCGGGAAGGCTATCATGCAGTGAGTGTAGATGTTCTCCAGTGTTTGCGAAACGGTGACCTTTTCAAGGTCATCCTCCTGCGAGACACGATAGGCCTCAAGCCTTGCCTCCTCGGCGGCGATATGGTCATCGATGCCAAGCCCGCGCAGACCCGCAAGATAGCTCTTACCGTCAGCGATCTTATATCTTACCATATATTCGGTCACGGCGGAGCTGACACCGGCTTTAAAATCATCGATATGAGAGCCTATCATAGCCCCGGCCGCACTGCGCGCCTCGGTGCTGTCGGCAGGGAGCGCCGCCGCCTCGCGGGATGCCTGCATATATTTGCCGCGCGAGATATAATCACTCATGGCTTTGGTGGATTCCGCCGCCGCGGCTATGGCATCAGTTTTTTGGAGCAGTGTCTCGGCAGTAGCCCTCGCGCCGTCGATCAGCATAAAGGAACGAAAGAGCGCCGCCGCCTTTTCATAGCTCAAGCTACCCGCAGTATAATTTGCAAGTGCGCTGTTCATTACATTTTCGGCATCGGCCGCTGCCTCGCTCCACGCCGCGGCAAGCTTTTTGCCGTTTTCATCAAGAGAGGTAAGCCCCGCGCCTGATGCATAAGCCGCATCCACAAAAGCGCCCAGCAGGTGACCGACCTCGGTATCCGGCAGCACGGGTCTCCCATCATCGGTGGTGGAAGATGCGCCCCCGCCGCTCGTTTCAGAGCCGGGGTCCCCGGTGGTATCTTCGCCATTGCCGTGCACGCCGCAACCGACAAGGAGCGACATGAGCATTGCAAGGGAGAGGAGGATAGAAAAGATCTTTTTTGTTGTTTTTTTCATTTTCTCACACAGCTTTCGCCACAGCGAAAGACTTCCTTTCTTTTTTGATGAGTGGTCCGCCAGATAGACGACGGATCGCGCCCGATAAGTGTCGCGGCGGCATCGGACATGGGCAAAAAGCTTCCTATTTATTATACATAGTATACAGCGATGTTTCGCGCTTTGGGAAGCCGCCGCCCAATTACTATTATAACCCACTCGGCGGCGACAGGTGTGGCAAACAGGTAATAAAAATGTGAATTTTCAGCCAATCGGACAATATCATTCAACCGTCTATCCTGCGGCATTCAAGATAATATCGTTTATCAGCGGCGTGACCCATTGAAAAGGTCTTGCGCGGCAGAGGACCGTTGCGCTCGACCGCGCGGAACAGCTCGCTTTTTTTCATTCCCTCAAACAAAAAGCCTACATATCCCGCGCGGGATGCCAGCGTGCGCAGGCTCTCCTCGCCGTGTATGTAATCAAGCCCCAGCGCATGAGTTGCGGCATAGCTGTCAAGATAATCCTGGAGCGTGGCCACAGGCAGTGTTTTTTCGGGCGACTCGACAACTACCCTCTCCGAGCGGCCGCCAACTATCAGCTCAAACACCTGCGCCGCCTCACTTCCGCGGAGGTGTTGGGAATACTCGCGGAAGCCGCGAACGAGAGCCGTGGTATCGCAATCAAAGGCCAGCCTGTATATAGGCTCAAATTCCAGTGCGGGATCATGCAGGTTGACCACCTCGCAAAGGGCAAAGCGAGCGGGGTGAGTTGGCGGTGCACCCGCCGCGCGGTACTCCTCCCAGACCGTTTTTGCGGTGGCAAGCGAATGGTTGCCGTCCCCCACCGCCAAAACGATGGGACTGTCGCCGACCCGAGACATGCGTGATGCCACAAGCGAATCAAGCGCGGCGTTAACATCGCAAAGCTCGGTAGCTCCCACAAAGCCACCGCAAACATGACCGCCGCCCTCCATGAGATCGATATCATATGCATCCGGCACACGACCCTCAAATCTCCACAGCACGCTGTTGCCGGGATCGTCGATCAGCAGCATAACATGCGGCATCTCAAGCATGGCGCCGCGGCGCACTCCAACGCGCGGAGGTATGCGCTCCGCTACCGTGCGCTCGGTGGGACGGATTGGAGACTGCGAGGCCTCGCCAAAGTCATATTTCTCAAGGTCTATCGCCGCCACAAGGCCGCGGCGGTGACGACCATCGCTTTGCGTGCGATCCACCCACACGGCGCGGCGACGGTGTATCTGCAAAATGCCGCCCTCAAGATAGTCGCGCATGGCGGTATGTATGGCCGGTATACGCGCATCGCGCTCGCCGAGATAGACCTCGGGAAGCATAAGGCGCAGGGTGGATGGGCTATCGCCAACCGCCGCCTCTACCCTTTGCCAATATTCCGGCTCGCCGGTGTATTGATCGCAGGCAACAACGGGCCACGACCGAAGATCCACTCTCTCGGGATCCGGCAATAATATATCTGATGGATAAAGATGCATAGTTTGCTCCTTGGATTTGATCTGCCACCCACAAAAACGAGTTCTTGCGCGACAGCATCGAATTACGATTTTTTATATTTTAACATGAACGGGGAGATAATGCAAGATGCGCGGCATATTTTTTCACTTTTTTTATAAAAAAGGTTGCATCCGCAACCATTTTGTGATATAATGATAGCACAACAAAAAAAAGAAAAGAAAAAACGAAAGAGGGTGTACTCATGGGACCTGGAGGACCTCCGCCGATGGGACGTGGCGGTTACCAGTATGAAAGAGTTCCGAGACCCGAGAATCTCAAGGACGTGCCGCGCTATCTGCGCGAGCTGCTTGGCGGTTTCTTTTACCGCTTATTCTACACATTTGTCCTTGTGTGGCAAACAGACCCCCTGATACTGTTTACCATGCTCTTTATCTCGGTATTTGACGGCATCACGCCTATCATAGGCTCGCTTATCACCGCACGCATCACAAACGAGATGCAACAGCTGACGAGCGACCGCGCGATTGCCGAGGCATCCGGCATTCCGTATGAGCTGCAATTTGTAGGCTCGGTGTTGCTTGGCCTCCTGATAGGTCTTTTTGCCTTTAGACTGCTCAACCGAGTGGTAACGCGGATATCAAACTCGATCATCCGCATAGCGGGGCAAAAGGTAGTAAAGCAGGTAAAGGTGCAGATAATGGAGAAGGCCAAAACGCTTGACCTTGCATCCTTTGATATGCCCGGCTTTTACGAAAAGCTTGAAAACGCCAACCGCGAGGCCGGATCGCGACCGATACAAACGCTGCAATCGACCTTTTCCGTTGTAAGTACGGTGATATCCCTTGTGGGATATCTTGTGATACTGGCGCAGATACCCGATATGTGGTGGATACCCCTGCTGATAGCATCGGTCTCCCTCCCCTCCGCGATAATAAACTTTTATTACCGCCGCAAAAACTTCCAATATATGCGCCACCGCTCCAAGGACCGCAGGCAGATGAATTATTATTCCGACCTGCTCGTTAACAAGGATATGGCCAAGGAGATACGCATATTTAATCTCTCGGATACCTTTATCGACCGTTACAAAGAAGTCTTTGCACACTATTTTGCGGGGCTTAAATCGCTGATAGTGCGCGAGAGCTTTTGGCTGGTGCTTTCCGCCATCGTATCCTGCGCGGCCAACTGCCTTTGCTATGCGCTTATCGCACGCGGGGTGTTTGACGGCAGGTTTAAGATAGGCGACTATTCGCTCTACACAGGTGCGCTGACCTCTATCGCCAGCTGTGTTTCTTCCTTTATATCCACCTCCGCCTCGATTTATGAGGGCACGCTCTTTATCGATAACCTTGTCTCCTTTATGAAAGAGGAGCAAACGGTAGTGCCGTCCGTTGAGCCGCCGCAAAGCGTTGCGCACGGTGCGCCGCATACGATAGAGTTTGAAAACGTAAGCTTTGCCTACCCCGGTACCGACAGAAAGGTGATAAAAAACATCAACCTTAAGCTTCGTCCGGGCGAGACCGTTGTGCTTGTGGGTCTTAACGGCGCGGGAAAGACCACGCTGATAAAGCTGCTCACCCGCCTTTACGATCCCACCGAGGGCAGGATATTGCTTGACGGGCGGGACATTCGCGAGTATGACACGCATGAGCTTTACAGCATATTCGGCATAATATTCCAGGATTTCGGAAAATACGCCGTGTCCGTCTCGGAGAATATCTCCTTTGGCAATATCGATGCCGAGCCGGATCCCCTGCGCGTGCGGGAGAGTGCACGCCAGAGCAGTGCCGATGAGTATATAAGTGCGCTTCCGCGTGACTACGACACGCCGCTGATGCGTATATTTGAGCAGGACGGCATTGAGCTATCCGGCGGACAGTGGCAAAAGCTTGCCATAGCACGCGCGTTTTACCGCGAATCGGATATACTGATCCTTGACGAGCCGACAGCCTCCCTTGACCCGATGGCCGAGCAGGAGATATTTAACACCTTTGACCGTTTGCGCGAGGGCAAGACCACGATATTCGTCTCCCACCGCCTTTCCTCTGCCGTTATTGCAAGCAAGATAATAGTTTTGCGCAACGGCGAGGTGATAGAAGAAGGCGACCATCGCGAGCTGATGGCCCTGCACGGCGAGTACTATAAGCTGTTTACAACGCAGGCGCAAAGGTACATTGACAACACGGATCATCCCGATGCCGAGGGCGAGAGCGAGCCGAGTGACGGTGAGCCGCCAAGGCGCGGTCGCGGCAGACCCGGCCGCGGGGAGGGTCGCCGCTCAAGAGCGCAAAATGACGGCGAGGCTGACATGCACGCCGATATCGACCGAGGCTTCGACTTTGGCGCGGACATTTAACGCCCGTACCGCAAAAGTACATAAAAATACACGACCATCGCACAGCGGTGTGCCGGGACACAAAGTCCCGGCGCACCGCTTTTGGTTTTTTCAACTTAGTATGATATCTAAAAAATAATATCTTTTTACCGATTGACAGAACGGCACTTTGGCAGTATAATAAAGCTCGTTCTAAAACGAACGTTTCAAAACATGCGTGCTTTTAAGTTCGACCCAAGCGCGGAACGTCGGAACACGTCAATATATAAATATATAAAAATGAAAAGGATCTGAAATGAACAACGCTCTCATTCAAAAGCTTTTGCTTATAGCCGCCGCGGGGACAGACATCGGCGGTGGGCTATTTTTGGTGCTGTCTGTCTTTTCCGACACAAAGACAGTAACACTTGCCGCCGCATTTTGCTGTCTAATGCTGGCCGATCTTTTTACAAACATCCGCCGCACGCTCGGCGAGAGGCAAGGGCACGGTGGCGCGGCATCCCCCCACGGCACGCCGCAAGACCAATAACAAATTTATTTCAACCACAGGAGACTAAACCGAAATGAAAAGCTTAAAGACCATTCAAGTCGCGGCAAAGGTCGCGCAGGTACTGTGTACCGTAGTTAAAATATGCTGTATAATAGGCATTTGCAGCTGTATCATCGGCTGTGCCGCCATGGGAATAGGCGCGGGATCGCTAAAGCTTGGCGGCGTTACACTGCACACATTTCTTATCAAGGAGGCAGGCATCAGCACCGGAACGATATGGTCGGCAATATTTGCGGGCGCCATCCTTTGCGGCGGTGAGCTGATAGTGGCAACACTTGCGCGCCGTTATTTTGACCGCGAGCTTGCGGCAGGCACTCCCTTTACCCGCGAGGGCTCGCGCGAGCTGATGCTTTTGGGCGTGCATCTTATATGGATCCCCATAGTTACGACCGTGCTGGCAAGAGTGGCACAGGAGATCGCAGAGGCGATGATAGAGGGAACCGTCTCCCCCGAGATCGGCAACAGCGGCGCGGCGGCGCTTGGCGCGGTGTTTATTGCTGTCTCGGTGATCTGCCGCTACGGAGCGGAGCTGCGCGAGGGCTGTGACGACAAAAACGCACCGCTCCCCTCCCCTGCCGCCGAGGATGATATCGCAAAAAGCTAAAATCATCAAATTATATTTTTAAAAAATAAAAAAGGAGCTTCAGATGTCTGTCTCAAACAAACCCTGTGATTCACTTTGCGGTGCTGACTGCAGAGAATGTCCCTCTCGCACATCCTGCCCCGGCTGTGCCGCAACAAACGGCTGCCCCTATGGGCGGCAGTGCTATTTTGCAAAATACATACTCACCGGCGGGCGCGATGCTTATCTTGAATTCAAAGCGGGCATCATCCGCGAGATAAACGCGCTCTCGATCCCCGGCATGGAGGAGGTGCGTGAGCTGTACCCGATGGTGGGGCACTTTGTAGATCTTGAATATCCACTGCCCGGCGGCGGCACGGTGCGCTTTTTAGATGGCAACGAGATGTACCTCGGCGCGCAGGTGAGAAATCTTTTTGACGACAGCGGCAAGACCTGCTACGGCATTATTGCACGCGAGAGCTTTTTGCTTGTTTGCGAGTACGGCGAGGGATGCACTTCCCCTGAGTTGGTGCTTTATAAAAGAAGATGAGAAGATGACCGCCGCGGAGGCGAGCATTATTTTCACACCGCGGATCAACAGCGCTTTTGGACACCGGGATCAAAGCCTGTGAGTTCGCCGAGAAATAAATATAAAGGATCGCTTTGTGACAAACTACAGGGGATCGGCACTTGACCGATCCCCCTTTTTTGTCTTATTTTCTTTTACTGTTGTGAGTTTGCCTCAGTTTTTGCTTTTATTTGCCGGACTTGATATCGTTCTCGTACTTTTCGATCATCTTCTTTACCATCTGACCGCCAACAGAGCCGGCCTGACGGGAGGTAAGATCACCGTTATAACCGTTGGCAAGATCAACACCGACCTCACCTGCGGCCTCCATCTTAAACTTATCAAGTGCAGCCTTAGCTTCGGGAACAAGATTCTTATTGTTGGACATTTTAAACTCCTTGTGTGTGCACTCGCATACGCGGATGCTCACGATCTATATTAATTGAGTCCGCGTATGCCGTGACACTTTGCGGCGTCCGGCGCTGTAGGCGCTTCGGCGTATCGCGTTCTCTGCTACTATTTTGCGCCGCCCGCCCCGCTTTATGAATGGGAATTTTTATTCGAATGCCTGCCGCTAAAGAAGATCGCTGCCCCGCGGGACAGCGATCACTTGTTATTCGTCGTATGACTTTCCGAAAAGTATCTTCATAAAGTCCCGTCTGCCGCAGAGTATCCAACCACCTCATTTGATCGGTCTCTTTGATGTGTTGATCGACAACGTAAGTCTTGGCAAGCTATGCCGTCTGAGAGGTCAGCATTTCTTGCGCTTGTTCATCCCCATCGGCAAGGTAGGTATTAAGCCATCCTTCACCGAGCGGGGCAGGATACCTTCCGCTGCAATGTTGCTTGATGTGATCGAGGTATTGCTATCTGGGGTATTTCCGCTTTAACAGGACTCGCTCACTTTGTACTTTTTTTACTTTTAAGTCTCGCATCTATTGTGACACTATATAAATATTTTCCCAGAAGAGGCAAAATAACTTGACAAATTGGCAAGTATGTGATATAATTCAATTGCGATCGAGATATGATCACAGAAAGGGGCACCATCATGGGAAAGGAATTAGGCTCACGTATAACCAAAGCTTTGAAAAAACAAGGCATGACTCAGAAAGAATTAGCCGAGTGCATAGGAGTAACGGAAGCCGTAATCTCCAGATATATTTCCGGTGATCGAGAACCCAAACCGGATACATTAGCAAACATGGCTACAGCTCTCCACACCACATCCGATTTTTTGCTCGGTATCGAATGCACAGAATATAACCACTACGGCATTCGACGCATGATTGCACGAAACGCCTCTTCCATGACAGAACAGGAAAAAAGAGAATTGATCAAAGTATTGTTAGGGGAGGAGTAATATTGGGAATTTCTTTATCACACGCAAGGTGTGAAGAGATCAAGCGGATCGTTGTTGATTTATTTGTGAAATACAACGTTTGCTGTGTGCCTGTGAATGGGTTTGAACTTGCAACCAAAATGGGCATTAAGGTCATTCCGTATTCGGCAATACACCAAAGCAAACAATGGCTTCTTTTGAAAAAGAGCGAAGATGGATTTTTGGTGGAGAAGAACACCGGAGAGCAGTACATTTATTATAATGACAAAAAAGAATATGGCCGTATCAACAATACGATCATGCATGAAATAGGTCATAGTGCTTTAGACCACAGCGAGGATAGCGAACTTGCAGATAAAGAAGTGAATTTCTTTGCCAAATATGCACTTGTTCCGCCTGTGCTGGTACACAAGTTGAAATTAGATGATCCGCATGATATTGCCAATATCTTTAACGTGAGCTTTGAGGCGGCATGTTATGCACTCAACTATTATCGGAAATGGTTAACTTACGGCTATAAGGACTATACCGATTACGAATTACGATTGCTTCAGCTTTTTTATAAAGCTGTGTAATATAAATATAAATTTAAGGAAAGGACGGTGATGTTGTTTGATTGTAAGAAAGCAAAAAAGAAAAAGCACATTGTAAATTGCTGCAACAATTCACAACGTGCCTTCTCTTTGGATGTGAGCATCCAATATGTCGCTATATTTATTATGCCACATCTAGAGAGAAATTGCAAGGAAAATCGAAAAAATTCAAAAATATTTTGCAATTCAACAAATAAGGAGGCATAATATATGTCAAAAGAAAATTGCACTCGTAGTGGGTGCAAAGATGTTTTTCACGCATTTTTAGTCAAAAATGCGACCTATGATAGTTCGCTTGAAATCCCTTGTTTAAAAAACGAACTAAAGAAGCCGGAAAAGCTGACAGCATTTTCAAAAGCCATTAACCACACCTCTTATGATGCTTGGGTACATTTCTACGAGGACGATGCTGTTTTTGAGAGATTATGGAATAGGCCGAACAAATATCTCCCAATTCTAAAGAAGTTCAAGGGCGTTATTTCTCCCGATTTCAGCGTCTATAGAGATATGCCATTGGTAATGCAACAATGGAATATTTACCGAAGCAGAGCAATCGGTTGTTGGTTACAGGAGCATGGCGTATCCGTCATTCCCAACATACGCTTTGGGGATGAACGAACATTTGAAGCGTCTTGTGCAGGCGTTAATAAGCATGGTGTCATTGCAGTAGGCTCTCACGGTTGCATAAAGCTACTGACCGAGCGAAAATATTTCAAAGACGGCTTAAACTATGTGGTTGATACATTAGAGCCGACAGCAATCGTCGTATATGGAACTGCACCTGATTACATATTTGCCAAGTATAAAGCTATGGGCATAGAAATACTGCAATTCGACAGTGACTATATGCAAAGTCGAAAGGCGGTGATCGCCTGATGGGTACAGGATATCACGGCGGATTTGGCAGAACCAATGGTGAAAGAAACCATGTTGCAGAGGCCCTGATTGCAGATTTGGAGAAAAACGGTGTAAAATTCACCAAAGAGAATCTTGTGTTCATAACCCAAGATGAAACAGGGCAAACGGTGTGGCTTGAAACAGGTAGTCCATACGCGGGCTTGAAGCATATACTTGACGGTAATGGACAAACCCCGGGACACGCTGTGGATTTTAAAAAAGCTTTTGGAGTATCGCGAGATCAGATCCCGAGTTTTTTAGAAAAAGTAATTAGCAAGGGCACAGTGATTGATAACAAGCTTGTTAAAAAAAAGATCTCGCGAATGCTATGAACGAACCTATTATTATGAGGGCAACTACCATGTAATTACTGGTTTGGGCACGAATGGATTTGTTGTCTCAGCATATCCAAAAAAGAAAGGATAAATAATTATGGTTGTAATTAAAATCATGAACGAGTTTTTACACAGTCCTATATGGACATACGAAGATGGAATCATAACTGATGATTTGCCAATTATCGAAGAAGATACAATTCTGCAAAACTACTGCAAACAAGCTTCCGATATGTTTGATGATTATTACGAGTTTGATTCGCATAATCAACCTTGTTGGTTTAATCACGAAAAAGAAAAGGCTGAAAAAGAAGTTATGCTTGATCTTATCGCACAAATAGTCTCTCGCTTAAACGCAATCAATGATGGCAGTTTTGTGATCGAGGATTTTGAAACAGATAGATTGAAAGCGTTAGAGTAAGTCTAAACCGGTAGAAGCAGGTGTACCGCAGTAGGTACACCTGCTTTGATCATATAATGACGAAGCGAATGAATGACAAGGAAGCATTGACCTACGGACAGCAAGAAAAGGGTGATGAGATCATCGAACCGACCGAGAAAGAACCGGACGAGATCCTTTCTGATGAGGATCTTAAAAGCGGCGATGGATGTGAGGAAATCCGCTCTTTCTATTTCTCCGATCCCGCCCCGTATGTCCGGGTCGAGCCTCGCCCGCAACCGCGAAGTGCATGACATGCGCGGCAAAAAGACAGCTTTGCGTGCTTGACACGGCGTGCGAATTGTGTTAAAATAAGTTATATGTTTTTTATATTCATATATATCTTTTTTGAAAAGAGCACACAAAGATGGACACCTCTCTGCAACTGATCCTTATAGCACTCATTGCCTTTGGCGCATGCTTTATTCAGCGTGTGTCGGGGTTTGGTTTCGGCATTTTTGCCATGACGTTCCTCCCCTATGTTTTGCCCCTCTACACCGAGGCAAACGCGCTCAGCACCATGCTTTCGATGCTGATGTCGCTTGCCGTTGCGGCAAGGATGTTCCGCGACATCAACTGGAAGAATCTCGTCTTCCCCATGATCGGCAACATGGCGTTTATTTTTATCACCGTCAACTTTATGAAGGGTCAGGGGGATGCACTGCTGCGCATGCTGCTTGGTGCGGCACTGATACTGCTGAGCATTTACTTTTTGGTATTTTCAAAAAAGATACATATCCGCCCCACATGGTACGGCGGACTGATTTGCGGCTGCCTTTCCGGCATTCTCGGCGGTCTGTTTTCAATGGGCGGACCTCCCGTTGTTATATACTATATGGAATCCGAGCAGGATACAAAGCACTATATGGCCACGATACAGGCCTACTTTACGATATCCAATATCTACTCGATATGCGTCAAGGTGGCCGCCGGCTTTGTTACCAAAAACGTGATCGTTTATTTTGCGGTCGGCGTTATCGGCATGGCGCTGGGGCTTTGGCTCGGCGGGCGGGTATTTGACCGTCTTGACGGCAAAAAGATCAAAAAATACGTTTATATCTTCATGGCCGTCAGCGGCGCCATGAACATAGTTACCGCTGCGCTTGACATGCTCGCGGCATAAAGGCACGCAGACCGCGCACCCGCACTCCCCCGCGAGAGCATTAAAGGATAAGTTTATTTTATATATTGCAGGTATTGACAATCCATTTAAAACACTGTATAATTAAATCGGTAACAAGGCCACAGGCCACCATTTATCACAGGAGGACGG
This sequence comes from uncultured Ruminococcus sp., assembly GCA_964384555.1. Taxonomy (GTDB): domain Bacteria; phylum Bacillota; class Clostridia; order Oscillospirales; family CAG-272; genus CAG-390. The sequence continues at coordinate 61,013 of CAYLLA010000002.1, read as the reverse complement.
TACCATGAAGCAAAGTACAAAGATGTTCCAAAGAATCATTGCCGCGCTGGCGGCTCTTGCCACTCTCACCACGCTTGCGCTGACCTTTACTGCCTGCGCAAACGACCAAACGCCCGACCCCGATGACACGACTCTCCCCAACACGAGCGACCCCGCCACCCCGGAGACCACCAGCGCCTTTGTGGATGACGATCTGCCCGAGACACTTAAGATAAACGACACAGTCACGTTTTTGTACTGGTCTGATGTTGAGCGCCCCGAGTTTTTTATTGAGGAAGATCAAAATGACGGCAATATCGTCAACTCAAGACTTATAGAGCGCAATAAAAAGGTTGAAGAGCGCCTGGGCGTTACCCTCGATTGGGTGGGAACAAAGGGCAACTTTAACAATCAAAAGGGCTTTGTTGAGGCCGCTACAAACAGTGTTGCCGCCGGCGGCGGATATGATATCTTTGCCGGCTACAGCATGACGGCCGCAACGCTTGCAATGAACGGTCTTACCCAAAACCTGCTGGCGCTCGATCACATTGATTTTGAAAAGCCTTGGTGGCCGGAAAGCCTTACCGACAGCGCAACGATAAATGGCAAGCTGTACTTCACCTCCGGCGATATCTCCACCAACATGCTTTACATGATGTACGCAACATTCTTTAACAAGACCCTGTTTGTGGATCATCATTCGGATATGACGGTGGCCGATCTTTACGCCATCGCAAACGAGGGCAAGTGGACTATCGATAAGCTGATCGAGCTGTGCCAAGGCATTTATCGCGACGATAACGGCAACGGACTTGTTGACTACGGCGATTTTTACGGCTTTGAAACGATAGATCTGCACTTTGATGCATTCTTTATCGGCTCGGATATCGGCTCTGTTATCAAAAACGCCGATGGCGAGCTGGCTATCTCCCCCGATTATACAGGAGAGAAGACCGCAAATCTGCTTGAAAAGGTTACAAACTTCCTGCACTCCAGCGGGTACGCTTACGCCAAGGGCACGGTAAGCAATCAGTCCTCTGTGCAGGCATTCCTTGCCGAGCAGACGATATTCACCATCGACCGTGTTTACATAGCCTCCGGCTCTCTCAAGGACGGATCCGAAAGCTTTAAATACGGCCTCCTGCCCATACCGAAATACGATCTTAACCAGACGGAATACAAGACCTGCATGGCATTCCCCTACACGCTTTACTCGGTATCAGTAAAGGCACGTGATGCCGATGCGGCCGCCGCCGTGCTTGAATGCATGGGATCCGAGGGCTACCGCAGAGTAACACCCGCACTGTTTGAGCAGTCGATGAAGATACGCTATTCCGAAAGCCCCGACGACAGCGTGATGTATGACATGATAAAGCGCACGGTCGTTATGGACCTTGGACGTATATTCACCACACCTCTTGCCAATAACTCCTACGCCCCCTTCCGCAATGCCGTTAAAAACAACACGGCCTCCGGTTGGGCGCGCAATGCAAAGTCCATCGCATCCGTTATGAACGCAAGCATCAAAAAGATAAACGAGGCGATGACGGGTCAATGATGATCAGCCGCCGGCACGGACGGATCGATCGATACGCCCCCCCGCACACCGGTGACGGCCATCGCACAAAAACGCACAAAACATCCCCGAAAGGAAAATAAAATGACTATCTACGAAGAACTCCGGGCGCGCGGTCTCATAGCCCAAGTAACCAACGAGGACGAGATCCGCAGTATGGTGAACGAGGGCAAGGCAAAGTTTTATATCGGCTTTGACTGCACTGCCGACAGCCTGACGGCGGGCCACTTTATGGCGCTCACGCTTATGAAACGTTTGCAAATGGCGGGCAACAAGCCCATAGCTCTTATCGGCGGCGGCACAACGATGATAGGCGACCCCTCCGGTCGTACCGACATGCGCAAGATGCTGACACGCGAGGATATAGATCACAACGCGGAATGCTTCCGCCGTCAGATGGAGCGCTTTATCGAATTCGGCGAGGGCAAGGCTCAAATGGTCAACAATGCCGACTGGCTGCTTGACCTCAACTATGTTGAGCTTTTGCGCGAGGTCGGCGCATGCTTCTCTGTCAACAACATGCTGCGCGCCGAGTGCTACAAGCAACGCATGGAAAAGGGTCTCTCCTTCTTTGAATTCAACTACATGATAATGCAGTCCTACGACTTTTATTATCTCTTCCAAAAGTACGGCTGCAACATGCAGTTTGGCGGCGATGACCAGTGGTCCAATATGCTGGGCGGCACAGAGCTTATCCGCCGCAAGCTGGGTAAGGATGCCCACGCCATGACCATTACCCTGCTTACCGACTCGCAGGGCAAAAAGATGGGTAAGACCGCGGGCAACGCCGTTTGGCTCGATCCCAAAAAGACCAGCCCCTACGACTTTTATCAGTACTGGCGCAACGTTGGCGATGATGACGTGCTTAAGTGCATCCGCATGCTGACATTCCTGCCTATGGAGCAGATAAACGAAATGAACGGCTGGCAGGGCAGCGATCTTAACCGCGCAAAGGAGATACTGGCCTTTGAGCTCACCTCGCTTGTTCACGGCAAGGAGGAGGCAGAACGCGCCGAGGCGAGCGCACGCGCCCTCTTTGGAGCTGGAGCGGATGCCGCCATCCCCACCACCGAGCTTTCCGCCGCGGATCTTGACGAGGCGGGCGACATGGATATACTCACCATCCTTGTAAAGGCGGGACTTGTGGCCTCCAAATCAGAGGCACGCCGCGCCGTTGAGCAGGGCGGTGTTTCCGCCGACGGCGAAAAGGTGACGGATCTTAAGGCAAAATACACAGGCGATGCACTGCGTGCGGGAATAGTCTTCCGCCGCGGCAAAAAAGCCTACAAGAAAGTCACTGTCAAATAAAAATCACACGTGTTAGACGATGACCCATCGGATGCACCGATATTTTTCGGTGCATCCGATATTTTTTTATTGTAATTGCCCGAAAAATATTGACTTTGATACCGCAGTGATGGTATAATTTAAACAACGAGCGGACCTACATCGCACGGCCGCCACAATGAAAGGACCTAACTGCAATGACACGAAGACCGACACGGATACTGTCACTGATATTGGCAGTTATCATGATCGCCACTACCCTGCTCTCGCTTGTCGCCTGCAAGCCGCAAAGCGGAGGCGAGACCACTACCGAGGGGACAGACTCCACCGCCGCCCCGGTATCATCCGCCGATCCCCCGGACACCACGGAAGTGCCGCCTGTGACGACCGCCCCCGAGGAAACGACAGCGGCGCCGGAGACTACAAAGACTCCCGAGACCACAAAGACTCCCGAGACCACTAAAGCCCCGGAAACTACAAAAGCTCCTGAGACTACTAAAGCTCCCGAGACCACCAAAGCCCCGGAAACCACTAAAGCCCCCGAGACTACAAAGGCTCCCGAAACTACAAAAGCTCCCGAGACTACTAAAGCCCCCGAGACTACCAAAGCCCCCGAGACTACCAAAGCCCCCGAGACTACCAAAGCCCCGGAGACCACTAAAGCCCCGGAGACCACTAAAGCTCCCGAGACCACCAAGGTCCCCGAGACTACTAAAGCCCCGGAAACTACAAAGACTCCCGACCCCGAGCCTGCGGGACGTTTGATCTACTATCAGAATTTTGACGATCAGTCCCTCTCCGCAAGCAGTGATCTTGTGCTTCAGCGCCTGTCCTGGACCAAGGATACAGTAAAGAACGGCGCATACAAAAACAACACCTCTAAATACAGCATTGTCGATCAAAACGGCAGCCGCATGCTGTATATCAAAAACAACACAAGCGATGCAAGCGACTCTTATGTAATAGTCCTCACCCCCGCGCAGTTTGGCGCATATCATGAGCAGAACTATACATATCAGTATGATATCCTCTACGCCGATGCCTCCGCGGCCGACCGTTACATTGCCCTTGTGATCGATTACAACGGTACGAACTACAACTCCTTCCACTTCCGCAACCGCGGCACGGCAAACAACCAGATCCACTACTTCGGCTCATGGTATACCTATGACAGATCCGGCACCAAGGATTACGCCGCAAACACCAACTCAAATTCCATAATCTCAAAGCTGCTCGGCAAGAGCTACAAGAGCTCGCAGCAGTCATTCTCCGGCATCAGCGTATCCATCCGCTATGTCATGGATTGGAGCCGCGGTGCCACCGTTTACATGCGCGTAAACACCCCAGGCTACCCCGGCAGTGACAAATGGACGCTCGTAAGCTCCCCCACGGCATTCGGCGACATCAAAAAATACTGCTCGCCCGATGAGCTTGGCGGCGGCATTGCCATCAAGACCGGCGGCGCGCAGAACGGCTACATCGATAACATTATAATTTGGGAGGGCACGGGCGAACAGCCGAGCGACCTCAAAAACCCGCTTTTGACCTCCAAGAGCTCAGGGTGCTCCGGCCATAAATTCACCGCCGACAACACCTGCGGCGACCCCGAGCGTTGCATTTATTGCGGCGTTATAGGACGTCAGCTTCCCCACAGCTACACCTACGTCGGAAGTACCGGCGACCGCCGTTGCACAGTCTGCGGCATATACAGCTCAAACGAGGGCACAAAGTGGCTGCTGCGCACAGTGCCATCCTATGTTGGCGGAAAGTACGCATCCAATCTCTATCGCGGCGGCCAGGGCATCGATGATCCCCTGCTCCCCAAGGCAAACGAAACGATGGAGATGATAGTATCCTCCACCTCCCTTGGCGGCTTTAACGACTACCGTGCACGCCTTAAGCAGTACGGCTATAGCGAGGTCTACAGCTACAGCTATGATAACAGTGTCTACGCGCAGTACACCGGCTACGATCAGCTGATCTATACCTATTACACCAACAACACCAAAGAGGTACGTGTGATCCTTGATAAGAGCAGTGACGGAACTGTCCAAGACTTTGGCTACACCTACACAAAGCAGTCAAGCGACAGCACAGTGCTCTACCAATACGGCGTTCCCATGAACAGTCTCGGCTCAAGCGGAAAGGATACCGACGGCAAGACCCGCATAAACTGCGGCATGATGTATGTGATAAAGCTTGCCGATAACTCTGTATTTGTAATGGACGGCGGCAGTCACAAGCAATTTGATGCTGCGCAGCGCCGCGGATTTATGGACTTTTTGCGCGAGGTCACGGGAATCAAGACCGGCAAGATAAAGATCGCCGCATGGGCGGTGACCCACGCACACAACGACCACCTGGCGGGAATATCGCTCTTCTTTAAGGAGTACAGCTCACAGCTGACGCTCGAGCGCGTGTTCTTTAACTTCCCGTCATTCTATTCAGAGACCGAGATCTTCCGCGACGGCATGAACAACCAAGCAAAGCTCATACAGTATCTGCAAAAGTACTTCCCGCGCGAGCAGATAAAATTCATGCAGGTACACACGGGAGAGACATTCAGCCTTGCCGATATCAAGGTGCACGTTATGTACACGCATGAGGATCTTGTAAACGCCACCACCGGCATCAGCGGCGTGGCAGGTGACTTTAACAACTCCAGCATGGTGCTTAAGATCGAGTTTGACGGCAAGTCATTCTGGCTGCTGGGCGATATCAACAAGCCCGCGGCAAACAGGATACTTGATATGTACAGCGATTCCGCCATGCGCGGCGACATAGTGCAGATAGCGCACCATGTTTACAACGATATCGCGCTGTATCCCAAGATACAGGCCACGGTAGTGTTTGCCCCGCAAACGAGCGGAGGTGCCGTGGCAGGCAACTCACGTAAAAAGATACTCGAAAATGCCACACGATATGCAAGTGACGATATGGTATTTTACGGCGGCGACCGCACCGACGGCATTTGCGTTCAGGGCGGCAGATTGGTGCATTGCTACCAAAACGACATAAAAGGCGGCGGCTATACCGATTGGAGCTGGTAACGCCACCCCACTACCCCGCCGCGGCAATATGCCGCGGCGGGGTGGCTTTGTTTTAAATGTTGGGCAGGCTCTTCGCGCCTGCGGGATCGTAGACTCTTGCTTTCTATATGAAATTTTTGCTTGCGCAAAAATCTAATTTTACCTCCTCCTCCGTCACTGATCAGGGGACGACCCACAAAAACGTCGTTTTTGTGGATTTTCCGGTGATCCATGACGGATGAGGTGGGCTGTGCACTATGTACGTGCTGTCAATATTAGGAGCACACCCAATAGGGGAGCCGGCGCTCCTCTCATGAAACCTGCAACAAAATAAAATTCAATATTTAACTCAAATCTATTGCTTTTTTAGAGAAATAGTGGTATAATTTAATACAAGAGTACCCGGCCGTTATCATCACCGCGCAAAAGCGGCCGCAAGGCTACTGTTTTAGATCTTATCGGGATGAACTGAAATGAACAAAAGGATCATGCTTGCAACACCTCATATGTCCGACGAGGGCTATGAGCTTGAATACATAAGGGACGCATTTGAGAAAAACTGGATCGCACCGCTTGGCGAGAACGTGACGGGCTTTGAGCGAGACATTGCCGCATATACCGGCGCGGAGCAAACGGTAGCGCTCGCCTCCGGCACGGCCGCACTGCATATGTCTATGCTGTTGGCGGGAGTCAAACCGGGCGACCTTGTGTTCTGTCAAAGCCTTACCTTTTCGGCATCGGTAAATCCGGTTACATATGTGGGCGCACGCCCGGTGTTTATAGACAGCGAGCGCGAGACATGGAACATCGACCCTGCCGCACTGCGCCGCGCCTTTGATATATACGGCAAGCCTCGCGCGGTTGTCGCCGTTCACCTTTACGGCACACCCGCAAAGCTTGCGGAGCTTCGCGAGATCTGCACGGATGCCGGCGTGGCACTTATTGAGGATGCCGCCGAGGCACTCGGCTCTGAATACGACGGCAAAAAATGCGGTACGTTCGGCGATTTTGGCGCGCTCTCCTTTAACGGAAATAAAATAATCACCACCTCCGGCGGCGGCATGCTGCTGTGCCATGATGAGGCCACCGCCCGCCACGCACTAAAGCTGGCAACGCAGGCGCGCGAGCCGTACCCTTGGTATCAGCATGAGGAGATAGGCTACAATTACCGCCTCAGCAACATCTCGGCGGGCATAGGTCGCGGTCAGGCCAAGGTCCTGCCCCTGCGCGTTGAACAAAAACGTGCGATATTTGAAAGATACCGTGCGGGACTTGCGGGACTTCCCCTCGTAATGCAGCCCGCACTTGACAGATCCGCCCCCAACCGTTGGCTCTCCTCCCTGCTCATCAACGAGGGTGAGCGAGTAACGCCAGCCGAGCTTTTGGCGGCACTTGATGCCGCAAACATCGAAGGCAGACACATTTGGAAGCCAATGAACCTGCAACCGATATTTGCCGACGCGCCTTTTGTGAGCATTACGGACGAGCCTGTTTGCAATGATATATTTGCCCGCGGAGTCTGCCTGCCGAGCGATACAAAAATGAGCATGGCAGAGGTAGACACTGTGTGCGCGGTCATCAGGGGGCTGTTTGAATGATGGGGCACGCCAAACGCCGCGCGGGGATATACGAAAAATACATAAAACGCTTGCTTGATATATTGCTCTCCGGCGCGGCACTTGTAATACTCTCCCCGGTCATGCTCGTGACTGCGATACTGGTGAGGATAAAGCTGGGCAGCCCGGTGATATTTTGCCAAGAACGCCCCGGGCGGGACGAAAAGATATTTAAAATGCATAAGTTCCGCACCATGACGGATGCACGCGATAAGGACGGCCACCTCCTGCCGGATGCCGAGCGCCTGACCGGCTTCGGCCGCAAACTGCGCTCCACAAGCCTTGATGAGCTCCCCGAGCTTTGGGATATCTTTCGCGGCAAGATGAGCATAGTGGGACCAAGACCGTTGCTTGTAAAATACCTGCCGCTCTACAATGAGGAGCAACACCACCGCCACGATGTGCGCCCCGGACTTACGGGACTGGCTCAAGTCAACGGTCGTAACCTCTCAAGCTGGGAGGAGCGCTTTGCACATGATATCGAATACACACAAACGATCAGTCTTATTACAGATATAAAGATCATTCTCGCCACCGTGCGCTGCGTACTGCGCCGCGAGGGCATAAATTCCGCCGATAGCGCAACAATGGATGCGTTTACGGGGACGCCGCAAGTACTCGCCAATGAAAAATAGATCTAAAGACGTAATTATAATCGGTGCCGGCGGTCACGGCAAGGTAATTGCAGATATTGTACAACTAAACGGTGACGATCTGTTGGGCTTTCTTGACGATGCACCACACGCAAGCAACGATACGAGCATGATCAAAATACTCGGTGAAGTAGCGGACTACATAAAGTATCCCGATGCGCATTTTATCATAGCCATCGGTAACGCTCAAATACGCAAGACTATAGCCGATCGGCTTGGCGATGTAAACTACTACACGGCCATCCACCCCAGGGCGGTGATATCCGGCGCGAATGTAACGATCGGCGCAGGAAGCGCAGTAATGGCCAACGCGGTAATATCTCCATCGACACATATAGGCAACCATTGCATAATAAACACCGCAGCTGTGGTGGAACACGATAATAAAATCGAGGATTTTGCACACATCTCAGTCGGTGCCAAACTCGGCGGCACGGTAACGATAGGCCCAAGTACATGGATCGGCATAGGCGCAACTGTAAGCAACAATCTGACTATTTGCGGCAATTGCATGATAGGTGCAGGAGCCGTAGTCATCAATAATATTGAGGAGAGCGGAACCTATGTCGGCATTCCCGCAAAAAAAATCAAATAAAAGGCTGCTGGTACTCGCCAACAACGATGTTGGATTATACCGCTTTCGCAAGGATCTGCTTGTTGAATTCAGCAAACTCGGCTTCGAAGTATACATATCACTGCCAAATGGACAATTCATACCGGAACTTGAGGATTTGGGGTTTCATTACATAGAGACCGACATCTCCCGCCGCGGGATGAACCCGGTGCAGGATCTCGGGCTTTTGCGAAAGTATCGCAGGATATTGCGGGATGTTGCCCCGGATCTTGTGATAACATACACCATCAAGCCCAACATATACGGCGGCCTGGCTTGCCGTATGGCGCATATTCCGTACGCGGTAAATATAACCGGGCTCGGCAGTGCCATCGAAAACGGCGGACTGCTGAAAAAATTGGTGCTCTCACTCTATCGCCCGGCGCTGAAGCAGGCGCGCGTGATCTTTTTTGAAAACAGCGGCAACTACGCCACACTTGAGGCGACCGGAATACTCCCCCAAGGCAGATCGGTGGTGTTAAACGGCGCAGGTGTGAATCTTGATGATTTTCCATATGCCACCTACCCCGATGGCGAAATAATAAAATTCCTTTTTGTAGGCAGAGTAATGCATGAAAAAGGAATAGACGAGTTTTTTGCCGCCGCACGAAAGCTGAAAGAGCTTTTTGGCGACCGCGTGGATTTTCACGTAGTCGGCTCCTTTGAGGAGGAATACCGCGCCGCTATGGACGAGCAGGTGCGGGACGGCACTGTGATATATCACGGTCAACAGCCGGATGTACGGCCGTTTTACCGCGCGGCGCATTGCATAGTTTTGCCGTCCTATCACGAGGGGATGTCAAACGTTCTGCTTGAGGCCGCAGCGACCGGCCGCCCGATAATTACAAGCGATATTCCAGGCTGCCGCGAGGCCGTGTCGGACAGCTCCGGTTATCTTTGCCCGGCAAGAGATGCCGGTGCCCTCGCCGATGCGATGATACGCTTCGCATCTCTGTCACAGGATGACAGGCGCAGAATGGCGGCGGCCTCGCACGACCATATCGCCGCAAGCTTTGACAAAAAGCTTGTTGTTAAAAAAACTGTAGATAATTTAGGAATCACCAATGGCTGATCTTCTCACCCTATTTTTTATAGCTCTGATACTTGCCTGGCTGGCAGATATAAAATACAAAAACAGACCCGCGGAAATTCAGCACAGGAGTGTTTTTTTCACCGTTTGCCTTGTCATTCTCATGGCGGGGTATATCGGTCTGCGCACGCATTGCAATGACACTACTGCCTATACTTGGGCTTACGAGCTTATTACAGAGGGCTATCTTGATGGGAGAGATATGAGCCCGGGTGCCAACCCGCTGTTTAATATAATAAACTACTGGTTGAGAATGGCGGGGGTATCCACTCAAAACTTTTTAATGTTTTGGGCGTTTTTGACCGTGGCTTGTTACCTGGCATTTTTGCATAGGTACTCCGTTGATTATCCTTTAACTATTTTTTTGATCTTTACTGCCGGCGGGTATCTTTTTGCCGCCGCGGGGATCAAGCAAGCCGCCGCCATGGGAATATCCATGCTCGGCGTAATGTTTGCATTAAAAAAGAAGTGGGTGATCTATACCGTATGTATACTTATAGCCACATTTATACACCCCTATTCTCTGCTCTTCTTCTTGGTACCGATACTCAAATTTCGCCCTTGGAGCCACGGTTCGTATATTCTTGTGTTTGGAGCGATCATCGGCGGCATTCTTTTGCGCCCGTTACTTGGTACCATCGTGGATATAACCACGATGCTTGGCGAGGAATACACTCTTGAGTCTTTCAGCGGCGATGGTGTTAACATATTCCGTGTGTTGGTTTGCAATGTTCCAACCGTTTTGTCATGGCTGTACCGTGACAGGATATTTAAGGACAGCACAGAAGCGGATAACCTTATCATGAACTTTACGATGCTCAACGGAGCCATAATGTTTGTTGGACTTTTCGGCACAGCCAACTACTTTGCGCGCCTGGCAAACTACTTTATCCTGTTCCAGTCGCTATCGCTGCCTTGGTTGATGAAAAAAATTGGCGGACGAGACGGCAGGATACTCACTATCTGTATGCTGCTCGGTTACAGCGCGTATTTCTATTACTCCAATGTAATCAATCAGCCGTTTGATGAATATTTCTCACGTCTTACCGTATCGGAATACTTCGCACAGTTTGGAGGATAACATGCCACCCATACGTGTTCTGCAGATCGTAACACAAATGAACCGCGGCGGACTTGAATCTATGCTGATGAACTATTACAGACAGATCGACCGCAGCCAAGTTCAATTTGATTTTATAGTTCATCGCGAGGAGCGCGGCGCCTATGACGATGAGATAGAAGCATTGGGCGCCAAGATCTTCCGTCTGCCAAGGCTCGTGCCATGGAGTCGCACCTACTTAAATGCCTTGAATATTTTTTTTGACACTCATCGCGACTATAAGATCGTTCACGTCCACCAAGATTGTCTTAGTTCTGTAGCACTTAAAGCCGCTAAAGTGCACTCGGTTCCTGTTCGAATAGCGCATAGCCATAGCTCCAATCAAGATAAAAATTTAAAATATCCGATAAAGCTGTGGTATAAAAGAAGCATATCAAAATATGCTACCACCCTATTTGCCTGCGGCAATGAAGCCGGAAAATGGATGTTCGGCGATGTCCCCTATGCGGTCATCAACAATGCCATTGATGCCACGAAATATGCCTATGATCCGTGCACACGTAACACGGTGCGAGATATGCTCGAGCTGGGAAACAGTTTTGTTGTCGGTCATGTCGGAAGGTTCAACCCACCCAAGAACCACCCATTTTTGATCAACGCGTTTGCGGCCTTACTCAAGCAAGAGCCCAACTCCACACTACTTCTCGCAGGTGGCGGCGACGGCATGGCACGAGCGCAGCAGCAGGCAAGCGACCTCGGCATTGCCGATAAGGTGCGTTTTCTCGGTGTGAGAAGTGACATTGCGGAGCTTATGCAAACTATGGATGTTTTCGCCTTTCCATCGCTTTATGAGGGACTGCCGGTCACGATGGTCGAGGCACAAGCCGCAGGTCTACCTTGCGTTATATCGGATAAAGTACCGGCGGAATGCGTACTTTGTAAGGATCTTGTTAATGTCTCCCCCCTCTCCGCCGGCACAGAAGCCTTTGCCCGGGCAATACTCGAGCTGAGGAACACACCGCGCCGGGACAGGCGCACCGAAATCGCCGCACACGAGTTTGATATTTCCAATGAGGCTATAAAATTACAGGAGTTTTATTTAAAAGCATATGAGCAATAATAAAACGACACTTACGATCTTTACGCCGGCATACAACCGCGCACATACCCTGCCGCGGACATATAAAAGCCTTTGCCGCCAAAACTGCAAAGATTTTATTTGGCTCATTGTAGATGATGGCTCAACAGACAACACCGCCGAGCTTGTTAGGGAATGGCAACAGCGGGATAACGGCTTTGAAATACAGTACATTTACAAAGAGAATGGCGGCATGCACACTGCACATAATGTCGCATACGCAGCCATACACACAGAACTTAACACGTGCATCGATTCGGATGACATGTTAAGTGATGGCGCGGTAGAAAAGATAATTACAAAATGGACAGAAGTAAAAGCCCGCGACTATGCCGGATTGGTGGGGATAGATGCAGATCTTGACGGCAACATAATTGGCAGCGCCTTTCCGGATGGACTTGACGAAACAACTCTCTCGGGATATTATGCCCGCGGCGGCTCCGGCGATAAAAAACTTGTATATCGTACAGATGTAATCAATTCTTACCCCGAGTACCCTACATTTGAAGGCGAAAAATATGTAAGCCTTGCTTATAAATATCTACTCATAGATCAGGACTACAAACTTGCGGTACTCAATACAGTACTCTGTAATGTCGAGTATCAGCCGGATGGGTCAAGCAACAACATGCTGCGCCAATATTTGAAGAACCCAAAAGGTTTTGCGTTTTGGCGCACTATAAAGATGCGTTACCCCGAATCTTTTAAACGACTGATCATCGATTGCATCCATTATTGCTCAAGCAGTACCCTCGCGCACAACAAACACTATATAAAAGAATCACCCAAAAAACTGCTGACGGTACTGTGTACGCCGGCGGGATTATTATTGACATTGTATATCAAAAAGAAGGCGGGTTTATAAAAATGCTGACAGTTGAGCCGATTCCGAGAGCAGACAGACAGACAGACAGACAGACAGACAGACAGACAGACAGACAGCGATAACCGTAATTATACCGGTCTATAATTGCCAAAAACTTCTGACAAATGCAGTGGCCTCGGTTTTGAATCAGCCGTACCAAAACATATCTATCGTACTTGTTGACGATGGTTCCACAGATGGTTCCGGTCAGCTGTGTGATGAATTTGCTGCCGCGAGTAATCGTATTACGGCACTTCATCAGAAAAATGCTGGCGTTTCAGCTGCTAGAAATACTGGAATTGAATTCGTTTTAGGATCCTCCGATTATGATGATAGAAATCATTACATTGCATTCCTTGATGCAGACGATTTGTGGACGAGCAATTTTTTCACCAATGAGAGCGTTTCTGCATTGTCCAATGCCACAATGATTCGCTTTAAATCTGCAAACTGTAACTATACTGTAAGCAGATATACAGCTGCTGTTAATGTTAAAGAGGGAACTTTTGAGGGCGGAGATTCCTCCGTGAGCACATGCCTGACTTCGCAATTTGGAGCAGCTCTATATTCAACCACTCTTTTTAACAACCACCAAATTCGCTTTATAGTAGGATTAAAACACTCTGAGGATGTATTATTTCTTCGAAAATGCGCATATCGTGCAGCTTCAATTGCCTTTTACAATCGCATTTTCTACTTGTACCGGAACAATCCAGCATCGTGCGTTCACACAAGCACATTAACCGGATTTGCTTATTTTGACCCAATGTTTCAGGCTTATTTAGCTCACGATTTCAACGGTGTAGGATTCGTTTCATGGTATTTTGTTGATGCAATAGAAGATCATTTCAAGAATGGCGGAACTGTCCGGGAGGCGAAATGCTGGATGTCTAAACATCACGAGTATGTCAACATCGCAAAAGAGCATGGCGGTAATCGAGCAAAAGAAGTGCTATCGGCCTTGGAGAAGCATCCATATCTCTATGCAGGCAAGTGCCGCATAAATGGGTTTGTTTTCAACCTTGCAAGAACTCTCATACACGTACAGCCTTTTTTGTGGTTATATGACACTTATAGATACAAGAACAAAATGCCAGCAAATCGAGAAATAATCAACCTGGAATAGCACATGAAACACACAATCCTCATCTTCTCCCAAGCCATGGAACTTGGCGGGGTCGAGCGCAGCCTACTCGGGCTGCTTGACTCTATAAACTACAGCGCATACGATGTGGATCTTTTTCTCATGCGCCACGCGGGAGAGCTTATGCCCCACCTTGATAGGCGAGTACACGTGCTTGATGAGATCCCGCAATACGCATCCCTTGCAGTCCCCATGTCATCACTTATCAAGCGGGGGCGGCTTGGTACGCTTGCGGGGAGACTGCACGGAAAGCTTGCTGCCGCGCGCTTTGATGCCAAACATCCAAGCGAAAAGCCATCTATTACGGCACTTACTTACAGCCATAAATTCACCATAGGCGCGATGCCCCAAATATCCAACAAGACCTACGATCTTGCCATCAGCTTTTTGACACCGCATTTTTTCACCAAAGCACGGGTAAAAGCCAAAAAATATGCCGCATGGATACACACAGATTACACTGCCCTATCCTTTGACCGCACCACCGAGCTTGAGATGTGGCGGGAGTATGACTATATATGCGGCGTTTCAGACAAGGTAGCTGCAGGTTTTGCAGCCACATTCCCGGAACTTGCCGACAGAGTGTGCACGGTGGAAAACATCCTCCCCGCAGCGCTTATACGCACACAATCAGAGGAACCGCAACAGGATATGCCGCCAGACGGCTCGATCAAGCTCCTATCCGTTGGCCGCTTTTGCGACGCGAAAAACTTTGATAACGTGCCGGACATCTGCCGCCGATTAGTAGGATCGGGACTGGATATCAAATGGTATCTCATCGGCTACGGCGGAGATGAGCCACTGATACGGCAGAGGATAGCCGAAGCCGGGATGCAGGATCGTGTGATCATCCTCGGCAAAAAGGAAAACCCCTACCCCTACATGCGCGCCTGCGATCTGTATGTGCAGCCATCACGTTATGAAGGGAAATCGGTAACAGTGCGGGAAACGCAACTGCTCGGACTCCCGGTAGTGATAACAAATTACGCAACCGCAGCAAGTCAGCTTGAGGACGGCGTGGACGGCTTGATCGTCCCGATGGACAATGAAAGCTGTGCCGCCGGGATCGCCGCCCTGCTGCGCTCCCCGGAGCGTATGCAACAGCTGGCAGATAATTGTAAACAAAGAGACTATACTAACAGCGCGGAAGTCGAGAAGATCTACACTTTGATGAGGTAAAAATGGACATTACAAAGCGCGATTCAAAAATGCTTAAAGGCATAGCTATCCTATCTATGCTGATGCTACACCTTTTTTGCAGGGTCGAGAACCTTCCCTACACGCCACTGATATGGATCGGCAGCAAACCTTTGATCTATTTCTTCGGCTTGTTTGGCGATATTTGTGTTTCGATATATTGCTTTATAAGTGGCTACGCCCACTATCTTCAATCATCGGATGCGGATCTCAAAAAGCGCCTAAAACGCATATTGAGATTTCTGATTCAATTTTGGGTGATCGTTGCTCTGTTTTCACTGATAGGCATCATTGTTGGCAGCAAGACGATCCCGGGGAGCCTCAAAGATTTTATCCTGCACTGTCTCACACTCAAAAACAGCTATAACGGCGCTTGGTGGTATGCACATACATACATAGTACTGGTCTTATTGCAACCAATATCCTGCAAGCTGGCGCAAAAATGTCCGTCTTGGTTGCTTGTTTTAGCCTCGTTCGGCTTTTATGTGCTCGGATATGGCATCCGTTTTTGGGGTTGGTGCGCATGTGAGGCCACGATTCCATCGTGGATAATTTCACATCTCGGCTTGCTTGGGACTTCTTATTTTCCATACATGATCGGAATGATATTCTGCAAGCACCGGATAATTGCCCATCTGCGCCATTTGATCAAGTCGATTAAGTTGCATAATATATATATATATATATATATATATATATATATTGTCAGCTCTGTCATTAATTGGGATGATAGTGGTGCACGGCATTGTCCCCTCTCTCTTTGTTGCAGTGGCTACGGCCACCGTAACAATAACCATACTGTGCATCTGCCCGCTACCGCAGCTGTTAAATAATTTTCTGTGCTACATGGGCGAGCATTCAACCAACATTTGGCTAACACATATGTTCTTTTACTCTGTTCTTTGGAAAGACCTCGTGTTTTGCGCCAAGTATCCCATTTTGGTATTTTTGCTTCTTTTGGTGCTCTCCCTTGCCGCATCATACATTGTAAACTTTATATCTAAACCCATTATAAAACTCGTGAGGTAAAGCATATGATCCCCAAAAAGATCCACTACTGCTGGTTTGGGCGCGGCGAAAAGCCGGAGCTCGCCCGGCGTTGCATTGCAAGCTGGAAAAAGTTTTGCCCGGACTTTGAGATAATCGAATGGAACGAGGACAATTGCGACTACCTTGCCATGCCGTTTACGGCGGAGGCGTATCAGGCAAAAAAATATGCATTCGTCTCGGATGTGATGCGCCTTAAAGTGCTTGAGCAGCACGGGGGTGTGTATTTTGATACAGATGTTGAGCTGATACTCGATATCACGCCGCTGATGGCCGATGAGGGCTTCATCGGGTTTGAAAACGATCAGTTTGTTAACAGTGGACAGGTGCTCGCCGCCAAGGCGCACCATCCGGTGATACGCGCAATGATAGAAGAATACGAGAGGATGCACTTTATTCAGCCGGACGGTCGGCAGACGCCGGTAGGCTGCCCCCACCTTAACACCGACATCATGGAGCGCTTTGGCCTTGTGCGCGATGGGCGCGAGCAGACAGTTTGCGGCATACACGTTTACCCGGCAGAGTTTTTTAACCCGCTTGACAGCGCCACCGGCCGCCTTAAAAAGACAGATAACACCTACTCGATACATTGGTACTCAATGAGTTGGTTGCCGCTTGGCGTAAGACTAAAGGCGAAGATGGGAAGAATATGGAGAAGGATAAGAAAAATCAAATAAGCGCCTTAACGATCACTTGTCATGATGTTTACAATGCCGGCGCAGCTTTGCAGGCGTATGCATTACAAACATATCTCGCCAAGCAGGGATGTAAGGCCGGTATAATAGATTACAAGCCGGATTATTTGAGCGGTCACCACAAGCTTACTGCTGTATGTAATCCCAAATATGACCGGCCTCTGATACGCGAGCTTTATTTGTTGGCAAAACTCCCCGGCAGGCTTGCGGGCTTGCGACACAAGCGCGCTTTTGATGCATTTACAGCCCAATACTTTAAACTCACGCGGCGTTATTCATCCTTTGATGAATTGTGCGCCGCCCCACCAAAGGCAGATATTTATTTTGCGGGAAGCGACCAAATTTGGAATCCCATTTTTCCAAATGGCAAGGATCCGGCTTTTTATCTTGAATTTGTTTCTGATGGTATTCGTGCATCATATGCCGCAAGCTTTGCAGTGGAGGAGATCCCCACAGAACTTCGTTCTGTCATGTCCGAACGAATAAAAAAACTTGATCACGTTTCGGTACGTGAATCATCGGCGTTGAATATCTTTGAGCAGTTGGACATACACGATGGGTGTACGGTTGTTGATCCTGTTTTTTTACTGACTCAAGATCACTGGGCAGAAATGGCACGCCCCATATCGAAAAAAAACAAAAACTATCTGCTTGTTTATGATTTTGATAACGATCCCACGATCCGCAGTATAGCGCAAAAAGTGGCGGCGGAACGCGGGTTAGACATATATTCTGTTTTTAATGTACCTTATGCTAAAAAGTGCTTTGCGCATGTTGGGCCTCAAGAGTTTTTGGGGCTTATAAGCGGCGCGGACTTTGTGCTTTCAAATTCCTTTCATGCAACAGCATTTTCGATCATATTCGAAAAGGATTTTGCCGTCACCGCACGCCGCGACAGTATAAACACGCGCATGCAGGATCTGACCGCCGCGCTTGGGCTTAATAGCAGTATGGCATCCAACGAGTTCGCTCAGCTTGGTAAAATAGACTACACCCATGTAAAAGAACGCCTTTCCGCGCTCACAGAGAGTTCTAAGGCATATATAAAAAACATTCTTGAGGAGGCTGAAACGTGAAGCAAAAAATACTGTTTGTTATAAATTCCCTTGGTTGCGGCGGTGCAGAAAAAGCTTTGCTTTCGCTACTCACATTGATGGATCGTAACAAATACGACATATCCCTGCAAATGTTTACGCGCGGAGGTATGTTTGAAGAGCTGCTCCCCGCGGAGATAAATATATTACCCCCTCTTGATCACAGCATTTTTTGCAGTAAAAGCTTTGCGGCTCAGATCTTTTCCTTTGATGTAAAACGGATATCAGCAAGAGTTAAAACGGCCGCAGAACTCCGTAAAAACGCACGGCATGGCCATCCGCTTCATGATACGCAAGCTTATTGGAAGCATTCAGCCTCCGCATATCATACTCTTCCGCAACAGTATGATGTTGCAATAGCTTGGGGGCAGGGTACGCCTACACACTTTGTAGCCCAAAAGGTAAACGCAAAAAAGAAATATGCGTGGGTAAATGCACACTACGAGGATGCGGGACATAATAAAGATTTTGACCGAGACATATACGCGCAATACACAGGCATCGTATGCGTTTCCAACAAACTACGAGATATCTTTGTTAAGGTATATCCTGAGTACACACAAAAATGTAGTGTAATATTGGATATTCAAAACGCCGCACTTATCTCAACAATGGCGCAGGAAGAATGCAACATTCAAAAACAAGGAATAACGATAACCACTGTCGGCAGACTTGTTCGCCAAAAAGGGTATGATATTGCCGCTAAAGCCGCGCAGATCCTCAAGGAACGCGGTGTGGAATTCAAGTGGTACGTAGTCGGTGGCGGAGATGCCACGCCGATAGAAAAGGATATCGCCACATATGGTATTGATGATTGCTTTATTCTTCTCGGCGCCAAGCAAAATCCATATCCATTCATTGCCGCAGCGGATATATATGTGCAAACATCCGTCTTCGAGGGTTATTGTCTGACACTTGCCGAGGCACGTATGCTGAACATACCATGCGTTACAACTGCATTTGATGTTGTGTACGAACAAATGATAAATGGCGAAAACGGACTTGTTGTAGATATGAACGCCCAAGCCGTTGCCGATGGTGTAGAACGACTTATGAACGATAAAGCATTATACGATCACATAAAAAAATATCAACAAAGTGAAAAGAAAGGCAACACCGAGGAAATCGAACGGTTTTATGAATTGGTAGGGAGCAAGGATTAGCAACAATATCCATGGAATCTAATACAAAGAAAAGTTTTTATAATATTATAACAGGCATTTTAGGTCAAGTAATTACAATAGCTCTTGGGATTCTTATACCTAAGCTTGTACTTGTTAATCTTGGATCTGAGGCCAACGGACTCTTAAACTCTATTGCCCAAGTTCTCGGATATGTAGGGCTTCTTGAAGCGGGTGTTGGAATGGCTTCATTACAAGCCTTATACAAACCTATTGCCATCAATGATCGAAATGCTATAAACTCGATCATGTCTGCTACTCATGCATACTATAAGAAAACAGGCACTTTCTATTTTATAGCTGTAATATTACTAGCTTTTATCTATCCGCAAGTGGTTGAATCATCAATAGGTTGTTCCACCATGGTCGCCGTAATACTAATAAGCGGACTCCCCGGAGCTATCAACTACTACCTACAGGGTAAATATAAAATATTACTCCAAGCCGAAGGTAAAAGTTATATTACAACAAACTTAGCTACGTTTGTCAGTGTGCTAACAAGTATAGGCAAAATAATACTGCTGTTACTCGGCTTTGGCGTTGTTGCGGTTCAGCTTTTATGTTCTGTTTTGAGCCTCGCTCAAATGGCATATATATATATATATATCAAACGTCATTATCAATGGCTTGATTTATCAACGCCGCCCGCTTTTGACAAAATAGCTCAAAAAAACTCCGCTTTGTTGCATCAGGTATCTGGATTGGTATTTAATAATACCGACACTGTGTTGTTATCTGTGTTTTGCGGGCTAAGCGTTGTCAGTGTTTACTCCATGTATACCATGCTTTTTGGTATGATAAGCACATTGTTATCTAATATAGCCAACGGAATAACGTTTGCCTTAGGACAACAAATGTATGCAGACATGGATCTTTATAAAAAAAGACAAAATGTATTTGAACTTATTCATATATCACTGTCTTTTTCCTTGATACTTATTGCTTGTCTGTTTATCACACCTTTTTTAAAGCTCTATACTAACGGAATCACCGATATAAACTATATTGATGCATATCTGCCATTCTTGTTTGCATCTATATACCTACTTGAATGCAGCCGCACATCTTCCGCCAAAACTATACATATAGCGGGACATTTCAAACAAACTCAGAGTCACGCACTTATCGAAATGCTCATAAATATTTCTGTCACAATTCCGGGAGTAATGCTGTTTGGAATTTACGGTGCTTTATTTGGAACAATAGCAGCCTTATTTTACAGGGCAAATGTAATGATCATCTACGCCAACAAGCGGATACTGAACCGGAGTCCGTGGAAGACATATCGCAGGTGGCTGATCAATCTTGGGATGTTCATTATTGTAACGCTTGTATCCAAGCGGATATTTACGCATATTGCGCTTGATACATACCCGCGCATTATCCTGTGGGCGGCCATCTCCTGCGTTATAATAGTTCCGCTGTTTTTTGTCGTGGCATCTATCTTTGACAAAGAGACTTTCCTTGCCGCCAAGGAGATGCTATCCCCCTACTTTAAAAAACTTTTGAGCAAACTACACAAAGCACACTAAAAAGGTACTATGTATGATCTTTAACCAATACGAGCGCGATCTGATGGCTATCATGAACTCGATATTCGGAAAGCATCCGGATAATGCTCCCGGGGAGTACGATTCCTTCCCCGCGTTATTTAAGCTGGCGGATCAGCAAAAGCTGTTACCGTTTATATTTGAGCATCTGCGGCGGTTGCCGGTGGCGGGTGAGGATGCCGAGCTGTTTGCCATCACAAAAAAGCAAGTTATCGCGCAGGTCGTGGGGCAGACTGTTCGCTCGGCGGAATTTGCCTCTGTCTACCGCGCGCTGCGGGAGGCGGGGCTTCACCCCATCATGATCAAGGGGCAGCTTTGCGACAGGCTTTATCCCCTGCGCGACCACCGCATAAGTGCCGACGATGACATGCTTATCTCCGACGATGAGTTTTTTGCCTGCCACGAGCTTTTGCTGTCGCTCGGTCTTACCACCGACACGCCGGATGACTCGCTTGCCACCGCCGACGAGGTCTCCTACCGCAAGGCCGGCACGCCGCTTTACATCGAGCTTCACCGCCGTCTGTTTGACTCATCCGAGGATGCGCACGACGATCTTAATTCCTTTTTTGCCAACGCGCGCGAGCGAGCTGTGGAGGCGGACGGCTTTTTATCCCTGCCGCCGCACGAGCACCTGCTTTATCTCATCCTGCACGCGTACAAGCATTTTGTGGCCTGCGGGATAGGCCTGCGCCAGTTTTGCGACATTGGTCTTTGGGCAAAAAATTATTTTGACGAGATCGACTGGCCGCTTTTGCGCTTTCAGTGCGCCGAGGTCCACGCCGCGACCTTTGCCGATGCCGCCTTTAAGATAGCGCGGGATGTGCTGGGCATTGACTTTGCGCTATCCGATCCTTGGGGTGCGGATATCGACGTTGAGCCGTTGCTGCATGACACGCTGAGCGGCGGAATATTCGGCTCTAACGACTACACGCGGCTGCACTCCTCCACCGTCACGCTGAACGCGGTAAGGTCAAACCGCCGCGGCAAAAAAAGCGGACTGCTCCGCTCGGTCTTCCCTCCCCGCCGCTACCTTGAGGGGCGGTACCAATACCTAAAACGGCACCACTGGCTGTTGCCTGTGGCGTGGATGCAACGCATCTGCCACTATGCCGGGGAAAAACGATCCGACAAGAAGAACAACAGTGCCTCCGGCTCGATAAAGCTCGGCCACGAGCGCATAGAGCTGATGCGGATGTACGATATTATCGAATAAAGTAAGGACGCCCAGCGCGGGCGTCCTGCTGTTCGAGCGCAAAAAATGCAACTTTCGGAAAAAAGGTATTGACATATCCGCGCAAATATGATAAAATAATATGGTCATTTATTGGGATGTCGCCAAGCGGTAAGGCACAGGACTTTGACTCCTGCATTCGTCGGTCCGAATCCGGCCATCCCAGCCAAAGATCCGAAAGCCGAGGCTTTCGGATCTTTTATTTGTGCCTCAGGCACCACTGATGTGGGCCAACCCAACGATGTGATGTCATTTTTGACCACGGCAACAAGCTTTTTAAGTTGAAAAGTAATGTGATCTATGATATAATGGAGCCATGGCTGCGATAGGATCGCACCCGGAGGTCAAAAATGAAAATATACGATATTTCACAAGAGGTGTTGGGGTGCAGGGTATACCCCGGCGACCCGAAGCCGCGGCGCGAGGTGCTTTCGTCCATCGATGCGGGCGCGGCGTATGAGCTATCAGCGCTCTATATGTGCGCGCACAACGGCACTCACATAGATGCACCGCGCCATTTTATTAAAGGCGGCAGGACGATAGACGAGATCCCTCTCGATGCATTTGTTGGGGCGGCATATGTGGCGGAGCATACCGGCATTATCACCGCCGATGATGCCGCAGTGATAGTGGCGCGTGCGCGGGCGCGGGATGACGAAGCGGTGCGGCGGATACTGTTGCGAGGGGATGTTGAGGTCTCGCTTGAGGCGGCGCGGGTATTTGCCGCAGAGGGTCTGCTGCTTTTGGGCAACGAGGGGCAAACGGTAGGACCGCCCGAGTCACCTATGGCAGTTCACCTTGCACTGCTCGGCGCAGATGTGGTACTGCTTGAGGGCATATGCCTTGCAGACATTGCCGAGGGGGTTTATTTATTAAACGCCGCGCCGCTTGATATTGCAGGCGCCGAGGGCTCTCCATGCCGCGCGATATTGATGGAATTATAAAAATATTGTCAAAGCTCTTGACAAAGTCCAAAAAATCGGCTAAAATAAGATTGCATCGAATTTTAGCCGATTTAATGATAGGAGGCAGGAGATTTGGATATGAATTCTGATAAATATATTAAGCGGAATATGGAGGGCTTGGTGCTTTCTCTTTCAAAGGAGTACTCCTGTATATTGGTAAGCGGCCCCCGCCAAGTTGGAAAGTCCACGATGCTTAGGCACATCATGGGATCGGACCGCAATGAAGTGACCTTGGACGATCTCAACGAAAGAGCCTTGGCTAAAACCGATCCCGAAATGTTTTTAGCCATGCACCCCGCACCCGTGCTGATAGACGAAATTCAATATGCGCCCGAACTGTTTCCATACATCAAAATAAAAATTGACAACGGTGCACCTGCGGGCAGCTATTGGCTGACCGGTTCGCAAGCATTTAAGCTCATGCAACTTGCGCAGGAATCCTTGGCCGGCAGAGTGGCGCTTTTACATTTAAGCTCTATTTCTCAAAACGAATTCTACGGCTCGGGCGAAAACAGGCCATTTTCTGTTTCGGTCGATGAGATAACAAAAAGATCGAAAGAACGTGTTCAAACGGACGTCAACGGCATGTTTGAGCGTGTTTTTAAAGGCACGATGCCGGGGCATATAAGCGGCAAATATACAGATCGCGATGTGTTTTATTCAAGCTATCTGCAGACTTATTTAGAGCGAGATGTAAGCGAGATGATCGACAGAGTCGATAAGATCCGTTTTCACGATTTTATACGGGCCGCGGCATGCCGTGCGGGGCAACAACTGAACGTGCATGCTATCGCCTCGGACGTCGGCATTGCCGATGATACGGCCGCACGCTGGCTGGGAGTCCTTGAAAGATCGGATATCATCTTTTATTTGAGACCCTATTCCAACAACCTTTTAAAACGGACCGTGAAGATCCCAAAGATGTATTTCTTTGATACGGGGCTTGTGGCATATCTTACTCGCTACAGTTCCCCCGAAATTCTTGCCAACGGTTCGATCAACGGTGCGATACTTGAAAATTATATCGTATCAGAGATACGAAAAACATATCTGAATGCAGGAATCGAATGCTACCTACATTACTACAGGGATAAAGACACAAAGGAGATCGATCTTATTATCGAAAGCGATGGCTTGCTGCACCCGCTTGAGATAAAAAAAGCGGCAACGGCGACCCTCTCCATGGTAAGCAATTTCAGTGTGCTCACGAGATCCGCTGTTCCTACAGGCATGGGTGGTATTTTGTGCCTAAAGGAAAGCTTTACGGCATTAAACAAGGATGTCCTTGTAATTCCCGCATGGACGATATGATATCGATACAATGTCTCTCTTATATCGTGGTCACCTCATCCGTGTTATTTTCCAAATGGCCTTGAGATGACCTTTCCCGATTCTCGAACCAGCTCCTCGGTATGTTCGGACAGATATTTTGCTACCGGGTGCCATGCATTTTTAAAGATAAAGCACAGCTCACCGTTTATTTCTTTCATCGGGCAGGAATGTCGTATTCCGCCCGAGATCACCTGACATATATTTTGTATTTTGTTTACACCGAGAACCAACATGATGGAAGCCTCCTCACTTGCCTGCACAGACGGCAGTTTGATCTTGGTCATATTATAGCATATCTTGCTGGGGATGTCTACACGAGCACAGATTTTTAACAATTTTTTGGCGTATTATGATATTCCCCAAGAGTAAACTCCCTCGGCATTGACATTGGCGGCATTATGTGCTACAATTATATATAATATATATAATATCAAGGATCGCGCGGTGCGGGGGCGGGCTGAACAGTCCCCTGCCCTACCGCCGAGAAAGGACACTTTTTTAGTGAAAGTAATGCGATAAAATGAAAAAAGGATCGATATTCCCCCTTAACGCAAAGACCAAAAAGCTGCTGCTTGGTGCGGCACTGCTGCTTTTGGCCGCGATAGTATTCTTCTTTTTCCCGGAACTTATAACCGACGGCGACGAGCTACCGGGCGAGTCCTCGGGCACTCCCGCATCCTCCTCCCTCTCCCTGCCGCAAAGCACGGCCGCGCCGGGCACGGAGGGGCTACCGGACGATACATCAAAAACGCCGGAAACTACAAAAACGCCCGAGACAACCAAAGCACTCGAAACCGCCAAAGCTCCGGAGACCACAAAGTCCCCCGAGACTACAAAAGCTCCGGAGACCGAACAAAAGCTTGACCGCAACGGCAGCTACACCCACCGCGATGACGTTGCCCTGTACATTCACCAGTACGGTCGCCTGCCCGGCAACTTTATAACCAAAACCGAGGCACGAAAGCTTGGCTGGTCAAGCGGCGGGCTTGAATCCTACGCGCCCGGCAAATGCATTGGCGGCGACAGGTTTGGTAACTATGAGGGAGTGCTGCCCAAAAAGTCCGGCCGTACATACACCGAGTGCGATATTGACACGCTTGGTGCCACCGCGCGCGGAGCAAAACGAATAGTTTTTTCAAACGATGGTCTAATATATTACACCGACGATCATTACAGCACCTTTACCCTGCTTTACGGCGAACCGTAAAACCGGCAAAACGGCGGGTGGCAAGCACAATTGCCACCCTTTTTTTGATGATTTTTTCGGCTTGACAAACACGCCGTTGTGTGGTATACTATGCACTTGTGGCAATGATGATCGAAAGGACAAAGATAAAATGACCACTCTTTTAAGTATTTCAATAGCACTTATTGCCGGACTTATGCTCTCGCGCGGCGCAAAGCTTTTAAAGCTCCCCGCGGTAACTGCGTATCTTGTTGCCGGTATTCTTGTTGGCCCTTACTGCCTCGGCAGACTGGGAATAGAGGGGATAGGCTTTACCTCCACCGCCGCCGTTTCGGCATTGGGGCTTATCAGCGATGTTGCCCTGGGCTTTATAGCCTTTTCGATAGGCAATGAATTCAGGCTTCGCGAGCTTCGCCACATAGGCAAGCAGGCGGTAGTGATAGGCGTTATCCAAGCCTTGGTAGCGACCCTGTTCGTTGATGTAACACTGCTCGTGATGCACATTTTCCTTGGCGACAAGCTGCCCGTCTCCACCTGCATAACGCTTGGTGCAATAGCAACGGCCACCGCACCCGCCGCCACCCTTATGGTCGTGCGCCAGTACAAGGCGCGCGGCAAGCTGACGGACATACTGCTCCCGATAGTGGCGCTTGATGATGCCGTGGGCCTTGTTGTGTTTGCCGTCTCCTTTGGAATTGCCAAAGCGATAAGCACCGGCAGCTTTGACCTTGTTTCAATAATAGTCAACCCCATACTTGAGATAGTGCTCTCCCTGTTGCTCGGCTTTATCGTGGGCTATCTCTTCTCTATCTTTGAGCGCTTTTTCCACTCCAAGAGCAAACGTTTGTCGCTGGCCGTGACCGTGGTGATACTCTCGGTTGCGCTCTCAAAGCTTGAATTTGACATTGGCAGTGTACACATCGGCTTTTCCAGCCTTTTGGTATGCATGATGGTAGCCACCGTTTTTTGCAACATATGCGACTTTTCGGAGGAGATCATGGAGCGTGCCGATGCGTGGACAGGCCCTCTGTTCATTCTTTTCTTTGTACTCAGCGGTGCAGAGCTTGAGCTTAGCGTATTTGCCGACCTTGCCGTTGTGGGCATTGGCATAGCTTATATCATCTCCCGCTCCGCAGGTAAGATATTCGGAGCTAAATGGAGCAGTGAGCTTATGGGCTGTGACCGCAGTATTGTTCAAAACCTTGGCATTACCCTGCTCCCGCAGGCCGGCGTGGCACTTGGCATGTCGGTAACTGTTGGCGCACTGGGCGAGGAGGGCGCGATAATTAGAAACATAGTACTTTTTGGCGTGCTGATATACGAGCTTGTTGGTCCTATGCTGACAAAGATGGCACTGACCCGCGCCGGGGACATCACCAGCGGCGCAACAGACTCCCGCCGTCCCAACACGGGCAAGCGCAGATGATCTTATATCCACCGTATCAGATATAAAAACAGAGCCTATAAAGAATAAACAAAAAACGCCCCGCGGCTTTGGTGCAAAACTCGCATCAAAACCGCGGGGTATCTGTTTTAAAATAATATTTCCTTTGCGGATATACCGATCAGTCAAAGCTTGCCGCGTCAGATATCCCGCCGCCCCTCAAGTGCGCGGGAGAGCGTGACCTCATCGGCATATTCAAGCTCGCCGCCAACGGGAATGCCGTATGCCAGCCGTGTGGTCTTGATGCCCAACGGCTTTAGCAGCCTTGCTATGTACATGGCGGTCGCCTCACCCTCGACTGTAGGGTTGGTGGCGATTATGATCTCCTCGATATCGTTTGTACCTATACGCTCCATCAGCTCGCGTAGGCGAAGCTTATCCGGCGTGATGCCGTTGACAGGCGAAAGTGCGCCGTGCAGGACATGGTAAGTCCCGCGATACTCGCGCACGCGCTCCATAGACATAACGGCCTTGGTATCCTGCACCACGCAA
Source organism: uncultured Ruminococcus sp. (assembly GCA_964384555.1). Classification (GTDB taxonomy): domain Bacteria; phylum Bacillota; class Clostridia; order Oscillospirales; family CAG-272; genus CAG-390. The sequence continues at coordinate 33,549 of CAYLLA010000002.1, read as the reverse complement.
ATGGTGCTGTGATCACGCGTGGCATCGGCGCATATGGGGCAGACGTCAAGATCGGTAAGGTTTTGGCATATCGGGCAAAGGTGGATCCTATCCTTCGCCTCGATTATAGCATGGGCAAAGGCCTCTGCCTCCTCGCGGCTCATATCCACGACTGAGAACGCCAGCCGCATTGCCGTGCGCTTGCCAATTCCCGACAGCCGTGCAAATTGCTCGGCCAGCACCTCAAGGGATGCAATATAATCGGCCATGCTTTAAAATCCAAGCCCGCCGGCGCTGGGAAGACCCGAGCGCGCGGTAAGCGCCTGTGTTTCTTCATCGTACACAGACTCAACCTTTCTTATCGCCTCGTTGACTGCGGCAATAAGAATATCGGAGAGAGTTTCGGTATCATCCGGATCAACGACCTCGGGTGCCATCTCGATGGCCACAAGCTCTTTTTTGCCGTTCATTTTGACCTTAACCGCGCCGCCGCCCGCGGATACTTCATACTCGCGAGCCTCAAGCTCCTCAGTCAGCGCGGCCATATCGTTTTGGAACTTCTCATACTGGCGCATCAGCGCGTTCATATTGGCAGGACCGCCCCCACCAACGCCCTTGGGTATTCTTGCTTTCATTTTTCTGTCCTTTCACTGCTCACGGCAGTTTTTTGCCGCAGTTATTGCAATAGGCGTAGTCTCCCTCGACCGCGTTACCGCAATACGGGCAAAAATTGTTGGTTTTATCGTTATTTTTATTTTTATTATTTATATTTGCGACGGTCCCGGTGCTGTGGCTGCGGCAGTCTATATCTGCATCGATATTGGCGTTGCCGCCGCCAAAGCGTACATTCAGCGGGTCGGGTTCTTCCGTGCCGTCGGTGATATCAAACTCGGAATATCTGTTTTCACGAGTGGCGTTTTTAAAGTTATATACTGCTTCTATCACCGAGACGGCAACAAATATCAGCCCAAACGGAGCCATGAACCATCCGCCCATGGCACATGCGGCGATTATCCAAAACACGCCAAAAAGTGCCACAAGCACAGACATAAGCCCACCCTTAAATGACGGACCGCGCCCGGGTTTTATGCTTTTCATGATCTTTTATGCGCCTCCTGCGCGAGCATTGCGAACACGCGGCTCGCCGCGGTATATCGCTAAAAAACAGACTGTACCTTCGTTTTTTATTTATCTGTTTTCGGATGCCAGAGCCGACAGCTCATCGTCAAGCAATGCGGCCGCATCCGGGTCATCCGAGGCGGGCAGGACCTCGACCTTGATGCTTTGCGGGGTAAGGCGGCGGCCAAGCACCGCAGATGCGGCTGTGGCTAAAATACCAAGGCTCTTTTCCCGCGCCAGCAGATTTTTGGTAAACTGGGTCTCGCAATAGATGGTCAGCGAGTCATCAGCCTCCGAATACGCGCGGCACTTGCGTACAAAGCCGCCAAGACCGCGGTCAGCCTCTGCCACGCGCTCCGCTATCTCGGCAAAGCTGCGCACCGGCTTGCGGGCGGATCTTGCATCCTGTGTAGGCTGTATTGGCTGTGTTGGCCGGGTAGGCTGTGCAGGCATTTGCACAGAGACATCCGGGGCGGGCGCAGGTGCGGACTCCGCCGCGGGCACCTCCTCCCACGGTGCGCGGTCTATCGTCTCGGGCTCGGGCGCTCTCACGACCGGTGTGGGTGTATTGCCGTTAAAACCGAGAGTAGGTGAGTTATCCGCCACAGGGTATTCGTCATTAACCAGCGGCAGGGTCATGGGAATGCCCGCCAGTGTATTTTCAAGCGCCGCAATACGGGAAAGCAAAGCCTCGGGGCGGGTATCGAGCCGCTCGTCCGCCATGCGCAGGAGTGTCATTTCGGCAACGGAACGGCGGATAGCTCCGGCGCGCTGCATTGAAAGATACGCCTCGTCAAGCAGGCGGCTGTGATAGAGCAATGTCTCGCGGGTAAAAAGTGCCGCATCGCGGAGAAGTTCCTCTCCCTCTGCCTCGGTAAGGTCAAGATATTTTGCCGCATCAACACCTGTTTTGGTCACAAGCATATCGCGATAATAGGATATGAGCTCACTCCAAAAAACGGTTATGTCCTTGGCGGATGCATCTGTTTCAAAAACTATATCAAACAGCGTTGCCGCATCACGCGCCGCCAATGCGCGCACGGTGCGGGAAACGCTTGCGCGCCCTGTAGATCCCACCGCATCATTGACCACAGCGGGGGTCACTCGCTCGCGCCCGCCGGCACAAAGCTCAAGTAGGCTGATGGCATCACGCATGCCGCCCTGCGCCAATCGCGCCAGCATGAGTGCGGCATCATGCTCCAGGGCTATTCCCTCCTGCCCCGCGATATATTCAAGCCGTGATGTCAGCACCGGCACGGATATGCGCCTGAAATCAAAACGCTGACAGCGGGAGATTATAGTTGATGGGAGCTTTTGCAGCTCGGTGGTAGCCAAAATGAATATTACATGCGCGGGCGGCTCCTCAAGCGTTTTGAGCAGAGCGTTAAACGCACTTTGCGAGAGCATATGCACCTCGTCGATAATATAAACGCGATATTTGAGACTTGAGGGAGTATACACCACCTCATCAAGAATGGCACGGATATCGTCTACCTTATTGTTTGAGGCGGCATCCATCTCAAGGATATCAGTCTCGCCACCGGAGGCAATAAGGCGGCATGCATCGCACTTGCCGCAAGGACTGCCATCCACCGGGCTTTGGCAGTTTACCGCACGCGCCAGTATTTTGGCCGATGTGGTCTTGCCTGTTCCGCGCGAGCCGCAAAACAGATATGCATGGCTTATCTGACCCTGCGCTATCTCATATTTAAGCACGCGCGTGATATGCTCCTGCCCGCACATGTCATCAAATGTGCGCGGGCGGTATTTGCGATATAATGCCTGATGCATACTGTAGCCTCCCAAAAAGATAAAGCGCCGAGGCACTGCACAGTGCAGTCCCCCAAAAAGCCGCTATAGAAATCGGCTGCAAAATAAGACCATACACCCCAAAGTCGAACATCACCGCCGCGCGTTACTCGATACCTGTGCTCAGAACAGGCATCCCCGCGGCACATCCGGATCACCGCTTAATGCTGCTTGGTTCCCCACCTGACATGGTTCACAGCTCCGAATTGCGCAGGACCCGCTCCTCAACACACAAATACCGTCTCAGACCGCGTCGGATCAGCCCTCGTTCGGGGAATGCACCCCCGCTTAGCGGATCTCGGGTACAGGGCACCGCTAACTCCCCGGCTGGTATGGCCTTATTTCACAGCCGAAGCCTGAAACAAGTTTTCTCTTGTATATTATATCAAAAAACGCGCCGGATTGCAATACCCTTTCGCGATTTTTTTGGGATGCGGTGGTTTTTTTCGGACAGACATGCCGCAGCGTTTTAAAAATCCTACTTTTTGTGGCAGAATAATACTTAAATGCGCAGCGGGCGGCGGGTAGTGATTGACAAAACGGCGGCGGGTAATGTATAATTTAATGTACCCTCGCAGATCGATCGAAGGATCGATCATATGACGATCAAAGAAGGATCTAAAAAGATCAAAAGGACAAAGCGGCAAGGGGGATCCCGCGGGGACATTGCCGCGAATACAGGAGTTTAGATAACAAATGGATAACATTGAACGACGTGAGCATATCACGGAGACACTGAACACCGAAGTGCGGGAGAGCTGCGCCGTAGCCGTATGCGGTGGAGGCATCGCCGGCATAGCCGCGGCTCTTGCGGCGGCTCGCGGCGGACGTGACGTTTTGCTGATAGAGCGTGAATTTGCGCTTGGCGGACTTGCGACCCTTGGGCTTGTGACCTACTATCTGCCCATCTGCGACGGATGCGGGCGGCAGGTTGTATACGGCATTGGCGAGGAGCTTTTGCACTTGGCGATAAAGCACGGCTGTGAATGCGCAAGACCCGACCCATGGCTTGACGGCGGTACGGATGAAGAACGAAAGAAAACTCGCTTTAAGGCAGGATACAACGGCCCGCTGTTTATGCTTGAGGCAGAGCGCCTGCTGACAGAGGCGGGAGTGCGCATCCTTTACGGCACATCGGTATGCTCGGTGGCAGTGAACAGAGGCAGGATAGAGGCACTGATAGTTGAAAACCGCGGCGGTCGCTCGGCAATACGAGTGAGCGGCAATGTGATAGATGCCACGGGAGATGCCGCCATTGCCGCAATGTGTGGGGCCGAGACTGCCGTTTACTCACGCGGCAATACTCTGACCGGCTGGTACTATTTTATAAATTCCCACGAGCGCCGATGCCTGATGTACGGCGGCGCGGAGATAACCGACGAGCAGCTGGCCGCCGGCAAAAAACAGCCAAAGCTTTTATCCGAGCGCCGCTTTAGCGGTCTTGACGGCTATGAGATAAGCGAGATGGTGCAGATGTCGCATGATGCGACATATCGCGATTGGGCAAAAAAGCACGCATCCGATCCCTCATATCTGCCGGATGTTTTGGCAACGATACCACAGCTTAGAATGACCCGCCGCATATGCGGTCACGCCACGGCCGACCTTTGCGAGGAACGCGCCGAGGACAGCATTGGTCTTATCAGCAGCTGGCGCACGCGCGGACCGATATACGAGCTGCCGTTTGGTTGCATAGTTGCGCGCGGATGCCGCAATCTTTTGGCGGCGGGGCGCGATATTTCGGTCACCGAGCGGATGTGGGACATAACACGCGTTATCCCGCCCTGCGCCGTAACAGGCGAGGCGGCAGGTACTGCGGCCGCAATGTTTGATGATCTTGCGGTGATAGATGACTCAATGACCGCCGCCCTGCAGGCGGCGATAAGAAAAGGCGGCTCAAAGCTCCACCGAGAGGAGCTTTAAGCCGCAAGCGGATAATAGATCAGCTATACCAATTATTTTGTAGAGTGGACGATATCCGAACATCTTGCGGAGATCGAGCAAGCCTGCAACGAGCGAACGGAAATCATCGTTTCCGCTATGGCAAAGCAGGAGAGTGTGACCTGAGCACTTAATGCGGTTGACCGAACTTGTATATTCTCGGGTTGAGGAACAAATGAGATGAAGAACAACACTTTGGTTTTATACATACACGGCAAGGGCGGCAAGGCTGAGGAAGCCGCGCATTATAACCCCCTTTTCCCCCATTGCGATGTAGTTGGCCTTGACTACAGTGCCGAAACGCCGTGGGAGGCAAAAGCGGAATTTCCGATCGCCTTTGAAACACTTTCCATCAAATACAGCCGTGTGATTTTGATCGCCAACAGCATCGGCGCATATTTCTCCATGTGCGCTTTGCCGCAGGAGAAGATCGCAAAGGCGTATTTCATTTCCCCTATCGTCAATATGGAAAAGCTGATCGGCAACATGATGAATTGGGCAAATGTGTCCGAGGACGAGTTGCGGGAAAAGGGAATCATAGAAACGGCTTTTGGCGAAACGCTGTCGTGGGAATATCTTTGTTGGGTCCGCAATCACCCGATCCAGTGGGCTGTACCTACCGAAATTCTTTATGGCGGGCGGGACAATTTGACCGGTTTAGAAACAATCACTGCCTTTGCCAACGACCATAGAGCAAGCCTGACCGTTATGGAAAACGGCGAGCACTGGTTCCACACAGCGGAGCAAATGAAGTTTTTAGATAGCTGGATAAAAGAAAAAGCGTGAATATTAATGAAAAGATCAAGATTCAACACAGCACGTAAATGGCTGATTTTCTGGACGCTGTTTGTCGGCATCGGCGCAGTATGGGGTGCAGTGTGTATGCTGATCGCCCCCTCGGGCAAGCTTTTGCACATGGATGCGATGCTGCCGTATTTCAAAAAACTGCCGTTTGCCGACATATTGTTCGTTGACTATACATTTTCGGGTATCGCCCTGCTTATCGTCAATGGGCTGACCAACCTGACGGCGGCCGGGCTGCTGCTGGCAAAGAAAAAGTCCGGCGTGGTGCTGGGCGGCGTCTTCGGCATGACGCTGATGCTGTGGATCTGTATTCAGTTTTATATGTTCCCGGTTAATGTCCTGTCCACCGCCTACTTCATCTTTGGCCTTTCCCAAACAGTCACGGGCTATGCGGCGTGGGTATTCGGAAAGCAAGAGGTCTTCACGGTGAACGAGTCCGACTACCCCAACATCGGCACTGATCCGAACCGGCTGGTGGTCTTTTTTTCTCGCATGGGCTATGTGAAAAAGGTCGCTTATGAAACAGCAAACCGGACGGGTGCAGAGGTCTATGAGATCAGATCCACCGAACGAACGGAGGGCACATCGGGCTTCTGGTGGTGCGGCAGATACGGTATGCACCGCCGGGAGATGCCTATTGAACCGATAACAGTGGATTTAGAAAAGTATGACCATGTGACGATCTGTTCTCCGATCTGGGTGTTTGCCATTTCCGCTCCCGTTAGAAGCTTCTGTCTAAAGGCGGCGGGGAATATCAAAGAGGCGGATTACGTCGTAACCCACTTTTCGCCCGGTCGGTACAAAAATGCCGCCGCTGAGATGGATTCTCTGCTGGGTATTACCCATACAGGCTTTGCGGATGTGGTGTGCCGTGTGGGACGATTTGAAACAAGACGGGAAGAAACAAATTCTCGCAATTAACAGCAAATCGATCTACCCTTTCGCCGAGTCGGCATGCATGCGCATGAGCGCGGCAAGCAATTCGGCGCAACCGAGGCGGTCGAGCTTTGCACGTGCCGAGTCGGCAAGACCGGCACCAATAAGCCCGACCGCACTCATTTTGCCAAAGCATTCGGCCGCCCATGACGGCGCACCCGCCCCGGCCGCGCACCACACAGATGCGGCGGCATCCGGCTCTATCCCCAATATACGCGCGGATATGACCGCCGCCTCTGCTACGCTTATCTGCTCATTCGGCAAAAAACACTGCCGTCCGTCCCTTATCCACCCTTGGCAGATGCCGAGCTTATAGGCTGCATCGATATACGAACGCGCAGCGGCGGGAATATCATCATCGTCCGCAAATACGGTTGCCGCACACTGCGGCAGATCGCCTATCCCCGCAGCCGTCATTGCCATAACGATAAAATCGGCTCGGCTGACCGCCGCCTGAGGTTCAAACTGCAAACTGCCGCCTATCTCCTTGGCATCCATGATGCCGCCCTCACAGATGCGCATTGCGGTGCTCTCATACACACTGCCGCTCATATCCGCAAAGCCGCCGCGCCCCGCACGGCGGTCTATCTTGATGCTCACCGTTGCCTCACCCTCGGCACGCGCGCCGCGGCTGTCTCGCACAATGTAGGAAAAACTATCCCGCCCCGAAAAGCCGGTGGTTGGGATGTATATATATCGCCCCGCCGTTCTGTCCGTCAGCAGTACACTGCCATGTGCGGGGGTGGCGGATATAGAATAAAACAGCTCATCGCCATCGGCATCATATGCCGCCAGCCGACCAATGACCGGCATTCCCGAATATGTGGCATTTGTAAGCGCCGCCGCACCGACCTCGCCAAGCGTGGGGGTGGTGTTTTTTTCATCGCTGAAATTCATGGTGCAGGTATAGCTGTGCGCCGCGCCGTTGACACTAAAAGACAGCTTGCACCGCTCCACATCCGCACTTGCGGGGACAAAGGACATTCGCGAGAGGTTTATGCGAGAGATGCTCTGCCCCTCCGAGACCGCCAGCGAGCCTATCTGCAGACAGCCCTCCGACAGCGACGGCAGCTTTGTGAGCGTTATATATTCGATGGCGGAGGTACCTGCCGCCGCCTCAAGATCCTCTGCCTCAAACACCACATCCCTCCCGCGGCCTGCCGACATTACCATGCGTTCCGCCTCGGCGATAACATAAAGCCCGGGGGAGAGCGGCTCTACCGTCTCGGCCGCGGTCTCGGCCGCGCCCTGCGGCTCTCCGCTCACGCTACCCGCTGCGAGACTTCCCATAGTGGGCGAGAGGAGAGTTCCCGCCGTTGCAAAAAACATTAAAGCAAGTGATAACAGCTTTGTCATTTCATTCGATCGCCCGCGCAGGGCGTCCTTTCCCGCATTTGGCTTTGATGCTGTCGCCGCACGGTAAAATATACTCGCGCGGCGATATTTTTATGACAGTCCCCCGCCCGCGGCGCACAAAATTACATTTTGTTTTAGCTCTATTAACGAAAATATCGCAAGCATCATTTATAATATACGGTAGAGTATTATATGTATATGCAAAGGTTAAAACGGTATGACAATGGAGATAAAGATAACACGCGAGCTTGACGGTGCTACGGTATTTGATATCCTTCGCCGCCGCATGCATATATCCACAGGCACGCTGACACTGCTTAAAAATTCACCGACAGGGATCACGGTAAACGGCGAGCGGGTGACGGTAAGATACAAGCTCAGCGAGGGAGATATACTGCGGCTTGATACGGCGGACAAGCCGGAGACGGGCACATCCGAGATAATCCCCAAAAAGCTGCCGCTGGCGATAGTTTTTGAGGATGACGATATAATAGTTGCAGATAAGCCCGCGGGCATGCCGACCCACCCAACGCACGGTCACCTTGACGATACACTTGCCAATGCCCTTGCCTACCGCGCACAAAAGCGGGGAGAGCCTTTTGTCTTTCGCCCTGCCAACCGCCTTGACCGCAACACCAGCGGCCTTGTACTGCTTGCCAAGAATCGGTTTGCCTCAAGCCGTCTTTTTGAAGATATGAGGGCCGGCAGGATAAAAAAAGCCTACACCGCCATCACCTGCGGCGTTCCATCCCCCGCCGCGGGCAGGATAGATGCACCGATAGCAAGAGCCGAGGAGGGCATACTCATGCGCACGGTAAGAGAGGACGGCTCGCCCTCCGTCACCGATTACCGCACCATGCGCCACTCGCAGGACGGCCGTCTTGCCCTGGTCGCCCTTGAGCCAAGGACCGGCCGCACGCACCAGATACGCGTGCATATGGCGCACATAGGCACCCCACTGCTTGGCGATTTTCTTTACGGCGAGGAATGCCCCGAGGTGATCTCCCGCCATGCACTGCATGCGGCACGGCTTGAATTTACCCACCCCACGAGCGGACAGCTGCTGCGAATGTCAGCCCCTCTGCCCGCCGATATGCTGAAGATCATAAACGAAAAATTTTAAAAATCAAAAGGAGCGTGGCTTAAATGATGCAAAACTCCGCCCAAAACGAAAATATCAAGGATATCGATAATAAAAATACACCGACGCCCTCCGCGGCTGATTCGACACCATCGGAAACAACGAGCGGTCTCACACCGGATCTTACACCCGACACCGCTGAGGCAGGGGGAGAGGGTACACCCGAATCCACCACCGCAGGCAAGCCCGCACCGCGCCGCTTGCCCCGCTTTGCGATAGTTCTTTACGCGCTGGCGGCGGTCTCTCTCGTGATCTATATAGTCGCGCGCCTCTCCCCCGCATTTGCCGACTTTTTTAACCGCTACATCGGCGCGGTGGTGCGCGGGGCGCTTGCTCACCTGACTGCCATTCTCCCCTTTTCACTCGGCGAGGCACTTGTTATCTTTTTGCCGATCGGCGCGGTCTTTATGGTGGTGCTTGCCTGCCGCCGCTATGCCGACAGCTGGCGCTCGGTATTTATATACCTCGGCTCGCTGATATCGGTGGTATCATTGCTCTTTACCACATTTATTTGGGGCTTTGGCACAGGCTACTTTGGCAGTACGATAGATAAGAAGCTGGGGCTTGACCGCTCGGATGTTTCCCCGGAGGAGCTTTACATGACGGCAGCTATACTTGCCGCACATGTAAACGAGGAGGCGAAAAACGTAAGCTTTTGCGTAACGGATCGATCTGTTATGCCCTACAGCTATGACGAGCTGAGCCGCCGCCTTGTTTCGGCCTATGACAGCGTTTGCGATAAATATGATTTTATCCCGCGGCTTACCTCGCGCGTCAAGCCCGTGATGCTGAGCGAGCCATGGACGTACACTCACATTTCCGGCGTTTACACCTATTTTACCGGCGAGGCCAATATAAACGTTAACTTTCCCGATTACACCATTCCCTACACCGCGGCGCACGAGATGGCGCATCAGCGCGGTATAGCGCGCGAGGATGAGGCCAACTTTGTTGCCTTTTTGGTCTGTACGGCATCCGATGATCCTTACATCCGCTACAGCGGATATCTTGAGGTCTACGAATATGTAGCATCCTCCCTTTACTCCGCCAACAAGAGCTACTACAGCGCGGTGTACTCGTCGCTCGATAAGCACGTGCGCGAGGAGATGACCGCATACTCAAGATTTTTTGATAAGTACCGCGAAAATCCCGCCGCAACGGTATCCGAAACGGTAAACAACACCTACCTGCAGATGCAGGGGACGGTAGGCTCGCGCAGTTACGGTTTGGTGGTGGATCTTTGTGTGGCATATTACCGCCGCGGTGAATAATATGCAAATGGGCAGGTGTGGCTATTTATTACATTTTTTCAATTAATGGCACTGCACGCCTTTTGTTGATAGACAGTCACCCGATCTGACGAAAAGTAAGAGCGGGAGGGAAAATTATTTTATCTTTTTAAAAGATATTTGAGATTTTTTTCTTTCCCCCTCTTTTCTTTTTTCTTAATATATGGTATAATTAAATAGAATAGAATTACTGTGCTCCGAGAGAGCCATACTATATATCGAAAAGCAAACATACGCCCGCTCGATGCCGCCGTGCCTGCCACGCTGTATCGGGCCATCCGACACGCGCCGCGGCGGCGGTGCGGCATTACCTTTTATTTTCAGAAAGGCATCAACATGAACAAGATCATTATCAATGGGGGACGTCCCCTTTTTGGTGACATAACGGTCAGCGGAATGAAAAACGCCGCTCTGCCGATAATTTTTGCAAGCATACTGACCAAGGATCGCTGTGTTATTGAAAACCTGCCCGAGGTCAGCGATGTTGCCATCTCCCTGCGCATACTCGGCGCTATGGGCGCGTCGGTCAAGATGCTCAACAGAACTACGGTAGAGATAGATACCACCCACCTTGTGGGCGGCACATCCCCGGTAGAGCTTGTATCCAAGCTTCGCGGTTCAACATATCTCCTTGGTGCAGAGCTTGGCCGTTTTGGCGAGGCGCGCGTTGGTTTTTCCGGCGGATGCGACTTTGGCACCCGCCCCATCGATCAGCACAAAAAGGGCTTTGAGGCACTTGGCGCCACAATGACGATAGATGGCGGCTGTAACCACGTTAAGGCCGCGCCGAGCGGGCTTTGCGGTGCATCGGTATACTTTGATATTGCAAGTGTTGGGGCTACCATAAACGTCATTCTTGCCGCCGTTACCACGCCCGGCAAGACCTCCATCGACAACGCCGCGCGCGAGCCGCATATAGTTGACCTCGCAAACTTCCTTAACATGTGCGGCGCTCGCATATCCGGCGCGGGCACATCATTTATAAAAATACAGGGTGTGGAACGCCTGCACGGCTGTAACTATACGATCGTGCCAGACATGATAGAGGCCGGCACATACATGGTCGCCGCGGCAGCCGCCGGCGGACGCGTGACACTGCGCGGGGTCATTCCCAAGCATATGGAAACGGTGACGGCAAAACTGCAGGAGATGGGCGTTTCGGTAGACGAATGTGACGACAGCATTGTAGTCAGCCGCATGGGTGCTTTGCGCCATGCGAATATAAAGACCTATTTTTACCCCGGCTTCCCCACCGATATGCACCCGCAGTTCAGCGCACTGCTTGCAATGGCGGAGGGTACCTCGATAATCACCGAGGGCGTATTTGAAAGCAGATTTAAATATGTTGATGAGCTTGCAAAAATGAATGCCGATATATCTGTTGACGGTCGCAATGCAACGATAGTGGGCAAAGACAGGCTCACCGGTGCACCCGTGAACGCTCCCGACCTGCGCGGCGGTGCGGCGCTCGTTATAGCGGGCCTTGCCGCCGAGGGCAGAACAGAGATATCCCACATCGAATATATAGAGCGCGGCTATGATAACATAGTCGGCAAGCTGCGCGGAGTCGGCGCGGACATCTCCATGCTGAGCATCCCCGATCCTGCAATGGAAAAAGCCAACTGATCAGATATCAATTATTATAAACCAAGCACCGACCGTCGGGCTATTGCCCGACGGTCGGTGCTTTTATTGTGTTTGACAGCTTAAGCTTCAAGCTGACGGCCGAGAAAGCCCGCCGCAGTCTCGATAAGCTTCGCCTCGGCATCTATGGGCGCGCTGCCTCTTTGAGCCTCTGCGGGCAGCACAGAGGCCACACAGCCCACAAGATCACCATCACTGATTATTGGCATGGCACAGCTGATATAATATCCCGTGCTGTCCCGCATGGGCGAGAGGCGCGGCTCGCCCTCCCGCCACACGTAAAGCGTGCGGGAATCGATCATTCCGTCCAGCTCCTCGGAGAGCTGTTTTTCTGCATGGTCGCGCCGCGGTATTCCCGCCGCGGCAATGATGGCATCACGGTCGCATATGATGACCGCCAGCTCGCCGATCTTGTGCAGAGTGTCGGCATATTGCGCCGCAAACGCATTAAGCTCGCCTATCGGTGAATACTTTTTAAATATCACCTCGCCGTCCCTGTCGGTGTATATCTCAAGCGGGTCACCCTCGCGTATCCGCATGGTGCGCCTTATCTCTTTGGGGATGACTACACGACCGAGGTCGTCGATCCTCCTAACTATTCCTGTTGCTTTCATAATATAATAAACTCCTTGTTTTCCAAATATGTAATATTAGTATTTGAAGAACAAGGAGTTTTATACGTTTATTCTTTCAAGCTATCACAAATACCTGTAATCTTATTGCTAATGAACTCGCATAACTTATTAATTCTTAAAAGGTTAAATAACTGTATTCTAATTCGATCAATCACGAAGCATATAAAAAACACTGCCAATGCCGCAACAATCACGCAGAGAATCATTATTATAGCCGGTTTGTGTGCAAAGTTCACAAAAGCATCCTTTATTACATACTGAAACACAAATGGATGAACATGTATCAAATAAATTCCTAAAGTTGTTGGTGCCAACGCCCCAATTATTCTTTCAAAAATGGGTTTTATTTTTACTTTGAGACAAAAAAGAAATAGGAAAATTGCGGACAATACAATCGTAATAGATATATACGATATAAATGTTTTATCATATTTGACTTGTCCCATAATTATATTGGTTGCAACAAAAATAATTAGTTTGCTCAAAAATGTGATCACGACCATAAGTCCAAAAAGAAGCAGGCTTTTAGTTGCTGTAGTTTTTTGTTTCACATCGTATTTCTTTATATACGTCCCTAACAGATACATCATAATCAGCCACATAGGAGAATAACCATCTTTAATTGCAAAAGCATCAATCGGGATAGCGCAATCGATAATGCATATTCCAATTAAGATAACAGCCAATAGTTTTTCTAACGTTTCTTTAGCGATATGATTTATCCCCGCATTGATAATAGGTATAGAAAAAAACAGTGCGAAATACGCGGACATATACCACCATTGGTTTCCCACTATCGGCAAAAAGGCAACCACTAATGATTTGATACTTCTCGTTTCGGGAACAAAAACAAAGAACAACGCTGAAATCAACAATGAATAAAATGCAGTCTGAAGCCACAATCCTAATATATTCTTTATTTTTATATTTCTCTGAACCATAACGTATCCACTTATTAATGCAAAACAGTTGACAGCACAATAAGCCATAATTTCCACCAACCACGCTATCCAATAACTTGCCGCACTTGGTGACAAACTTGATAAAATACCGCCTTGACCCAAAATATGCAGAACAATCACAAGGAATGTGGCAATTACTCGGAATAAATCAACATTAACTTCTCTTTTCATGGTACGTGTCCTCCTTGGCTTCATTATACCACAAAAGAAAAGTAGAGTCAATATTTTGTTTCATTTTGACTCTTTTTCTATTGTAGTGTTACAACAGATGAGAGACCAATGGGCATTAAAAAAGTGACCGAGTTGTGCTAAAATAGAATCACCACAAACCATCCGGCAGAGAGTTCTTTCTCTTTTTTGGTCTCACATCATTGACAAATGCACGATCCGAGCAATGACACAAATCGTTATCGATTTCATTTGTGATGTTTTTGAAATAGACAAGCCTTTCCTTTTGCTTTTTTCAAAATACCGATCCGATCCTATTTTACATCTTGATATTATCACGATTTTATGGTAAAATAATATAGTAAAGAATTTGACTCACGGAGGTAAGAGGATGCTGAAGATCTTTTTTGGAGATATGCCAAAGGCTATCTATAATACGGAAGTCTATTTCAAAAATAAATATAGGGAGAGTTGGCTGCTTGATTCCAAAACAAAGGAAATGATCAAAGGCATTGACGATTCCACAGTGGTCAGCGATAAGGTGATAGACAGTCCCTATCTTGGTATGATTCCACCGACCGGTCTTTCCGGCGGAGTTAAGACCTTGATCTTGATCAAAAACGAACCGAAAACCGTTTTTAATGCCTCTACCTGCGGCGACAACTGTGCCAAATGGTTGCTTGAACTCGCTAAGGAGCAAGACGTCACCATTAATCTGAATCACATTATGGATTTCGGCAAGAATTTTGAAGTTTACGTCATTAACGAGAAGAAGACGGTGAACAACATGCAAGACCTTATCCTCATTGCGGGAAAGTACGTTTGAGAGGTGAGCGTATGATAGGAAAGCATAATGTCAAAGTCGGCAATCAAAAGGTACAGTTTCATTTTGACCTATTCAGAAACATCACCATAATTCGCGGTGATAGCGCTACGGGAAAAACAACACTTATAGGCTTGCTCTCCGACTATGAAGCCCTTGGAAAACAAAGCGGCGTAACCGTTAAATGCGATAAGCCCTGCCGTGTGCTTATGGGAACCGATTGGCAGATAAGGCTTGATAACATCAAGGACAGTATCGTATTTATAGACGAAGGCAATAAATTTATCAAGAGCGAGGAATTTGCACGAGCCGTTCGCGATTCGGATAACTATTACGTCCTTATCACACGTGAAAACCTTTATAATCTGCCGTACAGCGTAGAGGAAATATATGAAATGCGACCCTACCGCCACAGCATGAGGCTTGGTAAGGTATATAACGGAACACGCAGATTTTATTCCGATATACCTACCCGGAATCGCAGCATCAACAATGCGGATACCCTTATTACAGAGGACTCTAATTCCGGATATGAGTTCTTTCTTCACGTTGCAGACGAAAAGGGCATCCATTGCATCTCCGCGAAGGGAAAAAGCAAGATATTTGAAGTTTTGGCAAACACCGATAAGAATGTGATAGTGATAGCAGACGGGGCTGCTTTCGGATGTGAGATCGACAGAATATATAAGTTGCAGTCCATGAAACCCGGAAGGATAACCTTGTATCTCCCCGAATCCTTTGAATGGTTGATACTCAAGGCGGATGTGTTACGTGATAATGAAGTAAAGGCGATACTCAGTGCACCGCAGGACTATATTGAGTCCTCTGCTTATTTCAGCTGGGAGCAATACTTTACCGAGCTTCTTTCTGATAGAACGAACGGAACGTATATGCAATATACAAAATCTCATCTTTCTCCGTTCTATCTGCAAAATGAGAACGTGCAAAAAATACTCGACGAGATCGAATCATAATTTTTATTAAGGGCAGCGGGCATCACACCTTCTGCCCGAGATTCTGTGCATAGCTGTGGTCATCGGTAAGATCTTTTTTGCCTGAAGTTCTAAATTGTGCCGTATATAAAGCTCCTTTATTAGCGGCGAAAATAATGGTCGGGGCGACTGCTCGCCCCGACCATTTTTTTAAAATCTTAAGTTTCAGCGGCCGCTTACTTCAGCCACGCAACGCCGTTTTGGTCAAACGATATTCCATCCGACGATGCACCGGAGGTGATGGCGGCCGTGGTATCGCCCAGCAGGACGACAAGAGCGTTCAAGCTCTCGGGCAATTTTACCGATACTATGCCGCTCGCGGTCAGAATGCTGTCCTTTTGCAGGTTTACTGTCGTCTTTTTACCGACAGACGAGAAGTTTTTGCAGTTTGCTGATTCACTGCCCATACCGCCCGACATACCGATGCCGAGGACATATCCGCCGCTGAAGGTGTAGCCTTGTTCGGTATCGATGGAAGAATCCGCGCGACCGACCGAGATTATCACCGAGCGCCCGCCCGAGAAGACGATCCCGCTGTAGGAGGTGCGGCTGTTTGAATCCACACCATCTCCGCCTGCCATGACATATATCCTGCCGCCGGAGATCTCGATAGCCGTGCCTGAAGTCGCAGTACCGTTTATGCCGTCATCGCTTGACACAACAGAGATATCACCACCGGATATCACCACGTTATTGCCCTCGATGCCCTCGTAGCATTGGGGAATAGACAACTCGCCGCCGCTGACGGTAGCAGTACCGTCGGCATGTATGGCATCGTCATTTGATGCCAAGGTGAGCTTGCCGCCCGCGATGGTCACGTTGCCGAGCGGCGTGACCCCGCTCTCGATAGTGCCGTCATTGTTTGCGTGCAGTGAGTCATCGTATGAGGTGATATTTATACTGCCGTCACTTATAACTATCTCGTTTGCGGCCTTGATGCCTTTGGTTGAAACATCCGACTTATCGCTGTTGCCGTCCCCCATGCCGCCCATGCCGCCGGGGCGACCGCCGCCGCCAAAGCCTCCAAAACCACCAAAGCCGCCCATGCCGCCTTTACCGTCATCACGTCCATCGCCCCTACCGCCGGGGCGACTGCTCATACCAACGGCGCCGTCGACGTATCCGCCGCTCGGGCGCTCACCGGGCTGCTCATCATTCGGTCGCCCGCCCGGCATGGCATCAGGCATACCTCCCGGAATTTCACCGGGAATGTCGCCGGGTATATCACCCGGCATATCGCCCGGTATATCGCCCGGCATTTGGTTATTTTCGTCTGCCGCGACCCCCTCCGAATAGGAGGAATATCTATCTGTATAGATATCCACACTGCCGCCGTTGATATAAACGTCAAACGCGGCATCTATCCCATCACGCGCGGCGTATATTGCAATATTGCCGTCATTTATCTCAACGCTACCCTTTTGCTTGCCCTTTGATGAGAGCGAGCTGTTGGAGGTCTTAATGCCGTCACCGCCGCGCGAGATGAGGGTCAGCTCGCCCGAATCGATGACCACGCCGTCATTTCCCTTTAGCGCGTTGTCCACAGAGCTGATGCGCAGTGTGAGCTTTTGCAGCTTTAGGTCATCCTTTGAGTGGATGCCGTTGTTGTTATCCGACACCACGTTTAAAACGCCAGCGCCCTTAAGCTTTAGGTCGCACACGGAATATACCGCCCCCTTGCGCTCCTCAGCCGCCGCGCGGGTATCGCAAATGCTGTTTTCGGTATTCTTTTTGGCGGAGATATCGGCATTTGCCGCGTTTTGGATATATATCGGGCATTCACGTGCCGAAGCTATGCTAAAGCCCGCAAGCTCGATAAGGATATCATTATCCTCCCCCGCATCAAACAGCAAGGACCCGCCATAGCTGCCCTCAAGCACCCATGTAACATCCTCGGCAGACACGCCCGAGTAGCTGAGCGTGAGCGCACCGCTTGCCTGATCCAGAGAATAATCCCCGCCCGCGGGCATTGTGATATCCGCAGAGTAGGAGACCGCGCCCTCCGGGTGGGTGATGTGAAGCACCTGCCCCGAGCATGTGACCTGATAGGAGAGGCCATCCTCGCGTATCGCCCATGCAAACACTATCGGCGCGATGGTGGAATCCGCCCATGCACAGCCCTCGGTGTCCTTAAGCGACACGGTGGCGGTGTACTCACCCACCTCACGCCCGACAGCGCCCTCTATCTCCATCAGCTCGCCGTCAAATCCGTTCGGCAAAAATTCAAGCTCGCCGCCGGTGTATTTAAGCGTGGCGTTATCAGCCGTAGGCTTCTCCACAGCGCGGCGTCCAGACATATCCACCTGTTCGGTCGTATCCTGCGGCTCCCATCCCGCTGTGGCGGCATCACCGCTGTCGATCGGGGAGGTAGTCCCCTCATCGGGCAATTCGCTGCGGCGACAGCCTGTAAGGCTCATGGCAAGCGCCGCGCAAAGCATGCCCGCAACGATGCGAGCGCACACGCCGCATGGCTTGCTCGCCAAGCGCCCCCGGCGCTTTGCCTCATCCTCATCATTCGCTACTTTTTTGTGTTTACAGCTCATCGTTCTCCTCCGTTTTCAAAAGGGATATCTCAAGATTCCCATTGCGCACCCGCAAGCTGTCAATAAAATCCTTTTCGGATCTTTCCTTTTTAAGTACTACACGATAGGTCAGCTTGAAAAGACTGCCCATATTTGAGGTCTTAACACTGCACGGCTCACAGGCGGTAGTAAAGTCGGCAAAGATATCATCAAACGCGCCTGTGTAGTCAAGATCCTCCGGTACCGTGAGCTTAAGCGTGCGGGAAAGATCCCGCCGCCGTCCCGCGGCAGAGACAAGATTGCAGGTGATGACTCCCAAACACATTATTGCGGTAAAAAGGACGGAATATGCAAGATACCCCACCCCAGCTATCAGCCCGGAGCACATAGACATAAATATAAGGCTTATCTCCTTGGCATTTCCCTGCGCCGAGCGGAAGCGCACAAGCGAAAACGCTCCCGCCGTTGCAACGCCGATGCCGATATTGCCGTTTACCATCATGATAACTACCGCCACCACCGCGGGGAGCAGTATCAGCGCAGTGCGAAAGCTCCTGCCCGCTCGATTTTTTACAGAGTACGCCGCGGCGTACATCAAGCCCGCCGCCAACGCGGCGGCAATGCACCAAATAAAGTCGGAAACGGCAATGGTAGACTGGCCCGCTCCCATCAATATGCTGTCAAATAAATTATTCATTACATATGCTCCTTGATCTTGTTTTTATTTTTCTTTAGCCGATCCGAGAACGCGCCGCGAAATTCATGTACGCACTCGCACTCGCACCGCGTTGCTCTGCCATGCGCATGCAGTATGCGCGGCCGTATTTTGAAAAGGACGTGGGATATATCCGCGCATCGGCCAGCGCACCCGAAAGCCACAAGGGGATCGCCCCCGCGACTTTGACCTCCATCAGCACCGCATCCCCCGCCAGCACTGCCCTGCCGCCCGCGCCCAAGCGCAGATCCACCTCGCTGTCCCGCCAAAGGATATTGCGGTCAAAGGTTATGCGCAGATCCCTGTCATCCGCGCCGAAGTAGGCCTCCCTCTCACAGGAGATGAGCATAGCGGGAGCAAGCGGCGACATTTTTGCTATAAAATACGCCAGCTCGCGCTTTATCTGTGTATCCGCCGCGGGATCGACAAAAAACTCCTCAGCCTCGCAAAGGCGCATTGCCGCGCGCCGTTTATACACAACAGACTTATATTTCTTTTTAAGCTCCAAGAACACACGACTGTCATCCCTCGCCGCGCCGTAGCTCCGCAGGCGGAGCTTTTCTTTATATATCGGCTTTTCAAGCGAGCGGCGAATGAGGAGCATATCCGGCGTGTCGTAATATATATTGCACACAGTGCTCCTGCCGTATTCGTCGCCCACTGTGCGACCATCCATTGCCCGCCGAACGGCATCGTATTGCCCGCAGTCCATGAGATACTTAAGCTCGTATCGCTCAAAGCGGTTTTGAATATCCACCACTTGCCTCCTATAACACAGTTTTTTGTTGTCTACCCACTCCGTCGCGCCGCATATCGCTCACAGCGAGACGGTAAAGATCGCCCACTCGCCGTCCGGTGAGGAGGCGGTTATCCTGCCGCGATGTATCTCAACTATCGACCGCGCCACGGATAGGCCTATCCCATGCCCGCCGCACGCGCTGTTGCGGGAGGAATCAGGACGGTAAAAACGCTCAAACAGCATTGAAAGATCGCCACGCGGAAGCTCCGCCGCGGGATTTTTTATGATAATGCGCCGCCCCTTGCCGCTTGCCGCCACAGATAGCGTTATCTGCCCGCCGGGGGGCGAGTATTTTACGGCATTGTCAAGCAGGATAGAAAACAGCTCCCGGATAAGCTCGATATCGCCGCAGTAGGTAAGATTTTTCTCTATCTCACAGCAAAGCGTCAGCCCCCTCGCCGCGGCGGGAGCGGAATATTGCCGCGCCGCCTCGGACGCTATCTCGGTGAGCGAGAAATCCGTCATTACCGTGCCTCCGCCGCCCTCGTCCATTTTTGACAGGAACACCAGCTTGTTTGTCAGCTCCGAGAGCCTGCCAACCTGCTCACCGATCCTTGCTATCCACTCGCCGCGCTCCTCCTCGTTGCTGTACTCAAGGATCTCGCACGCCGCGCCGATGATGGTAAGCGGGGTCTTTAGCTCATGGTTGGCATCGGTAACAAAGCGGCGTTGCTTTTGGTAGACCTCGGCAAACGGGCACATGACCATGCCCGAGAAGATAACGAGCAGGAAAAAGACCACCAAAAGACCCGACAAGCTTATGATGATACTGCTGAGCAGGAAAACACGAAAGGTCTCAAGGCCGCGTCCGCAATCAAGGAAGATATACATCACACCGCCGTCCGCGGTATCGTATGCGCCACAGCGATAATCGCCCCAATAGCCGCCGCGCCGACCGTCAGCCGCCAAAAGCACGGCCGCGCGGCCTGCCTCATCGGCATCAACGGCGGCGATCTTATCAGTATCGATATTTGTCACATTCCCCGCCGCCGACAGCGTTACGGTAAAAAATCTTGTTTCAAAGGGAAGCTCCGGGGACATATCTCGCGGAATATCCCCGTCATGTCCTTGCCACTCGCCGGCGGAGCTTTCATGTATACCGTGATCCTTTTCGGGTGGCTCCGTCCGCGGCTCGTCGGTATGCTTTGCAGGGAATCTGCCGCCGTTAGCCCCCAAAAAGCTTATCATTTGGTCGGCCTCCCGCCCCACGCGCAGGTAGTTTTGAACGTTTATAAAGCCTATTACCGAGCCAAGCACGATGGCGGCGGCTGACATGGCCGCAATTATAAATTTTATGCGCAAGCGCCTGAGCTGGCGCGGCTCGGCCTCGCGGCGGCGGCCGCCCGATCTGCGCCTACACATTTTCGGCCTCCCCGCCATCAGTGCCGCAGTCCAGCGTATATCCGATATTTCGCACCACGCGGATGCTTGCACGCGACCCCAAAAGCTTTAGCTTTTTGCGCAGGTAGGAAAGATACGTCCACACCACGCTGATCTCGGCATCGCTGTCACTGCCCCAAATGCTGTCCATTATCCGCTCCGCCGAGATAACGCGCCCGGGCGAGCGCATTAGCAGCTCCATAATGCCAAACTCCTTTGCGGTCAGCGCAAGCTTGCCGCCCGCACAGCAAAGCGCAAATTGCGAGCAATCAAGGGTAAGGTCCCCAACCTTTAGGATGTTTGCGGCTCGCCCGCCACTGCGGCGAGTGATGGCACGCAGTCGCGCCAACAGCTCGCGGGTCGCAAAGGGCTTTGTAAGGTAATCATCCGCGCCGCAGTCAAGTCCCTTTACCCTGTCATCGATATCGCTCTTGGCGGTAAGCATCAAAACAGGGACGGCATTTCCCGCCGCGCGTATCCTGCGCAGGACCTCAATACCGTCCACGCGCGGCATCATTATATCAAGTATCACGCCGTCATACTCTCCGCAGGCGAGATACTCAAGTGCCTCCTCACCATTGCAAACGGCATCTACGCTGTAGCCGTTGTGCTTAAGTATTACCACCAATGCATCGGAGAGCGCACGCTCATCCTCGGCAAGTAAAAGCTTCATAGTCTTTCCTCCTCACCCGATCGATCCCAAAGCCGACGAGTATCGTCAGGATAAATAATACACCACGAACCTTAAATCCAGCTAAAAAAGTGCTCGCACGGGTCACTGCAGGATCGGTTCAATAAAATTATATCACCCGGTGATGAAAAATTCAAGCCGCGCGGGGTTGACAGCGGCGGCGGGATATGATATAATCTTTCCGTTCGGCAGTGGCGAGGGTCTTACAATATCTTTTGCAAAGAACGCCGCCATGCCACAAAAGAAAAATAATATCTGCCACCGGGTAGAGATGCAATAAGCATCCGCCGCACATCGTTAGGTCATAGAAGATGTGCGGCGGGTGCTGTTTTTTCTGCCCCGGGAGTGCCTCGGCGCTCCAAAACGAAAGGAGATCAAATTAAAATGAAAAAAAGCAAACAAAGCTCCCCCGCCGCCCACGCACCGTCGCCAAGATCACGCATGAGATTTGATGCGGTACTGTTTTCAGTCTCCTGCTTGCTGATAATATCATCCTTTTTGATATTCGACCGCCGCAATTTTATAACGCTCGCCGCCTCGCTCATCGGTGTCAGCTCCTTGATGCTTACCGCCAAGGGCAACCCGCTGGGGCAGCTTTTTATGATATTTTTCAGCGTGCTTTACGGCATAATATCCCTTGGCTTTTCCTATTACGGCGAGATGATCACCTACCTCGGCATGACAGCCCCAATGGCGGTCCTGTCGCTTATATCATGGCTTAAAAATCCGTTTAACGGTCGCCGCTCGGAGGTAAAGGTGGGTCACCTCGGTCGCCGCGAGATCCCCCTGATGTTCGCTCTTACCGCGGCGGTAACGCTTGGCTTTTATTTTATCCTGGATGCGCTCGGCACGGCCAATATGCTGCCGAGTACGATATCCGTTACCACGAGCTTTCTTGCCGCGTACCTTACATTCAGGCGCAGTGAGCTGTTTTCGCTCGCCTATGCGGCCAACGATGTGATACTTATCATCCTGTGGTCACTTGCATCTGTCAAGGACAGCACCTATATATCGGTAACTGTCTGCTTTACGGCGTTTTTGTTTAACGATATCTACGCATATATCAGTTGGCGCCAAATGAAGCACCGCCAGATGGCCGCCGCAAATTCGTAGATACAAACACTAAAACCCGCCCCGCGCAGGCGATGGTCTGCGCGGGGCGGGTCGTGTTATATTTTGTGTGATGCGAGCAACAAAGAAACTTATCAAGCTCCGCCTCAACATTTTTGCGGCGCTTAAATTTGGGGTCGGCCATTATCTCCCCGCGTGCTATCACCATATCAACATGGCGGAGCGCACGAAGGTCGGCCAGCGGGTCGGCGGCAGTAACTATCATATCCGCCGCAAGCCCGGGGGCTATACTGCCGGTAATATTCCCAATACCCGCAAGCTCGGCACTGCGTGCTGTTGCGGTATAAAGGGCAAAGGAGTTTTCCGCTCCCACGAATTTATGGAAGTAATAAAGCTCGCGCCAAAAATCATATTGCGTGATCCAGGGGCATCCAACATCGTTACCAAGCACCAGCGGGATATCATTTTCAAGTGCCGCGCGGGCGCAATCGATTATCCCCTCAAATACCATATTACCGTTGAACTGCTCGACCTCGGAGGCGTTTGAGATCGACCTGTCAAACAGCGCGTAAGGAAGCGCCGGAGAGAGCGTTGTGCACAAAAACGCGCCGCGCTCTTTAAAGAGCGAGATTATCTCGGCATCCGGCTTGGCTCCGTGCTCGATAGAGTCAACGCCGCCCTCAAGTGCCGCGCGCACGCCCTCCGTTGATTCAACATGCGCCGCCACACTGTAGCCCATTTTGTGCGCCGCATCGCACACCGCACGTATCATCTCCCGCGGCATCTTCAACTCGCCCGGAGTCCCCTTTTCCTTGGCGTCCAAAACGCCGCCCGTTACCATCAGCTTTACAAGGTCAACGCCCTGGGCGCGTGCACGCTCAAGCTGTGCCAGTGCCTCATCGTTGTTGTGTGCCGCTACCGCGACCGAACCCGCCATGTGTCCGCCGGGGACGGATATGCCCTCATTTGCGGCCAGAATACGCGGTCCGCGGCAGCGCCCTGCGGCAATATCATCGCGCAGGCGGGAATCAAAACTACCAAGTCCGCCGACCGTGCGGATGGTGGTAACTCCGCTTGCAAGCTCGGTCAGCGCAAAGCCGCCAACCATTTTGTAGGCCACGGAGCGAGTCAGAGCAGTGCTCATTATCATATCCACCAGCCGAGCATTGTCGCGTTGCTTTTTTTGCGGCTTGCCGCTGCCTGCCAGGTGAACATGCATGTTGATAAGACCCGGCATTATATACTTGCCGCCAAGATCCACCCTCTCCGCGCCGCTCGGCACGCGCTCGCTCGGCATGATCTCGGCAATTTTACCGTCGCGCACCAATATCGCCTTGCCTCGCTGTGGCTCCATATTTCGAGTGCCGTCAAGGATCACTCCATTTGTTAATACATAAGTGCTTTTGTTTGTGTTTGTGTTTTTCATGGGTAACTCCGTTTTTGCCGCCCGCGGCGGCAGAATATTGATATCAAGCATTCGGCCCCAAAGCCGCACAGAGCGATAGGTCCGCCCAAGTGCGCACCCATCGCTCTGTCATTTTTAATTATTTAAGCATTGCCGCACCAACGATGCCGGCATCATTGCCAAGCTGCGCGATGCGTATATCGGTCACGCTGACCAGTCCGCCGCCGTACTGCTCGGCACGCACGAGCGGGATCAGCGGCTCAAGCAGGAAATTGCCCTCGTTTGAGATGCCGCCGCCCAGCGAGATTATCTCAGGCTGGAATATATTTATGATGTTGGCAAGTCCGCAGGCAAGGTAGTGGAGATACTCGTGAAAGACCTCTGCCGCCGCCTCGTCACCCGCGCGCATGGCATCGCATGCCGTGCGGCCGGAAATTTTACCGCGCTCGCGCACCATATCCTCGATAAGAGTGTGCCGTCCGCTCTTTTGGCACTCCTCAAGCTTTTCGCGGGTCATGTTTATCATGGCTGTGGCGGAGCTGTAGGCCTCCCAACAACCACGGCGACCGCAAGAGCAGGGTCTGCCGCCCGCGGCGATAACGATGTGACCAAGCTCGCCGCCCGCATTATTAAAGCCTGTAAGTATCCTGTTATCGATAATAACACCGCCACCGACTCCGGTGCCGAGGGTGATCATAACAGAATCGCTCGTTCCCTTTGCGGCGCCCGCAACGGCCTCGCCCCACGCGGCGGCATTGGCATCGTTGGCAAGATGCACCGAGACATTCCCAAGCCTTTCCGCCAAGAGAGCTGCAAGCGGGAACTGTCTGAACGGCAGATTGTTTGCGTACTCTATACGGCCGCTGTGATCGTTGGCGATACCGGGGGAGGCTACGCCTACCGACTCCACATCGCCAATTGAAATGCCGTGAGCCTCTGCCACCTTGCGGCAGAGCGCAGCCATATCGTCAACTATGCAAAGCGGATCGCGCTCGGCAAGAGTCGGTGTGCTCTGCTTTTCAACGATATTCATATTTTCATCAACAAGTCCTACGGCGATGTTGGTTCCGCCAAGGTCAATGCCTATCCTATACAATTTAGTCCTCCCGCCGCGGTTGCGGCTGTTTGCTGATTTTGGCATGCGTGCGCACCTGCGCACTGCCTCTGATGATATTATACCGCAATGCGCGAAGAATGTCAAGCAACAAAGATCGTTTTTGCGGCGCCCGCAACCGATTTTTTTGATTATTCCGCAACCCGCGGTTGCGACACACTCAAAAAAACAGAGACTGTCGCCGTAGCGACAGTCTCCTATATTAAATGATCACTCGATCATTTCTCGCGAACAGTCTTAACTGTTACGGCAGTGCCGAGCAGAGCGACCATGGCAACGGCCAAAACGATGATAACAGCGTTATCGCCGGTGGAGGGAGCGATGGGCTCTGTTACAGGCTCGGTTACAGGCTCGGTTACGGGTTCTGTTACAGGCTCGGTAACAACGGGTGCGTTGTTAACAACATCGCCCTTGTAGAGAACGAAATCTTTGGCTGTAACAGCAGAATTCCTGTTGTAAAGATACAGTCCAAAACCAACAGTGTTGTTTGTGCCGGGAATAAACTCGTCAGCAGAACCGATGTGCTTATCAAAGAGAACGCCGTTGAAGTAAACGGAGTAGTCCCAACCATCCGCCACGATATCTACCTGGCAGAAACCATCTGCATTAGCTGCCATAGCGGCCTGGAAGTCATACGATGCATAATTAGTGCCATCGCAAAGAAGAGTTCCATCTTCCTTGGTAACAGAGCCGACATACTTTTTGCCGCCGAAAACAAGAGACATGTCATGTTTGTCGGCACGACCACCGTATACACCGTACATTTTGGTGTAGTTGGTCTCGGGATCGGTTGTAGGCGGGTTGTAATAGACACCGGCATTAGTGCCTTCTATTTGGATCTTACCAGAAAGAGTGTATGTTTTGCCCTCGCCGATCTCAAAGCCCTCAAAAGCGCCGCCCCAGAAGAATCTTCCGGCTGCAACGTCATTAAAGGAGAGTTTTACCGTTTTGCCATCTTCGGAGACATCAACAGAGTGACCACCTTTGACATCCGAAATGGTGGCGGGAACAAAGCCTGCTGTCTCGTTGAACTTTACCTCGTAAAGAACATCGCCGTCAGCGGCAGTGGCGTAATCAGCGGCGGATATCGACATGCAGAGCATGGATGCCAGCATCATAGCGCAAAGAAGAACAGAAAGTACTTTTTTCATTGTTTTTCACCTTTCTTTATGGCCCGTGGCCAATTAAGTTGACCTAATTATAGCACAATAAAAAAAGCGTGTCAATATTTTTATTGCATCTACAACAAAAAATAATGAGATATTTACAAAAAAACACGCATCTTATACGAAAAACAAAGTACCGTAATTGACACATAAAAGAAAGTTATCCGCCCTCGCACACGCCTTGCTCGCTCGCCCAAAAAGAGCCCTGCCGCCGCAGACATCTGCGGCGGCAGGGGGGTATCACGACCGGTAAGCGGCCGAGATATTATTTAGATCAATACATACCTCCGCCTGCGTTCATTGCGGCATTTGCAGCAGCTGCAGCGGCGGGATCTTCCTTTTGATTTGCAACGACTGACTCGGTGGTGAGGATGGTCGCGGCGATGGAAGCGGCATTTTGAAGTGCGGAGCGTGTGACCTTGGTCGGGTCAACGATGCCTGCGCCGATCATATCGACATAGGTCTCATTGTAGGCATCAAAGCCCCAGCCGGGCTTGCGAGCGGAAAGGATCTTGCTTACAACAACGCCCTCATCAAGTCCCGCATTGGCAGCGATCTGACGTACAGGGGCCTCAAGAGCCTTAAGAACGATGCGAACACCGGTCTTTTCATCACCCTCAACGGTCTTTACAAGCTTTTCGACCTCGGAGATGACATTGAGGTATGCTGTTCCGCCGCCGGGGACTATGCCCTCCTCAACTGCGGCGCGAGTTGCGTTAAGCGCATCCTCGATGCGGAGCTTCTTTTCCTTCATCTCGACCTCGGTAGCGGCACCGACTTTGATGACCGCAACACCGCCGGCGAGCTTTGCAAGTCTTTCCTGAAGCTTCTCGCGATCGAAATCGGAGGTCACGTGCTCGATCTCGGAGCGGATCTGCGCTACGCGGTCGCTGATAGCCTCGCTGTTGCCGGAACCGTCAACGATGATGGTGTTCTCCTTGTTGACCTTGACCTGACGTGCGTGGCCGAGCTGCTGCATGGTAGCATCCTTAAGCTCAAGACCAAGCTCGCTCGTTACGACCTCGCCGCCGGTGAGGATAGCGATATCGCGGAGCATCTCTTTTCTCTTTTCGCCAAAAGAGGGCGCCTTAACGGCAACACAGGTGAATGTGCCGCGGAGCTTATTGAGCACGATGGTGGTGAGAGCCTCGCCCTCAACATCCTCGGCGATGATCAAAAGCTTCTTGCCGGCCTGAACGATCTGCTCAAGCAGGGGCAGGATATCCTGAACAGAGGAGATCTTTTTATCTGTGATAAGGATGTAGCAGTCATCAAGCACTGCCTCCATCTTTTCCATATCTGTTGCCATGTAGGGGGAGAGGTAGCCGCGGTCGAACTGCATGCCCTCAACGACCTCGGAATAGGTCTCGGAGGTCTTGGACTCCTCAACGGTGATAACACCGTCGGCGGTGACCTTTTCCATAGCGTTGGCGATAAGTGTACCGATCACCTCGTCGCCTGCGGAGATAGTACCGACGCGGGCGATATCATCCGAACCGTTGACCTTTTTAGAACCGGCCTTGAGGCACTCAACAGCGCGATCAACAGCCTTTTTCATGCCCTTGCGAAGGACCATGGGGTTTGCACCCGCGGTAACGTTCTTCATGCCCTCATGGATCATTGCCTGTGCAAGCAGGGTAGCGGTGGTAGTACCGTCACCGGCTGCATCATTGGTCTTTGTGGCGACCTCTTTTACAAGCTGTGCGCCCATGTTCTCGGCGGGATCCTCAAGCTCGATCTCCTTGGCGATGGTAACACCATCGTTTGTGATGAGGGGTGCGCCGTATTTTTTATCAAGAACGACATTTCTGCCCTTCGGGCCGAGTGTGATCTTAACTGTGTCCGCCAATTTATCAACGCCGCGGAGCAGTGCGTTTCTTGCGTCTATACCGTAAAGAATATCTTTTGCCATAATGATCTGTCCTCCTGTGGTTTACTTTTGTCCTCAGTCGATAACGGCGAGAACGTCTTTTTCG
The DNA here is from genome assembly GCA_964384555.1 of uncultured Ruminococcus sp. Lineage (GTDB taxonomy): Bacteria > Bacillota > Clostridia > Oscillospirales > CAG-272 > CAG-390. The sequence goes on along the minus strand of CAYLLA010000002.1, from coordinate 5,112 downwards.
GAAATGATGGTGTACTCGGTACCGTCAAGCTTTACCTCGGTGCCCGCGTACTTGCTGGCGATGACCTTGTCGCCTACCTTGAGAGCAACGGGAACGAGCTTGCCGTCATCGTTGGTCTTGCCGGGACCCACTGCCACTACCTCAGCGATCTGGGGCTTTTCCTGTGCGGCGGATGTAAGAATGATACCCGCCTTTGTTTTTTCCTCCGCCTCGACGAGCTTTATTACAACTCTGTCAGCCAACGGTTTGATGTTCATAATTATTCCTCCTTGGAATTCCGCGCTTTAGTCTGCGCTATTTCTTTTATCGTTCTATTGGCACTCGTTTGACCCGAGTGCTAACTTACAAGTATAATTGTACCACGATATTGGAAAAAATCAAGGGGTTAGAGCGTGAATTAACACATATTTAACATTTATTTTTAGCAGACGATTTTGTAATTGCCAACACGGTGTCCGAATATATATTATAATGCGATAAAACGAAAATAAATGTCGCACGGAGCTTACATGATAGATCTTTTCAGTCGTATACTCGGCGCGCTGTTGCCCGCGGCGCTTTCGGCATCCGGGCTTTACCTTGGGATATACACAGGCCTTTGGCACCCGCGCAGGCTTTGGCGCGGTGTGCGTATGCTGCACTCATCACAGGCGCACGATGAACGTGCAAATGGCAAAGGAAGCAACACGCCCCAAACGCCCGGCGAGCGCACCGGGCGCAACTCCCCTGCCCGCGCACTGGCGCTGGCACTTGCGGGAACGCTTGGCGTGGGCAACATTGCAGGTGTTTCCGCCGCTGTATGGGCGGGCGGCGCGGGCGCGGTGTTTTGGATGATGATCTCCGCACTGCTTGCGACCTCGCTGAAATATTCCGAGACTTTGCTTGGAATAAAGCACCGCCGGCGCATTGGCGGAGAGTGGCACGGAGGTGCGCCGATATACATAGAGGATGCGTTTGGAGATCCCGCACGTCCGCGGCGCGGCAGGTGGGCAGGGCGCTTGTTTGCACTGCTTTGCATCCTCAACGCCATTGGAATGGGGTGCATGATACAGGTCAACGCCGCGGCGGGTGCACTTTTGGGCAGTACCGGTTTAGACCCGCGGATATTCGGTGCTTTGATGGCCTTGGCTGTATTTTTTATCGCACGCGGAGGCGGACGGCGCATCTCCTCCCTTTGCGGTGCGATAGTGCCGTTTATTAGCGTTGGATTTTTTATTCTATCGATAGCGGCACTGATCCTGCGTGCGGGTGAGTTGCCGCGGGTGCTTGCCTTTATCCTGCAAGATGCCTTTAGCTTTACGGAAGATGTTGCGGGCAACGGCGGCATATCCGCGCGGATCATCGGCGGCATATTCGGCTTTTTTACCTCTCGAGCCGTGCGCTCGGGTGTGAGCCGCGGGCTGATATCTAACGAGGCAGGCAGTGGGACTTCCCCACTTGCGCACGCGACCGCCGACACAAGCTCGGCGGTGCGGCAGGGCTTTATGGGCATTGCCGAGGTGATGGTTGATACGCTGATGCTTGCCGCCGCGACGGCTTTGGTGGTACTTACAAATTATGATGCGGCTGTGCTCTACAGTCACGACCCTGCCATGATGACGATAGCGGCATACGCCGCGGCGCTTGGCGAGTGGGCTGTTTTGCCGCTTGCCGCCGCCGTTTTACTGTTTGCCGCCGCGACCGTTGCGTGCTGGGCATTTTACGGTCAGGAGTGCATAGCACAGCTTGGCCTTAGCGCGGCCGCTCGCCGCCGCGCAGTTGCGTGTTTCAATGTGATCTATGCCGCCTCCGCGTATATCGGCGCGGTAATGACGGCCGCCTCTGCTTGGGCGATAGCGGATATGATCATCGGCGTGATGACTATGATAAACCTTGCCGCCTTGCTCGCCCTCCGCCGCGAGGTCCGCATGGAGACAGCGGCAATATCAAAAAATTTCAGCGATACCACTACTAAGATGTAGTATCTAAAATATTACGAAAGTCATCGAACAATCCCTCCGACCTCGCCCACACGCTCGGCCACCTCCCTTTACACAAGGGAGGCTTGGGGTAGTACAAACATAGTGCATAGCCGTATAGACAACGATAGATATTACAACTCTAAATTATTGCTTTCTATATATCTATATAATTAAGTTCAGATTCCAGCCCAGCCTTCCCCAGTGGGGGAAGGTGTCACGCAAAGCGTGACGGATGAGGTAGGCTGCGCACTCTGAACGTGCTTTCTGTATGGGGAGCACACTCAATGCGGAAACAGGAGCGTGGCGCCTGATGGGTTGTTCAATATGGTGACGCTGAAAAGTAAAGTTTTTGTCGTTACAACATACTATCGCCGCTAAAAAAACACAGCCGAGTCATGCGACTCGGCTGTGTTTTTATGAAAAAATATATATTATATAGATAGATCAATATTCAACGAACTCGGTATATCCGTCCTCCGAGAGCTTGGTCTTTTGGAAGCCCACATTTTTCATGCGCGGGGTAACGAGCACCTGTGCGCCCTCGGTACGCAGAGCCGCCGCATCCGCAAACATGGCAAGCATGCGCTCCTCGTCCATTCCCTTTGCGGCCAAAAATACCACGCGACGTTCTGCCGCCGGCGGCTCAAAGCCGCGGTCTGCCAGTGCGGCCACTATGCGCTCAAAACCAAGTGAAAAGCCGCACGCGGGGGTCTTCATTCCGGAGAACTTGGCCAGCATCTCGTCATATCTTCCGCCGCCGCCAACTGCGTAGCCGTAGCCATCCATGCTTATCTCAAATATTGTGCCGGTGTAATAGGACATGCCGCGCACGAGGGTAGGATCGAATTTAAGACTGCACCCGCCCGCCGTTGCCGCGGTGGCACAGCGCATTATCCCCTCAAGCGATGCCGCAATATCCGCACCATTTCCCGCGAGACGGTCACGCACGAAGTCCGAAACGCTTACATCACCGCCATCATACAGTGCGATATATTTATCTACCATCTCGGGCGCAAAGCCCTCGGATATAAGATCCTCTCTGACCCCGCCAAGACCGATCTTATCCATCTTATCGAGCGAGATGAACACGCGGTCACAATCCTCCGGCGCAAAGCCGCAATAATCGGCGCACACCTTAAGCAGGCGGCGGTCGTTTATGCGGACGGTGAAGTTATCAAAGCCCAACTCACGCAAAACACCCGTTGTGGCGGAGATGAGTGTGATCTCAGCCAGCGGTGTGGCATCGCCGAGGATATCGATATCACACTGCGTAAATTGGCGAAAACGCCCCTTTTGCGGACGGTCGGCGCGCCAAACATTGCCTATCTGCATAGCCATAAACGGAGTTGTAAGCTTGGCTTGATTGTTTGCGTAGTATCTTGAAAGCGGCACGGTAAGATCGTATCTCAGTCCGCTGTCGCACAGCTCGGCATCGCCCGCGGCCGCCTCGTTAAGCTTTTCGCCGCGCTTCATGATCTTGAATATCAGCTTTTCGTTATCGCCGCCGTTTTTGCCGGTAAGGTTTTCTATATGTTCAACTGCCGGGGTCTCGATCATTGAAAATCCGCTCTTTTCATAAGCGCGGATAATAACGCTCTTAACATACTCGCGCAGTCTGGTCTCGCGCGGAAGATAGTCGTTCATACCCTTGGTCGGTGTTTTTATAAGTTGCATCTTTTCTCCCTTTTCCTCGCGCCATACGGGGAGGCTCTGTTTTTATTTTCGTGTTATTTCTTGGTTTTATATTATTTCGATCCTCTCGTCATACCGATCCGATCGATCATTTTCACGTCTTTTAATTATACATTATCGGCAAGCGATTGTCAATCTTTTTTTAAGAAAAAGTGGGCCGACCCACCTTTGGCGGGTCAGCCCTTGAGTACGCAGGCTTATTCGGCCTTTGCGTCCTCCGCCTTATCAGCGTTCTTGGCTTTCTTCTTGCTCTTTTCCTCGACCTTTTCCTCAACGCTCTTTGTCAGAGTGATGATAGCCATCTCGGCTGCATCGCCGCGACGGGGACCGAGCTTGTAAATAGCGGTGTAACCGCCGTTTACATCGGCATAGAGGGGTGCTATCTGTGTGAACAGCTTAGTAACAACATCCTCTTTGGTAATATAAGCAAGAGCAGCACGGCGGCTTGCAAGTGTATTATCTTTGCCGATAGTGATCATCTTATCAGCCATCGCGCGAACTTCCTTCGCACGGGTGAGATTCGTCTCGACCTTACCGTTCTCAAGCAGATAGGTCACAAGTCCGCGAAGCATCGCGTATCTGTGAGCGGTGGGTCTGCCGAGCGTTCTGGTTCCGGGCATCTTATGCTCCCTCCTTAATGTTTCTTTTCGTTTCGCTTTACCCCGCCCATCGCTTATTCTTCGTCACGGCGCAGGCCGAGACCAAGCGATTGGAGCTTTTGGGTAACTTCTTCAAGCGATTTCTTACCGAGGTTACGCACCTTGATCATTTCGTCCTCGGAGCGGCTGACAAGATCTGCGACCGTGTCGATCTGTGCACGCTTCAAGCAGTTGAAGCTGCGCACGGACAGGTCAAGATCCTCAATGGTCATCTCAAGAACTTTTTCCTTCGGGCTTTCGCCGCTAACGACCATTATTTCAGCGTTCTTTGCTTCATCCGACAAATCCACAAACAAGTTGAGATGCTCGTTGAGAATCTTGGCGCCGAGTGAAATCGCTTCTTTTGCCGTTATAGTCCCGTTTGTAAGGACTTCAAGCGTCAGCTTATCGTAATCGGCAATGTTACTGCCCACACGTGTGTTTTCCACATTGTAGCTGACATTATAAACAGGTGTGTAGATCGAGTCGGTGTATATGAGACCGCTAGGCGGGCGGACATTAGGACCGTATGCATCGGCATGGATCAGGTTGGTGCGATCCTGTGATACATATCCGAGGCCGCACTCAAAGGTGAGCTCGGCAAACATATGTCCACCCTCGGAAAGTGTTGCCAAAACATGATCGGGATTGAGTATCTCAATATCAGAATCCTGCTTTATGTCTCCTGCAACCACCTTGTGGGGTCCCGTTACGTCAAGAATGACGGTCTTGGGATTTGAGGTGTGAAGCTTTGCAACTATGCCCTTTACGTTAAGAACAAACTCGGTCATATCCTCGGTCATGCCGGGGACTGTGGAAAA
>CAYLLA010000001.1:0-272866 GCA_964384555.1 uncultured Ruminococcus sp. | reverse complement strand
CTGCAGTGAGATCCATATGAAGTAAAAGGGATTATACACTCCCCGACCGTCCGCTCGCTCCCGCTTTATGGCGCTGGAGGCATCGGTATCGGTCTCATTTATACGTGATGTGTTTTTTTCTTTTCTCATTATTTTAAATATTCCAAGCCTTTCAGGATCTAACGCACGCCGTCACGCCTGATGGGAAACGTCCATCGCGGCACTGTCGCCGATAACATGTCCGTGGGATATGTTTATAACTCTCTGCCCAAGCGTATCAACAAGATTTTGCTCGTGGGTGACCACAACAACGGTCTTGCCGAGCTTTTGGTTTATCCTTTGGAGCATGTGCATGATATCAAGACTCATTTTTGGGTCTACATTCCCCGTAGGCTCGTCGGCAACGATGATATCGGGATTATTTGCAATAGCACGCGCCAGTGCTATGCGCTGCTGTTCACCGCCGGACAGCTCACCGGGGCGATGCTCTGACTTGCTCTCCATATTCACTATGCGCAAAAGCGCGGGCACGCGGCGGCGAATCTCCGATGCGGGAGTGCCTACCACATGCATGGCAAAAGCAACGTTTTCATAGGCGGTCTTATCCTGAAAAAGTCTGAAATCCTGAAATACCATGCCTATCTTACGCCTGTAATACGGGATAGCACGCTCCGGCAGTTTTGTAATATCTATGCCATCAACAAGTATCTGCCCGGATGTGACCCGCTCCTGCCTCAGCAACACTCGCGTAACGGTCGTTTTACCGGCGCCGGAATGTCCTACAACGAACACAAACTCGCCGTCATTTACACGAAAGGATACCCCATCAAGCGCAGTAACATCGGCATATTCTTTAACAACGTTTTTAAATTCGATCATTGGGAATCAACAATTAATATTTAACCGGCTTGGAGTTGAGGTACTGCTTGACCATTAGGGCGACCTTAAAGGTTATAGCATGCTCAAACTCACGCAGATCGAGCCCCGTGACCTTGCGGATCTTTTCAAGCCTGTAAACAAGCGTGTTGCGGTGAACAAAGAGCTTGCGCGAGGTCTCGGAGACGTTGAGGTTGTTTTCAAAGAAGCACTGGATGGTCATGAGCGTTTCGCGATCAAGCAGCTCAAGGCTTCCCTTTTTAAAGACCTCCTGCAGGAACATCTCGCACAGTGTTATGGGCAGCTGATAGATCAAGCGGCCGATGCCGAGACTGTCATAGCAGATTATATTCTTTTCGGATTCAAATACACGACCGACCTCAATGGCGATCTGCGCCTCTTTGTAAGCACGTGCAAGATCCTTGATGTTATCAACGATGGTAGATATACCTATCGAGACCTTGGAGAAGAACTCTGTGCTGAGCGTATCGGATATCTTTGTTGCTATCTTTTCTATCTCGCGCATCTCGGTGTTGGGCTTGACCTCTTTTACAAGAACGATATCGCGCTCTCCGACACTGATGATATAATCGCGGGGCTTATCAGGGAACATGTTCTGGAGCATCTCAAACGGCATCATATCGGTCTTACCGTTAAACTTGATAAGCAGTACAACGCGATACTCCTCGGTGTTGAAGTGCAGCTCCTTGGACTTGATATAGATATCGCTGGGGAGGATGTTATCAAGAATGATATTTTTGATAAAGGAACCCTTGTCATACTTTTCGTCGTACAGCTCCTTGATGTTGGCAAGCGAAACAGAAAGCATCTTGGTAAGCACCTCTGCCATCTTATCCTCGCCCTCAACAAAAACGGTATACTCGGATTTTAAATTAGCACCCAGCGGGCGATAGGTGTACCCGCCCTTGCATATCACATCGGAGGAGAAAAGCAGATCATCACGCAGACCGGGCATGAATTCTCCTATTCTTACAAGCTCCGAGCATGCAATAATATTGTTGGTCTCATCAATAACGCCTATGGTGCGGTCAACGCTGTCCTTCATTTGATGAATAACACTTTGAAATAACCTGTTAGACATGACTTGTTTTTATTCCTCTCGTATGTTCATTTTGACGATTTGTTTGTGAAAACTCACCTATATTTTATATCAAAATTTGTGATTTTTCAATAGGTAAAAGCTGTTTTTTTCAAAAAAACACGAAGTTTTTTTGTGAATAATAAACTAAACACAGCAAAAAAATAACATCAGCGGTATTTTAAACTTCGAATGCATAATAAATACACGCAAGTGCGAACTCTGCGGCACTCTCGGTACGTAATATCCGAGGGCCGAGAGCTGTCATATAAAGCCCACTTTTTTCTGCCACTTCGGCCTCATCGGGCGCAAATCCGCCCTCCGGACCGACTATCACAGCAATGCGCCTTTGCTGCTCGCCGTCTATATGACGATCCTGCTGATCGAGATGATCGCCCATCCATTTTCGCTTTATATCCTCAAGCAGGCGCGGGAGCTGCTCCGTTCCATCCCCCTCATAGCAAAAAAGAGCGGCATCTGATTCGGCGGCATTCCGTATCATCTCACCAAAGGAGATGCACCCGCGGACGCTCGGTATAACTCCCCGCCCGGATTGCATTGCCGCCTCGCGGGCGATCCGCGCACGTCTTTGACGACGTTTTTCCTCGTCATCGGTCGGTCGCACTATGCAATTGCGGCTGTAAAACGGATAGATGGCGGATGCCCCGCACTCAACCGATTTTTGCACGACGGTATCGAACTTATCACCTTTGACCAAGGCTTGGTACACGGTGATAAGCACCGGCGGCTCGGCTCGGCTTTTTGTAGTCTCCTCAACATCGAGCGTTACCGTATCCCCGGTAAAGGCGGATGTGCGACAAAAATAATCGGTCCCGAGACCGTCGCAGACCGTTAGCTTTTCGCCGGGGCGCATCCTGAGTGAGCGTGAAACATGATGCGCATCATCACCGGTGAGTGTTATTTTGCTTCCGTCACCGGATAAGCTCTCCGGCGAAATAAAAAAACGCGGCATCTGCACGCTCCTTTCTGATGTCTAAATCTCAATTGGCAAATCGATGATCACTGCCGATGCAAAAATGCACGCGATCATCTGTAGCCGTTAGATCTATCTTTATATATTATTATACCCTGTTTAGGGCCGATTGTCAATCATGAAGTAAAAAAACATACAATAGATTTACAATTTCCATCAAATGTAGTGTGCCGAGTATGGTATAATAAGATAAATTATCGTTTGATAAACTACTTGCGGAGGGACATACGATGGATGACAAAAACAGACAGGATACAGAAAGAGATGAGAAACTCCAAGCGGGCGAGATAATTATCGACGACCCGAACCTAAAAAAAGCCGAAAACTTTTGGTTTTATAACAAATGGAAGGTAATAATAGGCGCATTTATCGTTTTGGTGCTTGGCGTGTGCATTTGGCAAAGCTGCAGCAAGGAGAGCTATGATGCGACTCTCATGTACGCAGGACCTTATGAAGAAATAAACATAAAATCGACCTTCAATGGCATACAGAGCGCGTTTAATTACGTACTCCCTGCCGACAATGACGGCAACGGCGAAAAAAGCTGCGATGTTATTGCGCTTATCATCTACTCGGATGAGCAGATACAAGAGATACGCGACAAAGCCGCCGCTGACAGCAAAAAGGTATTTATCAACACCGAGCTTAACACGCAGGAACTGCAAAAATTCGACCAGCTGATAATTGCGGGTGAATATTCGGTCTGCTTGCTTGACCCCACACTGTACGAGCGCGTTAAAAAGGCAGGCGGATTCAGAAAGCTCAGTGACGTTTTGGGTTACACTCCGCAAAATGCTGCTGACGAGTACTCGATCAGATTCAAAGATACCGAATTTGCAAAATACTATGATGTTTTCAAAGCCATGCCGATCGATACCGTACTGTGTCTGCGCACACAGAGCACCTTCAGCGGCCACAGGGCTGATGCCTCGTATGATGCATCGGTGGAGTTTTTTAAGCAGATAATAGAGTTCGTCCCCGACGATCAATGATCGTTATTTAATTTTCGTGACCGTTTTACACAAAACCGTACAAATCATAAAAAGGATAGTTTCGATCCACAATGAAAAAGAAGATCTTAGCAAATATATGTTTATTCACCACAGCGATAATATGGGGCTTTGCCTTTGTGGCACAGGTCCTCGGCAGTGACTCGCTCGATCCGTTTTCTTTCAATGCAATACGCTTTGGCGTTGGCGGCATCTCGCTCGTGCCCGTGCTGTTTTTGCTTGAGCGTCGCCAGCGCGGGCGCGATATGACCCACGAGGAGAATACCGCCGACAGGAAAAAGCTTAAAACGACCGTTATCGCCGCCGCTGTGTGCGGAACGATACTTTTTGTGGCATCCTCTCTTCAGCAGGCAGGCGCACAGATAACCAAATCCCCCGGCAGATCCGGCTTTATAACAGACCTTTATATCATACTGACACCTTTCTTTTCTACAGTGCTTTTCAGAAAAAAGACCAAACCCACCGTGTTTGCGGGTGCGGCCATCGCTCTGGTTGGCATATATCTTTTGTGCGTAAAGCCGGGCGAGGGTTTTAGCTTTGGAGTGGGCGAGTTGCTTATACTGGCGGGCGCATTCTTTTGGGCTTTTCACATTCTTGCCATCGACAGATTCGGCAACGGCATATATCCGTTGCGCTTTTCAAGCCTGCAATTTTTGATAGTGGCGGCCGAGTGCTCGATCTTTGCCATGTTATTTGAGACCACAACGCTTGAGATGGTATGGGATGCTCGTTATGCCATATTCTTTTGCGGTGTGCTTTCCGTCGGTGTGGCATACACCCTGCAGACATACGGTCAGCGGCTCAGCGACCCAAGCTATGCGGCAATAATCTTTTCACTTGAGGCAGTCTTCGGTGCTATCGGAGGCGTGCTTTACGGTCAGGATACATTCTCTGCCATTGGCCTTTTAGGGTGCATTTTGGTGTTTGGCGGCATCCTGCTCTCCCAGCTTGATATCGATCTTGGCAGATACGGCAAGGCCAAGCGCCAAAAAGCCGAGCCTAAAGACTCATAAATACGCAAAAGAGATATCAAAAATCTCCAAAAAACAACCTGTGGTTTATTGACACGAGAAAGAAATAGTGCTATAATCATAACATCCGGCAACACGGGCCTTGTCGGAAATTTGGCAAAAAGGAGGCGATCGTTTTGAACAATGCTGAAAAAAAACGGCATCGGATGCGCAATTATCTGCGGCTTCCTTGGGAACTCTCGCCCCGAGGTCGCCCGATAAAACTCTGTATCTGAAATGAAGCAGAGATGCGCATCCCCGCCCCGATAACATACGGCAATGTTTAAGTTGCTTGCCGCACAGTTTCTCGGAGGCAGATGGCAGCCGCTATACCCACCCGAGGGTAGTTGCGGTATGTCGAGGATAAGGAGGCGCAAAATGCAATTCACAACAGAATTCGGTGACAGACTCGCTGTTTTCCGCCGCCGCATTGGTATGACGCAGGATGCCTTGGCCGCTCGCCTTGGTGTTTCGGCACAGGCGGTTTCTAAATGGGAACGCGCTGTTTGCTGTCCCGACATTTCACTCTTGCCCGCTTTAGCGGACATTTTCGGTATCAGTATCGACCTCCTGTTCGGCAGGTCGGCCTGATGTCAAAAACGCGGAGCTGAAAGCCACAAGCTTTCAGCTCCGCACATTTTTTATTAATAACGCCCCTGCGGAGAGCCGCAGGGGCGTTATTATCGTATTTATCGATCTTGCGCTGACTTTATTTCATGCATGATCAATACTTGCTTGTGGGGGTCACGACCTCACCTGTCATTACGCGGCCCGCATCTGTGATTATCTTATCCACAAACGAACGAGTAACGTAAAACTCGGCACTGCCGCCAACGTCAAGGAGCGAGCGGCGTTCGGAGTATGCATAAAAAGTATACTCATACTTCGGCTTTTTCTCATAGGAGGTATAAATCGTGATCTTGGCCTGCGCCTTTGAGGGATCGGCAATATAGCTTGCTATCTGCTCATCCGTAAGACCGCCATCGCCATCATGTGCGTCACCCGCAATTGATGCGTAAAGGATCGACTGATAGAACTTGCGGAAGTTTGCCATACCGCAACGCAGGTAGGTCTTGCCAATACCGTCGGGTGTGGTCACGGTGATGGTATTGGCAGACACCTCGACCTTATTGCCGGTAGCGACATCGGTAATACTGCCTATCAGCACCACTACCTCTTCCCCGCGGCTGTTGGTCTCATACTTTGCGCCGCGAATGCTGGACTTGTTCCCGTCGGCATCAACCGCTTTAACGGTCGTTGCATCTATTGTCCAGGTAAAGCCCTTGGCATCCGTAACGGTAAGAGAGGAGATGGCCTCCATCTCGGTGCCGTCCGGCCCTACCGCACGGAGCTTCATTTTATCCGAGGTGATAGTTCCCTTCTTTATCGCATCGGCAGATGCATTGCTGTTTGTTACAGAATCACTTTCAGAGTTGTCAAGATAAAAATGATATGCTCCGTCAGCGGTGTCTATCTGTATCTCGGTAGCCCATGCAAGGTTCATTGAGAAGTAGGAGGATTTAACCCAGTTGACGAGCCTATAATCCAAAAACAGAAGCTGTGTGCGGCTGACCTCTACCACCATATCGTAAAGCGCGGAGGTCATATAATATGTGCCTCTGTCCGTCATCTTGCTTACAAATATGGTATGCTCAACTGCATCCATGTTTTTGCCGTCGTCATCAACGGGATAATAATCAAAATAGATAACATACTCCGGCTCGTAAAGCCCCAGCGCCTTCATATCCTCCTCGGTGGGTCCGAGCTTTGTGACATTTAGGAATGTCATATCATAAAAGGACTGCAGGGCGGCGTTTGCGGCATCCGGGTCGATATCATACTGATCAGGATAGTTCATTACATATGCCGTATTGGCATAGAATGTGCCTGTTCTTGCATCAAGATCCCAGTAGGAGAAGCTTACAACGGGGTTGACCGCGCTCGCATCATCGCTGACTCCGATAAGATCCTTACCGCGGAATATCGAAAATCCCTTAACGTTAAAATAGTTATTCAGCGTCATGGGGTAGCACACGGTAGGCGTGACATACATCTCGATCGGAAGCTCAAAAACGCTGTCAACATTTTCGGTAAGGGTAGACTGACCGTAAACGCTTATAAGCGAGGCATCAACGCTGTAATTCATGATATAAACAGCATCACGCCCACTGTAGCGCACATAGTAGCCCGCGCCGGAGGGTATCATATCGCCCACATACACTGTGTGCATGTTGTTGGATGTATCAACTATGCGATACCATGCAGGTGAATACTCATAGCTCTGACCGTTTTCATCGGTGCGTGTTTCGGTATCAAGTCCGTACTCGGTAAACTTTCCGTCGGAATCCTTGATGGGGTCCTTTATCTTCTCCATCGTCAAAGGATAACCGCAGGATACGGCCAGCTGTGAGAGTAGCGCCTGATCGTAAGGTGTACCCTCAAAGCCCTTTATCTGAAAAGTATCTGTCGTATCGCGATAGAATGTGTAATCATTCTCGGCGGTGTGCACCTGCATGGACTTTATATTGGCCTGCGAGGTGTGGCGGAACATGAGTATACGCTTGGATGTTCCCACATCCTCGCCTTCTTCCGTATCGACCACGGCCTCTATCTCGCACTCACCGGTCTCGGGATCCACCTCCACCAGTGTGCCGAGGACGGTGCTGTAGTAACCGTCCTTGGTCGTCTCAAGGGTGTAGCCGTCCTTATCGCACAAAACGTAGGAGCCGCCCTTTTCTTTAACGTAATACTTCAGACCGTCAAGGTCTGTAAAAATGATCCTATTTACATAGTAGGTCGCAACTCCGAGACCTGTGCCGAGCAGTATAACGCATACAAGCAATATTGCGGTAATGCGTTTTTGCATTTTAAGCATGGAACGGCGGCGGCGCCCCTGTGTCACCTTTTCTGATCCTGTATTCTGCATCATGCGTACTTTCTCCTGACGAGAACAAATATACCTATTCCGAACACGATGACCGGCGGCAGGATGGTAAGGATAAGGGTATAGCGATTAGCCTCGGCCGTCGTAAGGCTTTCGATGGTAGTGGAAACGAACATCTTGCTCTCAAGTCCTACCGGAACGAACTCCTTACCCATGGCGCGCATGGCGCTGAGCATGACATCCGAGTTGCCGTATACGTTGGATTGCAGCATGCTCGTGCTGAGGAAATCGGTAGATCCACAGGCAAGCACGTAGGAATAATCGGCATCGCTGTTGTTTACCATACGTGTCTCGCGTGTGACAGTCATAAGCTTATAGGGATCCGCCTCGGTAGCAGAGCTTACAACACTTCCGCCTGCCATCGCCTTGGCGGATGTATATGATACAAATACGTCATAAATATCGCGGGATACGCCGTCACGATAAAAGCTGCCGTAGCTGTATTTTATAGAATCATCATCCTCGTCAACATGCTCGCTCAAAAGATAACCATCGGCATATGCAAGAGGCATCGTGTTTTTAAATATGACCTTGGGCGGGTACTGTGTGCGCAGATCACTGTGGATGGATGCGCCAAGACCTTGGGTCGTGTATGCACCGATTATTGTAAGGCCATCGGTGGTGAGCGAGTGAGCATCATCGGATACCACACAGGATTCTACCTTTCCGAGCGCATTTTCGCTTCTCACAAAGGATACGCCCCACTCCTCAAGGTATTCCTCAAGATGCGGCAGACGCGGTGTAGCGGGATCGATGAATACCGCCAGCGCATTTGTACCGTCAAGGAAGCGGTCTATCTTTTCTATCTCGGATTTATCCGAAATGCCCTCCTCTTTTACAAGGAAATCATCACTCGGATCGTATATAAAGAGCATACGGCAATCCTCGGGGATATCCTCGTTTGCAAGGTCGATGAGCTGGAGCTTGTAACCGGCATCCTCAAGCATTGAGAGCAGTGCGGCGCTGGAGGTGAGCTCGTCGTTAGTTACAAAGGGCTCGCCGTGGTTATAGGGCAAGCAAACGATGGGAGATTCGGCCTGTGTTACGGCAAGAATGCCCGAAACGAGCTTTTTCTCACCATTGTATGCAACAGGCGTGCTCGTATCGCTCTCGTCAAAGAGATAAAATGCTCTTTGTGAGTAAAGTCTAAACTCGCTGCCGCAGGCAACGATAACGGAGTGAGAATATATTTGTGTTTTTGATGTGGTCTTGTACTGGTTCACGGCGGTGGGATTGCGGAATATGTTGATATTCTCAACGGTAACGTAATCCACCTTGCGCTCTATCTCAAGCGCTGATTCATATACAAGGCGCTGTGTAAAATTGGCGGTAAGATTATCCGGCTCGTCGCAGAATATTATCTTAACGTCCTGCCCGCCGGTCTCAATGCCGCGAAGTGTTTCTATCGCAGCATCCGAAAGAGTATACAGGCTCTCGGTCGTCATATCCGTATACCAACCGAATTTTGTGGCCAAAAGTGAGAAAAGTGCGTTAAAAAGTATCACGGCGGCAATAAGCACGCAGCTGAGAGCTATGGCAACGCCGCCGTATCTTACGCGGCGCGAACGCATGGCATCGGTATTATTATTTGTGTTTTTCATCTATCGATACCTCCATCAAGCCCAACGACGGCGCTCGTATACGCGCACGGTCAGATACAGGAAAATAAATGTAAGGGATACGTAGTAGATAAGTGCCGACCAGTCAAGTATACCGTAGCCGAAATTTGAAAATCTCGAAAGTACGCTGAACCAGTCAAGAACGTATCTTACAACATAGCTGTTTACAAGGCGGGTGCCTTCCTCACTGCTGCCAGCTTGGCTGAGCATGTTGAGTATTACCATGGTGATCAGCACACCGATAGTTATAACAGCGGCGGAAAGCTGATTTTCGGTAAGCGAGGAGACAAAAAGTCCAACGGCGATAAACGCGGCACCGATAAGTATTATGCCTATCAGCGAGCCCCAGATCTGTGCCGTGTTGGGACCGATGTGGTCACCCGAGAGCCAGTCGCCCTCTGCCTTTTTTGCGGCGATCTCGGAAGCTGCCGTAGAATAAAGCGGAATGAAATTGATGCAGGATGCCAAAAGCGCACCCACAAAGATGGAGAGTGCGGCTAAGAACTTGCCCATTACCATACCAAAAATGGTAACAGGGGCTGTAAGCAGCATCTGTTCGGTGCGCATCTTGCGCTCCTCCGCAAACATCCTCATCGTAAGCAGGGGGATAAGGATGATCATGGCGAATATTATATACTGAAAATATGATGATGTGCTGTAGGAGTTGGATTGAATGGTGGTATAACAGCAAAGCAATGCCGCCAGTGCCATAAAAGCTCCGACATAAACATATCCCACCGCGTTGATGAAATATGAGCGCATCTCCTTTTTGTAAATTGCAAGCATAAGCCTTTACCGACCGCCGCTTGGCGGTCAATCCTTTCAGAGATAATTTCGGGATAATTTAGTGTGATCGATAATGTCACAGATATAACTGTAAACAGCGAGCTTGGGGTAAACAATGGACCTGTGCGGTCTTATTTGCCATCCCCGACACCGTCTGTCTTGTTCTCCTGCGCAAAGGTATCGGTCTTTATGGTGTAATCCTCATAATACCTGCCCTCATTTTCGGGGGAGACAGTGTCATCACCGGCGGCAAGATTCTTTTTTTGCTCCGCGGTCTTCTCTATCATTTCACCGGCAAGATCGCGCTCGGTCGCGGCACGGCGTGTTTTGGATTCTTTGTTGCCCGACTTTTGCGAGCCGGTCTTGTCCACAACGGCAATAAAGATATCCTCAATGCTGAGTCCCAGTGCCTCAAGTCCAACGATCGGCCATTTCTTCTCCGCCATCGTCCAGAACAGCTTTTTGCGAATGTCAATGCCCGGCTCGCTCTCGACCATGTAGGTATATGCATCCCCGTCGCGTGCAGCAAGCACCTCGGCGTATGTAACGCCGGAGAGGTTACGCAGGGCGGCCAGCACATCACGCTGAGGGCCGGATATCTTAACATTAAAGCGTCTAGTATTCTCTACCGCGCGGGAGATGTTCTCGGTCAGCTCATCGGCCACTATCTTACCCTTGTTGATGATAACGATACGGTCGCAGACTGCCTGTACCTCCTGCAGTATGTGAGTGGAAAGGATAACTGTATGCTCCTTGCCGAGGGTACGGATAAGGTTGCGTATCTCTATTATCTGCTTGGGGTCAAGGCCTATCGTAGGCTCGTCAAAGATAATGACCGGCGGATTGCCGATAAGTGCCTGCGCTATACCGACACGCTGGCGATAGCCCTTGGACAGATTCTTTATAAGCCTGTTTCTTACCTCGCCTATCTTGACGACAGAACAGACCTCCTCGATATGCTTTGATTTGCTCAGCACACAACCCTTGAGGTCATATGCAAAGGAAAGATATTCATCAACCGTCATATCGGGATACAGCGGCGGCTGTTCCGGCAGGTAGCCTATCAGTCGTTTGGCATTGAGCGGGTCATCCAGGATATCAACGCCACCGATGGATACACTTCCCGAGGTTGAGGAGAGATATCCCGTGAGAATATTCATCGTTGTGCTTTTGCCGGCACCGTTGGGGCCGAGAAAGCCTACAACTTCACCGCGCTCGACCTCAAAGCTGATATCATCAACGGCGCAAAAGCTGCCGTAGTTTTTGACCAGGTGAGATATTTTAATCATAAAAGCGGGTTCCTTTCATTTTGTATTGTTGCGCTCTGTAAAGTATAACACGAAAAAATAGACATTCTGTGAACATTAGCGATTTAGTGAAAAAAAGCTGTCACGGCTATCTGATTTTTTTGTGATTTAGAACTGAAATGTCTAAAAAAAGCAAAAGATCGCGGCAAAAGCCTCGGCGGCGAAAAAACTTCTTGTAAAATCGCGCCGAATATTGTATAATTATATTATGTATGGCTGTGTTGCCCCGCCTTTTTGCGGGACTCTTCTCCGCACCGCGCGGCGGCAACGGCTCCGCGGGCGAGCGTGATCATTGCCTTGATGACAGACATACACGAACCGATCATAAGGAGATACAGATAGATGGCAGATAACGATAACATGCTTCAATACAAATGTCCATGCTGTGGCGGCAGTATTGAATTTGACAGCAGTCTGCAAAAGCTGCGGTGTCCCTATTGCGATACCGAGTTTGATGTTGACACACTGCGCGATTTTGACAGCGCATCCCGCTCGACCGCGGACAATGACCCGAACTGGGAAAGCTACGGAGCGGAGAGCGGCAGTGGTGGCTGGCAGGATGGGGAGACGGACAATATGGTCTCCTACATATGCCGATCCTGCGGCGGTGAAGTCGTAGGTGACGCAAACACCGCGGCAACGATATGTCCGTTTTGCGGAAGCAATGTAATAGTAACGCAAAAATTTGCAGGCGAGCTGCGCCCTGATTACGTGATACCCTTTAAGATCGACAAGGAGGGTGCAAAGGCGGCACTTAAAAAGTTCATGAGCGGCAAAAAGCTCCTCCCGGATTCGTTTACCGACGAAAACAGGATAGACAGCATCCAAGGGATATATGTGCCTTTTTGGCTCTACGATGCCGATGTTGATGCATCCATGAGCTTTAAGGCAACGCGGCTGAGCCACTGGTCGGATAGCTCCTACCACTATACAAGAACATCCCACTTTCAGGTACTGCGCGGCGGCAGGATCGCCTTTGACAGAGTACCGGTAGACGGCTCAAAAAAGATGGATGATACATACATGGAGGCGCTTGAGCCATATAACTATTCCGATATGGTGGACTTTGCAACACCCTACCTTGCGGGATACTTTGCGGATAAATATGATGTTGATGCAAACACGGGCGCACCACGCGCTAACGAGCGTATAAAAAACAGCACTGCAGAGGCATTCCGTAACACAGTTAAGGGATATTCAAGCTGTGTTACCACAGGAACTAACATATCCCTATCAAACCAAAATATCAAATATGCGCTCCTGCCAGTGTGGATCCTCAATACCAAATACAAGGATGAGATGTACACCTTTGCAATGAACGGTCAGACCGGCAAGTTTATAGGCAAACTGCCGGTGGATCGCGCAAAGTACTGGAAATATTGGGGCATCGTATTTGGCGCGGCGGCGCTGATCGGCACGATAATTTCATTTTTGCTGTAAGGAGGAGATGGATAATGCTTAATAAATCAACATCAAAAAGATCGGTAGGGCTTTGCGGCGCCACGATACCATCCCTCCAGCGCCGTTTTGCGGCAACAACGCTGATACTCCTCATGGTCATATCTGTTTGCTTGCTACCGGCAGGCGCGGGCTCGACCGGTACTGCTTGGGTGACAGACGAGGATGATCTGCTAACTCAGTCGGCCGAGGACTGCATAAGCGAGATCGCGGAAAACATCAGCGAAGAATACGGCTTTAATCTTGCGGTAGTAACGCTTAAAACACTTGGCGGCTCGTCCTCAGAGTCGGTAGCCGACGGTATATATGATTCACTTTTCCCCCTTGACTCCGATGGCATCCTGCTTTTGATCTGCATGGAATATCGCGACTTTGCGATATCAACGAGCGGTTCCGCTATATGGGAATTTGAGGAGGATCAACGGATCGATAATATCACGGATGCAGTGGTGGAACGTTTGAGCGCCGGCGACTATGACGGCGCATGTGTGACCTTTGCAAAGCTGACGGAGAGCTGTCTTGACTCTATACGCCCGGGCAGTGACGGCAAGCCTACCGTCGGCAATGATGACTGGCAGAATAGCTACGATGAGATCATAGGCGACTACTGGGTACATTATCAAAGACCCTCCGAATATGACGAGCTGTCCTTTAGCGGAATCGCCAAGGCGCTGGGCGAGCTGTCCGAGGATACAGGCGGCTATGCATCGGATTATCTTATGCGCTGTCTCAAGCGACTGCTGGCGATACTTGCAATATCGGTAATTATAGCTTTTATCTGGGTCAGTGTAATGCGTTCCGGTATGAACAACGTAAAAAAGAGCGACCGTGCCGCAAATTATGTGCACAAGGACAGCTTTAAGCTGACTCAAAGCTCGGATCTTTATCTTTACAGCACCGTGACCAAAACGCCGCGTGCACAGTCCACCTCAAACTCCGGCGGTAGCCGTGGGGGCGGGGCTTCGCACCGTTCCTCCTCCGGCGGTACGCATGGCGGCAGAAGCGGAAAGTTTTGATCCGAAACAGACTAACCAATAAATCGCCGTCCGATGGGTGTCAATGGACATCCGTCGGACGGTCATAATTCTTTCTTGTTTTGTATTGTTTTTATAGTTATACCGTAGCCTTTTTGCCAAGCTTTTTGGATATCATCTCATCCATCTTGTCTCTGCTGACACCAAGCACCTCGGAAAGCTCGCCAAGCAGACAGCTGTACGCAGAATGCTCAAAATCAATATCAAGATCCGGCAGGCGGCGGCGAGAACGGCTGAATTCCTCACGACGGAATCTTACGGCCTTAACTATGCGAACATAATTTTCGGGGATAGTGGTGCGCAGAGCCTCACGGTATACATCACGCCGCGAGCGCTCATTTTCCACCTCTATAGGCTCGATATCATCGATGGCGTAAATAAAATCCTCCGCCGCTTCACGAGACAGGAGCGGCCTCATTATGACATTTTCGTTTTCCACCGGCGTGTAGATCACGAGGTTAGATTGATCATGCACCGGCTTCAGGACATAATATTCCCTTTTATCCTCGGGATCAAATGGTGAGCTCGTTACCCCGTCAACTCTGCAAACACCGTTAGTTCCATACATGATCAGCTCTCCGATATTAAACATTTTACGCTCCTTTCAGCATCAAGCTATGTAATTGCAATTTAATTATTACATATAATATTATACACTAAAAAAATCGATTTGTCAAATGTTTATTTTATAAAAACTTTTTTTAAATACAAAACGACCGCAAATGGTTTAAAAAATGATGCGGTCGTTTATAATTTTGATCAGGATATGTTAATTTTTAGTCGTTATTTATATTCCCTCATTTTGTTACACCGCTCTTGGGGACAAGGTCAAGCAGTGTCATGACGCCGGGCTTGTACTCAGGTCTTATGATATGGATCAAAAGCTCCTCCGCGGATGCCAAAAAGCCGATGGCACAGGCGATCCAGCAGTACACCGTGCCTGCATTCCCTGCAATAAAATACGGCAGCATAAAGACCGCAAGACCTGTCAGCTTGTTCATATATGTGTGGAGCGCGGCAAACCTATGATATCGCACGGCCGCCGTCAGGTAAGCCGTCAAGCGCAAGGCCAAAGC
The DNA here is from genome assembly GCA_964384555.1 of uncultured Ruminococcus sp. Taxonomy (GTDB): domain Bacteria; phylum Bacillota; class Clostridia; order Oscillospirales; family CAG-272; genus CAG-390. The sequence goes on along the minus strand of CAYLLA010000001.1, from coordinate 257,674 downwards.
TATCAAAACGAAGATCCAAATAGGCTTTGGCAGTCTATCCCAAAGTATCGGGAATATGCGCAGTATCATCGCCGCGTAGAACAATAGGTCCGCACAGCTGTCAAGCTTTGCTCCGAACTCGGTCGTTCCGTGGCTGGCGCGAGCTATCACTCCGTCCAAAACATCGCTGAAACCGCACAGGCTGTATATAACAAAAAATTCCATCGTCAGCGGCGGTATGAAGAAAAGGATGGCCGCGCCCACCATGCGCAACGCGGTCAGCATATTTGGCAATGTTAATAGATTCCTCATTTACGCCTCCATTGTATTTTTGGGTATCGATATCCGCCCGAGAACTGTCGGATGTCAGCGCGTGACAGTAGGCTGGCGGCAAAAAAAGCAAAAGCATCGGACACCGCGCGATACGCCGTTCCGATGCTGATGTTAGATAAAGCCCGAGTTGCAACCGCACAAGGCGGCGGTTAAGCTGAACGTATAAATACCGCGCTCGGTATTCAGTATAAAGAAAAATATGGGCTGTCGCTTGGCGCGACAGCCCATTTGGTGCCGGTGGCGGGGGTCGAACCCGCACGTCCGTGAAGACACGGGATTTTGAGTCCCGGGCGTCTGCCAATTCCACCACACCGGCATACTGTGCGGTTGCGAAAACAAACAACATTGTTATTATAGCATATATTTTCTTAAAAATCAAGCCCGCAGGCGATTTTTTATTCTGTTTTGGAAAGTTTTTTTCGTTCATATGCAGTTTGGGGCGGATCTTTTGTCTAATTCCTCTCCCGTCGCGCTGTCACACGGCAGTGCGGCGGCATAAGATGGTACAGAAGAAGGCACCCGTGCTGTGCTGTAACGGAGGTGGTTCGATGACAGATCGTGATGAATATGAAAAAGAAAATATGACCGCTCGCAGCGGAGAAACAGTTGAGGATGATAAAGGGGCAGGAGGTACTGTTGATGGCGGCAGTGGGCGGCTGATAGTACGAGTTTTCACGGCATCGGGGGCTGTTCCGCTTGAGGGCGCGGTAGTTGTTGTGCGCAACACCCCATCGGGCGGCGGAATAATAGCATCACTTATAACAGATCGCAGTGGGATGGCCCCCGCGCTCACGCTTCCTGCGCCGCCGCGAGCCGAGGCACAAAGTCCCGGCGGCACACTACCCTACTCGATCTACGGAGTAGATGTTTTCCTTGACGGCTACTATACGCCGATATTTGAAAGTGTGCCGATATACGACGGCATAACATCGGTACAAAACGTTGGGATGATACCCCTGCCGGAAAACGGCCGTGCTGACGGCAGTCGAGAGGATGACAGGATCATCTATCCCGAATCACAGCAGCCTCCGCTTTGAACGGCGTGGAGTGCAAAAAAACGTACAAAAGAGATAAGGAGGCAATGATGCCAACAGTCACACCGGTGATCCCAGCGACGATAACAGTGCACCTTGGCCCACCGTCATCCGCCGCACGCAATGTTACACTTCCCTTTTGGAGCTACATAGCAAACGTTGCATCAAGCGAGATCTATCCAAACTGGCCGGAGAACGCACTGCGTGCAAACATATACGCACAGGTAAGCTTTGCGCTGAATCGCGTATACACCGAATATTATCGTTCGCGCGGATATGATTTTGATATAACCAATTCGACCGCCTTTGACCAGTATTTTGTTGAGGGCAGAGACATATTTGAAAATATAAACGAGCTGGCGGGCGAGCTGTTTAACAGCTATGTAGTGCGCCGCGGCAGTATCGAGCCGCTGTTTACCCAATACTGCAACGGCACCACGGTGACCTGCGGTGGACTTTCGCAGTGGGGCACGGTAGAGCTTGCCGAGCGAGGGCTGACTCCCTATGAAATACTGCAATGTTATTACGGCGAGGATATAGACATAATTACGAATGTTCCGGTGGAGGATGTACGCGCCTCCGCCCCCGCAGTTCCCTTACGGCTCGGCAGTGGCGGAAATGATGTAAGGAATTTACAGATACGACTGAACAGAATATCCAAAAACTATCCCGCCATACCCAAAATTATGTTGACAGACGGGCTTTTCTCAACCGATACCGAGGACGCCGTCATGGAATTTCAACGTATAGCGGGGCTGACGGCGGACGGCATAGTCGGCAATGCAACATGGTATGCAATTATTTTTTATTTTAATGCGGTAAAAAGGCTGAATGAGCTTAACTCCGAGGGGCTTTTGATAACCGAGGTATCGCAGGATTTTCCCACTCGGCTCAGCGAGGGGACGCGTGGGCAATCGGTGCGCAATCTGCAATACTACATAAGCTATCTCTCGCGCTACTACCCGGGCATTCCATCTGTGACGGTAGATGGAATATTCGGCAGTGAAACAAGGGCGGCTGTGATCGATGCGCAAAACACATTTGGCCTTACGGCGGACGGCATTGTAGGTCCCGTCACCTGGCAAAGCATATATAACGCATATCTCGGCATCGTTCGCACCATTCCACTTGAATATATCGAGGGGAGTGCCGTGCCATTTGGCGGAACACCGTTGCGGCTTGGCTCGGAGGGCGAGGCGGTCGTGCTTTTGCAGCGATATCTCGGACGAATATCCGAGACACTCGGCGAGATACCAAGCGTGCCCGCAACCGGATACTTTGGTGAAGTAACGGATAATGCCGTTCGCGTTTTTCAAGAGTTTTACGGTCTGCCTGTCACGGGTGTGGTAAATATCGAAACATGGGATGCAATAGCCGGTGTTTTTGAGGATGTAACGGCCGGGGATGAACTGGCAGACGGGCAGTATCCCGGGTATCCCATATCCTGAGCCGCGCGATCCTTGGAGTCACATGATACATACGGAGGATGAGACAAGAGAATGAGCAAAGCAATAAATGAAGCCACCGAAAAAGCGGCACGAGAAAATATCCAAAGATACCTGCGCAGGCTATCCTATTTTGAGCCGTCCATCCCACCACCGCCGATAGACGGTGTTGCAGGTGATGAGACTACGCGTGCTATACGCGCTTTTCAGGCACTGAACGGTCTTGCGGAGAACGGCATTGCCGACAAAGTAACATTTGAGCGATTGTTTGAGGCATACGAGGTCACCACCGAAAAGTATGCCCCGCCACTTGGCATATCGCCATTTCCCGATGCTCCCGACGGCTATAAGGTCGAACGCGGAAGCCGCGCACCGATAGTTAAGCTGATACAGTTCATGCTTTTGGAGGTATCCGCAATATATGACGGCGTATCTCTTATGGTCAGTGGCGTATATGACACGGAGACCGAGGCAGCGGTGCGCGAATTGCAGACGGTAAATCTTTTGCCGATAAACGGAGAGGTGGATAAAATGACATGGGATGCACTGGCACGCGCCTACGGATATTATCTTTTATACACCGACCCTTGACGGCATAAATCCAGCACGGCAGGTCAAAAATAGCTGTAACAGTGCTATATATGCCATGTAAAATCAAAAATATAATTGCAAAAAACAAAGTAGGCACTGCGGAGAGAGACGAGACAGATGAAAAGCAGATTTTCACAAAAAGCACAAAACACGCTCGATCGGGCGCTTGAAATCGCCTCGGAGCTTGGCTACAGCTATATCGGAACAGAGCATATCATCCTCGGCATGCTCGTCGAGGAGTCATCAGTCGCCGCCCGCTTGCTCTACGCCCGCGGTGCCGAATACGAAAAGCTTTACGCAATAGCAGACAAATGCGGAGGTACTGACCGCCCGCGCGAGCTGATACCATCGGATATGACTCCCAAACTGCGGCGGCTGATAGAAGCATCCGCAGGCAATGCCGCAAGATCGGCAAGAGCCTTGATCGGCACAGAGCACATGCTGCTTGCCCTTTGCGATTGCCGTGACGGCGCGGCGATCAAAATGCTTGAGGATACAGGAGTATCGGTAAGCGCGGTGCGGCGCGACATCATCTCCTATCTTGAAAGCCAAAAAAAGACCGCGGGCGGCGCGTTGGAAGATGCGGCGCAGGACACGGCGATCGAGGGTGCACCAACCATATCAAAATACGGCCGTGACTTGACTGCCGCTGCGGAGGCGGGCAGGCTTGACCCCGCAATCGGCAGAGATAGTGAAACAGAGCGGATGATACAGGTGCTTTGCCGCAGGAGAAAGAACAATCCTTGCCTTATCGGTGAACCGGGGGTGGGAAAGACGGCAATAGTAGAGGGGCTTGCCGTGCGAATGGCGGCGGGCAACGTTCCGGATATGCTTGCGGGTCAAAGAATAGTAACTCTTGACCTGCCGTCAATGATAGCCGGCGCAAAGTACAGAGGCGAGTTTGAAGACCGAATAAAAAAGGTCATTGAGGAAGCATCCCGAGCACCGGATCTTATTATGTTTATTGACGAGATACACATGATCACCGGTGCGGGAGCGGCCGAGGGCGCATTAGATGCCGCAAATATACTCAAGCCCGCATTGGCACGCGGCGAGATTCGTGTGATCGGCTCTACCACAACAACGGAATATCACAGGCATATAGAACGAGACACTGCGCTTGCCAGGCGTTTTCAGCCAATAATGGTCGCAGAACCTACGCCCGCCGAGGCACGGCTCATTCTTTTGGGTCTGCGCCAAAGGTACGAAGCGCACCACGGGCTTAAGATAGCAGACGAGGCAATAGAGGCCGCAGTTCAGCTGTCGGCACGATTCATCACCGACCGCCGTTTGCCAGATAAAGCGATAGATCTTATAGATGAAGCGGCGGCTTGCAAGCGTATAGCAATGGCGGCATCCCCCGACAGCATGGAAAGCATAGAGCGCGAGCTGCGCGAGGTGCGCCGCGCTAAAGAGAATGCAATACGCGATCAGGATTTTGAGCTTGCGGCATCTCTGCGCGACCGCGAGCTTGGAATTCGAAGTACGGCATCCTCGGCCGCCGAAAAAAGAAAGCATGACCCTGCCACTGTCACCGCCGATGATGTGACGGCAGTGGTGACGGAAATGAGCGGCGTTCCCTTGAACTGCCTCGGCACTGATGAGGCAGCGCGGCTGGCAGGTCTTGAGTCGGTGCTATCACGGCACGTGATAGGTCAGCGGGCTGCTGTTGCGGCCGTCGCATCGGCAATAAAGCGCGGGCGGCTTGGCCTTTCAGACCCCGACCGCCCCACAGGCTCTTTTATCTTTGCGGGCGACAGTGGTGTTGGAAAGACCAAGCTTTGCTCGGTGCTTGCCGAGGAGCTGTTCGGTACACCGAGCGCACTTATCAAGTTTGATATGTCCGAGTACATGGAAAAGCACAGTGTCTCAAGGCTTATAGGCTCGCCCCCGGGATATGTAGGCTACGGCGAGGGCGGACAGCTGACCGAGCGGGTAAAACGCCGCCCGTACTGCGTTGTGCTTTTTGATGAGATAGAAAAGGCGCACCCGGATATTTTTGATCTTTTACTGCAGATACTCGAGGACGGATGTCTGACAGACAGCGAGGGCAACGTGACTGACTTTAAGAACACGGTAGTCATAATGACCACCAATATCGGCGCCGCTCGCCGCCGCACCAACACCATAGGCTTTAACGGGGGCGAGTATATAATTGATGGAAGCCGAGAGTATACCGAAAGCACATCCACCGCGACAGAATCGGCCGAAAAGAAACGCATAGCTGCGGCAATTGAAGCGACATTTCGCCCCGAGCTTTTAAACCGTTTGGACGAGATAGTGATATTTGATGAGCTTGGCAAGGAGTCTATGATGCAAATATGCAGGATAATGCTTGCGGAGCTTGCAAAACGCTGTGCAGTCGGCACTCCAGCCGTGAACCTCACCTTTGATGATGCCACCGTTTCTCACATATGTCGTCTCGCCATAGCCAAGCACAGTGGTGCACGTCCTTTGCGGAGCATGATCAGGCGTGAGATAGAAGAAAAATTGGCTGATATCATCATAAATGCATCCTCCGCAGACCCCCGGAATATATCAGCGATCGACATATCCTTGGATGAGGCGCGAGATCGTTTAATATTTAACATCAAATGATACTGATTTTTTTGCAATTTTGTATTGACTGAAATTCTTTTTTGTGCTATAATATCGCCGTTAAAAAGTTAATGCAAGCTTCAGGAGGTACTAAAAATGAAATATAACGAGGATTTTATTGCAAAAATCATTTCCGATGTACAAAAGAGAAACCCGGGCGAGCCCGAGTTCATTCAGGCGGTCAGCGAAGTGCTTGAATCCATCTCTCCCATCCTTCGCGCAAGACCCGATATCGTTGAGGCGGGGATCATAGAACGGCTGGTAGAGCCCGAGCGCATGATCACATTCCGTGTTGCGTGGGTGGATGATAACGGCAATGTAAATGTTAACCGCGGCTATCGCGTACAGTTTAACTCGGCCATAGGTCCTTATAAGGGCGGACTTCGTTTCCATCCCAGCGTTAACGCCTCTATAATTAAATTTCTTGGCTTTGAGCAGACATTTAAAAACTCGCTTACAGGTCTTCCCATGGGTGGCGCAAAAGGCGGATCTGATTTTGACCCCAAGGGCAAGAGCGATGGCGAGATAATGCGCTTTTGCCAAGCGTTTATGTCCGAGCTTTACAGACACATAGGACCTGACACAGATGTTCCCGCAGGTGACATCGGTGTTGGCAGCCGCGAGATAGGCTATCTCTTTGGACAGTATAAAAAGCTTCGCAATGAGTTCACGGGCGTGCTTACCGGCAAGTCACTTAAAGCCGGCGGCTCGCTTGCACGTACAGAGGCAACTGGATTCGGTCTTTGCTATTTCACAGATGAGATGCTCCGCGATGCAGGCACATCCTTTGAGGGTAAGCGCGTGGTCATCTCCGGCTCCGGCAATGTTGCAACATATGCCGCGGTAAAGGCGCAGACACTCGGCGCAAAGGTCATTGCAATGAGTGATTCGTCAGGTTATGTTGTTGACGAGGACGGCATCGATATCGATCTCATGAAGGAGATAAAAGAGGTCCGCCGCGCACGTATCAGTGAGTACGCGGCCAAAAAAGGCGTTAAATTCGTACCCAACTGCCGCGAGATCTGGACGGTTCCCTGCGATATCGCACTTCCCTGCGCCACTCAAAACGAGCTTGATGCAGAGGGTGCGGCGGCACTTGTAAAGAACGGTGTTATGGCTGTGGCCGAGGGTGCTAACATGCCCTCAACCCCGGAAGCCATTGAGATCTTCAAGTCAAACGGAATACTCTTTGCTCCCGCAAAGGCATCCAACGCCGGCGGCGTGGCAACGAGCGGTCTTGAAATGTCACAAAACTCTATGCGCCTCTCTTGGAGCTTTGAAGAGGTCGATGAGCGTCTGCACGGCATTATGAAGAACATCTACAAAAACGCATCCGAGGCGGCGGCACAGTACGGTCACCCGGGCGACCTTGTTGTCGGTGCAAACATCGCAGGATTTTGCAAGGTAGCCGAGGCCATGCTTTGGCAGGGCATCTGCTGACACGAGCGGCAATTTATAATTTAACTATAGATCCATAATGGCCACCGCGGTCGAGGTATCCCCCCGCCGCGGTGGCCTTGATATTTTATCTTATCTTATCGGCAACACTTTTTGAAGTGCATCCGTGACAATTGAACGATTGGCATCCTCCAAAGGCACCAACGGCAATCGCAGGTAGGGGCGGCAAAGCCCCAGCTCTGCCATAGCGTATTTCAGCGGTATCGGGTTCACATCGCAAAACATAGCCCGCATCAGAGGGAGCGCATGTTGCCATGCCTGCAATGCCTCGCCGCATTTACCATCAAAGAATAAGCGGCAGATCTCATGCATCTCGCCCGGTATGATATTGGATGTTACCGATATCACACCGGCGCCTCCGCATGCAAGTACCGGCAGTGTCAGCTCATCATCGCCCGAATAAATATCGACCGCCTCATCCCCCATATCACGGCACATCCCTGCCAGCATCGCCGTGTGCCGCAGATCCCCGGTGGCATCCTTTACCGCAACGACATTCGGGATACTAAACAGCTCTCGCCATGCGGCGGAGGAGATATTTATGCCTGTGCGAGATGGAACGGTATAGACAATGATCGGCAGTGAGACGCCGGCCGCTATCCGCCTGTAATGCTCTGCTATGCCGAATTGTGAAGTTTTGTTGTAATACGGAGTAACGACCAGTAAAGCATCCGCCCCGCAAAGTTCGGCGGAGTGTGAAAGGCGAACTGACGCATCCGTATCATTCCCGCCCGTACCTGCTATAAGCGGCACGCGGCGCTCCGCTTTGTCTATCCGCTCCCGCGCATAGCGCCAGATCTCGATCTTTTCATTCGCCGCAAGCGTTGGGGACTCGCCTGTGGTACCGCAAAGCACTACGGCATCTATCCCCGCCGAAATTTGACGGTCTATAAGCTTGCCAAGTGTCTCAAGATCCACCGATCCATCATCGGCAAACGGTGTTGCGAGTGCGGTAGCCGCACCCCTGAATATATTGTATCTGCTCATTTTATTATAAAATGCTCCCTATCCATTGCAAAAAAATCGATTTTGATATATAATATATAGTAAGAACAAAAAATACTCGGAGACGTTGACCGTCATCCGTGTATCGCCGCCCCGCGGCGTAAATGCCCAGAAAGGTATGGCTTTTAAAATTGAGCGAAGTAATTATAAATAACAAACCCGCAACCGAGCTGTCAACACACGACTTTTATTACGATCTGCCGCAGGAGCTGATAGCACAGCACCCGGCCGAGGTGCGTGATGCATCCAGGCTCATGGTGATAAACCGCGCCGACGGAAGCATAGAGCACCGCCGTTTTCATGATATAACAGATTATCTCCGCCCCGCCGACACACTGGTGATAAACGATTCAAGGGTCATCCCTGCACGCCTTTACGGTCACGCGGAGGGTCGCCCTGATGCTGCGATAGAGCTTTTACTTTTGCGCCAGCGCGGCAACGATATATGGGAGACCCTTGTGCGCCCCGGAAAACGCGCAAGACTCGGCGCGCGGATGGTTTTTGGTGATGGTAAGCTGACCGCCGAGGTCACCGATATCGTTGAGGAGGGAAACCGTCTTGTGCGCTTTGAGTACGATCACGAAAAATACCAAAACGCATATGTGCTCCTCCACGAGATAGGTCTTATGCCACTCCCGCCCTACATAACCGAACGGCTTGAGGATTCCGAGCGGTATCAGACAGTGTACTCGCGCGAGGAGGGTTCGGCGGCCGCTCCCACCGCAGGACTGCACTTTACAAATGAACTGCTGGATAAGATACGCGCCATGGGCGTGGCGGTCGTTCCTGTTATGCTGCATGTGGGACTCGGCACTTTCCGACCGGTCAAGGCAGATAAAGTATCCGAGCATGTTATGCACACCGAGTATTTTTCAGTAAGCGAAGAATCGGCGCGTATCATTAACGAGCGCCGCGCGGCCGGCGGACGTATAATTGCCGTTGGCACGACCTCCTGCCGCACACTTGAGAGTGCCTCCGATGAGTCGGGAGTGCTCCATGCAATGAGCGCAGATACCGGTATTTTTATCTATCCCGGATATAAATTTAAGATAGTCGATGCACTGATCACCAACTTCCACCTGCCCGAGAGCACCCTTTTAATGCTCGTCAGCGCACTGTATTCACGCGATGACATGCTTCGCGCCTATGAGCTTGCCGTGCGTGAAAAATACCGCTTTTTCAGCTTTGGAGATGCGATGTTTATATGTTAAAAACAGCAGGTGATATGGATGCCATTAATGTCAAGTATCGCAATGTAAGCGGCGCGTTTGACAAATGCATAGAATCCGCCGAGAAAAGCGGCCGTCTATGTATACGTGGATGATATCGACCGGGATAACATTGGAATTGATCATGGCCCCAACAGGGCTTTACACCCTGTTTTTGCAATAACATCTATTGTTAGCTTGAATGCTCAAATTATAAGCTCGCCCTTATATCTCCCGGTCATGACATCGCCCAGCACCCGCCCGACGGAGCCGAAATCCGCAACGAGCGAATATGGCTTACCTGCGGGGTCATCACGGTGCATCGGGAGAAAATAAACGCTCTTTTTTTGCGAAAGCAATGCTATATTTTTAAAATTTGCCGACATGGCATCATTGGTGGCCGGCGCGATCAGCAGGGGTCTTGAACTCCGCAGGTGCGCTTTGGCCGCCATTGTTACAGAGGTATCTGTAATGCCGCATGCAAGCTTTGCAAGTGTGTTGCCGGTGCAGGGACATATGATCAGCACATCCAGCGGTTCTCGCGGGCCGAGCGGCTCGGCGTTTACTATATCAAGCACGGCTGCCCTGCCGCACAGCTCCTCGGCGCGCCCCACAATATCGCACGCGCGACCAAAACGCGTGTCATAGCGTGCCGCATTCTCGCTGATTATCGGGACGAACTCATCCCCCGCCCGCTCGGCTATAAGCTTGGATAGTGTCTCAAGCGAGCGCGGTATCGTGCAAAATGATGCACATATCGCGTAACCTATCTTCATGTTATGTCCTCCCCACTCTTTTCTGCCGCGCCATCATCGTTTTTTACATCGGCGGAATTGATCCTTTCCGTTTCCTCGATTCTCTCAAGGTAGGAAAGTATCGTCTCACCTATGATGACACCCGCGCTTACCGGTGCGTATTTTCCCGGCAAAGAAAGCGCCCATGTTACGTTCAGCCCTAGCCTGCCCGCCGTGTCAAGATCGATCCCGCCGGGAACAGATGCAAGATCAATAATAACAACATCTCCGCTCATCCGCTCAAGTATCTCTGCGGTCATCAGCCGCACCGGCACGGTGTTAATAATTAGATCGTATCCGCACGCCAGCTCCCCAAGACCGCACATAGGGCGCTCACTGTCGATGCGCAGCATACGCATGCCCATCATACCCGCCTTGGCAAGTTCACTTTTCCTTCGCGCGGCAACGGTAACATTCGCACCCATCGAATTTAAAAGCGATGCCGTTATCCATCCTACCCTGCCCGAACCTATGACCGCGGCGCGACAACCGTTTATCGTGCGTTCCATCTCGCGCATCGCAATGCTTACAGCCCCCTCGGCAGTCGGCAGTGCGTTTTTTATTTTCAGCTCTTCCGATTCAAAATAGTCATATACCGCAATGCCCATCTCCGCCGCGGACGAAACAAAATGCTCCGGCAGTCGCCCGCCGAATACCCGAGCATGATCTATGGAATCAAGCAAAACGGAAAGCCGCAGTCTTGCCTCCGGGAGCGACGGACAATTCACCCTGACGCCATCATAGGAGGCGGGCAGCGGCAGAATGATGACGGCAGCGCCGCGCACCGCCGAACGCCAATCCTCACATCTTACCGCGCCGCCTATATCAAATGCCGGATCGATCCCCCACACGGCACATTCGATCCCGCACTCGTATAAAAATCGCGCGGTCGCGGACTGCCGCATATCCCCGCCAAGCAACGCGGCTTTTATTTTATAGTTCATATCATATCGGCCTCACTTTCAGGCTCTCCCGCGCCGTACCGAAAAAAACAGAAAAACAAGCTGTACCAGCCGGCATTATCGAGCCGCTGTTATATTATATGCCGTGAGACTTTTGAGTGTCACAACCACGTCAATGCGCACGCATTTTGCAGTTTTACCGTCTGCAAATTACACAATTTAAACAAAAAGGCGAGCAAAAAGAAAAAACATTAAAAAACCTATTGACAGATGCGCGGATGTGTGGTAAAATACACACATCAAAATTACTGTCGGAAAAAGGAGGAAACATCATGAACCGTTGTGCCAACACTGCAATGGATATGATGATGTCGATGTGCATGTGCTCCATGTGCATGTTTTGTCGCGCCTATATTTCCGAATTGCAGCCTTCCGGGGTAGATATAAAGGATCTTTGATCCGCAGTGTCAAAAAAGGGGAACGCAATCGGGCGTTCCCCTTTTTAATATATTATTCTTTCAAACAAGGAGCAAAAAAAATCATGAAAAGATCACTCTCTCTCATCCTCGCCTCAATTTTAGTGCTTTGCACGCTCTTCTCTCTCACATCCTGCGGCAACAGCGGCCCTGTTATTGCAGTTCCAAACGATTCCACCAACGAAGCACGCGCACTTCTTCTGCTTGAAGCCAATGGCATCATCAAGCTCAAAGAGGGTGCGGGCATCACCGCAACCGTTAAGGATATTGCGGAAAACCCCTACGGCATCACATTCCGTGAGATAGAGGCCGCAGCTCTCCCCAACGTCCTCACCGATGTTGATTTTGCCGTTATCAACTCCAACTATGCGATCTCCGCAGGTCTTAACCCCACCAAAGATTCGGTTGCCATCGAAGGCTCTTATTCTGCATATGCCAACATTTTGGCGGTAAAAGAGGGTCGCGAGAACGATCCCATCATCAAGGCGCTCAAGGCCGCACTTGAAAGTGAAAGAGTTAAAAATTTCATTACTTCAAAATATTCCGGCTCTGTTATCAGCACCATCGATAACACCACCGACGGTTATGACTCCACTGTTGACTATGCCGCACTTGCCGGCAAGACAGTAAAGGTAGCCGCCTCCCCCACACCCCACGCCGAGATACTTGAGGAGGCCAAGGCGATCCTTGCAGACAAGGGTATAACCCTTGAGATAAACGTCCTCTCCGATTACGTTGTTCCCAATACTGTTGTTGAGAGCGGCGAGTGCGATGCAAACTACTTCCAGCACGCACCCTACCTTGATAACTTTAACGTTGAGAACGGTACTCACATAGTATCTATCTCCGCTGTACACGTTGAGCCGATGGGCGTTTATTCAAGCTCTCACAAGTCTCTTGACGAGCTCAAGAAGTGATCCCAAACTCCATAACAGATCAAAACAGCACTGCCACGCAGGCCCCGGGGCTCTGCGTGGCTGAGCGCGGCATATAGGTTCATTCGGCAACACACTATCGGTCACAAGCAAGACCAGTGACCGCGGTGCCGGCAACAATAAAAAAGCAAAGCGAGCGGAGTTATGATTGAAATAAAACAACTATGCAAAACGTTTGACGGTCCGGGCGGCAAAATTGAAGCCTTACACAACATCGATCTTACAATAAATAAAGGTGATATTTTCGGTATCATCGGCATGAGCGGAGCAGGAAAAAGCACACTTGTCAGATGCATCAATCTGCTTGAAAGACCAACATCCGGCGACGTGGTGATAGACGGTGTCAGCATGACATCCCTCACCCCCGCAGGGCTTCGTTCCGCCCGCAGAAATATAACGATGATATTCCAGGGCTTTAATCTTTTGATGCAAAAGAATTGCCTCAAAAATATTTGCTTTCCCATGGAGCTTGCGGGCGTCCCCCGCGACAAAGCAGAGGCGCGTGCGAGGGAGCTGTTGGAGCTTGTCGGTCTGCCCGATAAAGCAAAAGCCTATCCCGCACAGCTTTCCGGCGGTCAAAAGCAACGCATAGCAATAGCGCGTGCGCTGGCGACCGACCCCAAGGTCTTGCTTTGCGATGAAGCAACGAGCGCGCTTGACCCGAATACAACTCACTCGATCCTTGCACTGATACGCGAGATCAACAAGCGCCTTGGCATTACCGTTATCGTTATCACCCACCAGATGAGCGTTGTTGAAGAGATCTGCTCACATGTTGCGATAATAGATAACGGTGAGATAGTCGAAAGCGGCCCTGTGGGAACTGTATTTGCCAGCCCGCGCTCTGCCGCCGCAAGACGGCTCGTGTTCCCGAACGGTGCTGACGAGTGTGTATCCAACCCTCAGCACGAACAGCGCCTGCGCATAGTATTTAACGGGGCTATGGCCGCGAGCACTCCTTGGATAGCCAAAATGGCACAGGAGCGCAACCTGCTTGTTAATATCGTTTCGGCATCCACAAGAACGATAGACGATAAAACATACGGCTCTATGCTCATTGGCGTTCCCGGCGGCAAGGAAAAAACATCGACCGTTAAAGAATACCTTGGCGCGATAGAAAATGTAACGGTGGAGGAGGTCTGACATGACAGGTAATATGTTCACGATCGAAAAGCTCAAATATGCACTTGAGCTATTGAAGAATGATATTCCGTTTGCTATTTGGGAGACCTTTTATGTCACCGTGGTCTCAACGTTTTTTGCATTTCTCATAGGCCTGCCGCTTGGCGTTTTGCTTGTGTGCGGCGACCGCGACGGTGTTCTGCCCCTCCCCGCTTGGCTCATGAAGCTGATAAATGCGATCGTTAATCTTTTGCGCTCTGTTCCCTTTATTATACTCATCGTTGTTGTCTTCCCGCTCACAAGGCTGATCGTTGGAACGACAATAGGATCTGTAGCATCGATAGTGCCGCTCGTTATTGCCGCGTTCCCGTTTGTAGCAAGACTCGTTGAGGGCAGCTTGCGCGAGGTAGACCCCAATATTATAGAAGCCGCCCAAAGCATGGGCGCCTCCCCTTTGCAGATCATTACCAAGGTGATGATACCCGAGAGCGTTCCCTCCCTTATATCCAATGCCGCAATTGCGATCACGACCATCCTCGGTTATACCGCAATGAGCGGAGCGATAGGCGGCGGCGGACTTGGAAACATAGCTATCATGATAGGCTACAACCGTTACAATTACCCCGTGATAATTTTGACTGTTATACTGCTGATCGTGATGGTGCAGATATTCCAAAGCCTTGGCACATATCTATCCCGCAAGCTTGATAAGAGATTGAGATAAGTTTTTTTGCAATAGTCAATAGTATAATAGTATCATTAATAAAAAATCAGACAGTAAACAAACAGGCATGACCTCGGTCATGCCTGTTCGTTTTTTGATTGTACGCGTGGCAAAGACTATACTTTGCAACCGTTTATGCCTTACGGAGCTTTGCGTAACTGCCCATAAGCTTTTTTGTTCCGACACGGTCAAACACGACCTCATAAAGGCGATCCGCTCCCATCTGCTTGACGGATATGACCTCACCCTCTCCAAAGACCGGGTGTAGCACCCTGTCGCCCGAATCAAAGCTTTCCACGGCGCTTCTCTTGGGTGCGGCAGTCTTGTTTACCGTAAGCCTATCCTGAGAGATGGATGACATCTTGGGGCGTGAGCTTGTCGGGCGCATAGCGCTTGAGGAGTAGGTAACATTGCCCTCCTCGTCAAAGGATGCCCTAAATGGGACTTTACCGTCCGGAATGTTATCCCGCTCATATTCGCGTTCTTCGTTGATATACTCCGGCGGGATATCATCTATAAAGCGTGACGGCGCATTAAATTGCGTGCGGCCGTACATTGTGCGCATTTTTGCACGCAGGATGAACAACTCATTTTTGGCTCTTGTTATCGCCACATACGCCAGTCTGCGCTCTTCCTCAAGCTCCGCGGGCTCTGCCAGTGCTTGCAAGGACGGGAATATTCCCTCCTCCATACCCGGCAACAGTACCACCGGGAACTCAAGACCCTTGGCGGAGTGTATCGTCATCAAAACGACTGCATCGGCGTTCTCGTCAAAGCGGTCAACATCCGCTACCAGCGCGTTCTCCTCCAAAAAGCCGGTAAGTGTCGGCTCGTCAGTCGACTTCATATACTCCATGATACCGGATATAAACTCGTTTACGTTGTCAACGCGGTCGGCTTCCTCCTTGCCTGCGGACTCAAGCATATGCATGTAGCCTGTTTTATCAAGCACCTGCCGCACAAAGGCATCGAGGGGACAGCCCATTGCCAATATCTCGGTCAGCTCGTTTATCGTTGCGGCAAACTGCTCAAGTATCGGCGCAACACGCAAAAGCGATGTATAGGAGGATGCACGCGACATTACATCAAACATGGATATTCCCTGCTCGGCGGCGATATCCGCCAACGCCTCGATGGTTTTGGCACCTATCTTTCGCTTGGGCTCGTTAATGATACGGAGCAATCTTTCGCGGTCAGAGTGGTTATTTATCAGTTGCAGATAGGCCACGGTGTCGCGTATCTCCTTACGATCGGCAAAACGCACGCCGCCGTATATCCTATACGGTATTCCGCTTTTTGCAAATGTACGTTCGATATTGCTGGCCTGTGCATTCACACGATAAAGGACGGCAAAATCACGGTATGTATACTTATCGGTGGCAATATGTTTTAGTATGATATCCGCTATCGTGCGGGACTCGGCCATTTGGTCATCCGTTGTGCGGTATGAGATGAGCGCACCCGGATCGTTTGAGGTCCAAAGCGTTTTTTTATGCCTTGAATCATTTTTACTAATGACCGCGTTTGCGGCATTTAGTATATTTGATGTTGAACGATAATTTTGCTCAAGCTTTATGACCTTGGCATCGGCATATGTCCTATCAAATGAAAGTATATTCTCGATGGTAGCTCCGCGGAAGCGATATATACTTTGATCGTCATCGCCGACGACCATTATATTGCGCCACTCTGATGCAAACAGCGAACAAAGCTCAAACTGCGCCAGGTTTGTATCCTGGTACTCGTCAACGCAAACATATTTAAATTTATGCGCGTAATACTGCCGCACATCATCATTTTCGCGGAGCAGGATCACCGTTTGCATTATAATGTCATCAAAATCCATTGCATTTGATTTTTTGAGCATGGATTGATAAACAGAGTACACCTTGGCAAATTCGCGCTCACGATACCCGCCTGCCTCTGCAGCATATGCCTCGGCCGTGATGAGTTTTTCTTTGGCGCGGCTGATCGCGTTCGCAACTGTTTTTATCGGAAATTGCTTATCATCAACATTTGCCGTTTTCATGGCAGATACGAGCGCCTTTTTTTGATCGTCGGTATCGTATATCGTAACGTTTGAAGTGTATCCGAGCCTATCCGCGTACTTGCGTATGATACGCATGCAAATAGAATGGAAGGTACCCGCCCAGATATCTGATGCGATGTCCGGATCGTTGAACATAGCGGATATACGCGCCTTTATTTCATTTGCGGCCTTATTTGTAAAGGTTATAGCCAAAACGCTCCATGGCACCGCCTGATCGCATGCAAACTCATCAAGTATAGGTTCTATATCCTCCGGCGAGAGCTCGGCGGCGGATTCAAGATCCGAGACATAGGCTGGAGAGAGATCTCCCGGCAGTTTATCCGAGTAATACGCGTTACCGTATCTGATGATCTGCGCAATTCGGCGAACAAGAACGGTGGTCTTACCGCTTCCCGCCCCGGCTATGACAAGCAAAGGGCCGTTTATCGTAAACACCGCATCACGCTGTTGCGGGTTCAGCCCCGACAACGCTTTATCAAAAAGTTTTCTTTTGGCCGCCAGATAGCGGTCCACAAGTTCGTAATTCATAGAGTTTAGTTAACTTTATCCTTGTTTTTTATTTTGCACCGAGGAACAAACAAGATACAGCTTTAATTTTTATTTCAGCATATATCTGCTTTCGATCTCGGCTTCTATCTCGGAATTTGTTTTAAGTAGGATCAAGAAATTAATAAGGCAAAGAGCGGAACTTATTATCCACCACACGCTCGACAGCGACCGCATGGTTCCGGAGATAACGCCCATGCTCTCATATATAGAAGAGTTAAGGGTGATTATGATATCTCCTATGCAAAAGCTGATGGCACACACCACGGTCATTATCACCACGGCGTTTATATAACGGTAAAGATAGCGGCGGATCTCCAAAAGCTTTGCTTCAACAAACGCACGGTCGGTATTCTCGGCGATAAAGCCTGCGTGATCATAAACTATCTGCCGCAGTGCATCTGCCGCAAAACAGGTAACGGCCACGAACAAAACAGCACTTAGTATCACAAAGGTGTAACGCACAAAGAATGCCGAGCGCACCTCACTGCTTTGCCACACGAGCGCGTTGAAATACCTGCTGTTAAAATCATATCCCAGCCAATCGCCGATTCCCGCAGACAGGACATATACGATAGATATCGGCAGTGCGATGTTGCAGCGACGGTAAAGCCCCCCGCCAAGCACCGCAAAAAACGCCACAAAGCAAAGTGCGGCAAGCACATCCGGGATCACGTTGTTATATTCCAGCATAAAATCGATCTCAAAAAAGAAAGCGGCGGCCAAAAAAACAAATGCTGTTTTTATCCTGCGTTTGACAAAGCGAATGTCCCCCGGCAAAACCTCGCTTTCATATTTAGCGCGAAGCGCCGAGATATACTCACCGTCACGCTTAAGTCTGATAAAAAATCTTTCGATAACTATGAGCCAGAAAATGCCCATTATCGCGGAAAGCATTATGCTAAACTCGCGAAAGAGGCCTATGAACTCATACCAGTCAAACTTTGTTTCATCAAAACCGCCCGATGTGAGGGATGCAAACTCCGGCAACACGGCGCAGAGAGGCTTGAAGAACAAAAACACGCCTGTCACGGCTTTGGCATAGCCGGTAATGGTCACTCTGCCGCGGCGCGAAGCGTACGGTGCCATAGCCCCCGTTCTTGTTCCGAGATACAAAAGACCGTCAAAAAGACCGTTCCATGCGGGCACAAGTACTATCAGCTCAACTACGGCAAATGCAAACACCGCCAGCAGTATCATAACAGGCCGCTCGTTTTGATTGGCAAGTCCGAATATCAAAAACATAGCAACGAGCTTTGCAAGCTCCACAACGCCGGCCACGAAAAATCGCGGCCGAGCCGCCTCTATCTGCGGGCAGATATAAGACAGCGACGTGATGCCGAAAGCGATCAGAAAATACCCTATCAGATCCGGCAGGACGTCCACGATCGCCAGATCCGGATTAAAGATCACAAACGGCGCAATAATAAGCGCCAAAAAGCCCATAGATCCTTTTTTTACTCGATCCGTCATTTTTATGCTCCTTGATCTTCAAAAAATGTATCATATATCGTTCCGTCCGCACGCTCGGTGAAACGGTCGGCACACCGCGGGCGGGAGGCGGCTTACTTGCGTTTTTTGCGTTTGCCGCCCGCGCGTGCCGCCTCGCGCTTTCTTTGACGTGCCTCTATCTCGGCGCGAGTGGTCTCGATGGCGCGCGCTTCACGCCGGTCAAGCTCGGCAAAGAATTTATCAATAAACCCTATGCCCGTTTTGCGACGGGTAACGGTATCCGCCTCGCCCGCGGGTGCGATATAGCGATAACTGCCGTAGATGGCCACGGCAGTGATCACCATAAGGACATAAAACATCAGCCAATAAAATCCGGGCGGTATCAGTTGGGTTATGCCGAGAACATACGTTACAAACCAGAGAACCGAAATAAACACAGCCGTAAGAGCCGTGGAGCGTTGACGTTCTATCCCAACTGAGGCATCGGCAAGGTTAAGCTCCCAGTTTATTACGAGATGAAAGACGAGCACGACTCCAAACCACACCCAGCTCTCTATCGTTTGGTATATATCCGGTAGATCCGCAAACTTGATCAGACCCTCAAAGACACCAGTCAGTGCAAACAGAGCCGAAAGCAGACCGACATAAAAGAACCCGCGAAAATAATCGCAAAGCTTTTTGCAGCCAACTATCATCACGATACAGCCGAGTATTCGTATAGCCCAGCCGTACATTGTAAGTGTCATGGGGAAAGCTATAAGATAGCCTATAAAAAGCACACCAAATCCCATCAGTTTTCACCGCCGACCATTATCAGTTACTGTCGCCGTTGCCATCAAGGCTTTTTGCACCACAGCACTTTTTGTATTTTTTACCGCTGCCGCAGGGACAGGGCGCATTGCGATCTATGCGCTCTGCGGGGTGGGGCGGCAGGGGGGATGAACCTTTGTCCTTTTCCGCGCTGCGACCGAGGCGCATGTTTTTGATCATCTCCGGCGTGATGACTATGACCTCCGGGATGCGCTCTGTCAGCATCTCGCGTGCAGTCTTATCGCGTATCTCGGTTATAAGATCACCAAACATGTTTGAGCCAAGCAACTTGTACTCTGTAAGCGGATCCTTATGCGCATAGGATTGCAAGCGCACGTTTTGCTTTAGGTTTTCCATATCGTCGATGTGGTCAAGCCACATCTCGTCCATGTTATGGAGCAGTGTCGTACGCTCAAAGCGGTGGAAACGCTCGTATCCCGCCTCCGCCTCGCGCTTTCTGTAAAGCTCGTCTGCGTTTTGGCAGAGCAGTTCTGTAATATCCTCGGGTCTTATTCTTGCCAGTGCCGCATCGGTGAACACAAGATCATCGTCCCGGCAGACCCAGCCGAGGTATTTGCGGCGCAATCCGTCAATATCCCACTCACTGCGGTCAGCGGATGCAGTGGCCGCTTCCACCGACTCGGCAATAGTGGAGGAGATCATCTCCTTGATCTTTGCCGAAAGATCGCCCTCGTGGAGTATCTCATCTCTTTGCTGATATATCGATTTACGCTGTTCGTTTAGGATATCATCATATTCAAGCACGCTCTTACGGATCTTAAAGTTGCGGCTCTCTATCCTCTTTTGCGCACTCTCGATCACGCTTGAGAAGAGCTTGATATTTTGCGACATATCGCCGCTCTCGTCTGTAAGGTTTGTTGCAAATGCAGAAAGCTTTTGCAGACGTGCAGGATCTGCAAAGAGGCGCATAAGATCATCCTGAAGCGAAATAAAAAATGTCGATTCGCCGGGGTCTCCCTGACGGCCGGAACGACCGCGCAGCTGGTTATCTATGCGGCGGCTCTCATGCCGCTCGGAGCCAATGATATAAAGACCGCCGGATGCCACCACCCTCTCGCGGTTGGGCTTTATCTCCTCTTTATACTTTTCGTAGTACATTCTAAATGTATTACGTGCATTTTTAATATCCGGGTCGCTTGTGGGAGCAGTACCCGTGGAGAGTGCGATAAGCTCCGGGCGAAGCCCCATGCGGGTCATCTCCTGCTTTGCCATATGCTCCGGGTTACCGCCAAGCATGATATCGGTACCGCGGCCCGCCATGTTTGTGGCGATAGTTACCGCACCCGCGCGACCCGCCTCGGCTATGATATCAGCCTCGCGCTCATGATTTTTGGCATTGAGCACATTATGCTTTATGCCGCGCGCCTTAAGCATTTTTGAAAGCATTTCGGATTTTTCAACCGATGCGGTACCGACCAACACCGGCTGTTCGCGCTCGCGGCATTCCTCTACAAGCTCTATAACTGCGCGGAATTTCGCCGCCTCATCGGTAAATATGCGGTCCGGGTGATCGTTGCGGATCATCGGCTTGTTAGTGGGGACTTCAACAACGTCAAGACCGTATATCTCTCTGAATTCTTCCTCCTCGGTCATCGCGGTTCCCGTCATACCCGAAAGCTTATGGTACATACGGAAATAGTTTTGAATGGTCACAGTGGCTGTTACCTTCATCTCCGACTGTACATTTACGCGTTCCTTTGCCTCAAGTGCCTGGTGCAGACCGTCCTGATAACGTCTGCCGGGCATAAGGCGACCGGTAAAGGAGTCAACGATAATTATTTCGCCGTCCTTAACAACATAGTCGATATCTCGCTTTTTCACGCCGTATGCGTGGATGGACTGGTTCACATTATGGGCTATGCTGGCGTTTTCCGGATCATTGAGGTTCTCAATGCCGAAAAATTCCTCTATCTTTTTCACTCCGCGCGGGGTGAGAACTGCATTTGAATGCTTTTCATCAACGATATAATCAAAGTTCTCGTCATCTGTCTCAAGCTTTGTATCTATCTCCTTGATGACCTTTTTTGAGAGCTTTCTGACTGCCGCATCGCACCGCTCGTATATATCCGTTGATTTTCCGCTCATACCCGAGATGATGAGAGGCGTGCGAGCCTCATCGATAAGGATGGAGTCTACCTCATCGATGATAGCAAAGTTGTGGCCGCGCTGCATCTGCCTATCAAGGCTCGTCTGCAGATTATCGCGCAGATAGTCAAAACCAAACTCGTTATTCGTTCCGTAGGTGATATCTGCGACGTAGTTGCGGCGCTTTTCATCGGCTGACATCTCCTTGGTAATAACACCCGTGCGCAGGCCGAGATACTCATATATCCTGCCCATCTCCCCCGCATCACGCACGGCAAGGTAATCATTCACCGTAACGATATGCACACCGCGGCCGGTGAGCGCGTTAAGATACGCGGGCATTGTGGCAACGAGTGTCTTACCCTCGCCCGTCTTCATTTCGGCTATTCTGCCCTGATGCAGTAATATGCCGCCTATGACCTGTACACGGAAAGGACGTTTGCCAAGCACCCTGTCCGCGGCCTCACGCACCGCGGCAAAGGCCTCCGGCAAAAGCCCCTCAAGTGTTTCTCCCGCTTCAAGTCGAGCACGAAAGGCAGGTGTTACCGAGCGCAGCTCCTCCTCGCTCATGGCACGATATTTATCCGAGAGGGCATCAACGGCATCCGCCGCGCCCTTGATCTTTTTCAGCTGTCTTTTGCTGTAGTCACCAAACAAAAGTGTTTCTATCTTCATTGAAAGTTGATTCCCCATTCCGCCGCCGAGAGACGGCAACAATAATGTTTTTAAATACGTCAGAGTAACGGCTATTATAATCTATTCTATTATACTATATTCTAAAGATAAAAACCATACTAAAATGTAAATTTTACTCGCAAACGCCGCCGATACTTGAAAAAAAGCTGTTTGTGCGGTATAATAGGCTATAAAAACAAAAGCCTCCTCGGCGTTGCCTATTGGCAGCAACGGGGCATGGGACAGGATATCATGAAAACAGTATTGCTCGGCATGAGCGGCGGTGTGGACAGCACCGTTTCCGCCATGCTCCTGAGACGCGCCGGCTACAGCGTTACCGGCATCACTTTTATTATGACAGATCAAATGCTACCCTCCTGCGGCAGCGCATCGGCCGCCGCAGCGGCCGCGAGGGTCGCCGCTGAGATAGGCATTCCGCACGTAACTCTTGATATACGTGATAGATTCAAGCGGCATGTAATAGATAATTTCACAAGTGTGTACCTTGGCGGCGGGACACCCAACCCCTGCGTTGAATGTAACCGCCACATAAAATTCCCGGAGATGCTGGCCTACGCCGATGCGCACGGTATTGATATGATCTCTACCGGTCACTATGCATCGATCAGCCATGATGCGAGCGGGTATCATCTTATCACCCCCACCGATACAGCCAAGGATCAAACATATTTTCTTTACACACTTGACCAAGCGACCCTCTCGCGGCTCATCTTCCCTCTTGCGGGACTTACAAAAAGCGAGGTGCGCGGGCTCGCCGCCAACGATCACTCCTCCGCCGCCGAAAAAAAGGACAGTCAAGATATATGCTTTATCCCCGACGGCGACTACAAGGCCTTTGCGGCGCACGAGATTGACGCCCTCCCGCCCCCCGGTGACTTTGTTGACACAGACGGACGTGTGCTCGGCAGGCATACAGGCATACAAAACTATACGCCGGGACAGCGGCGCGGGCTGGGGATATCCGCCGACCGTCCGCTTTACGTATGCCGCATAGATGCGGGAGATAACCGCGTTGTGCTGTCGGGCGAGGAGATGCTTTATCGCTCATCGATAATGATAAAGCAAACAACATTTATTTC
This sequence comes from uncultured Ruminococcus sp., assembly GCA_964384555.1. GTDB lineage: Bacteria > Bacillota > Clostridia > Oscillospirales > CAG-272 > CAG-390. The sequence continues at coordinate 234,331 of CAYLLA010000001.1, read as the reverse complement.
GGGTAAGTTTCCCACCGAGCCGTTCTCGGCGCAGGTCAGCACCCGCTACACAAAGCGCCGCTCACAGGCAACAGTCGCGCCGGTAGACGTCACCTTGGGAATATACAAAATAGACTTTGTTCTTCCCGAACGCGCACCTGCCCCAGGGCAATCTGCCGTCTTTTACAGTGATCGCGAGCTTTTGGGCGGCGGTATTATCCTCAGAGATGATGAGATCTCGGGCTGAAAACAAATCTTTGATAATAAATTTATCGATCCGGATGCCGCGTGCGACATCCGGATCGATAAATTTATTATGTTTGATATTTGTCTTTTAACTTACGATACGGGAACTACCTGCTCCTGGGTAACGAGCTTATAAACGACCTTATCACCGTTTGCAACGGTAAGTGTCAGGGATGTGGCATCCTCCGGCTTTGCGCCGTTGAGGGTCCACTCAAAGTGGGTGTTCTTAAAGGTCTTGGTTTCCTCGTTGCTGGATACGTTCTCGCTCTTTTGAGCCAGAGTTTCACCCTCAAAGGTGATGGAGTCAACAGAACCATCGGCAAGAGCTTTATATGTAGCCTCACGAGCGGCTATAAGAGCAATGAGAGTATCATTTACCGTGCTTCCCGCATTTACCTCAAGCTCGGTCGCCTTAAGGAAGAGAGCCTCGGCTCCATCGCTGTCGGTGTAATAAACTTCAACAGAAACGGTGATCTTATCACCATCGTTGCCGGGCTGGTCGCCGTTGTCACAGGAGATGCAGACCGCCGAGAGGGCGAGGAGCATGAGTGATGCGAGTAAAAGAGAAATAATTTTTTTAGCTTTCATTTTAAAAAATACCATGCCTTTCTTATCCGCCTTTCCGCGCGGATCAACATGAATAGATTATACAATACTATTGCGGTTTTGTCAATAGGATTAGTGCAGATTTTCTCTTTTTGCTGAAAAATGATGCATTCTTTGCTTGTATCATCACCGCGGTGACAGCATGAGCCGTTAATACGCTCATGCTGTCGCCTTATTTATCAAAAGCGAAGGGCGAGCATTGCCTTTAGATCTGCCAAAGCTCGCGGGCAATGTTTAGGTCAGCTCACCGAAAATGCGGCGGCGCAGATCGAATATATCATTCTCGCCAAATCCGCCGGGCAACCACACAAGCGTGGTAGTCTCCGCCGGCTCTGTCACCTCCGGCAGGACTATACCCGATCCGGGTCGGTGGTTGGCATCGATTATCCAGGACGTGGCATCTCCGTGCTCAGTGCAGGCTCTGTTATACGGCATTCCACTGCCCGAATGCTTGCCGTAAAATCTGCCGTTACCGGAAAGCGATTGATAATAAGGATAATATGCATTTGAATACGGCACTATACCCTCTGCATTCTGCACGTAGGTATATTGGGTATCGTTTACATACACCTCGATCGGGAAGTTACGATCAACAAGCAACAGAGGCTTTTGAATGAGATTTTCTGTCGGGCACTTATCGCATGCCACGCCGCCCGTGACCTCATCAAATATCACCCACACATGGCGGTCGCAGGATGTCGTGGGCTGTGTGCCGCGCAAGAAATACCCTGTCTCCGCCGAGTTGCCGCGCGGGTCCGCCTCGCAGGCATCCGTCATCAGCTTGCCGGAATACTTACAATAGGTGCATTTTACAACATCATCCGATACGGTAAAGGACTTAAGCTCCTCGTTGCCGTCGGCCACCGACTCAAATATCGGCTCGTGTATCTCGGTCATCATGGTATTCCACACGATACCGGAGGGGTTATCGCCGGGTATTGCCTTTGGATACTCATAACCATACCAAACTCCGCAGATATAATACGGCGAATAGCCGATAAACCATCTATCATAGTTATCGCCCGCCGAACCTGTTTTTGCGGCAAGCTCTATCTTTGAATCAAGCTTGATATAACCACTATGCGCCACGACAGTTTGCATGAGCTTTGTCATGATCGATGCGGTGGACTCGCTGAGAGCCACAGTGCCCTTATAGTCGTTTTGAAGGATCGTGTTGCCCTCGCTGTCCAGTACCTTGAGATAGGAATTCGATTCGTTATACACACCGTTATTGGCAAAAACGGAATATGCCGCCGTCATCTCGCGCACGGTAAGACCGTAGTTCAGCTGCCCCAGCGCCAATGCCGCGTAGCCCTTATCGGTCAAGGTGTTGCCGCTCTCAAGCGTCATCGACTCGATAAGATTATCAAGTCCCAGTGTATCACGGCAGAACTTAAAGGAATAGTCAAGTCCAACAAGCTCCAGCACCTTAAGGGATACGGTGTTCAGCGAGTTCTCTACCGCATACTTGATATTTGTAAGGCCGCGGTAATAATAATCAAAGTTTTTAGGCCAAGCAGTGCCGGCCTCTTTGTCAAAGGTAAAGGGGGTATCATCAAAAACAGATGCATAGGTTATAAGCCCGCGCTCGATGGCAGGGGCGTACACGGCAAGCGGCTTTATCGATGAACCCGGCGAGCGTTTGGTGGTGGTGGCATAGTTTTGTATTCGGTTAGCCGTCTTCTCTCCTCTTGCGCCCACAACGCCGAGTATATCGCCCGTCTCGGGGTCTATCACGATAGCCGAGGACTGCGCGGGGAGGACAGAGTCGCTGTCCGGGAAGTTGCTGTCATCAAGATAGGTCTCTTCAAGGATCGTTTGGATGCGGTCGTCCACCAAAAGATAGATGTTCCATCCGCTGTTATACACCTTAAGTGCCGCTATCTCGCGAGAGACCTCATACTGCTTGCTGTAATCCGTAATGATATCCTCTATTGCCATATCGGTATACCAAGAGTTGATATTAATCTCTCTTGTATCATCACGAACATTAAGGACCAGCTCCTTGCCGTATGCCTCGTCATACTCGCGCTTATTGATAAGCCCCTGCTCAAGCATACGAGCCACCACGGTGTTGCGCCGCTCCAGATTTTCCTCCGGATGGGTGATGGGGTTATACTTTGAGGGGTTTTTGGTAATGGATGCGATAGCGGCGCACTCGATAAGTGTCAGCTCGCTTACATCCTTATCAAAATACTTGTTTGCCGCCGCCTGCACGCCGTAACAGCCGGAGCCGAGATTTATGATGTTAAGATACAGCTCAAGTATCTCCTCTTTTTCCATCTTCTTTTCAAGATCGAGCGCCCAAAGGTTCTCCTGTTTCTTACGCTGTATCTTGTAGGAATCATCTCCGCTTACGTTCTTTATAAGCTGTTGGGTAAGAGTTGAACCGCCGTAGTTTGAGCTGTCAAAGCCAAGGAAAAAGTTAGCGCCCGCCTTGACGGTCCTTAGCCAGTCCACGCCATCATGCGTCATAAAACGCTTATCCTCAACTGCTATAAACGCGTTTTGCAGGTTTGCGGGGATCTTATCATACTCGGTAAAAATACTGTTTTTAGGACCGTACAACCGCTCGCTTTCAAGCTCCACGGCCTCGCCTACACGATTTGCGCGGTCGGTGAACTCGTACCTGTAAACACGCGTGGTAGTGGACGTATTAAAATCAAGCTTGTATTTTGATATATCCACCTCGGTCTCAACATAGTTCTTTATATAGATCGTAAATGCGCAAACGACTATGATACCGGTAAGTGCACAAATGATAAGAAAGGTTACAAGCACGTTTAAAAAGCCGCGAAAAAAGATCCCGGCGCCGTGCCAGGCTATCTTGCATGCTTTTTTTATCTCATCGTGCCAGTTTAATTTTTTTTGCATTCTTTGACCGTTCCTGTTTGGTTTTTTATTACCGCGGCTCGCTTGCCGCACGTTTTGTTTATCGCCTGACTTATTTTATCATTATTTTAGCACTCTTATTTGAATACACTATGAATTTAGGACAATAATAATGGAAAAACAAACAAAAGGATGTATGAGAAAATGAAGATCAAGTTATTGTGGGCCGTGACAGCGGCGGCCGTGCTTTTCCTTGTCCTCTCCACCATTGCCGTAGTCCTGTGTACCAGAGCGTATATAAACGCCGCGGGAGGCACGGGTGATCACACCGCGGGGAGACCGACCAGCGCATCTGCCTCTGCCGCCGCATGTGACAGCCAAACTTCCGCAGACACCGCCGTGGATAACGACACATCCGCATCCACCGCCGCCGCGGCCGCAGATGTTTTTGCATTTCACGGCAATGATGATGCGATACTTTTGGTCTACAACGATGAGGGAGGCAAACTTACCGCCATCGATCGAACGGGAGACGTGGTATATTCTGCCCAGTTTGACCTTGGTATACTCACCGCCGATGAAGCTGAGCTTTTGCGGGCGGGAGTGAGCCTTCGCGACTCGTCCGCGCTGGCGGCGGCCATCGAAGATCTTACAAGCTGACACTCTCTGCCGCCCTGCCGACTTTGACCTGTCCGGCCATTCAGTCGCTTAACGCAATACTACATTTTCATCTCCCGCCAAGAGGCGCAGCTCACGCAAAAGCCCGCCGGCGCTTGATATATCCGCTCCGATGGAGCTGTCCTCGTACTCGGAAACATCGGAATAATAAAACACAGTCTTCAGTGTACCGTCAAATATCCCGACCATATTAAGGCACTTTTTATACACCGCGCTATCCTTTGACGGAACACGAATATACAAAACGCTTGGTATCTTTTTAGGCGACACGACTGCGGCGGTGGGTCGCGGCGTATCGCGGCGACCGTTGTTTGCGTTTTCGCTCTCCGCCGCGCCGCGCGCGCTGTCGCGAGCCGCTCTTTCCGCCGTATATCTTTCATTCGGAATAAGCGGTGCTATTTGATTTAGGATCAGCCTGCACTCACAGCCCTCGCGACCGTCCCGTACCGAGATCGTCCCGCGGACGTACACCGCCTCGCCCTCTCTTATGATGCCGCTGTATTTATCATAGCTTTTGGCAAAGGCTATGACCTCGATTCTTCCCACGCTGTCATCAAGCACAAAAAATGCCATGACATCGCCGTTTTTGGTGGTCTTGCGGGTAACGTTGGCTATCATGCCGACGGCGAGTATCTGCTTTTTATCGAACGACATAAGATCTGCGCCGTCACCGGGGGCGCCATCGCCGCCATCCTCCACCGTAAGCTCGCCGAGCGATAGCGGAGACAGTGCCTCGATATTTTTTGAATATCCGTCAAGCACATGCCCGGAAAAACAGATCCCGGTGCTTTCCTTTTCATACTCAAGCAGCTCGCGCAGGGGGTATTCCGGCATTTCGTGATAAACGCAAAGCCCACCCGAACTGTTGTCAGATGAAGCGGAGAACATATCGAGCTGTCCCTCAAGATTCTTTCGGCTCCTGTCCGTCAGCGCGGTTATCGCCGCAGGCAGTGCCTCGATCATTTGCGAGCGATGCCGCCCGAAACTGTCAAAAGCGCCGGCCTTTATAAGCGTTTCTATCATTCTGCGGTTCAGCTCTCCGTCACTCATGCGAGTGAGAAAATCATCCATATCGCCAAACCTGCCGCAGCGTTCCCGCTCGCGCACTATCTTTTCGATAAACTGGCCGCCAACATTCTTGACACCGAGCAGACCAAAGCTTATATCATTGCCGACAACATGAAAATCCGCATATCCGCAGTTAACATCCGGCGGCAGAACACGTATGCCAAGCTTTGCCGCCTCCCTTATATACTGCGCGGTCTTTACCTGATCGCCGGGGACAGAGCTGAGCAGTGCGGCAAGATATTGGCGCGGGTAGTGCGCCTTTAGATACGCCGTGCGGAAGGATATCTGCGCATATGCCGCCGCGTGGCTCTTGTTGAAGGCATATCCCGCAAATGCGGCCATATCGTCAAACAGCTCCACAGCCGCCCTCTCCTCCATGCCTCGCGCCACAGCGCCGCGCACGAACTCTCCGCGCTCCGCCTCAAGCGCCTCCGCCTTTTTCTTTGACATGGCTCGACGCACAACATCGGCACGCCCGAGGGTATACCCCGCCATGATCCTGAATATGCTCATGACCTGCTCTTGATACACGATACAGCCGTAGGTCTCGGACAGCACCGGTCGCAAAAGCTCGGAGGGGTAGCTGACGGAAGCCGGATCGTTTTTGCCGGCGATATATTTTGGTATGGAGTCCATCGGTCCGGGTCTGAAAAGCGCTATTGCCGCCAATATATCATCTATATTCTGCGGTCGCAGCTCGGTAAGCATTGAGCGCATACCGGGGGATTCAAGCTGAAAAACGCCAAGCGTTTGCCCGCGGGATATCAGATCATATACGCCTCTGTCCGAAAGATCCAGTCGCTCGATATCAAAATCCGGCTCGTTCTCCTTTATGGCACGCACGGCATTTTCGATTATGGTAAGATAGCGAAGCGCCAAAAAGTCAAATTTCAGGAGACCGAGGGATGCAACGGTATCCATATCATACTGCGATATCACCGCGCCGTTGCTGACGGACAGCGGCAGATACTCGGTTATCGGATCCTCTGTTATCACAACACCAGCCGCATGTACCGAGATATTTCGCGGCATGCCCTCAAGAGCCGTTGCCGTGTCTATAAGCTCACGTATGCGCGGTGATGAGTCGTATATCTCGCGCAGATCCTTATCTTCCATTGCCGCGTCAAGCTTTACGCCGATCTCGCGCGGCACGAGCTTGGCAACGGCATCGACCTCGGCATAGGGAATGCCCATTACTCTGCCGACATCTCTGATGACGGCGCGCGCGGCCATGGTGCCAAAGGTGATTATCTGCGAAACGTGGTCATCACCGTAACGTTCCTTAACGTACTCAAGGACTTCATCTCGCCGCTCGTAGCAAAAATCTATATCTATATCCGGCATGCTGACACGCTCGGGATTTAAAAAACGCTCAAACAGCAGATCATATCGCAAAGGGTCGATGCCGGTTATCCCTGTGAGATAGGCAACAAGACTGCCGGCTCCCGATCCGCGCCCCGGTCCCACAGGGATGCCGCTTTTTTTGGCGTAGCCCACATAGTCCGAAACGATAAGAAAATAATCGGAATACCCCATGTCTGAGATGACAGACAACTCATATTCAAGCCGTTCGCGATACTCGCCCGTCTCATGCCCCGGGGACGGCAGGTCGCCGCTCTCGATAAGTGCCGAAAACCCTCGCTCGGCAAGCTCGCGCAGTTCCCTGTCCGCCGCGACGGCGGCACTCTTTTTGGGGCTTTCTTCGGTCTCGGGCGCACCGGGATCCGCCGTCACCTCTGCACGACTCGACGAGCCGTGGACTGCCGCAGTTTTTGGATGGTAGGACGGCAAAAGTATCTTGCCGAATGTAAAATCAAAATTGCAACGCTCGGCTATGCGCACCGTATTCTCGACAGCTCCCTCAAATGAGCCGAACAGCGCGCGCATCTCATCGGTGGATTTATAATAAAACTCGTCCGTCTCAAAGCCCGCGGGGCGGCCATCGCTTATCGTGCGGTTTGTTTGTATGCACATAAGTATCGCCTGTGTTGAGGCATCGGTGCGATTGATATAATGCACATCGTTGGTCGCCACCATGCCTATATCGCATTCCCGCGCTATACGTGCAAGTGTGGGCAGGATCTGCCTCTCCTCAGCGATACCGTGATTTTGCAGTTCAATAAAAAAGTTATCCTTACCGAATATTTTTTTATATTTTTCTGCCGAACGGCGCGCGCCGTCAAGGTCGCCACCCACGATCTTTGCGGGTATCTCTCCTGCAAGGCATGCAGAGAGAGCGATAATACCCTCATGATACTGCAAAAGCAGCTCGTCATCCACCCGCGGACGCGAATAAAAGCCCTCCGTAAAACCGCGGGACACGAGCTTTATGAGATTTTTATAGCCCTTTTCATTTTCGCACAGCAGCACCATATGGTGAGCGGCATTATCACGCCCGGGCAGTTTTTCATATCTTGAGCGCGGCGCAACATAGACCTCACAGCCAATGATGGGCTTGATGCCGTTATCGCGGCAAGCGCGATAAAAGGCCACCGCGCCGTACATGGCGCCGTGATCTGTTAGTGCCACCGCCTTGTGCCCCGCACGCGCCGCGGCCTTTGGGATATCCGCTATGCGGCACGCGCCGTCAAGCAGGCTGTATTCGCTGTGCAGATGCAGGTGAACGAAATCACTCATGGTGTTCTCCACATTTTTATTTTATGATCCTGACATGGTCGGATGATGTTTTTTCTATCCGATCATCTGTCAAAAAATATAAATATCTTATTATCATGTTTTCCGTCAAAAGGATCGTCAAACGGTCATTTTTTTAGCTTTGCGGCCGCATCACAGATCCGCCTGAGCCTATGATCCACCCCGGATTTTGATATTCTTTGCGGGTGCTTGGATGCAAGCTCGGCTATCGAGCACTCGGGCTCACTTTCTCGAAGCATAGCCGTCTCTCGCAGGTCATCCGGGAGCGAATCAAACGCTCCCGCCGCACGAATCGCGGCTATTGCCTCAAGCTGTACGGCCGATGCGCCGACTGCGCGGCTGATATTTTTCACCTCGCAATTCGATGCCCTGTTTATATTGCCGCGGAACTCGCGAAGCAGGTCACCCTGTATCAGCTCCATGGCCGCCATCGGTGCGCCCGCGGAGGATAATATATCCTGAAGTTCCGCGCTCTTTTTAAATATGAGCGAGCATTTGCCGGATCGCTCGGAATATCCGGGATTTGAATGATCCTTTGCAAACAACGCTGCCAGCTTTTCGGCGCGCACACGGTCGTTTACATCAAGCTCCATGCGCACCGTCTTTTGCGGATCCGAGCAACGCGCCGAGGACAGCAAAACTCCGGCGATGAATGCATTTTTACAATCGGCACATTTAAGTTCGGGTATTGCAGGCTCGCTGTCCGTCAGATCGCAATCGAACGGCTCGGAGAGGCGGCAAAGATACGCCGCCAATCGGCGCGATTCAAACTCAAATACGGATATGTGCCTGCCGTAGCAGACCTCGCCGCGTGCCTGCGGCTCTCTGCCATACTGTTCCGAGAGCAGTTTTTTTACGATATCCGCAACAGCATCGTTTTTAACGCGGCACATGACCACGCCCTCTATCCCGCACTCGGCATTGATCAGCAAGCCGTGCAGATAACTGCGCCTGCAACAAGCACGCCTCGGGAGCGCCTCGATAAGCTCCGCTCTTAATATATCCCCAAAGTTCATTGCGATACCGGTATGCGGCGCACCTCGCACTGAAGCGAGATGCCGTAATTTTCAAATATCACCTTTTGAATGTGCGCTATCAGCGCGTTGACATCGGCAGATGTTGCCCCGCCGACATTGATAATAAATCCCGCATGCTTTTCGGATACCTGAGCGCCGCCTATCCTGTATCCCTTAAGCCCGGAATCCTCAATAAGCTTGCCTGTGTATACCGTCGGCGCACTGCGTTTGAATACACTGCCCGCGCTTGGATATTCAAGCGGCTGTTTGTCCACGCGGCGGGACATGTAATCATTCATTTTTTCTGATATCTTACTTTGCTCACACGGTGTGAGTTTAAACCTCGCCGAGATGACGGTGTATCTTTCGCCGTCCATGGCTATGCTCTTTCTGTACCCGAACTGCATCTCGGAGACAGGCAGGGTAACGGTCTTATCGGCGAGGGCATCATAAAGCGTTACGCTCTCAATGACGTCCGCCATCTCGCCGCCGTAAGCGCCCGCGTTCATACACGCAGCACCGCCGACACTGCCGGGAATACCGTATGCAAACTCAAGCCCGCCAAGTCCCGCATTGCGTGCCTCGACCGCAACCGAAAGCAGCGTAGCTCCGGCGGATGCGGTAAGGATATTACCGTCAATAGACTTTTCACGCAGTTTTTTTGTAAATATGACCGCGCCGCGAAAGCCGTCATCGTCAAACAATACATTGGAGCCGTTGCCGAGCACGAGTCGATGCACACCCCACTCCTTTGCCGCACGAAGTGCCGCCACAAGCTCACCCTCTGTCTTCGGGAACACGCCAAGATCCGCCGCTCCGCCTATTTTAAAGCTTGAATGCACGGACAGCGGCTCGGCGGTCTTTGTCTCTATCCCAAGCACCGCCAATTTTTCGGCATAGGCGGATATATTATTTTCGCTCTCACCACTACCTGCATTTTTTGCAGGCGACATCGGCTCGACACCGAGTATACCGTAAAGCTCGCAAAGATCGTGTATAACATATGTGGGCTTTATATTATCCGGCAGTGACTTGTGTGCGGGATCATACCAGCAGGTATCTATCCCCGCGCCGATGCCACCGGCGATATCCGATGTCAGCGAGTCGCCTATCACAAGTGCAGCACCCCGGTCAAAATCGGGGATAGACCGTTCAACATGGTCAAAAAACGCCGCCGACGGCTTTTCGTGCCCCACATCCTCTGATATAAAAGAGCGTTCTATATACCTCTGTATCGGGGATGCGCCCATTCTTTTGGTCTGTATGCTTTTGATACCGTTTGTTATAACAAACAGGCGGAAGCCCGCCGCCGTAAGATCGCGGCAGAGCGCATCAGCACCGCTGATGATATAAGACTGCTCGGCAAGCCTATCGGTATATTCCACCGCCATTTTGTGCGGGTCAGCGGGGAGCGAATACTCCTCGGCGAATAATTCAAAGCGGCGAACTCTCAGTGCCTGCTTTTCTATTCCTCCGCGCTCAAGCAGTTTCCAAAGCGAATCGTTTATTCTGCTGTATCCGGATATCAGCTCATCCGTGGGTTCGATGGAATATCTTTTAAGTGTCTCGGTAAGTGCTTGCCGCTCCGAGCGCTTAAAATCAAGCAGTGTATCGTCGGCATCAAAAAGAAGATATTTGTATTTCATCACGGCATCCTCTCAAAAAATCGTTATGATCGTTGCATTCTTTATTTCATTCTCTACTATTATACACCAACACACGGTGTTTTTCAACCGTTTTTTGCCTTGTTTTGCGAATAATCGGCGCAAGTATGCGCCGAGGTATTGCTTTTTGTCACACTTTGTAGTATAATATATTATATATATTCTTCGATATGTATTTGAGGTTTAAAATGACGATAGGAGTGACAGGACCGAGCGGTGCGGGTAAATCATATTTTTGCTCACTGCTGGCCGCGCGCGGTTTTTGCGTGCTTGATTGCGATAAGATATATCACGGTATGATATCCGCACCGAGCGACTGCACTCGCGAGCTTGCCGAAAGCTTTGGCGACCGCGTTTTGCTCCCATGCGGCGGCATTGACAGATCCGCACTGTCCGATATAGTTTTTTCGGATCCTGCGGCACTCAAAAAGCTGGATCTTATCACGCACAAATATGTAAAAGCGGAGCTGTCTTTGCTGATAGAACACTCAGATGCGCCGACGGTGATAGATGCGCCACAGCTTTTTGAGGCAGGATGCGACTCGCTTTGCGAGGCAACGATAGGTATTCTTGCCGCTGGGGATGAACGCGCGGCGAGGCTTTACGAAAGGGACGGCGGGCGGCGCACACGCGCACAGCTTGATGCCCGCATAAATGCCTCACTGCCGGACAGCTTTTATCTTGAACGCTGTACGTATATATTCAGAAACGACCATGATGCAGCGGCACTTTGTGCATTTGCCGACAGGATAGCCGAGCTCTACGGATCGAACAACGACGAGTCGTCACGCGCGACATTGCAAACAGCTAAGGAGCTGATCAAAAAATGAGAGCTGCCATCAAGCGAACGCTGACCATACTTATCATCGCCGCGCTTTCGATATTTTGCGGCGTGACATACGATCGAATTTGCGACAAAGCAGAGCGGGCCAAATATCCGCGCGAATATACAACATCCGTTATGCAGCATTCGGCGGATCTCGGCATTCCCGCAAATATAATATATGCAACGATCAAGGTCGAGAGCGATTTTAGGTCCGACCTTAAGACCGACACCGACGGAGTATCAAGGATAGGGCTGATGCAGCTCTCCGCCGAGGATTATGAAAAATACGGCGGCGAACTTGGAATAAACACAGACCCCGGACTGCTTTACGAACCGGAGACAAACCTGAAGATAGGCTGTTATCGCATATACTCGCTTTACAAGAAATATACCGATTGGAAATGCGTTTTTGCCGCCATGCGAGCAGGTGACAGGGCAGTTGACGGTTGGCTTTGTGACAGCACTCTCACAGATGACACCGGCAAGCTTAAGACCATCCCCGACGAGACCGTTGCCGAATATGTGGCGACGATGGAATCGGCGATAGCGGAATACGATAAGCTTTACGGCTGATCACGTCTTTTTTGATAACGATAATAACAATAACAATAACAATAAAATAAAAAACGACAGATCGAAACACCGAAAGGATGATAACGCAATGATGAACACAAACGAAAAAGAAGTCAATGAGACTACCACGAAAACCGCCGCAGAGCAGGCACGTGAGCTTGCTTACACCAAAAAAACTGTATATCAGCTCAAGGATGCGGCCGCTGTAGACTCCGCATACGACTATGCACGCGGTTATATGAAGTTTCTTGACGATGCAAAGACCGAGCGCGAGGCGGTAACGGCTGGCATTGAGCTTGCAAAAGCCGAAGGTTTTATCCCCTACGAATTCGGAGATAAGATAGAGGTCGGCGGCAAGTATTACTACAACAACCGCGGCAAGAATCTGTTCCTCTTTTACATCGGAACAGACGATCTTAAAAACGGCATGCGGATATCGGCCGCGCACATCGATTCCCCGCGCATCGACCTCAAGCAGGTTCCGCTTTACGAGGATTCCGGCATGAGCTTCTTCAAGACCCACTACTACGGCGGTATTCGCAAGTACCAGTGGGTGGCAACTCCTTTGGCACTTCACGGAGTTGTTGTAAAAAAAGACGGCAGTGTTGTGAATGTTACCATCGGCGAGGATGATAGCGACCCCGTGCTTTACATCAACGATCTTCTTCCCCACCTCGGCCACGGTGATGACTCAAAGCCCCTCGGCTCTGCCATCCCCGGTGAAAAGTTAAATCTTCTTGTAGGCAGCCGTCCGATCGATGATGTTTCCGACGGAATAAAGCTCAACGTTTTGCAGATACTCAACGAGAAATTCGGCATCGAGGAGGCTGATCTTCTCTCCGCAGAGCTTTGCGCCGTTCCCCTTGGTCGCGCACGCGATGCGGGCCTTGATCGCTCGATGATCTGCGGCTACGGTCACGATGACAGAGTTTGTTCCTACCCCGCTCTTACAGCCATGTTTGAGGCCGTGGGCGGCAAAAACTCACTGCTTTGCATACTTGCCGACAAGGAAGAGGTTGGCAGTGACGGCAACACAGGCATGCAGTGCGAGCTTATGCTTGATCTTATCGATGCCATAGCGGCATCCGCAGGTGTATCCCCCGCCGTTGTCAGGATGAACTCAAAGTGCCTCTCCGCCGATGTTTCCGCAGCATTTGACCCCAACTTTGGCGATGTATTTGAAAAGCGCAACTCCTCGCTTCTCTCCTGCGGCGTGGTACTTACCAAGTACACCGGCGCACGCGGAAAGAGCGGCACCAGCGATGCATCTGCCGAGTATATCGGATGGCTGCGCGGGATAATGGAGCGCGATTCGGTAGTTTGGCAGGCGGGCGAGCTTGGTAAGGTAGATGCCGGCGGCGGAGGAACCGTTGCAAAGTTCATTGCAAAGCACAATATCGAGGTCGTTGACCTGGGCGTTCCGGTAATTTCAATGCACGCGCCCTATGAGATCATATCCAAGGTCGATCTTTACGAGGCGCACCGCGCCTTTGCCGCATTCAACAAATATTGATCTATGCCGGATCCTAATGCAATGTTAGGCAGGCTGCGCGAGACGGATAAAAGATACCGTGAGCTTGAGGCTCTGCTTGAGCGCCCCGAGACCTTTGCGGATATTCCCCTTTATACCGAAACTATGAAGGAATACCGCTCGCTGACACCTGTTGTGACCAAGTACCGTGAGTACGAGAGCCATCTTTCGGCACTCGGTGAGGCCGCGGAGCTTGCGCGCATCTCGGATGACCCCGAGATGCGCGCCTTGGCAGCCGAAGAGGCGGCGGAACTGCGACCGTTATGCGCTGCACTTGAGGAGGAGCTGACCGCAATGCTCCTGACGCGTGACCCGAACGACGACAGAAACGTTGTAGTTGAGATACGCGCCGGGGCGGGCGGCGAGGAAGCTTGCCTTTTTGCCGCTGTGCTTTACAGAATGTATTCGATGTACTGCGAGCGCGCAGGCTTTCGCTTATCGGTTGCCGACTCCAACGAAACAGGGCTTGGCGGCTTTCGCGCCTTGACCTTTACCGTTGAGGGGGACGGAGCCTACTCACGCTTTAAATTTGAATCCGGCGTTCACCGCGTACAGCGCGTACCGCTAACGGAATCGCAAGGGCGCATACAGACCTCGACCGTAACGGTGGCAGTACTGCCCGAGGCGGATGAGGTGGATATAGAGATATTACCACAGGATCTTGAATTTGAATCCTGCAAATCAAGCGGCGCGGGAGGTCAGCATATCAACAAGACCGAATCCGCCGTGCGCATAACACACAAGCCCTCGGGCATAGTTGTGGAATGTCAAGAGGAACGCTCTCAGTTTAAAAACAAAGACAAGGCGCTAAAGCTGTTGCGCGCCAAGCTTTATGATATCAAGCAACGAGAGCAGAATGAAAGCATTGCCGCCACCCGCCGTTCACAGGTAGGCAGTGGTGACAGAAGCGAAAAAATACGCACCTATAACTATCCGCAAAACCGGGTAACAGACCACAGAATAGGGCTTACCCTGCACTCGCTAGATTCATTTTTGGACGGCGAGATAGGCGGCATGGTGGATGCGCTCATTGCCGCGGATACCGCAAAAAAGCTTGCGGGGAGCTCATCCGACGAGCAATAACAAACAAAGCGTTAAGACGATTCACGCTTTATAAACTTTATAAGACAAGCATAAACAGTAGCGCTTATCAAAAAACTGCTAATGTAAAAGCAAAGGAAACGGACGGCAGGCAGGACACAAGGCGATGCCGCGGCACTCATGAGAAAAGAAGCGCCCTCTCCGCCGCCGTCCCCGATTTATGAAAATGTCAACATCAACTTCCCAAGCACAACAGAATATCAACACCACACACATAGATGTGGATCCCGATAATTTTGACCCATCGATACTTCTGCCGGCCGCGCAGTCACTGCGTGCCGGCGGACTGGTGATATTCCCCACCGAGACGGTATACGGTCTTGGCGGAGATGCCACAAACGAGGGCTCGGCAAAAAAGATATATGCGGCAAAAGGTCGCCCGTCGGACAACCCGCTGATAATCCATATCTCCGACCCCAAAAACGCCGAGCCTTATTGCGTTACCACAAAGCTCTACTACAAGCTGGCGGCAAGCTTTATGCCGGGGCCATTGACCGTTATCATGAAGAAAAAGGATACGATCCCCTCCTGCGTAACAGGCGGGCTTGATTCGGTGGCTGTAAGATGCCCTGCACACCCGGTGGCCAATGAGCTGATAAAGCTGGCGGGCATACCCATTGCCGCGCCAAGTGCCAATCTTTCCGGGCGCCCCTCCCCCACCAAGGCCGAGCACGCCGCGCAGGATCTTGACGGTCGCGTTGACTTTATAATAGACGGCGGAGAGTGCCGCTACGGCGTTGAATCCACCATAGTTCGCATAGATGACGATGAATCGCTGACTCTGCTGCGCCCGGGAGCTGTTACCTGTGATGCGCTTCGTTGCGTTGCAAAAAATGTATCGATAGCACCTGCTGTGACCGAAATGCTGGCAGCGGATGAGCGACCGCTCTCCCCCGGCATGAAATACCGTCACTACGCCCCCTCAAAGCCGCTAAAGCTCGTTAGGGGATCTGAGGCCGCAAGGCTCCGCTTTTTCAGAGATGCGCAGGCAAACGAGAACTGCTTGATCATATGCTACGACGAGCAAGCACCGCTCCTTTCGGATGCTGACGGCAAGGTCATAACGATCGGTGCGGGGTATGATCTTGAAACGCAGATGCACCGAATATTTGCCGCACTGCGTGAATCCGACGAGATAGAGGCGGATGTTATATACGCTAACTTGCCGGATACAGATGGACTCGGGCTTGCGCTTTACAATCGTCTGATACGTGCCGCGGCACATACCGTAATAGATCTTGACAATGCTTGATGACACGCATAAGGCGCAAAGTCTATTTTCACAGGCGATAATTTAAAATAGCAAATTGATAAGCAAATATATATAGAGATAAAGTAAAAAAATAAGGAGAGTCAGATCCCCGAATGGCAAGAAAAAAGAAAAATGATGCCTCCGAGCTGTTGCCTGCCGCCGAGGCTCCGATAACCGAGCAATATATTACCGAAACGATAGAAAAAAACTATATGCCGTATGTTATGAGCGTTATCGTGTCGCGTGCTATCCCTGCAATAGACGGCTTTAAGCCCGCGCACCGTAAGCTTCTATATACGATGTATAAAATGGGACTTATGAGCGGTCCGCGTTCAAAAAGCGCAAACGTTGTTGGTCAGACCATGCGCCTTAACCCTCACGGAGATGCGGCGATATATGACACGCTTGTAAGACTTACGCGCGACAATGCCACATTGCTCCACCCATTTATAGATTCAAAGGGCGGCTTTGGTAAGCAGTACAGCTCCGGTCCTTACTCCGCACCGCGTTACACCGAGGTAAGACTTGAAAAATTTGCGGCGGAGATATTCTCAGGCATTGAAAAGAATGCCGTTGATATGGTGGACAACTATGACGGCACTATGAAAGAGCCGGCACTTATGCCAACGACCTTTCCGAACGTGCTCGTTACCCCCAACATGGGTATTGCGGTCGGTATGGCATCGAATATATGCTCCTTTAACCTCGCCGAGATATGCGACGGCACGATCGCTCTGCTTCGCAACCCTCGCACAGATACCGAGCGACTGCTTGACATAATAAAAGCACCGGATTTCTCCGGCGGCGGACTTATAGTTTACAATCGTGACAAGATGCGTGAGATATACGAGACCGGCTCCGGCTCGGTCAAGGTGCGCTCGCGCTACACCTATGACCCCAAAGCTAACTGCATCGATGTTTCGGAGATACCCTACTCCACCACCATAGAGCAGATAATAAAGCAGATAACCGACCTCATCAAGGAGGGTAAGCTTAAGGAGATATCGGATATTCGAGACGAGATAGGTCTTTCCGGCTTTAGGCTGACGATAGACATTCGCCGCGGAACCGATCCCGACCAGCTTATGGCCAAGCTCTTTAAGCTGACATCCCTTGAGGATTCATTTAAATGCAACTTTAATATCCTCATCGGTTCTGTGCCGCGCCAGATGGGCGTGCGCGAGATACTTGAGGAGTGGATAAAATTCCGCTCCGAATGCTACTCACGTGAGCTGCGCTTTGATCTTGAACGCAAAAAAGAGCGTCTGCACCTTTTGATGGGTCTTGGGCGCATACTGCTTGACATTGATAAAGCTATAAAGATCATTCGCGGAACGGAAAAGGATGCTGATGTTATCCCCAACCTTTGCTCCGGCTTTGGAATTGACGTTCCGCAGGCCGAGTTTATTGCGGATATAAAGCTTCGCCACCTGAACCGCGAGTATATCCTAAATCGCATAAAGGACATAGACGATCTGCAAAAGCAGATAGCCGAGCTTGAGGAGATACTCTCGGATGAGCTTAAGCTTAAAAAGCAGATAGCCGCACAGTTGGCGGACATAAAGAAAAAATACGGCCAGCCGAGGCGTTCGGAGCTGATAGAAGAAAGCAAGATAACGACCGCCGCTCCGGTAGAGAGCATTGAAAATTACCCCGCGCACTTCTTCCTGACATCCGAGGGCTACTTTAAAAAGATAACGGCACTATCCCTGCGCGGAAACGATGAGCACAGGTTTAAGGACGGCGACAGCATGATAGGTGTGGCGGAGGGCGACAACCTGACGGATCTTTATTTCTTCACCGACCGCGCACAGGTATATCATGCCAGAGCATGCGACTTTGAGACCTGCAAAGCATCAGCCATGGGCGAATTTTTGCCCGCAAAGCTCGGGTTTGACTCTGGCGAGAAGCCGATACTCATGAAGGTCGGTGCGGAGTGGAGCGAGGATCGGCGCATGGTGTTTATCTTTGAAAACGGCAAGGGCGTGCGCGTACCGCAGGCTGTGTATCAGACCAAGGGCAACCGCCGCAAGCTGACGGGAGCTTACTCACAGGCCTCCCCGATAGTCGGAATATTTGAAGAGGAACGGCCGTTTGAGATATTACTGCTGACCAGCAACGATAAGGCGGCGGTTATATTCTCCTCCCTCATTCCCGAAAAAGCCACAAGGAGCGCCGGCGGCGTTCAGCTAGTAACGCTGAAGGGCGGCGCTACACTGACCGCGGCGTTAGATGACTTTAGTGACAGATTTGAAAGCACCAAGGGTTACAAAAAAATAAAGATCCCTGCCACACCGGTACTGCTGGTGGAAAAGGATATTGAAAAGATGCAGATGAAGCTTGATCTGTAAAGTCAAAATTGCCGCCGCACCGCGGCGGAACGGAGATCACTACCAATGAAAAAAATACCCGAAAAAATCAAGAAAGTTGCGGCTCTGTTTATGGCGTTGGCACTCGCCTTTGCCACATCCCTTGCCGTTTATGCCTCACTGGTATATGACAGCGCAGTTGACCCGGTAGTTTCACTTTCCGGACTTGCGCAGTATGTTGAGGATTATGTATTGTCCCCGCTCTCAAATCGCATAGACGATCTCACCGCCAGAGTCAGCGCACTGGAGCTTGGCGGCGGAGGCGGCGGTGGAGGCGGCGGCATGAACTCCGAAGCCTATCAAGCCATAATGTCCCGTATAGCGGCGCTTGAGGAGCAAGGCAAGGTCAAGGATGCGGAGATCTCGGAGCTTAAAAACAAACTGCAATCGCTTGAGAACGATCACGGCTCAAGGCTCACCGAGATCGAGGCAAACTACTCGAATATATCAAAGCAGATAGATTCGATAAATGACTCGATAACCGGCATCAAGAGCAGTATTGAAACACTTCGCGCCGACAAGAACAGTCTTGAAAAGAATTTTTCCGACCTTTCAAACAAATACCTGAGCGTGACCAAGGAGATGAACTCGCTTCGCGCCTCCATCGATGCACTGACAGGCGAGAGCGGTGCGATCACGGATCTGCGCGCAAAATATGATGCGCTGAACGAGACCATCCAGCAGCTTCAAACAAAGGCCGGCGTTATGTATAGGCCTGTGTTTGTTGATGCGGGGCAAACTATACGCGCCAAAAACGCCGATGAGGGCGTGCTGGTGATAGTAAGATCCGGCTATGCCGTGATAGAATCCCCCTACAACACCTCCGGCACACTGCAGGGTGTAAACGACCTTACCACGGGAGATGAGCTTTACAACGGTGCGGATGCGCCGCTGATGCATAATTTGCTCATCCCGCGCGGCGCGGAGGACGGCCGCGGTATTCGCATTGAGAGCTATGACGGCGCTTATGTTATGATAGGCGGCGAGTACATAATTGAAGATGCCCATGAATAAACTCAATAAAAGCACCAAAAGCTTAAACAGCGCGTGCACAGTAAAAAAAGAGGCAAAAGCAAACGGCAGGCGTTCCCTTTGCGGAGTACTGCTTGCAACGCTTGTTGCGGCCCTGCTGCTCAGCGGAGTTACGCTGGTGATAAACGCATCGGCGGATGCCTCGGCGCTCTCATCCTACACGATAAGATCTAACGTCAAGACCAGCCCCATGTATCTTGCCATCGGGCTAAGATACGGAGTTGACGCGCCGTTTTCCTGCTCTATGCTCTCCCCCTACGGCTTTGTTGTAGGTGAGACCGAGATCACAAGGACGGACAGGAACTTTAAGCCTCTCTTTAAGCTTAACTCCGCCACAGTCCATGCCGTTTGCGATACGAACCTTAAGATCGGGTACAACTCCTGCTCACAGGCCACGGAGGATAATGCCGACATCGGCGGATACCACGTTGAGATAGCCAATGCGGCAGATATCTGGGCGGATTTTGCATCCTACTCGGATCTTTTTGAGGCAATGTACGAGCAGTGCTTCCCTGCCTACATCAACGGCGAGAAGTGCATTCGCATAGGTGCCTTCCCCACCTACACAGCGGCGGGCGAGGCCGCGGCAACGATATCCTCGATAATGACAAACCGCACGGTGCGTATTGCATCCCCCTCCGCCACAGGTGTTTCCGTCCTTGATGACACGATGGAGAGCATACTTTTTGAATACGAGGGCGGAGACCATTTTTATCTCGGCTTTTCGGCATACCAACAGCCTGGGCGCGACCACGCATATATACAGGACGTTGCAACATCAACGCTCTATGACGGACTGTTTTGCTTTAGGCATTTTATAGGCTCTGAATGCAACGGGCTTTTGCATATAAATATGGTCGAACTCAACACATACGTTGAGGGCGTGCTACCCAACGAGATATACACCAGTTGGGATATCGAAACACAAAAAGCCTTTGCCATCACCGTAAGATCCTATTCGGTTAAGTGCGTGGGCAAGCATTACTCTTCCTACGGCTTTGATATGTGCAGTCTTTCGCATTGCGAAAACTACCGCGGGCGCAAGCTTATAACCTCACGTGTGACACAAGCAGTAAACGAAACACGCGACCAGATACTGACCTTTGGCTCGACCATAGTTGAGGGACTTTACTCCTCAAGCATCGGTGGCTGGTCGGTGGATCCCAAATATGTTTGGGGCGGCACAACGGACAGCTACCTGCGAACACAGGCCACGCCTTGGGAAAAATACTCGGAATATGCATCCGGCCTTTGGTTTAACGAGGTAACGGCGGCACAGCTCAAGACCGCATGCCGCGAATACGGAGAGACACAGATAAACTCAAACATTGCACGCGTTGAGACCACACTGACAGGTGACTCATCCCCTTATGTTTACAGCATAAAGCTTACCGATTCAAACGGCAATACAGCCTCCGCCACACGCTGTTCCGGCGTGCGAAGCCTGCTTTCCGGCTATGTTTGGTCAGCAAACATCAAAATAGGGCGCGGATCCGTTGACTACACATATGAGGATGTCATATCCACGAGAATAATAAACCTCATGGGGTCGAGCGCGGGGTCCGTCAGTGTAAAGACCAAGAACGGTGTTATAGTATCCGATGCCGCGGGCTTTAACTTTTTGACCGATCTCGGCACTGCAATAAAGGACGGCTCGTCAACTCTGCATATCTACACCGGAAACGGAATAGCGCAGATAATAGGTGGGGATATTGACATTCCAATGTCTACCGAGCCTGATGCCAACGGTAACTATACCGTGGTATCAAACTACGGCACATTCCTGATCGTAAACCAGCTGAAGCAGGTAAAAAAGACGCATTACGCCTCCTCATCCTCTGCCTTTGCCATCGTTGGTAAGGGTATGGGGCATGGCGTTGGAATGAGCCAGTTCGGCGCATCCGACCTCGGTGAGGCGGGAGCTACAGCATCGCAGATCCTGCTTGCATACTTCCCCGGCACGACCGTGAGCAACTATTTTGACTTTTTAAAGGGTAATTGACGGTAGGCGACAGATCGGTATATTAACCTGACAAAACAAGCATGCCCCGAGGCGGAAGTCACTTAAAACTTCCTGCCTCGGGGCATGTTAGTTTATATTCACCGCAGCGAGATGGTCATCTTACGAATTCCATCACGTCGGCCTCGTTTATATCGCAAAGCTCGGTAATGCGATCTGCCATGCGTATCTTATCCAGCCCCGCAAGCGAATGTGCATCCGTGCCAAAGGTAAACTTGCACCCTGCAGCTTTGGCAAGCTTCATCACGCGGATCATAGGCTCATCAACAAAATCGTTTTCCGAGAATTTAAACGCACCTGTATTTATCTCAATTCCCACGCCCATTTTTGCGGCGATCGAAAAGCATTCAATATATCGCTCATCGCTGACGGCCTCGATCATCCTCTTTTGCAGATCCTTTGAAAAACCGCAAGGGGAGAATGTGTGCGCCACGATGGTTGGTGTGGTGCGTGAAAGCTTTTGAAACTCAGAGTTTGCCATAAGGCTTAAAAAGCTGTGGTACATAAAATCGGCATTATACGCCACAACAGCCTCGGTGCGCTCGCCGAGCATTGCGGCTATCTCCGCCTCAGGTACTGCATCCATCAGCTTGCGTGTGCGCTCCTCGCCAAGCTCCGGCATAAGTGAGGCAAGCTTACCTGCCAGCTCTGCACGCTTGGATCTTATATCATCCATCTCGGGGATAACAAAGTTCCTCATATGTACGTGGGTATGCGGCACCAAAACATAATCAAATTGCTTTGCCGTCTCGGCGAGCATGCCAAGGTTATCCGACATGCCGCAATACTCGGTCTCGGTCCCTACCATCAGTCTTATACCCGGCAGTGAGGGCATGGCGGCGCGTGCGCCCTCAAGACCGTAATTTATCATTTGCATGTGATACCAATGGCTCGGTCCGGGTACTTTTTCATCCCACAGATGATTGGATACACCAAAGTTTGTATGCCCAAGCTCTTTTGCGCGGCGTGCAAAGGCATCAACGGTCGCCACGGGATCGTAACAGCAGAGGGACAGCAGTGTGTGATTGTGAATATCGTGTTTTACTTGCATTTTAGGTTACCGGCCTTTCCTTTATCTTTATAACCCTTATTATAGCAGATGTTTGCATCAATTTCAACGGTTTTAGTATTTTTTACTTGATATTTTTCATCAAATGTGATATCATATATACAGTAATTCCCCAAGCGACAAAAGGATAATGAAAGGAAACTGAAATGGATAAATACGAAATTTTAAAATATGCCGACCACACGCTCCTCTCCCCAAAAGCAACGGAGGCAGAGATACGCGCGATATGCGATGACGGGCTGAAATATCACACCGCATCGGTGTGCATTCCCGCATCATATGTTAAATTTGCGCACGACTACACCGAGGGGCAGCTGAACATATGCACGGTGATAGGCTTCCCGCTCGGCTATGACACCACAGCCGCAAAATGCTTTGAGGCCGAGGATGCCATCCGCAACGGTGCAAATGAGATAGACATGGTCATCAACCTCGGCTGGCTGACAGATGGTAGATTTGATGCAGTCGAGGAGGAGATCCGCGCGGTAAAGGCCGCTTGCGGAGACCATATCCTTAAGGTCATAATTGAGACCTGCCTGCTGGATGACGAGCAAAAGCGCCGCATGTGCCGTATCGTTGGCGCGGCGGGCGCGGATTACATTAAGACCTCAACAGGTTTTTCCACCGGTGGGGCAACACGCGAAGATATTGCACTCTTTGCCGAGAATATTCCCACAGGGCTTAAGATCAAGGCCGCTGGCGGTATTCGCTCCTTTGCCGATGCCGAGGACTTTATTGCCCTTGGTGCCGAGCGGCTCGGAACGAGCGCGCTTGTAAAGCTGATCAAAAAAGAGGAGGCAGAGGCGGCCGCAAAATAATGCCGTAATATGCCGCATAGCCCAAAGCCATCTGATGTAACGTCACGCGTCGCATCAGATGGCTTTTTTAGATTATATGTACACCGCGAGACGGTACCGAATGAAGCTCGTCAAGACCATACCTCTCGCACTTGCGGTGTTCAAAAAAAACAACGGCGGCATCCCCTGCCATCGCATAGGTGAGGATATCCTCCGCCTGCTCAAGATACGGCGCGATCTCGGTGCGCAGCGTGTCAATCTCCGGCTCTAAAAGATCCGCAGGACGGGTGAGCACCATTGATGCATTGCCGCCCAAGGCCGACATAACATCGGGGGATGGAGGCATGGGCAGCCTACCGTAAAGCCCGCTGACGAGCGCACGATAGCCGGCCGAAAGCTCGGGCGCGACACCATCATCCTCGTTGCGGTAAAGTGCCGCAGCACGCTCAATTATCAGCTCGTCAAGCGGCGCGGCCATTGTCGGCCAGCCCGCATCACGCCTTGCGCACTCGATATATTCGGGCGGGATGGAAGAACGCCCATCGGCGCGGTCGGCTTTGTTTGTGAGCGGCAACGCCTTTTTGATCTCGTCCCATGCGCCGCCAAGCAACTCATGCCCGATCGGATCAGGCATGCCGCAAAGATCAATATCACACCCCGCTACATGATCGTTGGTAAGGATATCCCGCGGCGGGATGCACTGCATGTGTCCCGCTCCGATCACAAGAGGGATCGATATCGCGCCGCCGACCGCCGAGGTAAACTCGCAGAGCGTTTTGGTGTCAAGCTTTTGCTCCGGATCGAGGATGCACACCCGATCCGCCCCCGCACCCTCAAGGAGTGAGGCATAGCCGGAATAAAAAGCAACACTGCCCGCAGGACCCGTAGTGTAGACCATTGCCGACTCAAGGTCAAGATCATACTTTTTTGCGGCTCTCATTACCGTTTCGATATTGCGCGGGTCATTTAGCGCATCATAAACGCGTATCGCGCCAATACCGTTCTCAGCCGCACGTGCCACGAGATATTCCGCAACATCATCGGCATAGATCCCACACCCAAGCAGCGATTGGCCGCGCAAAGTAAGGCGCAGACGTGTGTTTTTAATACCCTCACGCAACGCACGCAGTTGCTCCCAAGGATCGATGGCCGTGCGCTCGGTAAGCGACTCGGCAAGGAAGTTGTCTGCTCCCCAAAGCTCTGCCGCCCAAAATCCTGCGCTATCGATCGCACCGAGGAGCGCCCAAAGCTGTTCTCGGCCAAGTCCCCGCAAAATATTCGGTGAGGCAACGGCGCAGATACGCTTTTGCGCGTTTGGCGCGACTTTCATCTTTGCAGACCCGCATCTGTCACTGACGGCTTATCGGCGTTCCGCGACAGGTCAGTGGGAGCGGTGCCGGGGGCGTTCTCATTATCGCCCACGTCCTCCGCTGGCAGTTCCTCGACCTCAACAATATAGTCCTGCCCCTCTACCTTTACCTTAAATCTTCTTTTCTTTGTATTATTCTCACTCATTTTTATCTCCGTATCTGCCCGGGCTGCTGTCATCTGTTCCACGGATGAGCGCCGCCGAAGCGCTTGAATGCAACAACTCTGAATTTCGGTGCGGCTTTTTGCTCTGCATCCGACTCGGCATTTATATACGCCGTAACCGCCGCTGTAACGGCGGCGACCATGCGAGCCTCCTCGGCTCGCCTTAACGCCTCGGCGAGCATGGCCTCCTGCCGCTCGCGCTCAAGCTCCGCCGCGATGCGTGCTCTTTCTTTTTCTGCCGCCGCTTCCGCCAAACGCCGCTCGGCCTCAAGGCGTTCCGCCGCGGCGCGTTCGGCTTTTTTCTTTTTATTTGAATTTAAAACGATAAGTAATATAGCAGCGGCCGCTATGACCACCGCCGCAACGACAGCGGCAATAATGATAGGCCGCAGATCCATTCCCGCGTTCATCGTTGTCTGCGCCCCTCTCTGCCGGCCGGCCGCGGGCGCACACGCGACTTTGCCGCCAACATCATGACTGCCGAGGTTATCCTTGCACGCAGTTCCCGCGGCTCGATGATATCATCGATCTGCCCGCGCATGGCGGCATCGGCGGGGGATGCAAGCTCACTTTGCCACTTTGCCTCAAGCTCCTCGCGGCTCACAGTAACGTCATTGGCACAGATGCGGTCGTTCCATACAAATGCCACAGATGCCTCGGGTGACATTGGGCTGATGCATGCCGCGGGGAGCGCCAAAGCGATATCTCCCCCCACAGACCGTGATGCCATAAGCGTAAAGCCGATACCGTAGGCATGCCCCAATATCACGCTGATCTTTGCGTTTTCGGAAAGTATCATTGCGCGGTACAGCTCGGACAGTGCCTCGGCATACGCCGCCGGATCGCGATCTTCCCTGTCAGCACCGTCACTGTCAACAAGTGTGATCAACGGTATACCAAAGTTATCGCAAAAGCAGGTTATACGCGCAAGCCGCCGACAGACGGCGTGGGTGATAACACCGCCGCGGACCGACGGCTCATTTGCCGCAAGGCAGCACACAACGCCGCCGATATAAGCCAGACCCACCGAAAGCTCCGGTGTGTTGCCGCCAAGGAATATCACATTATCATCATCAGACAGCGCGGATATAAGACGTCTGCCGCTCGGCACGCCTGTACCGTCCTTTGGCGCGGCCTGTCCCAACGCATATAAGATCTCCGGCTGCAGTGGGCGATCAAGCACCGGCATGTCGGACACACGCGAGCCCTCGTTGCAGTTGGACGGCAGATACGAAAGCAGGGCGCGGGTACGCAGATAAAGCTCATCCTCGTCATCCACGACTATATCGCAGATATCCTCCAGCGGGTCGTCTGCCGGCTTCCCATCGACCCCGATAAACGGAGGTACAACATAAAATTCGCCCTGACCTCTCACTGCCAGCTTTATGTCAAAGGATGCGGCGAGCGTTGCCATACCACCGCCGCATATCCCGGGGATAAGCGCAACAGTCGGCAAAATGCCGCGAGCGGCCTCAAACTGCCGCATGACCTCGCCATATGCCGCAAGCACGCGCGAGCCCTCATAAACAGATGCGCCGTTTGAATCAAATATTCCCACTATTGGTGCGCCGTTGCGGATGGCAAGACGGATAAGCTCCACTATCTTGCCCGCCGCCACACTGTCAAACGCGCCGCGCATGCGGGCGTTATCCTGCACAAAGGCGTAAACAAGTCTTCCCCCAACCGCTCCGTAGCCGGTTATAACGGATGAAAAGACAGCACCCGGTTCATCCTCAACGTCACTGCGGGCTATATATGCGCCTGTCTCCGCAAATGTGCCCATATCAAACAAAGCTGTGATACGCGCGCGAGCATTATATCCGCCATTGGCTTCTTTTATTGAGCTAATGTCGATATTTTTCAGCATTTCGCTGAGTTTGCTTGCGGCAATCGCCCCAAGCACACTTTTTTTGCGCTCACTGCGATCGGTATTTTCCATAGTAGATCCGTTCCGCCGCCATTCGGGCGGCTGTTTTTTCTTGATAGGTGTTTTTAGTTTTTTAGAACATAAGAATAAGTAAGATAGGTAAGACGGCGCTTACCCCAACCTTATTTCTTCAGTGCCTTTGTAAAGGCCTCAATGCGGCAGAGCGCCTCATCGATATGCTTGACGGAATAGGCATAGGAGATCCTGGCAAATCCCTCGCCGGAACGGCCAAATGCCGTGCCGGGAACTATTGCGCATTTATGCTCGTAAAGCAGGCGGTTACAAAATTCATCGCTTGAAAGCCCGAATTTGCCTATCTCGGGATAGATATAAAACGCTCCCTCCGGTTCAAAGGACTCGATACCGATATCGGCAAGCCCGCGGTGGATGTATCTGCGCCGCTGATCATACTGCTCTGCCATATATTCAATGTCCGCATCCCCGTTTTTCATAGCCTCAATGGCCGCCAACTGACTTGTTGTCGGTGCGCACATGATGGCATACTGGTGAAGCTTTAGTATCTGATCCGCTATAGGTTGCGGTGCGCACACATAACCCAAACGCCAACCTGTCATGGCATAGGCTTTGGAAAAACCGGAGGCCAGTATCGTGCGCTCGCGCATTCCGGGGATCGATGCGATGGATGTATGCCTAAAGCCAAAGGTCAGCTCAGCGTATATCTCGTCCGAAAGTATCGCCATGTTCGTTGGTCTTATGACCTCGGCAATACGCTCAAGATCCTCGCGCGTCATGACAGCTCCCGTCGGATTGTTGGGATACGCAAGCACCAAAAGCTTTGTGCGCGGGGTGATGGCCGCCGCAAGCTTTTCGGGCGTGAGCTTAAACTTATCGGCGGCGCAGGTATCAACTATAACCGGCACACCGCCAGCCATTCTTACCAACGGCTCGTAGCACACAAAGCAGGGCTCGGGAATTATGACCTCATCCCCGGGTTCAACAAGTGAGCGAATGGTCATATCTATCGCTTCACTGCCGCCAACGGTAACTATCATCTCACCGCGCGGCTCATATTCAAGCCCGAAGCGGCGTGAAAGATATGCGGCTATCTCACGGCGAAGCTCTATAGTTCCAGCGTTTGATGTATAATATGTTTTGCCTTTTTCAAGGCTTTGTATTCCCGCCTCGCGGATATGCCAAGGGGTAACAAAGTCGGGCTGACCAACGGTGAGTGATACAACATCATCCATCTCCTCAAGCAGGTCAAAAAATTTACGTATTCCGGATTTTTTCAGGGAGCGTACAGTCGGCGAGAGTAATTTGTCGTAGTCAAACATTAGTTGCAATTTCCTCTCTCGTCCTGCTCCTGCAGGCCGTACACAACGCCCTTATCCTTGTATTTTTTAAGGACGAAATGCGTGGCTGTCGACATAACATATTCAATGGGCGCCAGCTTTTGCGCCACAAAGAAAGCCACCTCACGCATAGTCTTACCCTCGATGATAAGTGCAAGATCAAAGCCGCCGGACATAAGATAAACGCTCTTTACCTCAGGGTAGCTGTATATCTTTTCCGCCGCCTTATCAAAGCCGAGATCGCGCATGGGGGTTATCTTGACCTCTATAAACGCGGTCACGTATTCGCGGTCGGTCTTATCCCAGTCAACGAGCGCCTGATAGCCGAGTATCGTGCCGTCCGCCTCGTAGCCCTCTATCGCGGCCTTTATATCGCCTGTCTCCTTGCCAAGCATAACTGCCAGCTGTTCGGGAGTAAGCTTTGCATCGTTTTCAAGCAATGTAAGAATCTTATCCATTTTATCCACCTTCGTTTTTAAAAAAATCGTTTTGTTTATTTTTTTGATCGGCCCTTTACTTTTTTTTCGATAGAATCAAAGGATAGGCCGTATTTTTCGGCAATATCGCGTGCGTAGCTCTTGCCGTCAGGCTTTGCTCTGGTTATCTTAAATGAGCGCTGACCCTCCTCAATGCCCGCAACAAGGGTATCGATCTTCGCTCCGTTCGGGCGCGTGCGGTCGTTTATATCATCTATCATGCCCGCAAGCTCATGAAGGTGAGTGGAAAAGAGCACGCGGCAACCGATAAGCGAGAAGCCGGCAAGCACCTCGGCCGCGATGTAGGATGCCTCAAACGCACCTGTTGAGGAGAGCGATTCATCCAAAAGCACCAATGAGCGACTGCTGACCGAATCTATTATCGAGTCAAGCCTTGCGCATTCCTCGCCGAGTCTGCCCTTGTCTATCGTATCATCCGCACCGGTGGGGAAATGAGTGAAGATCCCATCAACAGGCGATACCACCGCACTTTGAGCCGGGAAGAACATACCAAGCTGCAGCATGGCCTGCGATATACCGAGTGCGCAGGTGATGACGGATTTACCTCCTCGGTTAGGGCCGGAAAGAACATATATCGTTGCATTATCGTCAAATATAAGATCGTTTGGAACTACATCCCCCTCTATCTTCAAGGCAACGGCGGGGTTGTATAGCCCCCACGCTCTGTATGCGCGTTCATCGGCCGGCGCAATTGTCGGCAGGCAGAGCGGACAGCCCTTGGCGCGCAGGCGTGCAAGCATCCTTGTTCCCTTTACCAAAAACTCTATCTCAGGCATCAGATCCAAAAGGAAATCTGTGTTTTCCAAAACATATTGCTGGACGATCTTCTTCCATGACCTGAGCGAGGAGCTGTAAACATCGTTGATGGCGGTATTAAAGGCGATGGAGAGTGCGGTCTTTTGGTTTTCGGTTTGATTTTTATTAAACGGCACGAGCTTTGCAATGCAGGTATACTCATCATCGCGAAAATTAAGGCGCAGTATTTTTTCTATCACATCGCCCGAGCGGAACTGCTCCGGGTTGATGGAAAGCACTCCCGCCTCGCGCGGGCGCAGTTGAGCATCAAGATTCACGCCGACAGTAACGCTTTTTATCTCTCTTACGCGCTTTGTAAGCTCGCAGAGCTTTTCGTTAAGCTCGCTGTAGTAGTCGCTCTCCGCAAGCTCGTTTATACGGTCGCAAAGCGTGCGGAATGCGCGGCTGCGCAGCTTATCGGATAAGGCGTTAAGTCCGTCATTGAGGGTATCAACGCTTGATATATAAAGCTCTATCTCGGTTATGCTGGCAAGATAATCGGTCGTGTCTCCGTTGTCCGATTCAAGTCGGCGAAGCTCCAGTATATCCCCCAGTATCGGCATTACAGAGTTCAGCGTATCGATAAGCTCGGGGTTATCAAGCAGATCCGAAAAGGTCTCGTTACGGTATGCTATCACTTCCGGGTCGGAGGTAAAAAAGTCGGAAAGCGAGCCGTTTTTAAGCTCCAGGATATCGCCGAGTCCCAGCTCCCCCACTACATAAGGGCTGATATCGGGTCGATCCTCCGAGCGAAGATGGCGCTCCTTTGATTCCTCACCGGGATATATGAGAGAAAAGTTTTTAAGATCCATTTTTGTTTATTTACCTTTGTTTTTTATCTTTATCTTTTTTATTTATCGGTTGATTTATTCTCTGTTTGGGGAGCGTCGCTTCGATCATCATCGCTCGTGGCATTATCGGCTGCGGTGCGCCCGACTCCCACTGCGCGCCGTACCTCACCGCCGAGCGGATTTTGGCCCATCGCGCGTTCAACGTCACTGTCCACAACATGCGTGTATATCTGCGTGGTGTTAAGCTGCTCGTGGCCGAGTATCTCTTTGAGCACTCTTACATCCACCCCGCCCTCACGGTACATGAGCGTTGCCGCCGTGTGCCGCAGCTTATGGACGGAATAGTTTGCCGAGCCGAGCCCCGACATATCAAGATATTTATCCACCATGTTCTCCACCGCTTTTGGCCCCATCCTGCGCCCGAGGCGGCTTATAAAGAGCGCCGCGGCATCTGCCGGCGTTTGGGGCTTAATTTTTCCGCTCGTGCGCTCAGCCATATGATCCGCAAGTGCGGCCTTGGTGGCCTCGTTGAAATAAATTATACGTTCTTTATTGCCCTTACCGACTATCCTTGCCGAGCGCAGATATCTGTCAACATCGGAAATGTTCATCCCGCACAGCTCAGAGAGACGTATGCCGCAGTTTAAAAAGATCGTAATGATCGCAAAATCGCGCACGCGCTGGCTTGATCCTACATCGCCGAGTACGGTATCCAGCAAAAGTCTTGATTCATCAAGCGTGAGGTATTTAGGCAGTGCTTTGCGCTTATTCGGCGCATCTATGGCAATGGTGGGGTCAATATCGATCAGCTGTCGCTTTGATGTAAGATATTTATAAAGTCCCTTTATCGCAACAAGCTTGCGCGCGCGTGCGGCGGCTCCGTTTTGCCGCTCGCGGGTGATGTAAAACAAAAAATCGTATATTTCGGTAGACTTTACACTGCGCAAAAACTCGAGATCTACATTTTTTATATCGATGGATCTGAACTCCTCACTATCCGGCGGCGGCACAGCCCCCTGCCTTTTTGATATCAAAAAGCGAAAAAAAGTCCTAAGATCCAGCATGTATTCATTAACGGTGCGCGGCGAGCGCCCTTGTATTACAAGCTTATAGCCCGCAAATTCCTGCAGGATGGGAGAATAATCATTCGGATCGTATTGTGTTGACATTTACCCACCTCATCTTTCTGCGGTATTCACCATATCCGCCGCAGGCATAAAAACATGGACGGTCTCTCATCTGTTATGTAATATGATGACCGTTTTGGTGGATAAAGTGTAAATTTTCGGGCTTTGATATTGCATTTTTGCGCCCGAGACTATATAATAAGTATATAAAATTCAGATCTAACGGCGACATCGCCGCGAAAGGAAATTCTTGCCATGGACTTTTTTAAGAAAAATTCCTACACGATCGTAAAGCTGTTTATAAATCAGCTGGCGATATCTATCTTTGGCAACGTGCTTGCAATTGCATGCGGCCTGGCGGACAACCAAACGCTTAAGCTCGTCACAAGCATTTTTGCCATTTTGTTTTTTGTGTTTTTAAACTATTCGGTGCTCTGGGAGATCGGATATAAGAACATCCCCGCAATAGATGCCGGCCGCATGCCGCGCCGCCCGCTGACGGGTCTTTATATGGCGCTGTGGGCATCCGTTCCCAATTTTGTATTTGCGGTCATAATAATGCTGGCTCAGCTGTTTTGCGATATTGAATTTTTCTCAACCCTCGGCGGGATCACATCAATGATCGCAATATGGGTACAGGGCATGTACACAGGCCTGCTCTCCTACATCAAAATAGGCGCACAGCCGGCCAACGCCTACTGGATCTCATACTTTTTGATCATCATCCCCGGACTGCTTGCGGGTCTTTTCGGTTACTGGTTTGGTATACTCAACCTTCACCTCACTCGGATCAACATCGCCGAAACACCTGAGGAGGCTGAGAAAAAGCGCAACGCAAAGCTGGACAAATAACAATCGCGTTCGCTTGGGCGAAAAACTACTCAAAAGCAACAGATACACAAACTCAAAACGAATAAATAAGGAAAGAATGTACTATGCTTGGAAAATACGACAATATAGTTTATGATTTTGACGGAACGATAGCCGATTCCTATCCCTATTTTACCCGCGCACTCCACGAAACACTTGAATCTTTCGGAATACACGACAGCTACGAGGCAGTACTGGGGCATCTGAAGATATCCGTGCGCCATGCGCTGAGCTTTTATGTGGCGGATCGCCGCATGGAAGCCAAAAAAATGATGTACGAGATATATCAGCGGCTGGCACTGGAGGAGGGACACCCCGTTCCCGGCGTGCCCGAGGCGCTTGAGTATGCCGTAGCCAACGGAAAGCGCAACTTTTTGTACACGCACTCGGATAAGTTCCCCGCTACATTGCTTGAACGTTGGGGGTTACTTGATAAGTTTACATTTATCATCGACAGCACAATGAAGTTCCCCTCCAAGCCCGCACCGGACGCGCTCAACTTCCTTTGCGAGCGTTACTCACTTGACAAGGATCGCACTCTGATGGTCGGCGACAGGGATATTGATGTGCTGGCAGGGCTAAATGCCGGCGTACACGGCTGCCTATTTGATGACGGTCATTTTTACGATGACTTTAAATGCGAGCACATAATACGCGATATGCATGATATGATATCGATAATCGGCTGACGATCGATCACAATAGTTCTTCACTTACTGCTGCCGCAATTAATGCGGCAGCAGTTTTTTGTTTTGATCCGGCCGTTGTCTTACTTTTGCGTGCGGCGGATCATAAGGATGCGCATACGGCCTTATTTTTTGGCGGAGGCGTAGGTCTCGGAGATGAATTTTTCAAATGCGGGAAGCACCAGCTTGTGTCCCTCGAGATTGAGGTGGCTGACATCTGTAGGCTTCATTGAATATTTCGCTCTGAAGCCGGCATCCGTCATATCTACGCCTGACAGCGCGGGATCGTCTGCGCTGAAGCAAGGCACACCCTTGATGGCGCAGATCTCACGCATGGCATCGGCATAATCGCCTACGGTGTTGCCGATGTTATTTGCACCCGAGACCTTCCAAGGTGTTACGCCCATGATCACCGCGTTGGGGTATTTTTTGATAAGACCGTCGATAAGAACGTTAAGCGCGCCTTTAAAGGTCTTGGTATCGGTGGAGTCGTTGGTGCCGATGGGTACGAGCTTGTTATAGTCATTTCTGCCACCCTCAAAGATAACGATATCAGGGGAGTTGCTTGCCATCGTTTTGTAGCGCACGCACATGGGGTTCTTATCCGTCACGTAATTGGAGACAGTTGAGCCGTTTTTGCCGTAGTTCGTGCCCTTCATATCGTAAATGGTAGTGATAAGCGACGGCCAAACGTGGTTGGGGTCAAGACCGTTACCTGCAAAATAGCTATCCCCGATAAAGTTGATGGTAAGTCCTTTGAGATTTGGATATTTGATATTCGCCTTTGCATCGGCGATATATGCATCAAATGCCTCTTGTTCGCGGTTGGAAACGCTGATGGTTCCCGCCTCGCCGGTAAACTCGGCGTATACATTCGGGAATTTTGCAGGGGTAAAGGATGACTTTTGACCCGAGCGGAAGCAAAGCCTTATATTTTCGTTATCCTTTGAGGTGGTGTAAACATATGTTACACTGCCATCGGCATTGGCGACCGATATATCACTTGCCGCGTTGCCGCAACCGCGATAATTTGCTCCGTCAAGATCAATGACCCAATCGTTATCGACCCATTTCCAGGAGGATATTACATACGCCGCGGCGGATGCAAAATTCACATCTCCGTTTGAATTGGTGTTATCATCGGTAAAGTAGATCTTCGTTCCTGCTTTTGAGATGGTTATAACATCGGAATAGGAGTAAGAACCGCCGTTCTCCTTTATCTTGTTGACATAGTTTTGCGCGTTTTGGTCGGAGCCGACATAGCCACAGTTCCATTTTACCCCAACGATCACAGGCTCGGCGGGAGCGGGGGATGTGGTCTCGGGGAGCGTGGTGACGGCTTCCGTCTGTACCGCGGCAGTCGTTTCCGGCTCTGCGGCACTTGTATCCGGCGCAGGTGCGGCAGTGGTGGATGTGGGATCGGCGGTGGTGATCTCACCATTGCCTCCGCTCTCGCATGCGCACATAAGTGACGTCAGCACAACAAGGATCAAAACATAAAACAAAAGCGATTTTTTCATTTTAATATCTCCTTTGGATCACTTGGTTTGATATAGTGGTCAAGTTAAAATTTCTTTTTTGTATTCAGTTTTGTGCGCAAGCTGTCAGCACATTTTTTCACGATAAACGTCGGCTATCGCACGCGCCGAACCATCAATACCCAAAAACGAGCTGTCAAGCATCATATTATAGTTATCGGGATTGCCCCATTTTCTGCCTGTGTAGTAGTTATAGTAGTTGATCCTGCGCTTGTCGGTGCGGGATATAAGGTCGCGTGCCTCTTTTTCGGTTTTCGCCGCGCCGCGCTCGATCACTCTTTGTATACGCGCCTCAACCGGTGCGTAGATAAAGACAGAAAAACGCGCGGGGGTATTGCGCAGTACATAATCGGAGCATCTGCCTATCACTATGCAGGGCTCGGATGCCGCGAGATCGCGAATTATCTGCGACTGGGTGATAAAAAGCTTATCATTGATGGGAACATCTGTGCCGATAGATGCGGCGCCGTAGTAAGATGAGCCGAGTGCCAGCGTATAGAGCAGGCTGTTTGTAGCCTTTTCATCGGCATGGTCGAGTATCTCGCTGGACATTCCGCTTTTTTGCGCCGCCATCGTTATAAGCTCACGGTCATACGCTTTGATACCGAGCAGCTCTGCAAGATGAACTCCGACCTCACGCCCTCCGCTTCCGTATTGACGAGCAATGGTGATAACATAGTTGTTGTTTTCTGACATGATTCGGTACCTCCTTGTATTTTAGCGGCTGTGATACACTGCCGCCGCAAAAAATTTTTCTACAGATACATTATATCACACATGCCCTTTTTTTGCAATAGCGAATATTACATCATCCCAAAAGTTATTTTATTATCATTCTTGACCGCGGCGGCATTTGGTGGTATACTATAAAAAGTGATATCGATGACATCGATGACAGAAAGGCTCCTCGCCGCCGCGAGGGGATATGGTAAACATATGAAAAAGATACTTGCCGTTGACGGCAACAGCATATTAAATCGCGCTTTTTACGGAATAAGGCCGTTATCCACACATGACGGCCTCCCCACAAACGCTCTTTACGGCATGACGAACATGCTCATGCGCCAGCTGTCGGTCCTCTCCCCCACCAACTGCGCGGTGGCGTTTGACCTGAAAGCTCCGACATTCAGGCATAAAAAGTACGATGCCTACAAGGCGGGCAGAAAGCCGATGCCGGAGGAGCTGGCACTTCAGCTCCCCTGGGCACACGAGCTTTGCCGTGCGCTCGGCTTTACCGTAATAGAGACAGAGGGATATGAGGCGGACGATATTTTAGGTACGATCGCCGCCAAGTGCGACTCCGACCCCGACCCGGACACTCGCTGTTTTATATTTACCGGTGACCGCGATTCGCTTCAGCTGATAAGCGACCGCACCACCGTCCTGCTTGCGACCAACAAGGAGAATATAAACTTCGACCGCGAGAGGTTTTTGGCCGAGTACGGTATAGATCCCGAGGCTTTTATTGACATGAAAGCGATAATGGGAGACACCTCCGACAATATTCCCGGTATTCCCGGCATTGGCGAGAAGGGTGCGCAAAAGCTTATATCGGAGTTCGGCTCGCTTGACGGAGTATATGATGGTTATACATCTTCGCCGAGCATCAAGCCCGCCATGGCCGCAAAGCTCACCGCGGGGCGCGAGTCGGCTTATCTTTCGCGCGAGCTTGCAACGATATATCGTGCTGTTCCCACAGTGCCGAATATCACGGAGCTTGCCTGCGGTCGCCCGGATCCCGCCGAGGCACGCAGGATACTTACAAGGCTTGAATTCGGGCGGTTGCTTGAAAAGCTCGATCTGCCGCCGGAGGAAGCAAGTATCCCTGTTGTATCCTCACCCGCGGAGAGCATCGAGATCGGCGACAGAGCGGCACTTTTGGCGATACTTGAACGCATGTGCACCGAAAAAATGCCATCTGACACATCGAGCGACGCAAAAGACAGCGGTGAGTGCATTGCAGTTGCAGTAAGTGAGGATGAGATATCTTTATTTGACGGCAAAACGCTTGCCACCGCGCCTATTGATGATGAGTGCATGGCGGCACTTTGCCGCGCACACGGTATATCCTGCTATGACTGCAAGGGTGTGCGCGAACTGATACACAGGTCAAGCGGCGGACGGTTTGAATTCAACACCGATGCCGATATATACGATGTGATGCTTGCGGCCTACGTGCTTGACCCGCAGGGACATTTTGAGCTCCCCGCACTTTGCGAGAAATATCTCGGAACGTCCGACGGCATGAGCGATGCCGAGCGTGTGTACCGACTGCGCCGAGCGCTTGATGAAAAGCTTGATGACACGGCATCGGCAAGGCTTTTCCGACAAATAGAGATGCCGCTGGCAGGCGTTTTGGCGGACATGGAAGAGGCGGGCTTTTTAATAGACCGCGCGGGACTTGAGGAGTACGGCGCGGAACTTTCGGCGCGTGCCGACTCGCTTACCGCAGAGGTGATGCGGGAGGCGGGAGTGGATTTTAACATCAATTCCCCCAAACAGCTCGGCGAGGTACTGTTTGAGCGTTTGGAGCTTCCGCACGCAAAAAAGACCAAAAGTGGGTATTCAACTAACGCCGATATACTTGAAAAGCTTGCCCCCGACCACAAGATAGTGCGGGATGTGCTTGAATACAGAAAGCTCTCAAAGCTCTACAGCACATATGTTGTCGGTCTTTTAAAGGTAGCGGACGATCACGGCAGAGTACACACGTCCTTTAAACAGACAGGCACGGCAACAGGCAGACTTTCGTCCGCCGAGCCGAATCTGCAAAATATTCCGATACGGACCGACGAGGGGCGCGAGCTGAGAAAATATTTTCTTGCCGCACCGGGACGAGTTCTTGTTGATGCCGACTACTCGCAGATTGAACTGCGGCTGTTGGCACATATATCAGGCGACAGTACGATGATAGAGGCCTTCCGCAGTGGTGCGGATATCCACACATCTACCGCCGCGGCGGTGTTTGGCATCTCGCCCGAGGATGTAACACCCGAACAGCGCAAACGCGCCAAGGCAGTAAACTTTGGGATCGTTTACGGCATCAGCGATTTTTCGCTGGCGGGAGATCTCGGCATTCCGGTAAAGCAAGCGCGGGCATATATCGCAAATTATCTTGCATCCTACCCCGAGGTGGATGCGTATCTTAAGGATATTGTCACCGAGGCGCGGCAAAACGGATATGTAACCACTCTTTTCGGCCGGCGCAGGTATATTCCGGAGATCAGCGGCCACAACGCCGTGGCGCGTAAGTTTGGCGAGCGCGTGGCCATGAACAGCCCGATCCAGGGCAGTGCCGCGGATATAGTCAAGCTTGCCATGCTGAACGTAAGCCGCAGGATCGAAAAAGAGGGGCTTGATGCAAAGCTGATCCTCCAAGTACATGACGAGCTGATAGTTGAGGCCGCGCAGAGCGATGCAGAGCGAGCCGCCGTGATACTGCGCGAGGAGATGGAGGGCGCGGCCGCCCTCTCGGTGCCGCTTACGGTCGATCTCAGCACCGGCCACCGCTGGTTTGAGATGTGAAGACTCTATAAAAAGCAAAAAACGCTCAGCCGCCCGATGTCAATGGCATCGTGCGGCTGAACGTTTTGTATTATTTGATCAAATATTCTTCTAAATGTCTAAATATGAATGCGGTGAGGATCAGAATGCCCAGTTGCCGTTTTCAAATACCTTTACACTGCGGCCGTCACGCGTATGGGCAGTTATCTCAAGATCCGCCGAGCCTATCATAAAGTCAACATGGATCATTGAATCGTTGATGCCCATCTCATGGCATTCCTCAACGCTGTAATTTGCGTGATCCTTTACGCACTCGGGGAAGCCGCGACCGAGCGCGAGATGGCAGCAGGCATTTTCATCGAAAAGTGTGTTATAGAACACAAGGCCCGAGTTTTGGATGGGAGAATCATACGGCACGAGTGCGCATTCGCCAAGGTATGCCGCACCCTCATCCATAGATATCATCTGGCGCAAAAGCTCCTCATTCTTCTCGGCATGGACCTCAACGGCGCGACCGCCCTCAAATCTTACCGAAAAGTTTTCTATCAGCTGTCCCTGGTAGGAAAGCGGGCGGGTGGCAACTACCACGCCCTCCGCACAGCCGCGCATGGGGGAGGTGAAGACCTCCTCTGTGGGCATATTGGGATTGTAGCGAACGCCGCCGAGCGTATTTTCGGCACCGCCGAGGAAGTTGACGTTTTTGATGAGCCCAACCTTAAAATCGGTGCCGTTGGACGAGTGATATTCAAGCTCCGCGATATCAAGCTCGTTGAGATAGCGACTCCTTGCCGCCATATCCTCATTATGTGCCTGCCAATCGGCAACGGGATCCTCACCATCCGCACGCGCGGCGCTGAGTATCGCCTCCCAAAGCTTTTCAACGGCGCGGTTGCGGGTAAGCTTCGGGAACATCTTTTTTGCCCAACGCTCACCCGGCACAGCCGCTATCACCCACTGATACTTGTTATCCATCTTATCGCGGTATGGCTTTATGATGGGGTATGTTGCCTGGCTGGTCTTTGCCATCTTTTGAAGGTTGATGCCCGCAAGTCCGTCCGGATCTTCTGATTCAAGATATATCATAGCGGGCAGAGCCTCTGCGCGGTGCTCCCAACGCTCGATCTCCCATTTTTCAAGGGTTGTAAGAGTTTTAAGAGTGCGATAACGGTAATTTGTTTTAACAAGTGGCTGATAGCTCCACTCGACTATGACTTTTTTTGCGCCGCACTTGTAGCATTCCTCAACGACCATATGGGCAAATTCGGCGGTCTCAACGGAGGAATACACCATTACCTCCTGTCCCTTTTGCACATTTGCACCAGTCTTGGCAATAAGCTGTGCGTACTTTTTCATTACTGTCTTTTTCATGCAATTAGCCTTTCTGCAATTTGATATGTTAAGTTTGATTTAAATTTTTCGTTATGTTGCCGCCGCGGTTTAGTTCTTGAGGCTGTGGATCGGCGCGGGAATTCTGCCGCCGCGTGCGATAAAGCGCGCGGGGGAGCGGCGATTTATCGGCATGACGGGGGCTGTACCGAGGAGTCCGCCAAAGGAGACCTCATCCCCCACCGTTTTACCGATGGCGGGGATAACACGCACGGCGGTGGTCTTGGTGTTGGCAACGCCAATAGATATCTCATCGGCGATAAGACCGCAGATGACATCTGCCTCGGTATCACCGGGGATAGCTATCATATCGAGGCCGACCGAGCAAACAGCCGTCATTGCCTCAAGCTTTTCAAGGGTAAGCGCACCGGATCTTGCCGCGGCTATCATGCCCGCATCCTCGGATACCGGGATAAATGCGCCGGAAAGTCCGCCAACATGCGAGGATGCCATAACGCCGCCCTTTTTAACGGCATCGTTGAGGAGTGCCAGCGCCGCCGTAGTGCCGGGGCCGCCGCACTGCTCAAGACCCATCTCCTCAAGGATATACGCCACCGAATCACCGACGGCGGGTGTGGGGGCCAATGAAAGATCAACGATGCCAAACGGTACATCAAGTCTGCGGGATGCCTCGGCGGCAACGAGCTGACCCACGCGCGTGATCTTAAAGGCGGTACGTTTTACCGTTTCGGCAAGCTCGGAGAGATCGCAATCCCCCGCTCTTGCTATTGCGGATGCAACCGTGCCCGGGCCTGATACGCCAACGTTTATTACCGCCTCCGGCTCGCTGACGCCATGGAAAGCGCCTGCCATAAAGGGGTTATCCTCCGGCACGTTTGCAAACACGACAAGCTTTGCGCAACCGATGGAATCACGGTCGGCGGTAAGCTCGGCGGTCTTTTTTATTATTCCGCCCATAACACGGATGGCCTCCATGTTGATGCCGGCCTTGGTGGATGCGACATTGACGGAGGAGCAGACCTTTTGAGTTTCGTTCAGTGCATACGGGATCGATTCTATCAGCTGCCTCTCACCCGGAGTGCTTCCCTTTTGCACCAGCGCTCCGTAGCCGCCGATAAAGTTTATGCCAAGCGTATCTGCGGCGCGGTCAAGTGTTTTGGCGATCTTTACATAATCCTCGGAGGAAAAGCTGCCGCCTACGAGCGAGATGGGGGTGACAGAGACGCGGCGGTTGACGATCGGAATACCGTATTCCTTTTCAATATCGTCGGCGACAGAGCATAGTCTGCCCGCACGTGTGGTTATCTTATCGTATATCCGATCGCACACGCGGGAGATATCATCCCCTGCGCAGTCGATAAGGGATATACCCATGGTGACTGTTCTGATATCGAGTTTTTCCTCGTGTATCATATTTATTGTTTCGATAATATCGGTTACATTAAGCATTTTTGAGTGTTTGGCGCTCCTTTGGCATCGATTTTGGCTGTTTGCGGCGTGTTTTGTCTGCCCGCCATCATATATGATGCATGGTGTTGAAGATATCCTCGTGCATGGTGGAAACTACAAGCCCCGCGTCATCACCGAGCTTTTTCATTTTGTCCACGAACTCGCCGAACGGCAGAGTGATGCCGTCGATATCAACGAGCATTATCATTGCAAAGTATTCGCGAAGAACGCTTTGAGATATATCTACGATATTTACGCCGTCGGCGGCGCATTCCTGTGCAACGCGCGCTATTATGCCAACGCTGTCGCGACCTGTTACTGTTATAACTGCTTTCATTGATCCATGTCCTTTTTTGCGGGTTTAAGATTTAAGACTTAAAAT
Organism: uncultured Ruminococcus sp.; assembly: GCA_964384555.1. Lineage (GTDB taxonomy): Bacteria > Bacillota > Clostridia > Oscillospirales > CAG-272 > CAG-390. The sequence continues at coordinate 193,258 of CAYLLA010000001.1, read as the reverse complement.
TTAAAATCTAATACTTATAATTATATAATCAAACGCGCAGATTGTCAAGGCGATTTTGGCCTTTAGGCGTTAAAATAGGCAGAAAAATGCCGCCGATCCTGCCGATCCGCGGCGGATAGGCAGTCGGCGGTATACCGTGGAAGACGTGCGAGACGAAATATTTATTTTTTATATAAAAAATATTGCAAACGAGAGCGATATGTGATATAATAGGATGTAATAAAATTGTAACTGTAAAACGTCCGCGCCGCATGCTCGGCAAAAGGATACGGGCGTTATCGGAAAGGTCAAAAAATGTCGGTACAACAACTATCCGTATTTATTGAAAATCGCCGCGGCACTCTTTTGGAGATAACCGAGGTCCTGGCTGCCGCCAAAATAGATATTCGCGCCCTCTCCCTGACCGAAACTGAGGAGTACGGTATTTTGCGCCTTATAGTAAGCGACACCGAAAGCGCTTATAATGCCATCCGCGGTGCAGGCAAAACGGTATCTATCAATGATGTTCTCTGCATTGAGATACCCGATGATCCTGGCGGACTTATGACAGCGCTGTGCGTGCTCAACAACAATGATCTGGATGTTGAATATATGTACACATTTGTAGGCTGCGGTGCAGACCCGCGTGCAAATGTTGCCATACGAGTGGCTGACAACGCCCTTGGCGCTCGTCTGCTCTCGGAGGCGGGATACACACTGATATCAAGCATCAGCTGACGCTGCGCGAGATCTCACCGCTTACATATCAAGCTATAATACATCAAGAGGCTGTCGCGCACGCGACAGCCTCTTGTTTATTCATGCATCCCGGGCGGCGGATCAGATGCTGACATCGGCATAGACCATACAGTGGTCTGAGGCATCAAGTACCTCCTGACGCGTTTCAATGCTGTGCACCCAAACATTCACCTGCGGGGAGACAAATATATGATCGATGGGTGAGCGGCGGTTATCCGGCAGCTGACCTATTATCGGATGGAATGTAAACTGCCCCAGCGACGCACTGACGGTGGCCGCGTATTTTGCATTTTTCATATCGGAGGAGGTTATTATGCTGTAAAGCTCCTCCTCTTCCCCTGCGTTGAAATCGCCGGTGAAGAAGAATGGAATATCTCCGTATTTTTCAAGGAGCGCCGCCCGCTCGGCAAGCATCTGCCTTGCGTTATCCGCGCGCCACTTGGCACCGTCCACCGCATCTGTCATCCCCTCAAGCTTATATGAGCTTAATAATATGGCCGCGTGTGTGTTTATGTGGCCGAGCAATGCGCCGGTGAACTTATCCTTAAGTATTGCCGCGGTAAGTCCCTTTGTGTAGGTAAATGTGGAGGTGTACATGAGCATATATGACTCGACCTCCTCAAAGCGGTCGGCAAGGTACGCTATCGGATGATAGTTTTGCTTGGGGTATTTTGTCGAAAGGGAGGCAAGCTCGCTCTCCCGCCTTTTGTCGGGGTCGGGCTGTGCCGTTACAAAGCGGTAGCCGATAGCCTCAAGCTTTGGCCTAAAGCTTTCATGATAAAATGCGTTGATCTCCTGAAAGCCTATGATATCCGGCCTGTAATAGTCGAGATTTTCAAGTATCTTGCCCTCGCGCTCCGGGGCTGTGGCATCAAAGAGCAGATTTGCCGTCATTATGCGCAAATTTGCTTTTTCGTACTTTTGTGATCCTTCCATTTTTCGCTCCGTTCCGCCGCCTGCGCGGCTTTTTTATTTTCAATGTTTTACCACTCTGCTGTTTACGTTCTCGGTGATCGGCTGTGATATGCGATTTTTGGCGCTGTCAAAGGTTGAATGCCACCTCTATCTCACGTATCTCATCATCGCCGATCGGAACGATACTGCCGCCCATAGATGCAATATCACAAAGCGATTCCGCGCCGAACTCAAGCACTTCAAGACGGTCGTAGGCATTGAGCGGTGAGGTTCCCGCAACTATCACCATATCGCTGTCGATAATGGCGATGGGCGTGTGCATGGATATCTCCTCGGCGATCTTGGCGGGTGCATCCTCAAGCGTGCCAAAGGGATAACGCAGGGTGTTGCGCAGGCAGATATACCCCTCCGGGATCATGTGGGAATTAAACTCGCTCCCTGTTACAGCAAAGCCCATTATGTATGGCGGGCGTGCCATTGCAATGCTCTCAATATCCGGGTGCGCATCAAAGATACGTCTTGCAAGGGCGGCAAAGCGAGAGGGCGTTTTGTTCTTCTCGCATCTTGTATCCTCAACGTAAACAAGATCCTGCGCATCGATCAGCCCCGCATCCTCCCCCTCCGGGGTTATCAAAAAGCCTCGTCCCGCTCGGGAGGCAAAAACTCCGCAGGCGGCGGTAAAGAGCTTGTTTTTATATGAGCGGCGGCATTTATCGATAATATCCGCGCGCACGGGCGAAAAATCCGCCGCAACTATAGAATCGCTAAAGGCAAGCTCGCGCAATGGGGATGACTTTTTTGCAAGCTCAGCGGGAGCGAGAACATGCCCCGGGCGACGGAGCATCGATGCCGCCACTCCCGTCCTTGCGGTAAAGTCCAGCGCCTCAAACATCATATAGGCGCGCTCAAGGCTCTCGGCGCCAAGGACCACGCCGTGGTTTTCAAGCAAAACGGTATCGCACCCCTTTGCGAACTCCGCAGATATATATCCTCCAAGCTTTTCACTGCCCGGCAATGCGTATTTGGCAATGGCTATCCTGCCGCAAAGGGCGGATACACCGGGGATGAGATCCATTTGCGGCAGCTGACGCTCAAGGCTGTAGGCTACAAGTGCCGCGGGATGTGCATGCAACACGGCGTGCAGATCCGGTCTTGAACGAAGCACTGCAAGATGAAATGGATACTCGGTCGAGGGGCGGTGCTTGCCGTGCACAACGCCGTCAGGCGTGACCCACATGATGTCCTCTGCCGTGAGATGTGCTTTATCCACACCTGACGGTGAGATCCAAAGCGTGCCGTCATCATCCATTATTGAAAGATTTCCGCCGGAGGTGGTGGTAAGCTTGTTATCATACAAGCGGGTCATATAAAAGGCTATTTTTTCAGCCGGTGTCATATTGAGTTTTTTCATTATTTAAGGCTCCTATCGGCACTCATGCCGATCTTTTATTTAATGGCAGGGCGATCCTTTGGGCGCACATGCGGGTGCGCGGTGTGCCGTGCCTATCCTTAAAATATTATATCCTTAAATTGCCACGGAGTCAATACTTTTATTAAAATTTGAACAATTGAGCGCAAAACGAAAAAATTATTCGTTGCGGCTTTGGTGGGTGCATCAGTTTGAGGGTGCGGGAGCGGGCGCGGTATAACGCTCGCCAAGGCTATCGATCACAGCACGAACTGACTCGGCAGAGCGGCGCAGCTTTTCAAGCTCACCCGCATCAAGCGGGATCTGGAGCACCTTTTCTATCCCGCCGCGCCCCACGATGCACGGCAGACCTATGCAAACATCGCTGATACCATAATACCCGTCCGCCAGCGTTGAGACAGGCAGGATGGTGTGCTCGTCCCGCACTATTGCCACGGCTATCCGCCGCACTGCCTCGGCTATTGCATAATAGGTCGCGCCCTTGGCGGCAATGATCCTGTATGCGGCATCCCTTACATCCAAAAAGATATCCTCAAAACGCCGCGGGTCACAGCCGCAGGCGCACTCACTGCAAAAGCGGGAAAGATCCACACCCGAAACATTGGCACTGCTGAACACAGCCACCTCGCTGTCTCCGTGCTCGCCTATTATAAAAGTATGCACGTTGCGGCTGTCCACCCCCAAGCGCTCGCCCACCAACTGCTTTAGCCGCGCCGTGTCAAGCACCGTTCCCGAGCCGATCACACGGCAGGCGGGCAGGCCGGATCTTACAAGGGTGAGATATGTGAGAATATCGACCGGGTTTGACACCACCAAAATGATGCCGCGCGGGTCGATGGCGGATATATTATCCACGATATCGGCAAATATCTGCTCGTTCTTGTGGATGAGATCCATCCTGCTCTCCCCCGCCTTTTGCGGCGCACCAGCGGTGATGATCACGAGCGCCGCATCGGCGATATCCTTGTAGTCACCACTGTATATCGCCATTGGCGAGTGGAACGGCAGGCCGTGTGCGATATCCTCCGCCTCGCCCTGCGCCTTTCTCGGGTCTATATCTATCAGCACAAGCTCGCTGAACAGCTCGCTCTGCATAAGTGTGTAGGCAATGGTCGCGCCCACATTGCCGCAACCGATAACGGCGCATTTTCTGACATCGGCGTTTATAATATCTGTATCCGATCGTGTATCGGACTTTCCGTATGTTGTTTTTTTGCTTGTTTTTTCGCTCATTTTCGGCTCGATCTCCCCAAAAGCTTATTCTCGATTCAATAAAAAATGCGTATGCGGTCGGCAGTGGATGCCGACCGCATATATTATTTACCGTTTTTGATCTGTTGATTCGGGCAGGCCAAAAATGCCTCGGGCGTGCCTTATTTTGTAAGCACTCTGCCCACTGCCTCACGCCAACCGGCAAGCCTTGCCGCACGATCATCGGCGGAGATGGTGGGCGCAAAGATCCTGTCAGCGCTCCAATTTTCCGCGATCTCGTCAAGTGTGGCAAAAGCGCCTGTGGCAAGTCCCGCAAGATTTGCGGCGCCGAGCGCCGTGGTCTCGATGCACTGCGGACGGATTATCAGAGTACCGAGCAGATCCGCCTGTATCTCAAGCAAAAGATCGTTTGCCGATGCGCCGCCGTCCACCTTAAGGGAGGACATATCAGCTCCCGCCTCACGCTTCATAAGTTCAAGCACATCGGCGGTCTGATAGGCCATGGATTCAAGCACCGCACGTACCACATGTGCACGTGTTGTCCCGCGTGTGATGCCCAGCAGTGCGCCACGCGCGTAAGGATCCCAATACGGTGCGCCAAGTCCCACAAATGCGGGCACGAACCATACCCCGCCACTGCTTTGGACGGTACGCGCCACGCCCTCAGTCTCTGATGCGCTTGCAACAAGGCCGAGTCCGTCACGCAGCCACTGCACGGCCGCGCCGCAAACGAACACCGAACCCTCAAGCGCGTATGTAACAGGTGCATTGCCTATTCCCCACGCGATGGTGGTAAGAAGTCCGCCCTCCGATGTTACCGGGCGTGCGCCTGTGTTCATAAGCATAAATCCGCCTGTACCGTATGTATTCTTTGCATCACCGTTCTTAAAACAGCACTGACCAAAGAGCGCGGCCTGCTGATCTCCGGCTACGCCCGCCACGGGAATAGGCTCACCGAAGAGTGCGGGGTCGGTCTCGCCGAATATCCCGGAGGATGGGCGAACCTCGGGCAGCATACAACGCGGGATATTAAAGAGGCGCAAAAGCTCATCATCCCACTCAAGGGTATGGATATTAAAGAGCATCGTGCGGGAGGCATTTGAAAGATCCGTGGCATGAACACGACCGCCGGTGAGATTATAGATCAGCCAGCTGTCCACCGTCCCAAAGCAAAGCTCGCCGTGCTCCGCCCTCTCGCGTGCACCGGGAATATTATCAAGTATCCATTTGAGCTTTGTTGCCGAAAAATAAGCATCTATCAAAAGCCCGGTGCGGCGGCGGATATCCTCGCACAGCTCGCCGCTCTTTATATAGTCGCAATACTCTGCCGTGCGGCGGCATTGCCACACGATGGCGTTGCATATCGGGCGGCCGCTGTCGCGCTCCCAAACGATAGTGGTTTCACGCTGATTGGTAATACCGATGCCGTAAACATCGCGGGCCTCTAAACCCGCGCGGGCCAGCGCCTCACGAGCGACCTCAAGCTGTGTGTTCCATATATCCATGGGGTCATGCTCGACCCACCCGCGGTGCGGGAAATGCTGTGGAAATTCCTTTTGCGAGGATGCAATTATCCTGCCCCCGCGATCGAATACTATAGAGCGGGAGCTGGTGGTTCCCTGATCAAGTGCTAAAAGATATTTTGGCATGACGATACCTCCGTTGTTTTTTCGGCTCGATCTTTATGTCGGTTCGATTTATTCCATGATATCATTATACACATTATACAGCATAACCGGGTGCATTTCAATATTCAAGAAAATATTTTCTTAAACTTTTTACTTTTTGCACCCGGACGGATATTTCCAATGTCAAATAATATTATTATCTCCGCTATCGCTCCCGCCGATTGCAGACACGTTATCAAGCCCGCTGTCCGAGCGCACTGCACGTATCGATGCCACGGCCGCCGAGAGTGCCGCGGCGGCACGCTTGGGGTAAATGAGTACAGAGCGACTGCCGCTGAGCGGATCTTTGGCAGTTGGCGCGTCGTTATCATCATCGATACCGTCATCGATCCCCAGTGCCGCCGATGCGCCGCCAAGCGCTGAGGATATCGCCGACAATGAGACGGACAGTGCCCGCATGGCGCGGTGAAGCTCCGCCGAGAGCCGCTCGGCAGTCATAGCACTGCGGCGCACAGCCTCCGACATTTCAAGATACTCCTCACTGTCATCCCGCATGCCGACAAGACGCGCGGCATATGATGCATACTTAAGTTCGGTCGCCAGCATAAGCGCCGATGATGCGCACTCGCGCAGGCGCGTTGCCGCCGCGGCAGAGGTGCCGGACACCGCCGACATCTCGCGTGTTGCCCTGCCCATCCGCGAGCAGAGCGAGATAAAGCTCTCGACTGCATATCGGCGTTCGCTCTCCGAATAGGAAAAGGCGAAATCGCGCAAAAGTCCACGCGTGCCCCATTCATCCACCTGACATTCAAGCAGAGTGAGCGCACTGCTTATCGCTCCGGCGGCGCGAAAATAGGCGCGCTCAGCATCATCTGCGGCGGGATCGATGGCAAGATCCCGCTCGCTTATGCGTTCCATAAGCTTCGCCGTCACCGCGCCCGCAGTCTTGTCCGCCTGATGGCAGTCATAGTCATTTATATATCTTTCAATGATAGACAGCGCCTCGCCGTCATCCGGGCGCAGGCTGATATTTTCATCTGCCAAACGCCTAAAAAGCTCACTTCTTGTCATCGTCACCTCTCCGTTCGGGATAGCAGTGATCCCGCAGGGCAGTTTTTTAACACTTAATTATCAGTACATTGCGGATAGCACCGTCCGCATAAAAAGACGGTGGGCTGACGTGCCGAAAGCACGACAGTCCCACCGTGGTCTTGGATCATTTTATCTCAACCGTGACTTTTTTGCCGGAGCCGGCCGATGCGGCCTTGACTACGGTACGGATGGCCTTGGCTATCTTACCGTGTCTGCCGATGACCATGCCGGTCTCATCGGGAGCAACGGTAAGCAAAAGCTCAACGCTTGCATCACTTTCGTTGTCGGTGCGGGTCACGGTAACGGCATCCGGTGTATCGACTATGGCCTTCGCCACGTCTGCAACGAGTTTTTCGAGCTCCATATCAGTTACCGACTATCAGTCAATAACGCCGGCTTTTTTAAGCAGGACCTTGACGGTTTCGGTGGGCTGGGCGCCGTTCTTTATCCACTCGCGAGCCTTGTCAGCATCGATCTTTACGGTTGCGGGCTCGGTAAGGGGATTGTAGTAGCCAACCTCCTCGATGAATCTGCCGTTGCGGGGAGAACGCTCGTCAGCAACGATCACACGATAGAAGGGCTGCTTCTTTGCACCCATTCTTCTAAGTCTCATTTTTACCATTGTTTTTTCCTCCGAAAATGTTGAATTAAATTTATTTTTGAAAATCCTTAAAACGGAAATTTCATTCCTTTTCTTCCGCGCCCGCGGCGCTTGCCCTGCGATGAAAATTGCTTCATCAGCTTTTTTGTCTGCTCAAATTGCTTTAGCAGTCTGTTTACATCCTCAATGGACGTTCCGCTGCCCGCGGCGATGCGGCGCTTGCGGGAGGAGTTGAGTATCTCCGGCTTTACGCGCTCACGCGGAGTCATGGATCTTATTATCGCCTCGGTATGCGCGATGGCTTTTTCATCTATCTTGACGTCCTTGAGTGCCGAGGCATTAACACCGGGCATCATACCGAGCAGCTGCTCCATAGAGCCCATGTTTTTTATCTGCGCAAACTGGTCAAGGTAATCATCAAGCGTAAAGGTCTGCTCGCGCAGCTTACGCTCAAGCTCCTCGGCCTGCTTTTCGTCATACGCCGCCTCTGCCTTTTCTATCAAAGACAGCACATCTCCCATGCCGAGTATGCGGCCTGCCATACGATCCGGATAAAACGTCTCGATGGCATCTATCTTTTCGCCGACACCGACGAATTTTATCGGCTTGCCTGTCACATAGCGGACAGAGAGCGCCGCGCCGCCGCGCGTATCACCGTCAAGCTTTGTAAGGATCACGCCGGAGATGTCCAGCATCTCGTTAAACTTTTCGGCAACGTTTACGGCATCCTGACCTATCATAGAATCGATGGTGAGCAATATCTCGGTAGGGGATGTCTCCGCCTTTATCGACTGAAGCTCACCCATGAGTGTCTCGTCTATATGAAGTCGGCCCGCGGTATCGATGAAGACCATATCGCAAAAGTTCTTTTTTGCGTATGCAAGGCCGTTTTTGGCGATGGTCACCGGGGAGACATCTATCCCCTCCGAATACACCGGAACGCCTATCTGCTCGCCGAGAATTTGAAGTTGCTTTATAGCCGCGGGACGGTAGACATCACATGCCACCAAAAGCGGACGCTTGCCCTGCTTTTTGTACATTGCCGCAAGCTTTGCGGCGTGTGTGGTCTTACCAGCGCCCTGAAGACCTACCATCATTATAACCGTTGGCGGGTTTGAGGCGATGGTGAGCTTTGCCTGTGTGCCGCCCATGAGAGCGGTAAGTTCCTCGTTTACTATTTTTATTATCTGCTGTGCCGGCAAAAGTGACTCAAGCACATCCGAACCGACTGCACGCTCCGTGACCGTTTTGGTAAATTCCTTAACCACCTTGAAGTTTACATCTGCTTCAAGCAGGGCCATTTTGACCTCGCGCATACCGGCGCGAACATCAGCCTCGGTGAGCTTGCCTTTGTTTTTGAACTTTTTAAAAGCCTCTGTGAGCTTTTCGCTCAAGCTTGAAAAGACCACTTGTACCCTCCCCTCGTTCGTTTTATCCTAAGTTATTGCTATATATCGTTACTTACTTTGTCGTTATCTTTTTGCACATCCGTCAACCGACGGTATCTGCGATCCTGTCTATGACCGCGCGAAGATGCTCATCCTCGCCCTGACCTATCAGCGCGCGTGCCTCATCCGCCAAGCTCTCGATATCGCGAAAGCGGCGGGCAAGCCCCAGCTTTTCCTCATAAAACATAAGCTCATCGCCCGCTTTTTTAATAAGATCGCGCACGCCCTGCCGCGTGATACCGAGGACAGCGGCGATCTCGGCCAAAGACATATCATCGTTATAATAATAATTCATCGCCTCGCGGCGGTGGTCGCTTAAAAGCTCACCGTAAAAATCCAAAAGATAGCCAAGCTCAAGATTTTTTTCAAACAAAAGACCCGACCATCCTTTCAAAGCTCCTGTTTTGCCGCGTTACAGGCTTTCCCGCATGCGTTTTCACGTGTAAAGCTTTTTGCTTTACATAGTATAGCACAGATCCGACGATATGTCAATAGGTAAATTTGATTTTGTTGAGTTTTTTCAGCGCACCTCGGTTGACAAGTACATATAAAATCCTTATAATAAAATATATTCAAAGTTCGGATGCCAAAGCAAAGATAAAGGAGCGTGTGATCTTGAAGTACATAGACAGCTTTACAGTCGCCTCAGACCGGCAAGAGGTGGATTACTTTTTAAGCGGCCGCCTGCAAAAATATGACATGCAGTGCTTCTCACAGACGAGCTTATATCCGTTTGGGATATTTCCAAAGCGTGGGCTGCACCGCATTACATTTGATAAAATAACCTTGATATGCGGCGGCAACGGCTCGGGCAAGTCAACACTTTTGAATATTATTGCCGAAAAGCTTCGCCTGCGCCGACGCGCTCCCTTTAACTTTACACCGTATTACGAAGAATACCTTGAGATGTGCGATGCCGAGCTGACATTTGGCGGCATGCCGCCCGCCGAAAGCAAGATAATTACGAGCGATGATGTTTTTGACTATCTGCTTGATATAAGGTCGCTGAACACAGGTGTGGACAAAAGGCGGACCGAGCTTTTTCTTGAATACGAGCAAAAAAGAGAGCACAGCGGCGAATATCGCCTTGGCGGCCTTGATGACTATGATGAATTGAAACGGCGTAACGATGCCAGGCGGATGACAAGATCCGCATTTGTGGGGCGGGAGCTGCCGCGAAATCTTGCCACACATTCAAACGGCGAGAGCGGCTACAGCTATTTTACGCAGGAGATAGACGGCGGTGCGCTTTATCTTTTGGATGAACCTGAGAACAGCCTTTCCGCCACACTGCAAAAGAAGCTTGCCGATTTTATAGTCGATTCGGCTCGCTTTTACGATTGCCAGTTTATCATCTCCACCCACTCGCCGTTTTTGATGGCTATGCGGGATGCCGTGGTGTATGACCTTGACACCTCTCCGGTGCGCCAAGTGCCGTGGTATGACACCGCAAGCGTGCGGCTTTGGAATGATTTTTTCCTTGAGCATTACGACGAGATACGAGAATCACGCGGTGCGGAGCGGGAGAGCTGAACCGAGCTTTTTCATCGATATTTGTTTTTTAGCGGATAACGGCGGCTATTTTAAGCTTGAATTTGCAAAAAACACTTGACAGAACGCCCGCAATTTAATATAATTTAAATATCATCACAGGATCGTTGCGGAGCGTTAGCCCTGCGGCATCGTACCGCAGGGGAATCGATGCTCCAAAACGTAAAAATTACATTTTTATGCCGCCACGCGGCGGCAAAACGGAGGATTATTATGGCAAAAAAAGAGAAAAAGAAATCCGGCTTTTGGTCAGATTTTCGTAAATTCGTAATGCGCGGCAACGTCCTTGACCTTGCGGTAGCAGTGGTCGTCGGCGGCGCGTTCAACAAGATCGTATCCGGTCTTGTATCCTACATCATCAACCCCTTTATCGGCATCTTTATGAAGCAGGGCAGCCTTGACAGCATCAAGACCGTTATCACCCCTGCAGTGCTTGCAGATGACGGCGTTACCGTTGTAACACCCGAGGTCGCCATCCTTTGGGGCACATGGCTTCAGACGATACTTGACTTTCTTATCATCGCGCTGGTCATATTCACCATCGTTCGTGTACTGACCAAGGCCGAGAACACTCTCCACGCCCGCCAGCTTGCCGAGAAGGCAGAGGCCGACAAAAAGGCCGCCGAAAAGGCAGAGGCCGAAAAGAAAGCCGCAGAGGAAGCTGCCGCCGCTCTTGAGGCCGAAAACAAGAGACTTCGCGAGTCCCTGCTCAACCAGGAAAAGCTGCTTGCGGATATCCTTGCCGCTGTCAGAAAGTAATACGGCCGATATTACGGTAACAAACACCGTAAAAGCATAAAGATCGATGTGTCACCATAGGTGGCACATCGTTTTTTTATTTTGATCATACGATTATTTATTCGCCATATGCCGCAGGTAGACGAGCATAGCACCGATGTTCGGTGCTATATGGGCAACATCCCCATCCACCTCGGTGGCGGGTATGCCGTATATCTTGAACAGCTCCAAGAGCAGCTCGCGCAGAGGGGATGAGCCGCCGACATAGAATGGCGCTTGCCCCTGCAGGGATGACACGATGCGCATATCCCCCTCAAGTATCGCGCCCATCATAAAGTTTGCGGCATCATCCGAGTCATGCGAGAGGCGCGGCATGACCCAGACCTTGGAGAGCGCCGGGGAGAGCCCCCATTTTGCGGCAAATTCCGCGCCCCACTTCAGCATATCCGGGCGTATCTCGCGTATGGCGGGATGCGGCACAACACGGCGAAGCAATGTGTTTTCGGATACCGCGGCCGTCAGCTCGCCGCACATGGAGGAATAGATAGTATCGATCCTGCCATCGCCATCCACGGTTATTATCTTATTATATGAGCCGGGGAGCAGTAATGTAAACGCGCCGTCAATACCGCAAAGCGCGGCGATACCGTAAAGCTCGCACTCCTCACCGCTCATTACCTCGGTGCGCATTATATCGCCCTTGCCCTTTGTGCCGGGGATAAATAGGATCGGAATATCCGCCACACCGGGCATCCGCACAAGCTCGGAGGCCGCTGCGGTATCTGCGATAGATGCCGGAGTTATGACGTGGTGTATGTGGTGTATGCCTATATGAGATGACAGCGTGCCGGAGCAGATAACGGCATCGACATCAGACAGAGCGATCCCCGCGCCGCCGCAGATCTCGCGTATGCCGCGCGCCAGGGTGGACGTGAGTATCTCGGAGGAGCTTTCCCGCACGCCGTCACGCGCGCCGGTTTTGTATTTTATCTCATCAAGTGGGCGAAGCCCCACCGCCTCGCCGGCATCTTTTGGCGTTTGGTAGAGCCGCAACCGCATATTGGTAGTACCGCAATCAACAAGGATAAGCATTTTTATCACCTTTTATAGTTATGGATCAAGAGTTTATTTTAATTTTATATGAAAGATCTTTTTTCGACAACAGCATTATCGTCGGGATAATTATACATCAAAATTTGCCGATTGTCCATATACCTGCGGCTTTTTTGTTGACATTTTACCGTTTGGCTGATATAATAATATTAATTTACAGAATGACATCACCCCCGGAGGTCTATATATGCTCAAGGATGGAAAGATACTTATAGGCATTGGCGACGAGCCCGCCGCCATACTGCCCTCGATGGCCAACAGGCACGGTCTTATAGCCGGTGCAACAGGCACCGGCAAAACGATAACACTAAAGGTCATGGCGGAGTCATTCTCCGACCTTGGCGTACCGGTATTTTTGGCGGATATAAAGGGCGACCTTGGCGGATGCGTTAAGGCAGGTGCGGCCAGTGGATCGATAGATAAACGCCTTGGCGGCATGGGTATGGATCCTGCCGAATTTAAATACCAAAGCTACCCCGTTCGCTTTTGGGATGTTTACGGCGAGGGCGGTCACCCTGTAAGGACAACCGTCAGCGAGATGGGTGCCTCCCTGCTCTCTCGCCTTTTGGGACTCACCGATGTCCAGGCAGGCGTGCTCTCGATAGTTTTTCGCGTAGCCGACGACAAGGGCTGGCTCTTGATAGATCTTAAGGATCTGCGCTCGATGGTGGCATATGTTGCGGATCACGCCTCAGAGCTTTTAAATCAATACGGCAACGTCTCCCGCCAATCGGCAGGAGCAATACAGCGTGCGCTTTTGCGGCTTGAGGACGAGGGCGGTGAGCTGTTTTTCGGCGAACCGGACATTAAGCTTTCCGACTGGATGCAAACGGATGATTCGGGCCGCGGGTTTATAAACATCCTTCACTGCGCCAAGCTCTCCTCCTCTCCTCTGCTTTATTCTACATTCATGCTGTGGCTGCTTGCCGAGCTGTTTGAGGAGCTGCCGGAGGCAGGTGACCTTGAAAAGCCAAAGCTCGTTTTCTTCTTTGACGAAGCACACATGCTCTTTAACGATGCCCCCAAGGCACTGCGCGACAAGGTAGAGCAGGTGGTAAAGCTTATAAGATCCAAAGGCATTGGCGTATATTTTATCACCCAACAGCCGTCGGATATTCCCGATCCGATACTTGCCCAGCTTGGCAACAGAGTTCAGCATGCTCTGCGAGCCTACACACCGGCCGAGCAAAAGGCGATACGCGCCGCGGCGGATTCCTTTAGGACCAACACGAAATTTGATACAAAAACAGTGCTGACAGAGCTTGGAACAGGCGAGGCACTGGTGAGCTTTCTTGATGAAAAGGGGCGCCCCTCCATTGTTGAACGCGCAACGATACTGCCGCCGCAATCCTCCATGGGCGCTATTGACGACGAGCGCCGCCGCGCCGAGATCCACGCGGACGATTTTTTTGGCAAATACGAGGTTGCGGTGGACAATGAATCCGCCTATGAGCTGATAGAAGCGGAACGCAAGGCCGATGAGGAGGAGGCACGCGAGAGTGCCGAGCGCGAGGCCAAGGAAAAAGAACAGGAAAAGCGGGAAAAAGAAAAGGCAAAAAGCAAGAAAAAGTCGAGCACAAAAAAATCAGCCATATCAAAAGCGGCGGATTCGGCCCTCAGCAGTGTCGGGCGTGAGCTTGGCCGCCAGATAGGCCGCGGTCTTTTCGGTACCATCAAAAAGCTTTTTTAACCGCTGTCTTACGCAAAAATACAAAATATCGGCTCGATCCGCACCTTGGGATCGAGCCGATATTGATTCCCGATAATATATTGATATTATTATTAACATTTTCTCTTTACAATCCACGACAGAATGTGATATAATAGTGTGTAAGATCATCTTTTTCGGGCGGACGATCAAATAGATCATCCACCATCCCCATGACACAAAAGACAGCCCGCGCGGCTGTTGAAAGGATAGCTATATGAAGCCAAAGCAAAAGGAACAAAAAAAGGACGGCCGGCCTGCTCACCTCTCCTTTTTGAAAAAGAACGGCAAAAAGAGCGCGAGCGCACAGGAACGCGCCAAAAGATACACCCCCGATCCCGACCGCGGTCTCAGCCCAGAGGAGGTAGCCGAGCGCACCGAGGCAGGTCTTTGCAACGTTTCGGTAGACAAGACCGGGAAATCCACCGCACAGATAATCCTCTCCAACGTTTTTACCTACTTTAACATGATCTTTTTCATTCTGGCGGCGATACTGCTGGTGGAGGGGTCATACAATAACCTGACCTTCCTTTGTGTTGTGTTTGTAAACACGATAATAGGAACGATACAGGAGATAAAAGCCAAGCGCACGCTTGAGCGGCTGTCGCTGATCTCCGCACCTATCAGCAAGGTGATAAGGAACGGCAAGACCGAGGAGATAAGCAGTGATTCCCTGGTGCTTGACGATATAGTGATATTTGAGGCAGGCAATCAGATATGCGCCGACGCGATAGTATGCGACGGCACGCTGACTGTTAACGAGTCACTGGTAACCGGTGAATCGGATGAGATAAAAAAGGCGGCGGGCGATACTCTGCTCTCCGGCAGCTTTGTGGTCTCCGGCCGTTGCCGCGCACGCCTTGACCGCGTGGGGCATGAATCCTTTGCAGCAAAGCTTACCCTTGATGCAAAAAAGATCAAAAAAAGGCAACAACCCGGCATGATGCGGTCGCTGACCTTACTGATCAAGGTGATAGGCGTTATAATAATCCCGGTCGCCATATTTATGTTTATAAATCAAAAGAACGTAATAGGCATGACCACCAAGGAAAATATAGAGAGCACGGCGGCATCTATCATAGGCATGATACCCGAGGGGCTTTATCTTTTGACGAGCGTGGCTCTTGCGGTAAGCGTTATGCGACTTGCCAAAAAGAAGACCCTGGTGCATGATATGAAGTGCATTGAAACGCTGGCGCGTGTTGACGTTATCTGCGTTGATAAAACCGGTACGGTAACAGAGCCGGAAATGCACGTAAAGCAGATAATTCCCCTTGAGGATGACAGCCAAAGCGCGGCGGCAAGGTGCCACTCGCTTATTCGCGACATGGTACTGAATCAATCCCCCGACAATGCGACCATGCGCTCATTGCAGGAATTTTTTGATGACAAAAAGGATTACAGACGTGCCGTTAGCGTAAAAAGCTTTTCATCCGAAACAAAATACAGCGCCGTAGCGTTCAGAGACACGGCGTATCTGCTTGGTGCACCGGAATTTATACTGCGCGATGAATATGACGAGTTTCGCGAGGCGATAGAGGCACATTCATCTGTCGGTGAGCGTGTTTTGCTGTTTGCCGAGTACAGCTATGAGCGCGGCAGTGATGAGGACATATTTGCCGACGGCACACTGCGCGGGATAGTGATCCCGGAGGCGCTGATAACACTTGAAAACAGAGTTCGTCCCGAGGCACGCGAGACATTTGAGTATTTTGCCAAGCAGGGCGTGGCGATAAAGGTGATATCGGGTGACAACCCCGTAACGGTATCGCGCGCGGCTATGACAGCGGGCATCCCCGATTCGGATAAGTTTATTGACGCCGGAATGCTTGATACGCCGGAAAAGATAGAGCGCGGCATACTTGAATACAATGTTTTTGGTCGTGTTACGCCGGAGCAAAAGCGGGCGTTCGTGCGAGCGCTTAAAAAGAACGGCCACACAGTTGCCATGACCGGTGACGGTGTTAATGACGTGCTGGCGCTCAAGGATGCCGATTGCAGTATAGCAATGGCCTCCGGCAGTGATGCGGCGGCAAATGTTTCCGACCTTGTTTTGCTTGATTCAAACTTCTCATCCATGCCCTCTGTTGTGGCGGAGGGGCGGCGTGTTATAAACAACATAGAGCGCTCGGCATCGCTGTTTTTGGTAAAAAATATTTTTTCCTTTATACTTACCATGCTGGCGCTGATAAGCTCCTCTATGTATCCCTTTAAGCCCGCACAGCTCTCGCTGGTCTCTGCGGTGATGATAGGCATCCCTTCCTTTGTGCTCGCGCTTGAGCCAAACACCGATATAGTGCGCGGCAGATTTTTGCGGAACGTGCTTTTCCGCGCCTTCCCCGCCGCACTTACCGCCGTAATACTGGTAGCGTGGTCACTGCTCTTTTCGACTGCGTTTGATATTTCCGGCGAGCTTACATCCACCGTTGCGTTTTATCTTTACTCTTTTGTGGCATACATGATGCTCTACAAGGTCTGCCGACCGATGAACCTCTTGCACAAGCTGTTATTCGGCTCGATGGGCGTGCTCTTCCTGCTTGCGGTGATCATAATTCCCGGCTGGTTTGACCTTGTTACCCCCGACCTTGGTTGTGCGCTGATACTTGCGGCACTCGGGTTGCTTGCATTCCCGATAAACCGTGTGATAAGCAATATATTTGCAAACTTTGAAAGCTGGATCAGAAGCATCAAAGAATTTATAAAGCGGGACATGGAGCGCACTGCGGAGAGCGACCAATAAAAACGTGCCACCAACTAAAATAGATACACAAGTCCAATACAGCCCGACACCCCCGCCGTTTACACGGCGGGGGTGTTGGGCTATTGTTTAAGCTTGTTTATTATTCTTTATCCGATGCATCGGATGCAGTGTCATCTGCGGCGGCCGCCTTCGGGGCGCTGTCCTTGGGAGCGCCGAGGTACTCGGGCAGCTTCATGCCTGCCATATCAAAGAGATCCGTCAGCGGAGGGACCGACTTGTAAAGGCCGGAGATAAAGCCTGCGGTACTGCTCTTGCCGTCGCCGTCCGACCGACCGTTATCCCACACGGTGACCTTATCGATCTTAAGGTTGCTGATGGCATCTACCTGGATGCGAGTGAGCTCCTCAAGCTTATCGGTTACCATAAGTCTTATTGCCGCGTTGGCATCGCCGCCTGCGGCGTTTATGATCTGGGAAAGGCCCTCGGCCTGCTTTATAAGTATCTCCCTTGCACCTGCTGCCTCGGCCTGCATCTTCATGAGTATGGCATCCGCCTCACCTCTTGCCTTGCGGCGCAGTTGTTCGGCCTCTGCCTCTGCCTTAAGCTCGGCTTCCTTTTTTGCTATCTCGGCGCGAACGAGAACATCCGCCTCAAGTCTTGCTTTTTCAAGTGATGCACGCGCGCTTTCGGCGTCGCGCTGTGCGGCGTAGGATTCTTCAAGTGCCTTTGCGGCTTGAATATTTTCGGCTGCCACGGCGCGCTTGTTGGCCTCGGCCTCCCTTTCGCGGCGGGTAGCATCAGATTCAGCTATCTTGGCCTTGGCCTCGTTTTCACCTGCGATAGCCTCGGAGTTTGCGCGGGAGACGTTTATTCTTTGATCCTTTTCTGCGGCAGATGCACCGATAGCACCGTTTCTGTCCGCCTCGGCGACCGAGATCTTTGCATCGTTGATCGCTTTTGCGGCCGCTTCTTTACCCAGCGCGGCGATATATCCGCTCTCGTCATCGATATCCGTTACGTTAACGTTGATAAGACGAAGACCTATCTTTTTAAGCTCTGTTTCAACGTTGCCGGATACGGCATCAAGGAATTTATCACGGTCGGTGTTTATCTCCTCGATATCCATCGTGGCGATCACAAGACGAAGCTGACCGAAGATTATATCCTTTGCAAGCTCCTGTATCTCTGCCAGCTTCAGCCCCAGCAGACGCTCGGCGGCGTTTTGCATCACGCCCACCTCGGTAGAGATACCAACGGTAAAGCGGGACGGAACATCAACACGTATGTTTTGGTGTGACAGTGCATTTGTAAGATCTACGGGGATGGACAGCGGGGTTAGATCAAGGTAATCATAGGACTGAACTATCGGTACTATGAACGCCGCGCCGCCGTGTATGCACTTGGCGGAGCGCTGTGTGCCGTCACGATTGGTGCCTACCTTACCGTATATGACCATTATCTTATCCGAGGGGCATTTTTTGTACCTCGATGCAAATACTACGATAAAGGCAAACAGGACGATGGCAATAGCGAAAACTATCATTGGTACGGTGGCGGAAAGCCCGCCGGTCAACAGGGGGACAAGATGTGTCATTTGATAGATCCTTTCTGAATTGATTTTATTGTAATGATTTTCTTTTTCGATCTTTTAATTAGGATCATTGCGGGAGAGCTTATTCGAGGGGATAGTCACGATGCTCCTGCTCGCTCGCGCGGGAGATGCGCGTACCTATCTCATCGATATACGAGTCGGCATCCGCGGCGGCAAGGACGGGCAGATCTGCGGCTGTCGTGCCGTCGTTGCGTGTAAGTATTATATGGCGGTATTTTGTTTTGCCCACATATACCTTGTCGCTTGCCTCGGTATCCTCGTATCTCACACCGGAGAGCGAGGTGTAGGGCAGCTCAACAAAGGATTCGCGCATGCTGCCGTCGATGATATCCACGTATCTCTCACCGATGCAGATCGATGTAGGCTTTAGCATAAAGCCGGAGAGCGAGTAAACAGAGGAGCGCTCACGCCCATCACCGCCGCGCTTGAAAAGCGCGTTCTCATCGTCAAAAAAGTATGTACCGAAGAAGATCGGCTCGGTATGGTGCGCGGCGGAATGGTCGCCGTAGCGTTGTTCGTTTTTATAGCGCCGCACATCGGTCTTTATAAATTTCTCATTAAATCTCCCCTCAAAGGCCTCAAGGAGAGACGCGGTGTTCTCATCTATCTCCGAATCCTTTATCCTGACCGCGGATATGGTGGTGGCAAGAATTATGCCACCAACGAGCAACGGGAGACCTATCATCATCATAAGTCCCTGCGGCAAGCCGTGCGTGCCGGCCAAAAAAACGACCATTATAAAGCCGATGGCGATAAGCGCGGCTGCGATGACGATCGGGTAGACTTTATTTACCTGCTCAAAATACTTTTTATTGCGACGATAGTTCATGCTTTTTGATTCCTCGGAATTGCTCGGTCTCCTTGCGGATAGCTTTTATTTTTTAGATTTTTTATTATTTTGCATTGCCGTCAAGCGGCTCGACCACCAAAACGTCACCGTCTCCCACGGCGACCACTCTTACATATCGACCGGTGGCCAACGCTTCACTGCCTGCGGTGATGGCACTGTACTCGCAAAACTTCTCCTGCAGGGTGATGGTCACCTTGCCGGAGCCATGCCCTGCGGCGGGGATGGGTATGTATATCTGCGCCACCTTACCGACGGCGTTTGAGATATCTATATTGCCGGACGACTGCAAGCGCAAAATACCGCGCATCAAAAATGCGATACCTACGAGCGTTGCAATGCCCGCCGCAACGGAAATAAGCACCGCCGCCCAATCGGGGAGCGAGGTCTCAAGCAGACCGACACCGAGCCAGCCTGTGATGCAGAGCATTGAAAGTATACCGCGCACCGAGAAAAGAGTCAGGCCGTCATCGATGGATGCAGCATCTATATCGGTATCCGGTATACCGTCGCCGTCAAGATCCATGCCGTCATCCCCGATGCCGATGAGTTGAAGCACTGTTTGGATGATGAGCAATGCCGTGGACGGTATGGCTATCAGTGCAAATATCTGTTGGACCAGTTCAAGTCCGTTCCACCAGTTTATCATAACAATAGATTCCTTTCAGTATAGTTTATATAGGTCGTGCGACCGCGGATCAGGCTTTCATCAAGCGATCGACCATGGCATCCGACCCGCTTTTGATGATGGATGCGTAATATGCGATAACGATTATCTCAAGCGCCGTGTTAAGGCGACGGCGTGCACCGCCGATCTTTTCTTCATAGTCGGATGTGACCCTTGCAATGCACTCACGCAGTGTGGTCTCATTCGTTTCTCCGCCTGATATCATAAGATCGTCAAGTATACGGCAGATGTAATCATAGAGCTGTGAATCTCTGATTATATCGTCCGAGCGGTCATAAACGCGCCCGTTGATATATGATATGAGAAATGCTATCTTATCGAGCTGCATGCAGGAGCGGAGCATATTTATTATGAGGATATGCGCCAGCTGATCGATATCATACTTTTTAAGCTTTGCGTTGGCTACCCAGCCGCGCTTGGTCCAGTTTTGCAGGGTAGAACCATCAATGCCGGATATCTCCCTGATTTGCGACAGCATTATGCCGTCCTGAATGTAAAATATCTTCTTCAAGAAATCCATTCCGGTAACATTCCCCATCGCCTCGCGGCGGAGTATGGTTCCGGGAATGTACACATCATTGATCTGAAGATTCATTTTCTCCTCCTTCTTATCTGTCATTTGTCTTGCGATGATTTTATTATATCACGCAGTCATTGGATTGTCAATAGCAGACTATAATTTTTTTATTCTTTTTTATAAGCTTTCGGTGGGAATCACCGATGTGTCACACGCCAAAGGCCGCGGGCAACTCGCCGATGTCCGCAAGCTCAAGATCTGCCGTGTAGCCCTCACCTGCGGGTGTATATTTGGCAAAAAAGCCTTGGTGCACGCGCACCGTCATCATGCCGCATTCATGTGCGGGCTTTATATCGTTATCCGCTCTGTCGCCAACCATTACGGCCTCACCCGCGGTACACCCTGCTGCATCAAGCGCCGCCAAAAATATATCCGGCGCGGGCTTTTCCATACCGCACTCGGCGCTTGCCATTATGACGGATATATTATCGTCAAGCCCAAAGCGGTGCAAACGTTCGGCCGCACCCGGCAGTTGGTTTGCAATGATGCCGAGCTTATATCTTTTTGCAAGGCGAGACAGCACCTCGGCCGCCGCGGGATAAGGTCGCTCGCCCTCCGCGGTGTACGGGATATGCTCCACCCCTATGCTCTTGCAGGTGCGGCCAATCGGCGAATGTCCCGCCGCACCGAACGCCTCGGCTCTCCCCATAAATTCATCAAGAGTTATATGCACACCGCGCTCAGCCGCACGCGCTATGGCGATCTCGGCACGGCGGCAATGCTCACCATACTCGTCCACCAATGTGTACCCCATATCAAAAAAGATCCATTTTGCCTGTTTAAGCTTCTCGCAGGCTTGATTCATATCCATTTTCAAATTCTCACTCACGATTTATTTTGGTTTGATCGCAATTATTTTTCGATCACACCGCCCTGATGCAACAGCCCCCGCACGTGCGGTGATACTGCGGCACCCCACTGTGTATATTTTATCATATTCGACGCGATAATGCAATGACCGCAGCAAAAAAAGTGAGGGTATATTATTTACTTGTAATGAAGATAGGCTTTTTAAAGATAAGTGCGCTCCCCGCCGCACTGATTGCGATAATGCTTATATTTCAGCCACCGGATATTGCCCTGCCCTCTCTTGCGGCGGCGGTGATACACGAATGCGGGCATCTTTTTGCGGCGCGCGTTTTGGGGATAGGTCTGCATTCGCTTGAGATAGGCCCGCTCGGCGCAACGATAAAAACGCACGGCGCTCTGATATCCTACGGGCGCGAGTGGGCGCTTTGCGCGGCGGGACCCGGAGCAAATCTTATATCTGCCGCGCTGACATATCTGCTGTTTGCCGACACCGCGGGATTCAGCTCTCACGGTACGGCTTTTAATTTTTTTGCCGTGTCGCTATTTCTGGCCGCTCTTAATCTTTTACCGATAGACGGCTTTGACGGCGGGCGGATGCTGGCGGCAGTCACATGTCGCGCACTCGGCCCGCGTGCCTCATCCGCCATTTTGGGCGCGGGAACGATACTTTCCCTTTTGGTGCTTTGGGGACTTTCTGTTTATCTTTTGCTTTGCCGCGGCTCCTCCCTCTCGCTTTTTGTTTTTTCTGCCTCTGTATTTTCCCGTGTGTTTTTGGAGGGGGAGGGGTGATGGGGCGGTCGTGCGTTCGCGGGCTGCGGGGATGAGGACGGCAGAGATTTTTTGAGGATTTAAGAGTTTTTTCGAGAAATACCCGCCCTTTTTTGAGTTTTTGCGAGCATTCGGGCGCAGATTTTGATTTTTTTCGATTTTTGGGCAACTTTTTTATCAAATACTATTGCAAAAGCGCGCATTATCTGCTACAATATGAGCGGAAAACGAGGTACGCAGGTACACACGGCTTTTTTACAAACCGCCGGGGGAATAAGTTGGCTGCCGATGGCAGACCCTATTTTATATCCCGTGCGGTTTGTATTGCTTTTTTCCGTTGTGTGACATAGACCCGTTCCGGATTTTTTATACAAAAGGAAAGTATCGGAATGAACAATGAAAAGCTTGTGGAGCTACACTCAGTCTCCAAGGAATTTGACGGCGAACAAGTGCTTCGCTCGATCGACCTCGACGTACACAACGAGGAATTTGTAACTCTTCTCGGTCCCTCCGGCTGCGGCAAGACCACAACACTGAGGATAATAGGCGGCTTTGTAACGCCCGACTCGGGAGATGTAATGTTTGAGGGTAAACGCATTAACGATCTGCCCCCCTATAAACGGCAGGTCAACACCGTTTTCCAACGTTATGCGCTATTCCCCCATCTTAACGTTTATGAAAATATCGCCTTCGGCCTCCGACTTAAAAAGATGCCGGATGCCAAGATCCGTGAGGAAGTCAAAAGCATGCTCTCCCTTGTCAACCTCAAGGGCTTTGAGACACGCCGCGTGACCAATCTTTCCGGCGGTCAGCAGCAGCGCGTGGCAATAGCACGTGCGCTTATCAACCGCCCCAAGCTCCTTTTGCTTGACGAGCCGCTCGGAGCGCTGGATCTTAAGCTCCGCAAGGACATGCAGGTGGAACTGAAGCAGATGCAACGCCGCACCGGCATTACCTTTATTTACGTTACGCACGATCAGGAGGAGGCCCTCTCGATGTCCGACACGATAGTTGTTATGGCGGACGGTAAGATCCAGCAGATAGGCACTCCCGAAAAGATATACAACGAGCCGGAAAACGCTTTTGTTGCCGACTTTATCGGTGAATCGAATATAGTTTCCGGTGTTATGAACGAGGACTACCTCGTCTCCTTTGCCGGCCAAAAGTTTAAATGCGAGGATCACGGCTTTGCCAAAAACGAGCCTGTTGACGTTGTTGTTCGCCCGGAGGACATCGATATCGTTCCCGTTGGCGAGAGCATGCTGACCGGCCGCGTTACAAGTGTTACATTCAAGGGCGACTATTACGAGGTCATTGCCGACATTGATAACTTTAAATGGATGATAGAGACAACCGACCGCTTTGCGCCTGGTCAGACGATCGGCATCTCCATCGACCCCAACGAGATACAGGTAATGCGCCGCTCCGAATATTCCGGCAAATTCGGCGACTATTCCACCTTCAGCGATGAGATGGAGCATCTCTCCGACATTGTGGAGGCAGAGGAATGACACCGAAAAATAGGAATCTTTTGCGCGCCGCCGCGGCCGCACCGCACATAGTGTGGTCGGTGCTGTTTATTGTTGCACCGCTGTTATTCGTGCTTTATTACGCGTTTACCGACAGCGAGGGCAACTTTACCTTTGAAAACATCACATCCCTTGCAGATTACTCGGAGACCTTCTTGCTCTCGGTCTGCTTTGCTATCATCGCTACCGTCGTTTGCCTTTTGATAGCCTACCCGTTGGCATATGCCATATCCCGCACAGGGGAACGCACACAGCGTGCGCTGATAATGCTTGCTATGCTCCCCATGTGGATGAACCTGCTTATCAGGACCTACTCCATGCTTGCAATACTTGATGATGGCGGCTTTTTGAACAAGCTTGTAACGTCGATAGGACTGCCTGAGCTTCACATCGTAGGCACGCCAGGCGCGGTGATATTCGGCATGGTATATAATTTCTTCCCCTATATGCTCCTGCCGATATATACTACAATGTCAAAAATGGATACTCGGCTCATTGAAGCGGCGCAGGATCTCGGCTGTAACAGCCTTGGCGTACTTCGCAGTGTAATATTCCCCCTCTCCGTCTCCGGTGTCATCTCCGGAGTTACAATGGTCTTTGTTCCATCCATCAGCACCTTTTACATCTCGCAAAAGCTGGGCGGCGGCACATTTGATCTGATAGGAGACACGATAGAACGGCAGTTCCAGCGCCCCGACACATATAATGTCGGCGCGTCGATATCGCTCGTTATGATGATACTCATCCTTATCTCTATTGCCGTCATGAACCACTTTGCAGGGGATGACGATGATGTTAGCGGAGGTATGATAGTATGAAGCATCTTTCCCGTATTTTTATAGCTATCTGCTATATCATTCTTTACGCGCCGATAGCGGTGCTTATCCTCTTTTCCTTTAACAGCACCGCAAGCACCGGTGTTTTTTCGGGCTTTTCCCTTTACTGGTACAGCGAGCTGTTCCGCAGCAGTGATGTTTTCGGCGCACTGCGCAACACCCTGATCCTTGCCGTCAGCTCATCGCTGACCGCCACAGTGATAGGCACATGTGCCGCCGTGGGACTTGACCGCATGCGCTCCCGCCGCGCGCGCGCCGCGGTAACATCGATCACCAACATACCCATGATGAACCCCGATATCGTTACCGGTGTTTCCATGATGCTGCTTTTCGTCTTTGTCGGTACCCTGATAGGCGCGACAGAGGACAAGCTTAATTTTTGGACTCTTTTTGCCGCGCACGTGACATTCAACCTTCCATACGTGATACTAAACGTCACGCCAAAGCTCAAAAGCATGGATCGCAACCTGCCGGAGGCGGCACTGGATCTCGGCTGTACGCCGCTTCAGTCCTTCTTCCGTGTTGAGTTACCCGCAATTCTGCCCGGTGTGCTCAGCGGTCTTATAATGGCATTCACCCTCTCGCTTGACGATTTCGTTATCAGCTATTTCACCTCCGGCAGTGATTTTCAGACTCTCCCCATACTCATCTACTCGATGACCAAAAAAGAGGTCAAGCCGGATATTTACGCCCTCTCCACCCTTATAATCATATCCATCCTTGTGCTTTTGCTCCTCTCCAACTTCATCAGCGGTCGTTCGGAGAACAGCAAGAAAAAAGCACGGAGAGGCCGCAGTGCGGCGAAAGGAGGTGCGGCAAAGTGAGACCCGAGATCAAAAAATACGCAAACAAAAAAGCCGCATCGCGCAGGCACATTGCCGCCGCCGTTGCCCTTTTGGCCTTGGCCGCTTTGCTGCTCCCTGCGCTTTCCGCCTGCGGTGACAGCGATGGCGGTACTGTAACGCTCAATGTTTACAACTGGGGCGAGTATATCTCCGACGGTTCGGAGGGTACATTTGACACCAATGCCGAATTTGAGGCTTGGTACTTTGAAAATTACGGCAAGCGGGTGCGCGTTAACTACACGACCTATGCCTCAAACGAGGATATGTACGCCAAGCTCAAAAGCGGCGCGGTGAGATATGATATCGTCATTCCCTCCGACTACATGATAGAGCTGATGATAGAGGAGGGGATGCTTGAGGAGATAGACTTTTCAAACATTCCGAATTATCAATACATCCTTGATGATTACAAGGGGTTGTTTTATGATCCCGAGAACAAATACTCCGTCCCTTTCTCATACGGCATGGTAGGCATAATCTACAACACCTCGATGGTTGAGGGCGAGCCCGACAGTTGGGAGCTTATGTGGGACGAACGCTACAGCGGCAAGATACTGAACTTTAACAACCCGCGCGATGCATTTGGCACAGCTATGTACCGTCTCGGCATTGACGTTAACACCACGGCACACGAGGATTGGGACCTTGCCTTTGAGGCGCTCAAGGCGCAAAAGCCGCTGGTGCAGAGCTATGTAATGGATGAGATCTTCAACAAAATGAAGGGTGCATCCGCCGCCATCGCTCCGTATTATGCAGGTGACTTTCTGACGATGTACGGCGACAACGAGGATCTGGCATTTTATTATCCCCGCGAGGGCACGAATGTTTTTGTTGATGCCGTGTGCATTCCGCGCGGGACACAACACAAGGACGTTGCCGAGGCTTATATAAACTTTCTCCTTTCGGAGGAAGCAGCAGTCGCAAATGCCGAGTATATCGGCTACGCGTGCCCCAACAAGCTTGTACGCGAAAACGCCGATTACATCGAGGCCATGAACGAGATGCACCCGGATGCGTACTCTATCCTCTACCCCGAGAACGTGGACTTTCTTACATCCTATTACGAGAACCTCTCAAACGAAACACGCGATTACATGAATTCGCGTTGGGAGGATCTTAAGATAGAAAGCTCCATCGGCGGCGGAATATACACCACAAGCGCGGTGATAGTTATAGCTCTTATTGCATGGGCGGTTTACAGCGCCATCAAAAAGAGGTATCGCGCCAAGTTCTATGTGTGAGCGCAGGTCGGAAAAAGTTAAAGTAAAGACCGATACCGGATACCGGCTTCACCTGCCGCATCGCGATCAAACTAAATAAAATATAGCGAAATATAGCGCTGTGACATTTCTCTGTCACAGCGCAGACCGAAAAAAGCGTTCAAGCCGCGGATATCCAAGGCTTGAACGCTTTTTATGTATTTGTACAGAAGATCGATCTAAAAGGATCGGAACATCGAGAATAAGGGCATACCAAGATACCATTATCCCATTTTAGTTACGCGAGCACTTTTCGGCATCGATGGCGAGCACGAGCATGAGCGCACACACAGCATCATCGGGTGAGGCCACATCTATCACATATGTATCGGTGAAATTAAAGAGCTCCTTGGAAACGGAGGCAACATGACCGCCGCGAGCATCCACTATATCATAATCCCACTCAAAAAAGTCACCCCTCACTTGCCAGCCGTTACAATCGATATTAAAGCGCGGAGTAAAAAGTGAGAACTCTTTGTTTATACAGCCGACATAGCTATCGCCAAGGTACATCTCAAATTTAGGGAACCATGTAAGCACGCGCTCCTTGATATACCCCACCTCGCGGCCTGCAGCATCGTATATGCGCAACAGATGCCCCCAGGCAAGCTCGCCGCGCACGACATAAGCGCTCTCCCCTGCCTCATTGTATATATCGTAGCTATCGAACCACGAGAAAAATCTTTGCTTGAAGAGCAGTTTCATTTGTTTCTTCCTTTATTAATGCGCACCGGAAATCAGCGGCGTTTGAGCCTGCCGAGCACTCGGCCGGCACAGGAGATCTCGGTGAAATCCTTTAAAAGGATACGGCCGTATTCTGGATTGAGAGAGATGAGGCAATCGCCGCCGAATATCTTAAAGTAGCCACTGCCGTCAAGAATATACACGCATGGCTCACCAACCTCGACAGAATCGCAATTTTGCACGAGCAGAACATCCCCACTGTGATATTTCGGCTCCATACTGTTGCCGCTGATGCGCAGTGCAAAATCCGCGCCCTCCGTCTTTTTATCGCGGGGGATGGTTATGCGCTCCGCGCTGTCGCTGTCAAGATATTCACCGACGCCCGCGGAAACAGGCAGGTCGAACATGGGGATCTCCCGCTTGGCGCCAAGTGCGCCGCTTGACTCGGAATATCTCTTTTTGGCGGTATGCGCTCTGCCGCGTATCACCACGCCGTCAGCCGACACACCGGAATACTCGGTACGGCTGATGCGCTCCCCCTCCTTGCCGAGAACAAGGGTGATCAGCTCCTTGCCGTACTGATCAAGGCGGCGGTAATCCTCTACCATTTTTATCTCGCTCGGCGTCAGGGTGTAGTTATTGGTGTTCTCCGGCTGACCGCTTATTATGTAGTCAAGCGAGCAATCAAGCGCATTGCACACGGCTATTATATTTGAAAGCTTTACCGAATCGGAAATTCCGGCTAAAAATTTACTGAGTGTTCCGAGCGGTATACCGGTCATCAGCGAGAGCTGCTCGTTGGTGATCTTTTTTGCGCTTTTGAGTTTTTTTATCCGTTCAAGGTAGTTTTCTTCCATAATCGAAACAAAACCTCCGTCCTTATTTTCTTTTGTGGTCTTATTATAGCACAGTTTTTCCGTTTTGTAAATACCTTTTCAAAATATTTTTCCGATTTTGGCATTTTGTTATTGACAAGCGCCCAAAAGTGTGCTATAATTCAATCAATGAAATTCCAAATTCGGAACTATGGAGACTACGATGAACAAGTGCTTTAATGATTTTCCGCAATATAAGAACCGCAGATATGTGGCATCCTACTCGCGCAGAACACGCACCCGCAGCAAGCTTGAGCTTTTTATCGAGCGACTGCTTATGATATGCGAGGCGATAATTGAGGGCTTTGAGAGTTCGACTGCCAGAGTTGTTTTAAAGATCGGGATGCTGAGTGTAATGTTTGCGGCGTTCTTTGTATTTGTTGCCGCAATCGAAGCGGGCAGTATAGGGTTCCTCGGTGCGGCGGTAATATCCCCCGCGCTCGTTTTGGGCTTTGCGGCGGCGCTGAGACTGTAACTTAAGCGGAAGCGCAAAGCGCAACGTCGGTCTCACTCGCGTGCGGCTTTAATTGATCTTACAACTGCATCGGCAAAGATGCGTGCCGTGCGCATGCCGCGTGATGATGGGTCGGCGGAGTCAAGCTCGATGTGCAACGAGAGCCACGGCGCATTTTGATTAAAACTGCCGCGGTCGACCGTCAGGGTGCAGGCATAGCTTCCAAGCTCGCCGTTGATCATATCCGCCAGCGCAACGTTTTTGCGTGCCGCACCATCGGCATCCCATCCAACGAGCATACCCGGCGTGCCGCCTGCATGCAGATCGATGACGAGCGCGACCTCCCTGCCCGCCGCCATCTCATCAAGTGCTTCACGTGCCCTTGCATACGAACCGAGCCGTCCCGAGGAATCGAATTTTCCATTGCAGATCCGCGCATCGATCCCCGCCGCAGTAAGAGCCTGCAGCAAAGCCTCGGCGGCATGGGTTACGGGGATACCGTCAGAAAAGCATTCCGCCGGGTGAGCACAGGTGACGATCACACTGCCACCGCGCAGAAAAGCCAGGATCTCGCCGCCAAGCTCGGATGCAAGCGCGGCGGGCGAGATACCGCTTTGGGCGCGATCGACAAATAGCTCTGTATTGTTATCCACGGTGGCCGTGACTGCGGTATCGTCCTCTCCCGTATCCTGCTGTGTATCCTGAGTTTCATCATCGGCGGTCGCTTCGGGTGTTTCAAGGCCGAGTTCAACGCCCGGCAAGGCACCTTTATCCCATGCGGGGATGCTTGCGCCGCTATTGGCCGTGGGTATGGTGTCAGCGGGCGCTACTGCTTTTTTTGATCCAAAGATAAACATCCCCGCAAGGTTACCGAATGTCTCGCGCGGTTCACTGCCCAGTCCCGCGGCGGAGATATACGCGCCCACCGTCATGGCCGTTGTAAGCAAAAGGACTAAGATAAAAGTTACAAGCGGCGCGGTGTTGTGTTCCTTTTTATATTTATATTTACAGCGATCGATATAATCGGCAGAATCCCCGATACGCACGGTGATAACATCCGGGAGCTGTTGGCAAGTGCTTGCTCCGCCGTCGCCGAACACATCCACACGCTCGCGTGTATCGTCTGCGCTATCGTATCCGTTTGCCGATATTTCGTTCATCAGATCCCTGTCGTAGTTTTTCATTTTACAGTCATCCTCCGTTTTGATCTTTTTCATTTGGCAAAAAACGGCTTTTGCCTCTCCTTTGATATTATGCCGGCGCGTAGTGGTTTATTCGATCGGTATAATTTATTCGATTCATTCGACCACGCCAAATGCCGAGTTTATGGCGCGGGATATAATATCGGCCGCGACGGCGGTGATGAGATCCGCATCCCGTGGGCTTACAAAAAAGCTTTGCCTGTTATCAAGCACTGCCCGGAGCTTTGGTGGCAATGCATGGTGACCGTCACTTACCATCCCCGCCTCAATGAGCGCATCAAGGATCAGGGTCGACGAGCCGACAACGGTCGGCACGCCGATGGATATTATCGGAACACCGAGCGTTTTATGCGTCAACGCTCCGCGCCCGTTATCTACTCCCGAACCGGGAGTGATCCCCGAATCTGTAAGCTGTATCGTACATCCCAAACGGTCGCAGGAGCGTGCCGCGAGGGCATCCACGGCCACAAAAAGATCCGGGCGGACGGCGGCTATCGCGCCGCGCAGGACATCCGCGCTTTCGATACCCGTTCGACCGAGGACGCCGGGTGATATTACGGATACCGACGAACAGTTAAGTGCCCTGTAGAGGTCACTGTCAAGCTCGCGCAGATGCCGCGTGGCGGTGATAAGTGCCGCAGTGCTTGGGCCGATAGCATCTGCGGTCATATCGGAATTACCGAGTCCCGCAGCCAAAACGCCAAGGCTGCCGTCCGGCGGTCGCCCGCAGAGTTCGCAGGCCAGTTTGGTAAGCTCGCACGAAAGCAGATCGCCCACGTCGCGGCAGGATTCGGTTCCAAGCGCGGCAAGTGAGCACGGGAGCGTGACCGTAATATATCTGCCGCGCCGGCGACTGAGTCTTTTCGCCGCACCCTCCGTCACTATCTGCATCCGTTCTATACGGAAAGTACCGTCACACCCCTCGATCGTCTCCTCGGTGCGTTCCAAGCCATCGCCGCCGTCCCAAGCCTCACAGGCAAGATCCGTGCCGTCGATGGGCAGGACGGGGTGCGCCGAATTAAAATATCGAAACAGCATATATTTGATCCTCGCTTTTTAATTTTTTCACATAATTAAGGGTATTCAATAATGTTTTTTTCGCAAAAAGACTTGCTTTTATTCTTTTTTTACATTATAATATTGGTATAATGCTTAACGTGCGGCGCAGGCATGGTCAAAATAAACAAATTCGAGCGTTCGGATTGTGCAACCTGCCGAACATTCAAAGACTTTGATTTCACCATTGAAATTTTTATCATTTAGTGATATAATATATTGAATCTATACGCGCCGTGTGTATGATTTTTACCTGAGGAGGATCACACAAAAATGACAAAAAGACTCTTAGCTGTACTTCTCTGCCTGGTCATGATATCGACCGTTCTCGTTTCCTGCCACGATTCCAAGATCGACGGCAAGGATGTTAAGGGCGCCGAGATCACCATGTATCTTGCAGACATGATCTATGACTTTGACCCCGCCGTGGCTTACAATAACGCCGATGCGCTCAAGGTCTGCTCTCTTATGTTCGACACACTTTTTAAACTCGATGCCAACGGTAAGGTAACCCCTTCCATAGTCGATAAATATACATACACCAAGGATGAGAACAAAAAAGAGTACACCCTTATGCTCTACTTTAAGAGCAACAATGCTTGGTCGGACGGCACGCCCGTTACCGCTCAAGACGCCGTTTTCACTTGGAAGCGCCTGCTTGACTATGAAGCAAGTTACGAGGCCGCGGCTCTGCTTTACGAGATCAAAAACGCCAGACGCGCCAAAGAGGGCGATTGCTCTATCGACGACATCGGCATTTACGCCGTTGACGAGCTTGTGCTTGAGATCAGATTTGAACGCGACATCAACCTTGATGAGTTCCTTTTGAATCTTACAAGCGTAGCACTGGCTCCTCTGCGCGAGGACATCGTTTCTCGTAACGAAGACTGGGCAAAGAAGCCCGCCACCATCGCTTGCAGCGGTCCCTTTAAGCTCTATCGTATCAACTACGGTATGTCTGAGAATGCATCTGCATCGATGTATCTTGAAAGAAACCCCTACTATCGCCGCAATTACGAAAAGGATCACCTTGATAAGTCTGTAACTCCCTATCGTATCATCGTTGACTACTCGATGACACCCGAGGAGCAGCTTACAGCTTATGAGAACGGCGAGATCTTCTATGTAGGCAATATTGCGCTCTCAAAGCGCGCCGAATACAAGGATCAGGCCAAGGTATCCGACGGCCTTTCCACTCACACCTATTATCTCAACGAAACAGCGGATATAGCCAAAAAGGACGGCTCGACCGAAAAGCTCTTTGCCAACCGTGATGTTCGCCTTGCTCTCTCCGCGGCCATCGACCGCCAGAAGCTTGCCGACCTCGTAGTATTTGCAGAGGCCGCAACAGCTCTTGTCTCCCCCGGCGTATTTGACGGAACAAAGGCAAAGACCACATTCCGCAGTGTTGGCGGCGATATTCTTTCCGTGACCGCTGATACCGCAAAGGCACAGAGCTTGCTCTCCTCTGCCGGTGTAAACGCTTCGGATTATTCCTTCAGCATTGCTGTACGTGCCGAAAATGAAGTTCACTGCGTAATGGCCGATGCTGTTGCCGAGGCTTGGAACGCACTTGGATTCAACGTAACCGTTGATCGCGTTTCCGCCATCATCAACGATGACGTATACAACGGAGAGATCGCAACGGATATCTGCGATGATATCTTCAATGAGCGCCTTGATGCCAACAAATACGAGGTCATAGCTCTTGATCTTGTCGCATTCTCCGCTAACCCCTACTCTCTGCTTGCTCCCTTTGCCTTTGATTTCTCCGGTCAAAAGCTCAATATCGAAAAGCCCGAGGATTCCTTTGATTACAACTACATCCTCAACCCGCACCAGACCGGTTACAACAGCGAGGCCTACAACGCCCTGCTTTACCAGGTTGCGGAAACAACGGATACTGCCGCTCGTGCAAAGCTCTTGCATGATGCCGAGGCACAGCTCCTTGAGGATATGCCTGTGATACCCTTGGTGTTCAACCAGGATGCTTACCTTTGCTCCAAGGATCTCAGCCGCGTTTCCAGCAGCTATTACGGCTTCCGCGAATTCACGACCACAAAGCAGAAGAACTACATGAAGTACATCACCGTTGTCTCCTCTTCAAACGAAGAGACTACCGGCGCCGATGATGCAGCAGAATAATATCAATTAAACAATATTACTAATATTGTTCGATCGAACACCCCGATCCTTATCCGGTTTTTCAATAAGGATCGGGGTACTTTTTATTTACAAGATAAAATATATTTGTGCACATTATATAAACCCCCAAGCTATTATTTATCCATTTTGCCCTATTTGTTTAAAACCTCTTGACTTTTTTATATCTCCTGTGCTATAATAATGTTGTAACAAAAGTTGCGTTAAAACGCAACAAAGTAAGAAAGGTTGGACAAAAATGAAAACTCGTTTTTCACGCATTCTCGCTGCAATGTTTGCGGCATTACTGGTTTTATCTCTTGTAGCATGCGCAGATCCCGGAAACAACGAGATCACAACTGCTGATCCCTCTGCTGACACGACTGCCGAGCCTACCGGTGAGACCTCTGCTCTTTACGAGGATGATGACCTTGGTACTTTGAACTTCGGTACCACCATCGGCGTGCTTGCATGGTCGGATGTTGAGCACCTTGAATTCAATGACGAGATAGGCATTGAGGCCGCTCCGAGCGACCTTATCCTTTCCAAACTCAACTCTCGCCTTGAGACGGTTAAAAAGCGTCTTGGTGTTGAGATAGAGTTTACCGCTATCCCCGGCGACTCCGGTGAGTCCGCCAACTGGAACGCTTATGTCGAAAAAGCCATCAACGGCGGCGACACGAGCTTTGATGTTATTGCAGGTTATTCCCCTGCCGTTGCGATGAACGCCGCCTCCGGCTTCCTCTTCAACCTGCTTGATGACCAATGCCACTACATCAACTTTGATAAGCCCTGGTGGAGTGACCTGCTTGTTGAGGAATCCACTGTTAAGGGAAAGATACTCTTTGCCTCCGGCGATATCTCTCGTAACGCGCTTGAGATGATGTATGTTTGCTATGCCAACACATCGATCATCGAACAGTATAACCTTGATAACCCGCAGGACTTTGTAACAAGCGGCCAGTGGACATATGAGAAGTTCATCAATATGTGCACCGGCGTTTATAAGGATCTTGACGGAGACGGCAAGAAGAGCTGCACAAAGACCGACGGTGACCAGTTTGGTTACATATCCTCCGGTATACACGTTGACCCCTGGTTCTACGGCTGCGGCGCGACCATCACCTCCAAGGATGCAGAAGGCAATCTTGTTGTCTCGGATTCTTTTACCGGTGAGCGTTTGGTCAACACCGTTAACATGCTCAACCAGTTTATGCACAACACCGATGACGGCATCTACACCTCCAAGGTCTATCACCAGGATGCATTCGGTCAGGGTCGCACCCTCTTCATGACAGACCGCGCTCGCGTCTCTCACAAGGTCCTTAAGGCTTCCTACGAGGTCGATTACCTTGTTCTCCCCTGCCCCAAGTATGATGTAGACCAGGAAAAGTACATCACAGTTATGGGTAACCCCTTCACCCTCTACGCGATCAGAACAGATGCCCAGAACCGCGAAGCCTCTGCCGCATTCATCGAGTGCATGGCCTCCGAGGGTTATCGTCAGATCACTCCCGCCGTATTTGAGCTTCAGCTGAAGACCAGATACGTAAACGATCCTGTTTCCGGTCAGATGTACGATCTTATCCGCTCTAACCTCACCTTTGACCTTGGCCGTATCTACTCCAAGGTGCTGGGCGGAACACAGAGCACATTTAAGGATGCTATAGCTGCCAACGATACCAACTACGTGCGTAAGGCCAACCTTTCAAAGAAGGTATTCACCAACAAGCTTGCCGATCTTATGAAAGCATACGAATAAGTAATAATCAAATAATTAAAGATCGCCCCGCGGCTCACATGAGCCGCGGGGCTTTTTATCGATATGCAGTTGTGAATCACATTTGTGCGGATCTGAACTGTGCGCCGTAGAGGTCGGCATAGAAGCCGCCTGCCTGCATCAGCTCGTCATGAGTTCCGCGTTCGATTATGTGACCGTCCTTCATGACAAGGATCAGATCGGCGTTTTTGATGGTGTTAAGGCGGTGCGCAACTATAAACGAGGTACGACCGCGCATAAGCTCGGCAAACGCCTTTTGTATCTTTATCTCGGTACGTGTATCGATAGATGAGGTCGCCTCGTCAAGGATGAGCATGGGAGGCAGCGCCAGCATGACTCTTGAGATGCAAAGCAGCTGTTTTTGCCCCTGCGAGAGCTGACCGCCGTCCTCGCCGAGGATGGTATCATATCCGTTTGGCAGACGTTTTATAAACGAATGAGCGTGTGCCGCGCGTGCGGCTGCCTCGATCTCGGCATCGGTGGCATCCGGCTTGCCCATTGCTATGTTATCGCGGACGCTTCCCGCCCTCAGCCAAGTATCCTGAAGCACCATGCCAAAGGAGGAGCGCAGGCTTTGGCGGGTTATGTGGCTAATATCGCGGCCATCGACCGTGATACTGCCGCCATTCGTTTCGTAAAACCGCATAAACAGGTTTATAAGCGTTGTTTTGCCGCAACCGGTAGGTCCGACAACTGCCACACGCATACCGGGCTTAACATCAAAGTTTATACCCTCCATGAACGGACGGTCGGTGTAGGAGAATGCAACATCCTTGGCGCATATTGCTCCGATGGTGCTTTGCGGGTCTATCACCGCGGCATCCGCGGGGTCTTCCTGCTCGCTTGGAGTATCCAGCAGTTCAAATATACGCGCGGCACTTGCAAGCGAGCTTTGAAGCTCTGCCATAACGTCTGACAGCTCATTAAAAGGCTTGGCATAGTTGTGTGCGTAGTAAAGGAGAGTTGAGATCTGTCCCGCGGTGACCAAGGGATTGGTAAGCGAGGCAAGTCCGGCGACAAGCGCGACTCCGCAGTAGACCATGGAGTTGACAAAGCGAGTGGAGGGGTTGGTGATGGAGGAATAAAAGACGGCGCGGGTGGCGGTGCGAACATATTCGCGGTTGATCTCGTTAAAATCCTCGGATACTGCGCTCTCACGCGAGTAGGCCTTTATCACAGCACCGCCGGACACGCTTTCGTCTATGATGGCTGTTTGCCGTGCGGCGAGCTTTGATTGTTCGTGGAAGAGCGAGAATGTCTGCTTTGAAATAAATGCCGCCACAATCATCGAGACCGGGGTGAGTAGCGCCACGACCAGCGCGACCTTGTAGTTTATCCTGATCATAAAGACCATGGTGCAGATTATCGACAGCGCGCTTGAATAAAGCTGTGTGATGCCTGTGGCAAGACCATCCGACATCTTATCAACATCAGCAACAACGCGGCTGAGGATATCGCCCGAGCGGTGCGAATCCAGATAGGATAGCGGGAGCTTTTCTATCTTACGGATGCAATCTGATCTTACATCGCGTGTCATTACGGCGCCGATGCGAAGTCCAACAAGCCTTACGAGCCAGTCAAATACCGCACTGACCACGGCCAAGACAGGCACGATGGCGAGGATCCTTAATATCCCAGGCATATCAACATTGCTACGACCCATGGCAAGATCGATGGCGTCTCCAACAAGCTCAGGGATGAAATGTGCGGCAACGATGGATATCGCGGCCATGATAAGTGCACCGACAGCTGCGGGAATGAGCGGGCGGCTGTAGCCAAGCAAGCGGCGCAGTGTGCGCGAGCGCACCTCGGGGGAGAGTTTTTCTATTTTCTTTGCCATTTATCTCGCCTCCTTTCCAGATGACACACCGGCGGCATCTGCCGCGGCATCGTCACCGCCGTATTGTGATTCATATATCTCTCGGTAGACCTCACAGCCCGCCAGCAGTTCTTCGTGTGTGCCGATGCCGACAGCGCGGCCATCCTCAAGCACGATTATCTTATCGGCATTAATGACCGATGCGGGGCGCTGTGTTACGATAAAGGTCGCGGGACGGGAGGCGGAGGCTGCTATATTTGTGCGAAGCTTAAGGTCGGTTGCGTAATCGAGAGCCGAAAAGCTATCGTCAAGGATAAGTATCTTGGGGTCGCGAATAAGCGCACGGGCAATGGTAAGGCGCTGGCGTTGACCGCCGGAGAAGTTTTTGCCTCCCTGCTCAACCGGTGCATCAAACGCCGAGGCATCACGCCCGGTGCCGCTCTTTGCATTAACAAAATCAAGGGCGCAGGCAGCATCAAGGGCTTTTTCCATCTCCTCGTCCGTTGCATCCGGCTTGCCCCACAAAAGATTGCTGCGCACCGTGCCGGTGAACATCATGGCCGATTGCGGTACGATGCCAATCTTTTGGCGCAGGACGGCGGGGGGGTACTGTTCGGACGGCACGCCATCGATCAGGACAGATCCCTCCGTCGGCTCGTAAAAGCGCGGGATGAGGTCAATAAGCGTTGTTTTGCCCGAGCCTGTACCGCCGAGTATGCCGACAGTTTCGCCCGGCATCACGCTGAAGGTGATATCATCAAGCGAATCGGCGCCGGCGCCTGCATATGCAAAGGAAACACCGCGGAATTCAACAGCGGGCGCTCCGGGCACCGACTCCGGCGCGGGGGCGGGGGCAAGTTCCTCTGCAGGACGGTCGAGCGCTTTTGCGATACGTCCCGCGCAAGCACCTGCGCGAGAGAGGGTGACGATAAGGTTTGCAAGCTTTACAAGCTCGGTAAGGATCTGAGCCATATAGTTATAGAGCGCTATCAGCTCGCCTTGGGTGATCCTGCCTGTATCGACAGCGGGCGCACCGCGGCGGACGAGGAGGATTATTCCGATATTTACGATAACGTATGTCATCGGGTTTAGCAGTGCCGAGATCCTGCCCGCAAAGAGAGAGGCGCGGGTGTAATCGACGTTTTGAGCGTCAAAGCGTTCTGTCTCCTCGCCCTCCTGACGAAATGCGCGGATAACTCTTGTGCCACGCAGGTTATCACGGGCGGTGCCTGTAAGCGAGTCAAGCTTTGACTGCACGCGGGCATAAAGCGGGATGCCCGAAAGGATGAGCGCAAATATCACCACCGCCAGCACCGGGACCAGCCCGCAAAAGATCAGGGCGAGCCGAGCATCGACGGTAAAGGCCATGATGACCGAGCCGAAAACGATGAACGGTGAGCGCAAAAGCAGGCGCAGGCCAAGGTTTACTCCGCTTTGCAGCTTATCCGCATCGGCGGTCAGGCGGGTAACGAGGGATGAACCGCCTGCAAGATCCGCCTCGGAACGCGGATAGGACAGCACGTGGGCAAAGAGTTCACGCCTTATAGCCCCTGCAAATCCAACAGAGGCTCGGGCGGAAAAATACTGTGCCGTTATTGAAAAGGCAAGCCCGACCGCTCCAAGCAGAGCCATGAGTCCGCAGGAACGCCAGATGTGACCGCCGTCACCGGTGCCGACACCATTATCGATGATATCCTTGACTATCAGCGGTATCAAAAGCTCAAGCAGTGCCTCGAGTAACTTAAACAGCGGAGAGAGTACGCAATCGCGCCTGTATCCCCGCATGTAGATCCAGAGTTTTTTCATAATGATAATTCCCTTTCCTGCATTGCAAAGGCTTGCAACGCACCGCTTATTATACCATATATCGATAAAATAATCAAGTCTTTTTACCGTAGCAGTAAAGATATACGACATTTATCTTGACAAATGAGCACTTTAGCGGTAAAATATATAGTGGAAAATAATGCAGACGTCAGGGAGAGTGGATGCTCCCCGAAACACGCGCCAACCACCGGATAAAACAAAATATCAAACAAAGGCAGAGGACTTGAAAGAATGAAGACAACACGCACGGCACAAAGACTTTTGTGCGCCGCAATGGCTTTTTTTATGCTGTTCCCCCTCATCGGCTGTCAAAGCTCACAAGGCGACCCGAACAGTGACCCGGAGAGCACACCGAGCGGAGAGGTAAGCTCCGCGGGACCGGAGTCGAGCACCGGCGAGCAGGATACGACCGCAAACGATACAGATAAAGCGGAGGAGACGAATAACATGTCAACACAGACAGGTACGAGCAATGTAATTAATTTCAAAAACAAAAAATGCATGTGGCTCTCGCAGTATGACCTAAACTCGGTCTACACCGCAAACGGCGGGCAGAGAAACCAAACGCAGTTTGAAAAATACATAAAAAAGATACTTGCAAACGTTAAAGATCAAGGCATCAACACAATAATAGTACAGGTGCGCCCAAATGCCGACAGCATGTACCCCTCCGACGTTTATCCCATGTCCAAATACGTTGTTGGGGCTTACGGCAAGGAGGCGACCTACGATCCCTTTGAGTTTATCATAAACGAGGCGCATGAGCTTGGGCTTTCCGTGCAAGCGTGGATAAACCCCATGCGTGCCATGACGACCTCCGAGATAACAAAGGTGGACGGCAGATACAAGATCCGCGCATGGTATGACGACAAGAGCCTGAACGGAAAATTTCTTGTTACCGTAAACAAAACGGTATATCTCAATCCCGCCTATCCCGAGGTGCGCGAGCTGATAATCGACGGTGCGCGGGAGATACTGGCGAGATATCCTGTTGACGGTCTCCACATGGACGACTACTTCTACCCCACGACCGAGGCATCTTTTGACTCGGCGGCGTATGCAGAATACAAAAAAGGCGGCGGAAAGTCATCCCTTGCCGATTTCAGGCGCGATGTGCTATCCGAGCTTGTAGCGGGTCTGTACAGCGCAACAAAGGCAGCGGGGAGCGATATTTTGTTTGGTATCAGCCCTGCAGGCAACATAAACACGGTGTATGAGAAGCAGTACGCCGACGTTTACAGATGGTGCTCGGAGGCGGGTTATCTTGATTACATCTGCCCACAGGTCTATTTTGGACTTGAGCATCAGACCTACGATTTTAAAAAGGTATCCAAGACCTTTGAAAATATCATAAAGCTTGACTCGGTAGAGCTTATCATCGGTATGACGCTCGGCAAGGCCAAATCCGGCGAGGACAAGTATGCGGGCAGCGGCAAAAACGAGTGGCGCGAGCATGATGATATCCTCCTGCGCTGTCTTGATCACACGCAAACGCTGGAGCGGTGCCGCGGCGTGGCATACTTCTGCTACCAGTACTTCTTTGACCCGCTGAGCGGTGTTGAGGTGCGCGAGACCAAAACGGAAAGGGATAATTTCATTCCCCTGCTGAAGACCATCACCTGGACCGCCGAGTAACGGCGGCTGTATGCGCCGCTATGCGGCGGTATGTATAAGCGAAAAAACATCTGTACTTATTAAAAATATATCTACATCCATCATCCGAAAGGACAAAAACGATAATATGCTTGAACTGAAACACATTTCCTTTGAGGCCGCCGATGACAGCGCCGAGGGCGGCAAAACGCGGGAGATACTGCACGATATAAGCCTTACCATAGACTCTCGCTTTGTTGCCATAACCGGCCCGAACGGCGGCGGAAAATCC
This sequence comes from uncultured Ruminococcus sp., assembly GCA_964384555.1. Lineage (GTDB taxonomy): Bacteria > Bacillota > Clostridia > Oscillospirales > CAG-272 > CAG-390. The sequence goes on along the minus strand of CAYLLA010000001.1, from coordinate 152,889 downwards.
ACACTTGCCAAGATCATAGCGGGAATATACACCCCCACCTCAGGTCAGATACTGCTTGACGGCGAGGATATAACAGGGCTTTCAATCACCGAGCGCGCACGCGCCGGCATCAGCTACGCCTTCCAGCAGCCGGTAAGATTTAAAGGGCTTCGTGTTCGCGATATACTGGATCTCGCATCCGGACGCAAGAACAATATTGAAGAATCCTGCCGCTATCTTTCGGAGGTCGGCCTTTGCGCACGCGATTATATCGACCGCGAGCTTAACGCCAGCCTTTCCGGCGGCGAACTTAAGCGCATAGAGATCGCAACCATACTCGCCCGCGGCACAAAGCTTTCGATATTTGACGAGCCGGAGGCGGGCATCGATCTTTGGAGCTTTCAAAACCTGATCCGCGTATTTGAAAAAATGTATGAATCAACACGCGGAAACATTTTGATAATAAGCCACCAGGAGAGGATACTTAACATTGCCGATACCATCGTTGTGCTTCGCGCAGGCAAGCTGGATGCCATCGGCACACGTGACGAGATCCTGCCGGGTATTTTAAATTCTACTGCCGCGGGCGGTCCCTGCCCGGTGCTCAGCAACAGAGTTGAGGGGGTGCGCTGACATGGATGCGATCAAAAAAAGACTTTTGCGCGAGGTGGCGGAGCTTGATTCCCTGCCCGTTGGCGCTTATAATATTCGCGAGGACGGCGCACTCGGCGGCCGCCAGACTACTGCCAACATCGATATAAAAACTAAAACGGACAAGCCGGGTATAGATATCATCATAAAGCCCGGCACGGTAAACGAGAGCGTGCATATTCCCGTCATTATGAGCCAAAGCGGACTGCACGACATGGTATACAATGATTTTTACATCGGAGAGGGCGCGGACGTTGTGATAATCGCCGGTTGCGGCATTCACAACGGTGGCTGCGGAGACTCGGCTCACGATGGTATACACACGTTTTACATCGGGCGCGGAGCACATGTAAAATATGTTGAAAAGCATTACGGCGAGGGCGAGGGCAGCGGCAAGCGCCTGATGAATCCCACGACCGTTTTGCACATCGCAGAGGGCGGATCGATGGAGATGGAGACGACTCAGATCTCCGGCATTGACGACACCCTGCGCAAGACCTCGGCGGAGCTGGCCGCAGATGCGCGGCTCGTGATACGCGAAAAAATAATGACAACAGGCACGCAGGTGGCAAAGACCGACTTTTCGGTCGATATGAACGGCGAGGGTTGCTCGGCTGATGTGATGTCCCGCAGTGTGGCCAAGGATCAAAGCCGCCAAGAGTTTGACAGTCTCATTAACGGCAATGCGGCCTGCACGGGTCACACCGAGTGCGATGCCATAATAATGGATGAGGGACACGTGCTGGCACGTCCCTGCCTTGCCGCAAACAACATCGATGCATCTCTGATACATGAGGCGGCGATAGGTAAGATAGCCGGCGAACAGCTGATCAAGCTGATGACCCTCGGGCTTTCCGAAAAAGAGGCCGAGGAGCAGATAGTTGCAGGATTTTTGGCGTAAGCCGCTAACACGCAATTAACTAAAAGTAAAAATACGCTAAGAGAGACCGAACAGAGCGTTCTGTTCGGTCTCTCTTGCTATTGCTATATATCTGTATTATGTTGCATGTTCTTCGAGGATACTTTTAAGTGCCGACATGGAGCTTGTATTGCTCCGGGCGATCCTGATATTACGTTTTTTAGCCTGTTCGGAGGCTATATTCAGCATTTTATGCGACATTGTGCTTGTAAACAGCACAAGCAGGTCGGGGGAGCCGAAATTTTGGATCCCTCGGTCCGTCTTCATATACACCTTTGCACTGCAGGAATATTCCCGACACAGGTCCTCGTAACGGCGGGCCATGCGCTCGTTACCTCCAACTATTACTACGCTCACATCATCTCTCCTTCTGATCATTATTTATACGGTATCGTTTTTTATCTTTTATTTTTACGAAACAGTTTTGCAAAAACCGACTGCTTTTCATAGCTTTCGGTGCTGTACGATATTACTCTATAGCCCATCTCTCCGAGCTTTGACGTCACCGCGTTCACATCAAGCGGGTCGCGGGATATTATCACCGTCTCGCCGCTTGAATGCGATGACTTTACGCTATCGACCGAGAAGCCGGATCTTATGCAGTCGTTTACATGCGACTCACACATAGAACACATCATTCCGTCTATTTTAAGTATCGTTTGGATCATTTTTTTCTTTTTCTTTATATCCCGCGGCGGATCGTTTTATCATGCCGCGCAAGCACAGCAACAGCCATGTTGCGATCAGCGCCGCCGCGCAGGTCAGTATCACTTCATACATTTTTAATTTTGGTCTGAGTATACGAAATGTGGCTGTCGAGCCCCGGGCACGACAGCCACATGCGCTCGCTTATGCGGGCAGCTATTTAGTTCTTTCCGCCGTGGCAGGAGCCTGCCATGGGGCAGGAGCCGCATTTGCAGCCGCAGGATGACCTGCCTTTTTTCTTATCCGATATCAGCTTGGCGATTATTGCCGCTACTATCGCTATAAGCACGGCGCATATTATTATCGTTACTATGTTTTGGGCTATCCATGCTAACATGCAATCGACTCCTTTATTTTTTATTGATGTTGGGATCAGACCTTGACCTTGGCGGTCAGCTTTGTGGCTTCTTTGTAGGGACGAACGAGCATCCAGACCATGCCTGCAAGCAGGGCGACCGCAAAGATGAGTCCCACAACGTTTACGTTGCCGGTAAAGAGGCCGCCGAACTGGTTGACCATGAGGGCGATGACATATGCAAAGCCGCACTGATAGCCAACGGCAAACCAAGTCCACTTTGCATTGTTCATCTCACGCTTGATAGCGCCGATTGCCGCAAAGCAGGGTGCGCAGAGAAGGTTGAAAACAAGGAAGGAATAGCCTGTTACGCCGCTGAACGCCGCTGCAACATTCTGATATACCGTTCCGTCACCGCCACCGTAAAGGATACCGAGAGTACCGACGATGTTCTCCTTGGCGACAAGGCCTGTGATGGATGCCACAGCCGCCTGCCAGTTGCCCCAACCGAGAGGCTTGAAGATCCAAGCTATCACGCCGCCGATGGCTGCAAGGAAGGAGCTGTCTATCTCATCCTCGGCCAGCATGCGCAGACTGCCGTCAACTACACCGAAGAATGTGGTGAACCAGATAACGATGGTGGAGAGCAGGATGATGGTTCCCGCCTTTTTGATAAAGGACCAGCCGCGCTCCCACATAGAGCGGAGAACGTTCTTTACGGTAGGCCAGTGGTATGCGGGCAGTTCCATAACGAAGGGTGCGGGCTCGCCTGCAAACATTTTGGTCTTTTTAAGCATCACGCCGGAGACGATGATGGCGGCCATACCGATAAAGTATGCGGAGGTGGCGACCCACGCAGAGCCTCCGAAGAGTGCGCCTGCGATCATTGAGATAAAGGGGACCTTAGCGCCGCAGGGGATGAATGTGGTGGTCATTATCGTCATGCGGCGGTCGCGCTCATTTTCAATGGTACGCGATGCCATGATGCCGGGAACGCCGCATCCAACGCCGACGAGCATAGGTATAAATGACTTACCAGAAAGACCGAACTTGCGGAAGATACGGTCAAGTACAAAGGCGATACGCGCCATGTATCCGCAGGCCTCAAGGAATGCCAGCATGATAAAGAGAACGAGCATCTGAGGAACGAAACCAAGGACTGCGCCAACACCGGCAACGATACCGTCAAGTATCAGGCCGCTGAGCCACTCGGGGCAAACGGGATCATCGCTATCCACGCGCAAAAGATCTGCAATAAGGGCGGGGATGCCGGGTACCCAAACACCGAAATCGGCGGGATCGGGAGCGGCAAACTCGCTGTTTTCGTTTGTAAAGTACTCGACGGCTTCAAGGAAAGTCATGCCTATCACATCCTCGCTGTCGGCTTCCGAATCGGGGATGGAGGAATAGAAAACTCTGAAATCGTCAAGCGAGAGGGTCTCGTCATCCTCAAGTGTAACAGTTCCAACGGCGCTGTCGCTCGAGGGGGCGAAATTCTTGATCGCTTCAAGAGCGGCCGCGGGATCGAAATTCTCGGCTTCGGGATCGATCTCAACAAAGCCGTTGATTGCATTGATGGCATCGGAATAAGTGCCGTCTGCATCGTTGTATGCAGATGAACCTATCCAAAGCAGGTGCCAACCATCGCCAAACAAACCGTCATTTGCCCAGTCGGTAGCGGGAGCACCAACGGCGACCATTGCGATATAGTAGACCAAGAACATTACCGCGGCAAAGATCGGCAGACCGAGCCAGCGGTTGGTAACGACCTTATCGATCTTATCGGAGGTGGAGAGCTTGCCTGCGTTCTTCTTTTTGTAGCAAGCCTTGATGATATCGGCTATGTAGAGGTAACGCTCGCCCGTGATGATGGATTCGGCATCATCGTCAAGCTCCTGCTCCGCGGCCTTGATATCCGCCTCGATATGAGCCATGGTCGCGCTGTCGATATTGAGCTTTTGGAGCACGCGCTCGTCACGCTCAAAGATCTTAATGGCGTACCATCTCTGCTGTTCCTCGGGCAGGCCATGAACTGCTGCTTCCTCAATGTGAGCGATGGCATGCTCTACACTGCCGGAGAATGTGTGCTTGGGCACTGTTTTGCCGTTTTGGGCGGCATCGATAGCGGCCTCTGCCGCCTCCATGACGCCTGTCTCCTTAAGAGCGGAGATCTCAACGATCTTGCAGCCCAGCTGACGTGAAAGCTCGGCGGTGTTGATCTTATCACCGTTTTTCTTTACAACGTCCATCATGTTGATGGCGATGACGACCGGAATACCAAGCTCGGTGAGCTGTGTGGTAAGGTAAAGGTTGCGCTCAAGGTTGGTGCCGTCAATGATATTGAGTATGGCATCAGGGCGCTCGCCGATAAGATAGTTTCTTGCAACTACCTCCTCAAGCGTGTATGGGGAAAGCGAATAAATGCCGGGCAGGTCGGTAACTATTACGCCGTCATGGCGCTTCAGCTTGCCCTCTTTTTTCTCGACCGTAACTCCCGGCCAGTTTCCTACGAACTGGTTTGAACCGGTGAGTGCGTTAAATAATGTAGTTTTGCCGCTGTTGGGGTTACCCGCCAGGGCAATTCTTATTTCACTCATCTTGTGATCCTCTCTGTTCATGATCGGGTTAGCAAAAGCTAACCGAATGTCTTAATTTTTCGGGGAGCCTCTCCCCGTGGGATTTTGAATCTTACCTTGCCGAACGCGCCCGCGTTCGACATATCGTGATCATTCGACCTCGCTCATCTCGGCATCAGCCTTGCGAAGCGACAGCTCGTAGCCGCGAACGGTGATCTCAAAGGGATCGCCAAGCGGCGCGACCTTGCGAACGGTGACCTCGACACCCTTGGTCAGCCCCATATCCATGATGCGGCGTTTTACCGCGCCCTCACCGTGAAGCTTTACTACCTTGACCGTCTGACCGATCTCAACCTGCTTTAAGGTCTTCATCTTCATGCTCCTCCTTGATGTTTTTCTTGTATGTAGCGGCACGTGGCCGTTAAACCATGATCTTTTGCGCCATCTCTGCACTGATGGCAACACGCGAGCCTTTGATGTTAACGATGACGTTTCCGCCAAGCGTTGTTATTACCATAACGGTTCCGCCGACAACAAACCCGAGGTTTTCAAGGTGCTGTCTTACTTCCCCGCTCCCGCCTATCTTTCTTACCGTATTTTCCTCGCCTATCTCGGCAAGACTTAATGGCATCATTTTTTATCTCCGTTTATGCCGCGCCATCGGGTTAGCCCAAGCTAACCGAACGGCTGAATTTTGGGTTAGCCCTCGCTAACCGTAGTATATGATACACCAACAAGCGAAAAATGTCAAGTCTTTTTTAGAAAAATATTCATTTTCGGCAAGTTCAACATTCGGTTAGCATTCGCTAACTATAATTTGTGGTAATATTGCCCTATGAAAAAAACACATTCGGATGCCGCACGCGGCGGCATCCGAATGTGACAAACATTTGATATTTGGGGTTCGTTTTTGTGCTCAAGCCGTAAGGCCGACAGGAGCGCGGTCTTTATTTCAAGGACTTGGGGTCGATGTGCTCAAATATCCTGCCCACGGCCGCGGAGCGTGCGGCGGTGTATTCTTCATTTGTTCTTATCGTCCACAAAAACAGGGGCGCATGGAACAGCTCGGTGCAGAGCCTGACAGGGATACTGCGCTGCCATTTTATATCCGATGCTATAAAATCCGGGCGGGAAAGAAAGTTCAGCAGCATGGGCATGGCCAAAAGATTTGCAAAAAAGCTTCCTTTTTTATTTATCTTTAATAGGTTTGCCGTCAGCTGTCCGCGCAAAACACGCGGGCGGTTCTTTCTGAACCAATTGAGGAGCAACGGGTTAAAGGACTCAACACAATAATAGCCATCATAACCGTCGAGCAGTGCCGCAAGCTTTTCGCAAAGCTCTGTATCATAGCCTTTAAGCTCTATCAAAAGCGGGGTGGATGTGTCGATGCGGGCAAGGACATCCTCAAAGCAGGGGATGCGGTCACAGCTGCCGGTTATGCCGACCCAGCTGAGTTCGGAGGCGGTAAGCTCGCTCACCCTCTCCGGGCGGCCGCACAGGCGGTCAAGGGTATCATCGTGAAAGACCATTATCTCACCGTCAGCCGAGAGCTGGAGATCAAGCTCAATGCCGTAGCCTGCGCGATCGGCGGCCATAAAGCCGGGCATAGTATTTTCCGCAATATCATCGCCCCAAAGGCCGCGGTGCGCGTAGTCGGTCTTAAGCGGCTCGATAGACGTTTTAGCCTCTCGCCGCGGCATTACTGCCCAAAGATACAGCCCGCAAAGCAGTGCCAGCACAAGAATTATCAGCAATGCAATTATCATCAGATTTCATCTCCGTCTCCGAGCGACTCAAGCGCTCCTTTTTTCTGCGGCTTGGAATCGCCGTGTTTTACAAAGCTCATGGTAACGAGCGCCGCGGCAACGCATACCGCCGCGTAGGGAAAGAGCGTTCGCATGCCGAGCTTATCCATCATAAAGCCTGAAAGTACAGGGGTAAGCGTTTGCGCCGCCATGCTTGCGGTGTAGTAAAAGCCTGTGTATCTGCCAACGTTGCCGCCGCGTGCAAGCTCCACTACCATTGGGAAGGAATTAACGTTGATCGTAGCCCAACCGATACCGGCAAGCGAGAATATGACCATCATCACCGGGAGCGGCGTGCCGTTGGTCAAAAACGCCGCAACGGTAAAGGCCGCGCCAAGCAGTATCACACCCGCTATTATCATCTTTTTGCGGCCAAAGCGTGAGGACAGGGCGCCGACAGGGATAAAGGATATAAGCGCCGCCACATTTGCAACGAGCAAAGTGCTGTTATAGTCAAGCCCCAAAACATTGCCGGCGTATACCGAATATTTACTGGTGACCGCGTTGTATCCGAAATACCAAAGAACAACGGATGCAAGTATCAAAACAAGTGAAAGCAGCTCACCGCGAGAAAGGCGAGATCCCACAGAATCGCTCCCTGATCGCGCAGGGTCGCCGCCCCGGCTATCCTCCGCGCTATCGTCCGCACTCTCGTCAATTCCAAAAGCGCGGCTCTCCTCCTCCATCTCGCGCACCATTTTAGTCTCGTTGACTGTTATCATGAATGCTGCAAGGCAGACGAGCATAAGCCCGCCAACTATCAGAAAATACCCCGAATAGCTCATAAAGGTATTTGCCGTACTGCCGGTACCAAGCAGCATGCCAAGACCCAATATCAAACTGCCGCCGATAGTACCCATAAGATTGATTATGGCATTGCCCTTGGAACGCAAGGGCTTGGGGGTGACATCCGGCATCAGTGCCACGGCGGGTGTGCGGAAAGTTGCCATTGAAAGCAAAAGCAACAGCAATATGGCAATAAAGCCGACAAGCACCGCAATATTCTTGGCAGTGATCTCGGTTCTGACATACGCCTGCCGTGCGGGGACTACATAGGCGGTATAATCGTCATCCGCCTTTCCCGAGCCGTCAGCCCTCTCTGACGGAATTGCCGCAAACTCATCGCGGGTAAATCTTTCAGACAGCACAAAGCGTTCGCCGTCCGGGGTGACGAGCGATTCGTCGCCCTTTGCATCGTATATGAGATAGCGCGCCTCGGGGCTGTCGATATCACCGATCACGCCAAGCCGATCAAGCTGTACACCGGATACCCAAGAGAGCACCACAAGCGCCGCAACGGCAAGGAGAGTTCCGCCGAGTATAAACGGCGTGCGCCTGCCAAGCTTTGAGCGGCATTTATCCGACAGCACTCCGAACAGCGGCAGCAAAAACAGGGCAAATATATTATCAAGCGCCATTATAAAGCCGGATACTACCTGCGACATGCCAAAACGGTCGGTCAGTATTTTTGGTATTATGGTATCATACGCCTGCCAAAAGGCGCAGATGAGAAAGAATGCAAATCCCACGCACACTGTACGTTTTGTGTTCAGCTTCATGGCGGTCGCCTCCTGTTTGGATATTTAAATGTTATTGTATTGTTTTATTGTGTTGCCTGTTTTTATCTGACTTTATGTTCACGCATCAGCGCCTATCGAGCAGATATTTGACCTTAAGTGCGGCGGCCTGCGTTTTGCCATCGACTATCTCGCCGCGTGCTATCATATCGCAAAGGTCAGTGAGCGGCATGGATACAACATCCAAAAACTCGTCGTCATCCAGCGACTGCTCACCGAATGTTAGCCCCTCGGCCAGATACATATGTATCACCTCGTCAAGTATGGCGGGAGAGGGATAAAAATCGCCGATGTGGGTAAGTGTGCTGCACTCGGCACCTGTTTCCTCGCGCAGCTCGCGCAGTGCCGCCTCAACAAAGCGGCCCTCGCAGCGTTCCTCCTCCTCCAGCTTGCCTGCGGGCAGCTCGATAAAGATCCGCCGCTCCGGATACCTGTATTGGCGCACCAACAGCACCCTGCCGTCATCTGTCAGCGGCAAAACACACACGCCGCCCGGATGTCTTACCACCTCACGTGTGGTCAGTGCACCGTTTGGAAGCACCACGGTATCCTGCTCTATGCGCATCACGCGCCCATCAAACACCTTACGCCTTGACATTTTGCGCTCGGCTTTACCGCAAAGCTCCGCATTGGGATCTGTCGCCTTGACTTCCTTTTCGATATTATATTCTTTATTCATTTTGCCCTCCGATATTGTTATCAACGCAAACATCCCCCACGCCGCACGGCGGCGGACTGCGCATAACACGGTATATATATTATTTATCTATATTATAGTATACAGCAAAAAGCGGGTTTTGTCAAAGCTTTTATGGCGATATGCGCAAAAATGCGCGATTTTTTATTATTTTATCACGGCTCATGCTCCCCGCACTTGAAATTTTACGCTTTTTGTGATATGATATTGACATCGCGGCAACAGAGTTGCGAAAAACGACCGAAAAAGTGAGGATGGCTATATATGCTTGACAGCTCAAGAACAGAATATCTGCTTGGAACCGAGGCGGTAGCGCGACTGCGCCATGCTCACGTTGCACTGTTTGGTGTAGGCGGGGTAGGCGGCGCGGTGTTTGAGGCTCTGCTTCGCGCGGGTGTAGGCGAGATCACCGTGATCGACGGAGATGATGTTGCACCATCCAATCTCAACCGCCAGCTGATAACCGATCTCCCATCCATCGGTCGCCCCAAAGTTGACGTGGCCGCCGACCGTGCCGCGCTTATCGCTCCCGAATGCAAGGTGAATCGGATAAACGCATTTTATCTGCCGGAGAATGCAGAGGAGCTGGGACTGGACTTTTCTTCTTTTGACTACATAGCCGACTGTATAGACACCATAACGGCAAAGCTTGATATAATAACGCGGGCATATCACCTTGGCACACCGATAATATCCGCAATGGGTGCCGGCAACAAGCTCCACCCCGAGCTTTTTGAGATCAGCGATATATATAAGACCTCTGTTTGCCCATTGGCGCGTGTTATGCGGCGGGAGCTGCGCGCACGCGGTGTGCGAAAGCTATGTGTGGTATATTCCAAAGAGCCTGCACGCGAATATGCCAAGGTGCCGCCGCCCGAGGGTGAGCGCGGTCGCATACCCCCGGGGAGCGTATCATTTGTACCTCCTGTAGCGGGATATATAATGGCCGGCAGGATAATAAGAGATCTCACTGGTGTGGGTGAATAAAAAAACAAAAAACACTAAAGGCTTCGCGGTGCTTATGCCGCGAAGCCTTTAGTGTTTAGTTAGTCAATATCCTCGATCACCTTATCCGGGCGTTTTTCAAGCACATCCGGATGCTCGATAAACTTTTTGTAAAGCTTAAAGGCCGATGCGTAATAATGCCCATCGCATATACGCTCATCGGTAACGACCTTAACATCCATATATTTACGGCGGGTCAGCACTCCCTTGCGGTCATATTCATAGCAGAGATTTTTTGTTCCGTATGATATGAACACAGGCAGATTGCCGAAATCATAGATGTGATGGTAGATAGGCTTAATGCCGAGCGAACCCATGCTGGTGATTATCATAGATCCGTGGAAAGGGCTGAGCTTTATCAGTCCCTTGGGCAGCAGGCCTATGTAGTCAAGACAGCGCAGAATAAACATTGTAAATCTGAGCAGCTGACCGGGGATGATAGACAGGACTTTGCTGAGCTTATCGAAATCGGTGGGGTTCTCCATCGATGCGATAGCCGCTTGAGCTGTTTTATCAAACTTCTCGTAAACCTCATCAAGGGTATCTGCGGGATCGAATTTCACCTTGATGACTGTTTCCGGAGCGTTGAGCGACAGCTCCTTTTTGACCGTCATAACAAAGACGATCTCATTACGTGCGAAGATCTTTTGACCGCTTACGAAACGGTTGATGCCGGGGCGTTGAGATACCGTCCTCAAATACGCCGCAAGCAATACATGGAGTGCCGAGAAATGGATTTTTCCCTCTCTGACCTTGCGCCGACAAAGATCATCGACACGGCTGACCTCCAAACGATCGTAAAAGGTGTTAAGCGCGTCACAGCGCTTCGGCATGATGTAGGGCATAAGGCGCAGGACAGGCTGTATAGTCTTTATCCTGCGACCGTCACTACGGTCGCCGAGACGTCTCTTGCGTTTACGGTAGGCAAGCGGACTCTCCTCAGTCGCGCCACTGTCTGTGCTCTCGGTCGGCTCGACCACCACAGGCTCGGCACTATCGACTGTTGCTACCTCGGAAGCGACATCTTTTTCGTTTTCCATTGTGTCACCACCTTTCATTATCCGTCGCCCGCACGGCGGACATGTTATTATACTATATTTTTTTTATAAAATCAATAGATAAAGCAGATAAAATGCCCGCGGCGGGTAAAAAATTTATCAAAAAAATTTACATACGCTCGTATTGCCGCGAAAAAACAGTGGGCGTATATTTTAGATCCGCAAATGGTTTATATTACGTACACAATATTGCAGTTGACTTTTTGCTTTACATATTGTATAATATATAATGTATATTTTTAGCCGATGACAAAGGATACACGCATGAAACACGTTGATATATATACCGACGGAGCTTGCTCCGGCAATCCCGGCCCGGGAGGCTGGGGTGCTGTGCTCGTTTACGGAGAGCGGGAGCGAGAGCTTTCCGGCGGCGAGGCGCACACCACAAACAATCGCATGGAGCTTACCGCCGCCATACGTGCGCTTGAGGCACTGCGCGAGCCGTGTGATGTATTACTGACGACCGACTCTAAATATCTTTGCGACGGACTGGATAAAAAATGGGCCGAGGGCTGGCGCCGCCGCGGTTGGAAAAAGAGTGACGGCTCACCCGCGCTCAACCAGGATCTTTGGGAGCGGTTGCTCACCCTTTGCTCCACTCACCGCGTGACGCTCTCCTGGATACGCGGACATGCCGGTCATGAGTACAACGAGCGTTGTGACCGCCTTGCGGTTGCCGCCGCCGAGCAATTTAAAAACGCTTGATCTTAATTGATCTTAATTAATTCCGACGACCGACAGGCATAACAGCAAAGACAAACCAAAGAAACCCAAGACACAGATGCGCGGCATTTTGCACGCGCCAAAGGAAAGGCAGACTGATAAGTCACATGAAGATCGATTCAAAAAAGCTTATGATAGCACTGCTCATCATAACAGCGCTGATACTTACCGCCTTGCTTATATACGGCGGATTCGCGCTGGGGCGTGAGGGCGGTGACGAGAGCACGGAGGCACCCGCGGGCAGTACCGCTCCGCCGGATACTTCAAACCAAAAAAGCAGTACCGATACCCAAAGACCGGATGATACGGCTCTCACCGAACCGCTCCCCCCGGCATCATCAGGTGAGGAGAGCGCCTCCCCCGAGCCGCTACCCGTGGCATACCAAGCTAAAAGCGGCAGGATAATTTCCGACGAGGCTGCACTGCTCTCCCTTTCTATAGATTGGGAGACGGTATCCCGCACCGCAGACACCGCCGAGGTGAAGCTGACGCTTAAGGTGCGCAGTTATTCCCTTTTCGTTTCGGAAAGATACAACTGTAAGTTCAAGTTTTTGGGAGAGACTTACAGCTACTCTGCCCCTGCCATTGCTTACGACGGTGCAGACCGCACCGAATTTGCCATATACGAGACCACGCTCTCCATGCCGCTGGTAGGCGGTTGCGGCAGTGCCGAGGTCTCAGCCAGCTGGCCGTTCCGCGGTGTTTATGCCGGCGTGAACATAGATGAGCTTACAATAAACGGTTTTATAGAAATAAAAGACTAAAGCCAAAAACAATAACAAATTTTAAATATTATTAGATCAACCCGAAGGTGGCTCCTGCCGATGCAGGAGCATTGGATAAAGATATGCCCGAATATATAGAAAAGGCCGAGAAGTTGACACTCCCCGTGCTGCCGCTGCGCGAGGCCGTTGCCTTTCCCGGCATTCCGATAAGCTTTGAAGTTACAGATGAAGCGGCACTTGCCTGCATCGATGCCGCCAATGCCGCAGACAGGCTTTGCCTTATAGTGTGCGTAAAAAAGACAGGTGACGGCGAGATAACTCCCGGCGGTCTTTACAAGGTGGGAACAGTCGCCCGCCTGCGCCAGACCGCAAGGTCCGGCGGCACAGTCCGCGTTATATGCGAGGGGACTTCCCGCGCAAAGGTAACAGAATACCGCAAGACCGGCAAGCTGATAGATGCGGATGTGCTTGCCCGCAGCGTGGATCTTGCCGACAACGGCGGAATACACGGCGAGGCGTACATTCGCGAGGCGATAGAGGTCTTTGACAAGATAGTGGATCTTATGCCCAATGTGACAAACGATGTAAAGTTGACGGCGCACGGCATTGAATCCCCTGCTCTGCTGGCTGATTTTATAGCATCCGCCGTGCTCGTTAAGTACACGGATAAGCAGGCGATACTTGATGAATTTGACCCATTTGCGAGAATTCACCGCCTTATCGGCATTTTGAACCGCGAATGCGAGTTACTTGAATGCGAGCAAAAAATACATCAGCGCGTGCGTGAAAATATATCCCGCAACCAACGCGACTATTATCTGCGCGAGCAGATGCGCGTTATAGAGGACGAGCTGGGCGGCGGTGATGACCCGGATGACTATGCCGACAGGATCGAGCGTGCGCACCTGCCGGATGAGGTCAAGGAAAAGCTGCAGCGCGAAAACGAGCGTCTCTCCCGAACGCCATTTGGCTCGGCGGAGGCAACGGTGCTTCGCAGTTATCTTGACACCTGCCTTGATATTCCATGGAATGCCAAAACGCGGGACAGAGTGAATGTTGATGCGGCAAAAAAGATACTTGATGCCGATCACGAGGGACTTGACAAGGTAAAAACAAGAATACTTGAGTTTTTGGCCGTAAAGCAGTTAAATCCCGAGCTTAAAAACCAAATAATATGCCTTGTAGGCCCTCCCGGAACAGGTAAAACATCTGTTGCAGCCTCCATCGCCCACGCCATGAACAGAAAATACGTGCGCGTTTCCCTTGGCGGCGTGCGTGACGAGGCGGATATTCGCGGTCACCGCAAGACATATGTTGCGGCAATGCCCGGGCGCATAATAGATGCCGTGATAAAGGCGGGCGTGCGCAATCCACTGATATTGCTTGATGAGGTGGATAAGCTCACCTCCGATGCTCACGGCGACCCTGCCTCCGCTCTGCTTGAGGTGCTTGACCCGGAGCAGAACAAGAGCTTTAGGGATCATTTTGTTGAGCTGCCGTTCGACCTTTCCGAATGTCTGTTTATAACTACAGCCAACACGCTGGATACCGTCCCGCGCCCGCTCATTGACCGTATGGAGGTAATTGAGCTTTCAAGCTACACCCGCCGCGAAAAGCTGGCGATAACGCGGGATCATCTTATTCCCAAGCAGCTGCGCCGCCACGGTCTTACAAAGCGCCAGCTTAAGCTGACGGATGAGGCCATATACGAGGTGATAGACTGCTACACACGTGAGGCCGGAGTGCGTAATCTTGAACGCACGATAGCCGAGCTTTGCCGCAAGGCCGCCAAACGGATAGTTGACAGCGACGGCAAGGTAAAGTCAGTCTCGCTCGACCGCGCCGATATTGGAGAGTTTTTGGGCGCACGCAAGCTGATACCCGAACACATTGACGATGAGGATCTTGTGGGCGTTGTAAATGGGCTTGCCTACACCGAGGACGGCGGAGATCTTTTAAAGGTTGAAGCGGCGGTGCTTGACGGCACAGGCAAGCTTGAGCTTACAGGCAAGCTTGGCGACGTTATGAAGGAATCCGCCGAGACCGCGCTGAGCTTTGTTCGCCGCGTGTCCTCCGATTACGGCATATCCTCCGACTTTTACAAGACAAAGGATATACACATACATGTTCCGGAGGGCGCGGTTCCCAAGGATGGTCCCTCCGCCGGAGTGACGATGGTCACAGCACTTGTAAGTGCGCTATCGGGTACGCCTGTTGCCAACGATGTGGCAATGACAGGCGAGGTAACGCTTACCGGGCGTGTTTTGCCGATAGGCGGACTGCGCGAGAAAACTATGGCGGCATATGCGGCCGGCGTACATACGGTGCTTATTCCCAAGGCAAACCTTGGCGATCTTGACGAGATAGATCCCGAGGCACGTGCCGCGCTTAAGTTTATTCCCGTAAGCAATGTAAAAGAGGTACTGGATCGGGCTTTGCGAAGCCCGCTGACCACCGTGGGCGGTATAGGAGTGCATTCTGCCGACCTGACGACCGCAAAGCAAGCAACCGCGATGCCAATTCCGCCGTCAAATGAAAATCCCTGCAAAGGAGCAACCATAGATGCCGCTCAATCTTAACCGAGCCGACCTTAAGATAACCGCCGGACAGGTGCGACAGTTCCCGCGTTCGGCCACCCCGCAGATAGCACTTGCGGGACGTTCGAATGTTGGCAAAAGCTCGCTTATAAACACCCTGCTCGGCAGGCGCGCACTGGCGAGGGTGAGTTCATCCCCCGGCAAAACGATAACCGTGAATTTTTACGATGTTGACGGCGCACTGTTTTTGGTGGACCTGCCCGGCTACGGCTATGCCAAGCGCGCGTATGATGACAAAGCGCGTTGGTCGGAGCTGACGGACGGATATTTCACCCAAAATCCCTCCCGCGACCGCATAATGCTGGTGTTGCAGCTTGTGGATATGCGGGTAGGACCTACATCCGATGATGTAATGATGATGGAGTGGCTGAACGCGGCCGGCGTTCCGTTCGCGATAGCGGCGACCAAGGCCGATAAGCTTTCCTCCAAAAAGGCACGTGCGGAGGCAATGGAGAAGATCCGCTCCTGCCCCGCCGTCCCGGAGGGGACAACGATAATTCCCTTCTCCTCACACACCGGCGAGGGACGTGACGAGACTTGGCGGGTGATACTCGCCGCGGCGCAACAATAAAAAACAACGGTCCAAGATATTATTTAGATAACAAACGGAGATAAAGACTGAATGTTCAGATATTTGATAACCAACGGAACGAATGACATCAGCTCATATCTGCTGAGCCTTTTGCTCACCCTGCCGATAATTTTGCTCTCGCTCTCACTTCATGAGGCGGCACACGGTTGGATGGCCTCAAAGCTTGGTGACCCCACAGCAAAAAACCTCGGGCGGCTGACGCTTGATCCGTTTAAACACCTAAACCTGCCGGGATTTCTCTGTATGCTCCTCTTCGGCTTCGGCTGGGCAACTCCCGTCCCGGTAAACACCAGATACTTTAAAAAGCCCCGCCGCGATATGGCGCTCACCGCCGCCGCGGGACCTATCTCCAATATCTGCCTCGGCTTTGTCTTCGTTGCGCTCTACCAGCTCTCATATTTTCTCGCCGCAAGATTTCTGCCTGTCGGCGCACCGTCGCAGGTATGGTATATCGTTACAACGTGGCTGATATTTTTGCAGATGGGAGCACAGCTCAATATTTCGCTGGCTGTTTTCAATCTACTCCCGGTGCCGCCACTTGACGGCTCAAGGCTGTTTTACGTTTTTCTTCCCTCCAAATGGTATTTTGGAGTTATGAAATACGAAAGATATATAACGATAGCAATATTTGTTCTGCTTTGGCTCGGCGTGCTCACCACACCGCTCTCTTGGCTTACAGACCTCATACTTGGCGGAATGTATTGGCTGTGGGGCTCGCTGTTTGGTTTGTTTATGTAACGGACGGCGCCGGCCTTTGATTTATTTCACACGGAGAGATCGACAGTGGACGGTATAACCTACAAGCTTGAAAAATTTGAGGGGCCGCTTGACCTTTTATTGAATCTTATAAAAAAGAATAAGTTCCGCATAGAGGATATCCCCATCTCTCTTATCTGCGACCAGTATTTAGAGTACATCTCGATGGCGCAAAGGCTTGATATTGAGCTGGCCGTTGAGTTTTTAAGCATGGCAAGCGAGCTGATGCTGATAAAAAGCAAAATGCTTTTGCCGCGCGAAGTACCCGAAGAGGAAGACCCGCGCGCGCGGCTTGCCGAGGCGATAGCACGTCTGGAGGCCGCAAAGCAGGCGGCGGTAAAGCTTGGAGAGAGATACGCGAAATTCCACGGGCGAATGGAAAAGGACACGGACGAGATATCCGTTGACAGGACATTTGTGGCCGATCAAGACCCCGAGCGGCTGTATGATGCCATGAGGCGTGTGCTTTCCTACGCCAGCACGCACAAAGAGGCACGCGGCGAGCTTGTAAGGCCTATTGCCAAGCCGATAATTCCGGTAGAGCTTAAGATAATCGGCATCATGGAGCATTTTCGCGAGCAGGATTCGACCTGCGACCTTGGCACTTTGCTTGATGATGCGGTATCCCGCCCGGATCTTGTGGCAATATTTATTGGCGTTTTGGAACTTATAAAGCTCGGGCGGCTCGTGATAATCGAGGGCGCGGACGAGCTTGAAACGCTTCACGGTGTTGGCACGCGCTTTGCAATAGGTGTTGGCACGTCGGACGACGGCGCGGATGACGATAGCATTGCCGCGGCAGTCTCGGAGATGAACGAATAAAGAGGTGCGAGCTTTGGAAAACGAACAGCTTACAGATATAAAACAACTTGAGGGTGCTATTGAGGCTATTCTCTTTGCCGCGGGACACCCGATGGAATATTCAAAATTAGGCGATGTATTGGGGCTGACCACCAAGGATACCAAACAGCTGGTGACTCACCTTTCGGATCGCGTAAACTCGGACGAGCATGGCGGAGTGTTGCTTTTATGCTTTGATGACTCCTGCCAGCTTTGCACTAACGAGCGCTATATGCCGTATATCCGTGAGGCGCTTGGAATCAAGCGCGGCGGAAATCTCTCGGCATCATCGCTTGAGGTATTGGCCATTGCGGCCTACAATCAGCCGGTAACACGCGCATTTATCGACACGGTGCGCGGTGTAGATTCGGCATACGCCGTGGGTTCTTTGCTTGACAAAGAGCTGATAGAGCCTGTGGGGCGACTCGATGCGCCCGGCAGACCTATGCTTTACGGCACAACGGATAAATTTTTGCGCGTGTTTGGGTTATCCTCTATAAGCGAGTTGCCGCAGGCGGCCTCCGTCCTTGCCGCTGTTGATGCTCTTGCAAGCAAGAGCGATGATGACGAGGATGACATGGGCGACGGCGACGATGCCGGTATTCCCGACAAGGATATCGAATCATCAGGCACGGCGCAATAAGGCAAGCAGAACAGACAAAACAAGCAGGCAGTATGCTTTTGATGGCGACAGTCAATCACTGGCAGGAGGGTTGCGGGTGACGGCACTTTATATTATCGGCGGTATATTGCTGTTTTTCTTTCTTTTGGCAATGATACGCGCCGAGGTGATAATTAAATATGCTGATGACTTTGCGCTTGCCGTAAAGATCTGCGGCATAAAGATAAATATTCTCCCTGCCCGAAAAAAGCGGGTAAGGATACGCGACTTTACACCAAAAAAGATAGCCGCCCGCCGCGCGCGCGAGCAGAAAAAGGCAGAAAAGGCCGCCGCAAAAAAGAAAGCAAAGGCGGCGGAAAAGGCGGCAAAACGGCGTGAGCAGGAGCTTAAGCGGCGCGGCAAGCTGAAGAAAAAGCCGATAGGCGAGACTATATCACTTATCCTCGCGCTTGTAAGAACAGCAGTCGGGCGCTTTGCACGCCACCTGCGTGTGCGGATAGCGCGTTTGTATATAAACGTGGCTACCGGGGATGCCGCCAAGACCGCCCTTCTTTACGGCACGATATCGCAATCGGTGGCGTATATTGCCGCCCTGCTTGACAGTGTTGGTACGCTGACGGGTGCGCGGCGCGCGGATGTTGACGTGCATGCAGACTATCTTTCGGAAGCCACGACGGCCGACATAGAGATAGGCTTTTCACTGCGTGTGTGGCAGGTGTTTGATATTTTAATACGCACCGCCGTGACATTTGTAAAACACGAGGCAAAAAAATAACCGCAGGATCATTTTTGTTTTGACAACTAAAAAAGCAAAGCCAAATATATTTAATTTATTTATTTAATTTATTTTAAGGAAGGGGTCCGCTATGGCCACATCAGAAAACAAGCTTCAGGAAATCATTGCATCGTCGCTTGAGAACATTCGCACAATGATCGATGCCAACACCGTTATAGGAGATCCTATAAGCACGCCATCCGGCACGGTGATAATTCCCGTCTCCAAGATCTCAATGGGATTTGCCTCGGGCGGCATGGACTTTAACGGCAAAAACGAGGAGGCACTGCGCGCAAAACTACAAAACTTTGGAGGCGGCGGCGGAACCGGACTTTCCATTGCTCCCGTGGGCTTTTTGGTAGTCGGCGCTGACGGTCGCGTTGAGATGATAAACGTTGGTATGGATCAGCAAAGCGGCACTATCGAGCAGGTGGCTGACGTCATCGAACGCTCGCCCGAGATAATCTCCAAGATAAAGGCCGTATTTACAAAGGATAAGGCAGATACTGAGGAATAAGATCATCCACGGCATAAGCGACTCGCCTGCGGAATATAATATTCTGTGACATATGGTGCACCGATATATTGTTGACCGCAGGCGGAGCTGAAATGAAGATCAAGAAACTATTCCTATTTATATCTGTATCTATACTCGTGCTGTGCCTTGCCGCGAGTCTGCCGGCAGCAAATACAGCCGCGGCAGCATATCTGCCCGAGGGCGGCAATCTCCCCTCGGGTGATATTTCCGCGCCTGACATGGCACTATCGGCACGTGCCGCCGTGCTTACTGACGGCGCGGGGCGTGTGCTCATGGCCAAAAACGCGGATATGCGTCTCCCGATGGCCAGCACCACAAAGCTGATGACGGCACTGGTGGCGATAGAATCCCTGCCGTTGCAAACTGTGATAAGAATCCCCGCCGCGGCCGTTGGCATTGAGGGCTCATCGATATATCTCACCGAGGGCGAGGAGCTGACACTTGAGGCGTTGCTTTACGCCTTGATGCTGGAATCCGCCAACGATGCCGCAACGGCTATAGCGATAGCGGTGACCGGATCCATCGATTCCTTTGCCGAACTTATGAACGAGCGTGCCGCCGCGCTGGGACTTAAAGACACGCATTTTGATAACCCGCACGGGCTGGATTCAGATACTCACTACACAACCGCGCGAGAGCTTGCGGCAATAGCCGCCGCGGCGTTTGATAACACCGAACTCCGAAGGATAGCGGGCACCTATCGCAAGACCATACCCATGGGAGATAATGACGGTGCGCGTTTGCTGATAAATCACGATCGCCTTTTGCGCAGCTACGAGGGCACGATAGGCGGCAAGACGGGCTTTACCAAAAAAAGCGGGCGTTGTCTTGTTACCGCTGCCGAGCGTGACGGACTGCGGCTGATAGCCGTGACCCTCTCCGACCCTGACGACTGGCGTGATCATGAGCGAATGCTTGACTACGGCTTCTCAAAGTACGAAAGCGTAGAGCTTTGCCGCGCCCGCGAATGCCGCTTTCTTTTGTCGCTCGACGGCGGAGAGCAACGTGGCGTGATAGGCTCAAACACGCAGGCGGTTCGCGTAACACTGCCGCGGCAACGCAAAGAGATCACCATCTCCACCGCCCTGCCAGCAAGCATTCAAGCTCCGGTGCGGCGCGGAGAACCACTCGGCACTGTCAGCTGGGTATGCGGCGGACGTGTGATAGCCACAGCGGATGTAACGGCTGAATATTCAGCTATGGCAAAAAAACAGCGCACCCCAAGCCTCATTGAACGGATAAGATCGATCTTAGGGTTTTAAAATTACAAGGATAAAAGAGACACTAACCTCATGGAAAAGATAAGACTTCAAAAATATTTTTCAGATTGCGGCGTGCTTTCCCGCCGTGCCGCGGAAGCGGAGATCGAAGCGGGGCATGTTACCGTTAACGGTCACCCATCTCGTCTCGGAGACAAGGTAGACCCCGCGACGGATGTTGTGGCGTGGAAGGGTCAACGCCTGCGCGGTCCGGTCTCACGGAGCGAGCGCAAGTACATAGCGCTCTACAAACCGCGCGGCTATGTTTGCACGCTCTCCGACGAAAAGGGGCGCCGACCGGTGACAGATCTTGTAAGCGAAGCGGGCGGACGTGTGTATCCTGTCGGCAGACTTGATATGGCATCAGAGGGGCTTTTGCTGTTGACCGATGACGGCGAGTTTGCCAATATGATGATGCACCCGCGCAACCATGTAGGCAAGGTCTATCACGTGCGCGTGCGCGGCGAGATAACCGACAAAACGCTTGAGATCCTCTCTTCCCCGCTCATGATAGACGGCAAAAAGATACGCCCTGTGCGTGTATCGGTGCTTGAATTGTATCCCGATGGCGCAACGCTTGAGATGACACTGTTTGAGGGGCGCAACCGCCAGATAAGAAAGATGTGCGACATAGCCCACATAGATGTTGTGCGCCTTAAGCGCACTGCTATCGGCACGCTGACACTGCACGGTCTTAAGTGCGGCCAGTGGCGCTACCTTGAAACGCAGGAGGTGAGAGACCTCATGCGTGCGGTAAAATAAAACAAGGCAGGGGGACGAGAAATGCTTGAAGTATTGCCCATACAGACCAAGACAGAACAGGAGGCGCTTTGTGCGCGTGTTGGAGCGGAGTTTATTGCGGATGCGCTGGCATACCGCGCCGATGCGGACGGCGAATTTATAGGTGTTTGCCAATTTAAGCTCACACCCGATGGCGGACACATGCTGACCCTTGATGCGCTCCCGGGACACGAGGATTTTCAACCGATGTTCGTTATGGGACGTGCCGCGCTGAATTTTATGGATCTTTGCGGCGCGGGGTGTGCGTTTTATGATGCCCCGATCCGCGATCGCCTTTTAGTTGGTGCCATCGGCTTCCGTAAAGATGCAAGCGGCCGCCTTGCGGTGGATCTTGAGGGCTTTTTTGACCATCCGTGTCAGCACGACAAGGGCGGCGAGCAATAAGGCAGAACAAGATCAGATAAGTAACTGCATTTAATTTGAATATTAAACAATAAAATGAGGCTCACAGACCGAATGCCGCGCGGCATGACCTGCGAGCCTCATTTTTTGTGCACGTTAATATTGAGTTCATATATATACGCTATACTTAAGTCGTACATGCGGGCGCGGCGTTTTTTGCGCTACAAACGCAAGGCGCGGCGGCGTGCGGGATCCTATCCGCGGCATGTTCCGTAGCCCACCATGTACTGATGCCAATCGTGCAAAAGGCAAGAAGTTACCGACGCCCCGCAAACGGCGGCGGCAACTTTGCGGTTCGATTCCGCTCTTATCTTGTTGGAAAACATTAAACTCCGAGGGGGGACGTGCCTCCTGCCGTGAATCGGCGACGGTCGCACCGCCCTGCCGCGTGGGGATACCGTACCTCACCTGCGCGAGCCATATCCAAGCACACGCGCGGATACCGCTCAAAGCTTGGTCTTACTCAACCAACGCGCCGCAGTGCGAACGCGGAGGCACCATCCTCCCTCACCATCCAAGAAAACGAGGTCTCGTAAATGAAACGACATTCCATGCATTTGACTGTGGGCGAATCAGAGCGCGCAGTACAGTTTAAAAACGGCAGGATCCGTGCCATCCTCCCGCCCGGCCGTTACAGCACGCTTGGCGGGCGGAGCTACACGCTTTACCCTCTTTGCGGACATATATGCGATATTCCGCAAAACACGCTAACACAGGCACGCGGCGCGGACAGCCTTGTATTTTTAAATGTTGCGGATGCTACCCTTAGCATGCACTTTGTAAACGGCAACTTTACCGAGCTTTTGGCTGCGGGTGAGTACGCATTTTTTGCGGATGCCGGCAAGCATGAATTTAAATCGATTGACATCTCAAATCCCGCGGTATCAGACGAGATACCGGCGCACATTTTGGATGCCGTACCTGCTGAGTTCTTTTGCTGTGAGGTGAATGTTGCGGATCACGAGACCGCGCGCCTTTACTACAACAACAAACTGCAAAAGCTCCTCTCCCCCGGTCGGTATCGTTTTTGGAAGGCCTCGGGTATCGCCGTCAGATGCGATACGGTAGATATGCGGCTGCAACAGGTCGATCTGCCGAGCCAAGAGATGTTGACGCGAGACAAGGTGACTGTAAGGTTTAATTTTGTTTGCAGCTACAGGATCAGCGACCCGATAAAGATAGAATCAGAGATAGGATCATATCATGTGCAGCTCTACACCGCCGCACAGCTTGCCCTGCGCGAGTATGTTGGAGAGCACACGCTGGACGAGATACTTGAAAACAAAAAGAGCATGAGTTCACACCTTTCCGAGCAGCTTAAAAAGGCTGGCGAGGGACTGTACCTTGATGTATCCGAGGCGAGCGTTAAGGATATCATACTGCCGGGCGAGATTAGAGACATTATGAACTCTGTCCTTGCCGCCGAAAAGCAAGCGCAGGCGAGCGTTATCACGCGGCGCGAGGAGGTGGCCTCCACGCGTTCTCTGCTTAACACAGCCAAGCTGATGGAGGAAAACCGCACGCTTTACAGGCTTAAGGAGCTTGAATATGTTGAGCGGATAAGCCACAATGTTGGCAACATAAACCTCAACGGCGGCTCTGATATTTTGGAAGAGCTTTGCCGCGTTCTGCGCGGGCAAAAAGAAGACTGAACCTGCGCGGGATTTCGACACTCATAATTGAACAGATGACAAGATCGAGGCTTTATCACGGATAGCACCGTGATAAAGCCTCGATCGATTATTTTACAGGCTCTTTGAGCTGTTCCCCGCTCCGGATCACTTTTTGGGTGTGAGCAGCTCAACGCCGCCCATGTAGGGGCGCAGAACTTCGGGGATGGGTACGCTGCCGTCCGCCTGCAGGTGGTTCTCAAGGAATGCAATAAGCATACGCGGCGGCGCAACAACTGTATTGTTAAGTGTGTGCGGCAGGTACATGCGGCCATCCGCTCCCTTTACTCTCATACGCAGGCGACGTGCCTGTGCATCGCCGAGGTTAGAGCAGGAGCAGACCTCAAAATACTTGCCCTGGCGAGGCGACCATGCCTCGATATCGCAGGATTTGACCTTAAGATCGGCAAGGTCACCGGAACAGCACTCAAGCTGGCGCACGGGGATCTCCATTGAACGGAAGAGCTCAACAGAATAACGCCACATCTTTTCGTACCACTCCATGCTGTCCTCGGGGCGGCAAACAACTATCATTTCCTGCTTTTCAAACTGGTGGATGCGGTAAACTCCGCGCTCCTCTATGCCGTGCGCGCCTTTTTCCTTACGGAAGCAGGGGCTGTAGCTGGTAAGAGTTTGCGGCAGGGCGGCCTCGGGAATGATCTGATCGATAAATTTGCCTATCATCGAATGCTCGGAGGTACCGATGAGATAAAGGTCCTCGCCCTCGATCTTGTACATCATGGCATCCATATCGTTTTGGCTCATAACGCCCTCAACAACATTGCCGTGGATCATAAACGGCGGGATACAGTAGGTAAAGCCCTTGTTTATCATAAAATCGCGGGCATATGCCAACACCGCCGAGTGCAGGCGTGCTATATCGCCCATGAGATAGTAAAAACCGTTGCCCGAAACACGACCTGCGGCATCCATATCAACGCCGTTCAGCTTTTCCATGATCTCTGTATGGTAGGGGATCTCAAAATCCGGTACGGTGGGCTCGCCAAAGCGCTCCACCTCAACGTTATGGCTGTCATCCGGGCCTATCGGCACGCTGGGATCGATGATGTTGGGAATGAGCATCATTATCTTTTTGACCTTGGCCTCAAGCTCCGGCTCAAGTCGCTCAAGCTCGGCAAGGCGTGCCGCGCTCTCCGCGACCTGCTTTTTAGTCTCCTCAGCCTCGGCTCTCTGACCGTGTGCCATCAGCACGCCGATCTGCTTTGAAAGGCGATTTTTCTCTGCGCGAAGCTCGTTTGCTTCTTGTATCGTGCGGCGATTTTCGGCATCAAGCGCTATCACCTCGTCTACCAGCGGCAGCTTTGCATCCTGAAATTTGTTTTTGATGTTTTGCTTTACTATGTCGGGATTATCCCTGACAAACTTAATATCAAGCATTTTTTCCTCCCCGGTCGCCTATGGCGACCCTGTGTATAATATTTTTTTACTTCTATGGTTATTGGTGTAAAAACAAAAAACACCCTTGGCGCAGGCCAAGGGTGAGTGTATCACGGTACCACCTTGTTTTTAACTCTATGCCTTTAACGCGGGCGGCGGCCACGCTCATCGCGGGCAGCTCGGGAGTGGATATGACCTGCCGTGCCATCGCGGGACTTTCAGCCGAGATCCCACGTCTCTTTTCGGCGTACAGGCTTTTTTTCCGTCATTGCCTTTATTATTTTCGGATATTTATCCGATAGATCTGAAATCACTCGGAACACAGATATTTTATATCAAAACGAGCGATTTGTCAATCCCTTTTTTTAATTTTTCCCTGTCGGCTCCTCCGAGCCTACCAAATAATAGCTGTCCCCGCGGCGGGCTATCATACGTCTGCCCGTTATCTCGCGGGACATTTTGTTGATACGAGATATCACGGCCGATACGTTATTGTTAAGTCGCGGTGCCTTGCGTGTTGAATAGATCTTATCAGAGCAGGCGGCAAACAGCTCATCGGGCGTTGCTCGGCCAATAGCTATCAGCCGTGCAATGACGGCAAACTCCTCCGGATTTAATTTCAGCGGATAACCAAACGCGTACACACTGCTGCCGTCAAGACAAAACTCGCCTGCATATTCGAGCGGTTGTGAACGCTCTATATCCGCAAGATGATCCAAAAGCTCCGGCGAGTTCAGCTCACTGAAGCGTTCGGTATCATCCGGCAGGACTGTATCAGCCCCACCAACAGCTATTTTAAAGCGCATCGGTGCATGGCCGAAAAGCAACTCCCGCGGCAGTGGCAGTACAAACACCACCGTGCTGTAGCGCGGGCTTTCGGCCTCGGCCTGAAAATCGCAGGGCGGCGGTGCCCAAACCGAGATTTGGCGCGCCCTCAGCTGTCCTGCCATTTCGGCGCGACGTTCTATATCCTCACACAGTACAAGTATCATTTTGATGCATCACCGACCCCACCGTCACGATCTTCAAGATCACTGTAAAAACGGTCAAAATCGAGCTGTGCGGCGCCAAGCTGTAACGCCTCCCGCCCCTTGCCGCCAATGATGACGTTGTAAAGCTGATCGGCCACAACAAAATGATCGATAAGCGTTACGCCGCATGCACTGAGTATCTGGCGCATACGCATGGTAAGTGCCACATCCTCATCCGACGGCATTGCAATTCCGCCCGGATGATTATGCGACAGCACTACCGCCGCCGCATTGCGTTTGACTGCGTGTTCAATAACGATACGCGGAGTGATCGTGACGGAATTTACAACCCCGTCACCGACCTTTACGGTATCAAGGAGCTTCATACTGCTGTCAAAAAGCATCAGGTGAGCCTGTTCTACCGTGACTCCGATATAGTTATTAACAAGAA
Organism: uncultured Ruminococcus sp.; assembly: GCA_964384555.1. GTDB lineage: Bacteria > Bacillota > Clostridia > Oscillospirales > CAG-272 > CAG-390. The sequence continues at coordinate 126,499 of CAYLLA010000001.1, read as the reverse complement.
ATCTTCCTATTTGGCCTATAGAGGTATAGCGTGTTTCGGCACTGCCGCGTTCAAGCGCGTATCTGCGCGTTATGGCGCTGACGGCCTTGAACATGGTTGCGGCGTGAAGCCCAACTCCGCCGACCTCCTGTATATCTTCAATACTCGCCTCGAGTATGCCCGCAAGCGAGCCAAAACGCTCAACGAGCTTGTGTGCGATCTCATTAACATCACGCTGAGGTATTGCATAGAAAAGCATAAGTTCAACGACCTCATGCGTGCTAAAGGAATCAAGTCCTTCCCTGAGAAAGCGTTCCTTAAGTCTTGTGCGATGCCCCATGTGAGTGCTCATATCTTGGAGTTGGCTGTTTTGAGGATAACGTCGTGGTATCCGCCCTCAACTATACTTGTGGAGGATACGAGGGTGATGCGAGCATTCTTTTGCAGATCCGGAATATTGGTAACTCCGCAGTTGCACATGGTGGATTTGACCTTGTAAAGGCTCTTGGCCACGTTATCATGAAGCGGACCGGCGTAAACGACGTAGGAATCAACGCCCTCCTCAAAGTTGAGGCCGCCCTTGCCGCCAAGATCATAACGCTGCCAGTTGCGGGCGCGGTTTGAACCCTCGCCCCAGTATTCCTTAACATACTGGCCGTTTATAAAGAGGCGGTTTGTGGGGCTTTCGTCAAATCTTGCAAAGTAGCGACCAAGCATCATAAAATCGGCGCCCATGGCGAGAGCCAACGTCATATGATAGTCATGCACGATGCCGCCGTCAGAGCAGATGGGAATATATATACCCGTCTCCTCAAAGTATTCGTCACGTGCAGCCGCAACCTCGATAAGTGCGGTAGCCTGCCCGCGGCCGATACCCTTTTGCTCACGTGTAATGCAGATAGAGCCGCCGCCGATGCCGACCTTGACAAAATCAGCACCCGCCTCGGCAAGGAAGCGGAAGCCGTCGCGGTCAACCACATTGCCCGCGCCTACCTTTACGCTGTCGCCGTATCTTTGACGGATAAAATCAAGGGTCTGCTTTTGCCAGCAGGTATATCCCTCGGAGGCATCGATGCACAAAACATCAACTCCCGCCTCAACAAGTGCGGGTACGCGCTCGGCATAGTCGCGGGTATTGATGCCCGCGCCGACCATAAAGCGCTTATCGGCATCAAGCAGCTCCTGCGGGTTTTCTTTATGCTCGGAGTAATCCTTGCGGAAAACAAAGTAGCAGAGCCTGTCCTCGCTGTCAACGATGGGCAGAGCGTTGAGCTTGTTATCCCAAATAATATCATTGGCGACCTTGAGGGATGTATCCGCAGGGGCGGTAACAAGGCGCTCGCGAGGTGTCATGAACTCGGATACCTTCATATCCACAGACATGCGGGAAACTCTGTAATCACGGCCTGTAACGATACCAAGCAGGCGGCCGTTGTGCTGACCGTTATCTGTAATGGCGATAGTGCCGTGACCGTTGCGCTCGACCAGTGCCAAAACATCGGCCAGGGTATTATCGGGGGTCAGGTTGGAATCGCTGACCACAAAGCCCGCCTTGTAGCTCTTAACGCGGGCGACCATAGCGGCCTCATCCTCAACGCTTTGAGAGCCGTAAATGAAGGACATGCCGCCCTCACGCGCCAAGGCTATGGCCATTCTGTCATCAGAGACAGACTGCATAACGGCAGAAACGAGCGGTATATTGAGGTTTATAGCAGACTCCTCGCCGCGACGAAACTTAACAAGCGGAGTTTTAAGATTAACATTTGTGGGAATACACTCGGGGGTCGTATATCCGGGAATAAGCAGGTACTCGCTAAATGTGTGCGAGGGTTCGGGATAGAAGTATGCCATTTGAGGGATCCTTGCCTTTCTTGTGTGTTTGTGCTGTTCTTTTTTGATCTTATTTTTTTACCGATCGCAAGATCTCGTTGACGATCGATACCCGCGCGGACGCGCGGATTTTATATCATTTGTCTTCTTCTTTTATTCTTTTTATTTCTCTCATTCTATGAAAAGCGGGCGTGAGAGGAATCACAATCACGCTCGAAGCTTACCCGCTGTAAAGCCAATGCACCGGTCGGTCAAGGCATGCATTGCGGCGGCAGATCTTGAATATAAAAAGCTATGCGGACGACCCGCCATAGGGCAGATCACGCCGCATAAGAAGCCCGTGGTTGCCGCTCACCGCAGCTTATCTATCGATCGACAGACAGGCCCAGGTGAGCGACACCGGCGGGTGGATCAGATATATCTCTTTACTGTATCGTCAGCCTCTTCAACGGGGAGCGAGGAGGTCATAACGACGTTTACCTTGTGGCTGTCGGCAAGCTCGTCCAGCGAGTGCAGGAGACGCTCAAACGCATCGCGATCGTTGTTGCATATGCGCAGTGCAGAATCCACAAAAACGTGAGTTACGTCATGGTTGCTGGCAAGAATGCCCGCAACAAAGCCGTAAAGCGCGCCCGCGTCAAATACAAAATACTCGTCAACGTTGATAAGGCGGCACTTGTGGCTGACGTCATAACGCAGTTTAATGCCCTTCTCGATGCAAACAACAGAGCCCTCGCTTGTCACGACTGCCTCGTTTACCATCTCGATGAGTGTTTTGGTCTTGCCGGAGCCCTTGACTCCAATAAGTAATTTAAGCATATGGTTTTACCCTACCTTTCTCGGCCGTCGGCAGGACCGACAGAACGTGAAAAAAGTGTATTAGGACATGTCCCGTTTTTTCACGCCGGTGCGCCATGCCCGATACAGTATCGAGCAGGGGCATCCCCGCTTTTTCGGAATATTCTTCACTGATCATATTATACACTATAAATCCCGAAAAATCAAGTACTTTTTATGCTTTTTATTATACGTTATTAGTTATAATCGTTTATCAGTCAAGACGGCCCGCAAGTTCAGCCGCCATCTCCTCGTAACCGGGCTTGCCGAGCAGGGCGAACATGTTCTTTTTGTACGCCTCAACACCGGGCTGGTTAAAGGGATTGACACCAAGCAGATAACCCGAAAGTGCGCAGGCAAGCTCAAAGAAGTAGATCATATAGCCTAGTGAGCGTGCGGAACGATCGCGGAGGGTCAGGAGGATATTGGGAACGCCGCCGTCAACATGCGCCAGCAGTGTGCCCTTCATTGCCGTCTCGTTTACATATGTGAGGGGCTTGCCGGCAAGGAAGCCGAGACCGTCAACATTTTCGCTGTCCTCGGGGATGATGACCGCCTCGCCCTGATCCTCAAGCGCGATAACAGTCTCAAACATGGTGCGCTCGCCATCCTGAATGAACTGGCCGAGCGAGTGAAGATCTGTGGAGAAAACCACGGATGCGGGGTAAAGTCCGCGACCGTCCTTACCCTCGCTCTCGCCGAAGAGCTGCTTCCACCACTCGTTGAACATGAGCATATAAGGCTCGTATCCCACAAGTATCTCAAGCTTTTTGCCCTGACGATAGAGAATATTTCTGATCGCCGCGTATTTATATGCGGGGTTTTTGTCGATATCGGAGGAGGTCAGCTCGCGCATAGCATCCGCCGCACCGCCCATAAGCTCATCAATATCAACGCCGGACACGGCAATGGGAAGAAGACCGACGGCGGAGAGGACAGAATATCTGCCGCCGACATCGTCCGGAACGACAAAGGTCTCATAGCCCTCGCGATCTGCAAATGCCTTAAGAGTACCGCGCTCGCGGTCGGTGGTGACGAATATACGCTCTGCCGCACCTGCTTTGCCGTATTTTTTCTCAAGCAGAGAACGGAAAACGCGGAAAGCAACTGCCGGCTCGGTGGTGGTACCGGATTTGGAGATGACGTTTATGCAAACGTCTCTGCCCTCGCAAAGCTCCAAAAGCTCGGAAAGATCGGAGGAGCTGATATTGCAACCGGAGAAGAAGACCTCCGGCGCATCCTTTACAAGACGATTGTGGCGGGGGGATCTTAAAAATTCTATAACAGCACGTGAGCCGAGGTAGGAACCGCCGATACCGATGACGATAAAGATATCGCAAAGCTTTTTGATGCGCTCTGCGGCGGACTTTATCCTTGCATACTCATCGCGGTCGTAAGCCTCGGGCAGGTCGAGCCATCCAAGCATCTCGGAGCCGGCGCCTGTGCCGCTGCGCAATGCGCTGTCGGCCGCCGCGACCTCGGGGCGTATAGCCTCAAGCTCATCGCGGGATACAAAAGAAGATACAAATTTTTCGCTGAGATTAAGAGTCATGATTTTTGCACACCTTTCCTGTTTTATCTCAAAACAAGATAATCAAAAAATTTCAATGTATATTCTATCACCAAATCAACTTTTTTTCAACACCCTTTGCGGCTTTTTTGCTCAAATTGAGCTTTTATTTTTTATCCATCGACTAAAGTGAGAGCTATCTGCCATCATTTAGCATAAAAAATCTGCAAAGCATGCGCCGCCAAAGCTCACTCAGTGTTATTCGCGCGACCGTGTCTGCGGCAGTGATCCGACACTCGCCGAGCGGCTGGCCGTCAAGTGTGAAGGTGAGCTTGCCGACAACATCTCCCGCCGCTATCGGGGCGGCTACACTCTCCGCAAGATCCCGCACAACGGTAACATCCGCCTCCCTGCCCTTTTTGACGATAATAGCTATACCGTCCTCCTCCGTTCCCACGCTGTCGATATTACCGCCGCTGACCGTTACATTCTCCCCCGCTCCTGCCGGGTATCTGTACACGCCGTAATTTGCAAAGCCGTAATCAAGCAGTGCGGCGGCAGAGCTGTTTCTGACATCGCGGCTCGGCGCGGCCATTATAACGGCGATCAACGAGACACCGTCCCGCTCGGCTGTTGCGCTCATACAAAAGCCCGCCTTTGAGGTAGAGCCGGTCTTAAGCCCTGTGGCTCCGCGGTAAAAGCGGATGAGCCTGTTTGTATTGGTAAGCCCAAACGTGCCGTCCCTGACAGAATCCATCCATGTTGAGCTGTATTTGAGTATTCTTTCATGCTGCATCAGCTCGCGTGACATAATGGCAATATCGCGCGCCGACAGGACATGCCACTCCACGGTATCATCAAGACCGTTTGTATTTTCAAAGTGAGCGGTGCGCATACCAAGCTCGGCGGCACGGCGGTTCATTGCCGCAACGAACGCCGCCTCGCTCCCCGCAACAGCCTCGGCAAGCACCACCGCCGCATCATTGGCGGAGGATATCACCACCGACTTTAAAAGATCGTCCACCGTCATACGCTCGCCCTCCTTGAGGAATATCTGCGAGCCGCCCATCTTTGATGCGTGCGTTGAGGTCTCAAGCACCGTGTCAAAGTCAAGAGTACCGCGCTCGATGGCCTCCATGACGAGCAACAGTGTCATTATTTTTGTCACGGATGCGGGCGGTAATGCATCATCTGCGTTCATTTCAAAAAGCACTGTACCTGTTTCCGCTTCCATTAGAATTGCGGAGCGGCAATCAAGCCCCAGCTCCGCCGCACTGCCCTCGCCGTTCACTCCATTCCCGCCGTTTCCGCCGATGCTTGGTGCGGGCGTGCTGCCCACCGCCGCGGCGGGAAGCGCCACCCGCCCCATTGACCCGACGATCACAGCGACAAGCGCAATTGCGAGCCATCGTTTGACCTTACCGATGGCTCTGCCTACCCGATCTGCACAAAAAGATATCATAAAAAGCTCCCCCTCATAATGGATCTCAAAAAACCTTATGAGGGGGATGTGATAATTATTACTGTAGGACCGGTGCCGACTTTGCACGGATCATCACGGTCGGCGTTTTAAAGAATACCGAAAAGGATGAGACCTACTGTGTTTATTCCGAGATTTGCGGCCATATGAAAGAGCCATGATGGGATAACGCTACGCCCGCGTGCGGCGAGGATATCAAATATCACGCCACCGACAAAAAGCCCTAACAGCATAAGAGCCGTAAGGAGCGGCGAGAACCATCCGTCAAGTATTGCAACATGATAGAGCGAGAACGCGGCGGCACTGAAGATGCACGCCACCCGCTCACCGGCAACGCGCGAGAGCGCAAGATAAGCAAAGCCGCGGAAGAAAAGCTCCTCGACCATAGAATTGCAAAGCGTTATATAAAGAGCCACGAGCGGGAAATTCTCACGCGTGACGCCCTCGCCGTCAAGCAGGCTGTCCGTCACGCCGGAAAAATCAAAAACTCCGCGCAAAAGGAAATACCCGCCGACTATGCCCGCAAAGAGCAATGCGCCGCCGCAAAGCGAAAAGATAAACACACGCTTGGCGGTTCCATCCTCTCTCTGCGGCAGGGTAAATGCGGTGCGCGGCAGGTCGATTCCGAGCGTGTAAGCCAAAACAAGCGGGATCGCAACAAACGCTGCAAGCTTTACGGCGCTCTTGGGAACATAGGAAAGCTCAAGCACGCCGTCCGCCACCGCCATGACTCCGCAAAGCAGGACGACCGCCGTCATGATGATGGCGGCCGTCCTGCGCGGTGCGAGTGTTTTTTTATGATTTGAGCCTGCGTTTTTTAAACTATTATGAGAAGACATACTCTGTAAAGCTCTTGAATATATCGCCCGGGCGCAGCACGGTATTTGATATGGTGTTGAGGTGCGGGCGGTTTACTGCATCCGGTATCGCCTCTGTCTCAAGGCAAAGTGCGGCACGCTTTTGCTGCTCCTCACCGCCGCGGAAGGGGAATTTGATATTTCCAAGGAAATTGCCGGTGTAGAGCTGAACACCGGGACGGTCGGTAAACACCTCCATCACAACTCCGCTGCGGTCGCCGCAAAGGCGTATGCGGGCATCATGCTCGACATCCTCGGTGCGTGTAAAGAGCATGCAATGGTCATATCCGCCGGCAAGGCCGAGGTCACGATCCGAAAGATCAAGATCGGTACCTATCTGCTTACCCTCTCTAAAGTCAAAGGGTGTATCCTTAACGCTCTTGAGCATGCCTGTGGGGATAAGTCCCTCATCGGTAGGCAGATATCTGTCCGCCTGCATCCAAAGCGTGTGCGAGAGGATATCGCCCTCTCCGTTGAGATTAAAGTATGTATGGTTGGTAAGGTTTATCGGAGTTGGTGTATCGGTAAAGGCTGTATACTCAAGGCGCAGGCCACCGCGTGCAGTTATTGAATAGCGCACGCTGACCATAAGGTTGCCGGGGTAGCCCTCGTCACCGTCGGGCGAGATACAGCTGAGGGTAAGCTCGGGGGTATCATCGCACATAGGCTCGGCTCGCCACAGCTTTTTATCAAAGCCGCATTTACCGCCGTGCAGATGGTTTTCACCATCGTTTTTGTAAAGTGTGTAGGTCTTGCCGTCAAGACGGAAGCGGCCGCCTGCTATTCTGTTGCCTACACGTCCCACAACTGCGCCAAGGTAGCCATCGGCTCCCATATAGCTCTCAAGCGAATCGTATCCGCGCGCAAGGCTTATGGGCTGACCGCCCTCTCGCGTGAGTATGATATCCGCAACCGTGGCACCGAGATCAAGTATCTTTACGCTCAGCGCACCGCGGGTAAGTGTGTATTCGGTTACTGTTCTGCCGTCCGGCAGTGTCCCAAAGGGACGGGATGTGATTTCTGACATTGCCTGCCTCGCTTTCCTTTGCGTTTTTGTTTGATATTTTGGGGTGGGACTTACTGTTTGCTTTTGTGAAAATGAAAAATACTTTTGGTCATGCCGATCGATGCTTTATTGTACGACCTGGTAATGCACGCGAGAGGGATACCTATCACTCCTCGTAGCCGTTGGGGTTCATGCTCTGCCAGCGGCTGGCATCGCGGCACATACGCTCGATATCATATTCGGCATGCCAGTCGAGTTTTTCGGCGGCCAAGGTGGGATCGGCATAGCAGGCCGCAATATCGCCGGGGCGGCGATCTACGATCTTGTAGGGGACGTGGAGACCCGTTGCCTTTTCGTACGCCTTAACGATATCAAGAACGGAGTATCCGACACCCGTGCCGATGTTATAATACTCGGTGCGGTTCACCTTTACGGCGCGCTCTATTGCCTTAAGATGAGCGCGGGCAAGATCGACTACATGGATATAATCGCGCACACCTGTGCCGTCATGTGTAGGATAATCATCGCCGTACACACTCAGCTCGCGCAGTTTACCGACCGCAACTTGAGAGATATAGGGCAAAAGATTGTTGGGGATGCCCTTGGGATCCTCGCCGATGAGGCCGCTCTCATGTGCGCCGATGGGGTTGAAGTATCTGAGGATAGATACACTGCTGACATCCCCCGCGCGGCGGCAATCGTCAAGTATACGCTCGATCATGAGCTTTGTCTCGCCGTAGGGATTGGTGGTGGAAAGGGGAAAATCCTCGCGGATCGGCACTGTTTTGGGGCTGCCATACACTGTGGCGGAGGAGGAGAAAACGATAGTTCCCACACCGTGCGACTTCATGGATGCCAAAAGGTTGAGCGTAGACAAAAGATTATTTTTGTAGTAGAGCGCCGGCTTTGCGACCGATTCGCCCACCGCTTTAAGTCCCGCAAAGTGGATCACGGCAGAAATATTCGGTTCGGCATCAAAAACAGCATCAAGTGCCGCCGCATCGCACATATCGCATTCATAAAAGCGATGCTCGCGACCGGTTATCTGCTTTATGCGGTCGTTAACGCAGGGCTTGCTGTTAGAGTAATTATCCACTACAACAACATCATAGCCACCGCAAAGCAGCTCAACCACCGTGTGTGATCCAATAAATCCGGCACCGCCGGTAACAAGAACAGTCATTTTAATTTTATCTCCCGATTTTGCTTAGAATTGTATTGATAATGAAATCAACTTTAAATGTTTGGGTTTGGATTGGTTTTTGGGGATATTTCCGAGGGCAGTATCAATGATAAAAGTGATCAAAGATACTTCCGCACCGTTTCGCGCATGGCGGGCATTTTGGCCTCCATATCCGCCACCAGCTTAAACTGGTTGCGGGCACGATCGAGGTTTTGCTCCGGATAGTGCGTTCTGAAATATTTATCACCGTCGATATAATCGGCGAGGAAACGCAGGCCTGTCTCAAGCGTGATAACGAGCGCACCCATCGGCAGCTCGGCTATCTCATCGGCCTCAAGCGAGCCCTCAAGCCCCTCGATGAAGCCGCGCGCGAACGCTTCGAACATATCCTCGCGCATAAAAACGCTGTCAAGATCCCGCTCGTCCTCCGCGGCACTGGATGCGCCAAAGCGTATGGCATCGCCAAAGTCAAAAAGCACCGATCCCGGCATTACGGTATCAAGGTCGATAACGCAGAGCGGCTTGCCGCTTGCCCTATCGATAAGGATATTATTGAGCTTTGTATCGTTATGTGTGACACGCAGGGGGAGCCGGCCGCTCTCTATACGGTCGGTGATGTAGGAGCAGACCTCTCTGTGCGCCTTGGCAAATTCAATTGCACCTGCGGCGTTTGCGGCTCGCCCCGACTCGTTGCGGGCAAGCGAGGCCTCAAAGTCGGCGTAGCGGCTGGGGGTATTATGGAAGTTCGGTATCGTTTCGCAAAGCGTTGCGGCATCATAATCGGCAAGCTGCATTTGGAAATGCCCAAAAGCGCGGCCGACCTCCGCAAAGATTTCGGGCGAGGAGGCAGACTGGTAGCTATCAACGTCGCCCACATAAACATAGGCACGCCACGCGCCGCCCTCATCATCGGTATAGTATGCACGCCCGTCCGCGGCCGCGATAAAGCGCAGTGTGCCGCGCTCAACATCGCCACCCTCGGCGGCAAGCTTTGAGCGGATATGCTCGGTAACGCCGAGGATATTGCGCATAAGACCATCCGGGTCGCGGAAGATGGATGTGTTTATCTTTTGCAGGACGTACCGCCCACCACCTTCTGTATCGATAAAAAATGTACCATTTATATGCCCATGTGTGCATTCGGTAAAGGACACGGGCTTTGATGCCAGCTTGAATTTTGCGGCAACTGCAAGAATATCTGTCATAAAGATGTCTCCTTGATATTATATTTTTTCGGTCAATTATAAGACTTTTTTTATCGCGGGTGCTCGATCACAGAACGAGCGGAGACGGGTATACTCCCGCCTCGATAAGTGCGCGGATACTGCGCACCACGGGTTCTTTATCCGCCGCGTAGGTCACGCCGTACCACTTGGAGGGTGTCATCTCCACCGAGATATCTATGATACCGTCCTGTGCCAAGCTGTTAAGCGCAAAGGGCAGATAGAACTCGGATCTTTGCGGGTCCGGCATATTGAGCAGGAACTCCCTGAAGTATTTTTCGATATATCCGAACACCTCCGGCACAAGACCGAAGCAGTTCATGGATGCTACAGACTCAAGCGGCAGTGGGTACCATGTATCACCCTCGCAATACTCGGCCGCATCTCCTCCGTCGGCGCGGCGGATGGCCGTGCGCTCGATAATGCTTGAAAGGCGGCCACCCTCCACACTGCATATACCGCGGGAGACGGTGCCGTTCTCCGTCAGCGTATTGGCAAGCACAAAACCAACCATACAGCAATCAAATCTGCCATGCTCGTTTTTATGCCCGCGCTCCTCGGCGGCGCGAAGATGTGCGGCCGCGGCGGCTATAGTCTCTCTGCCGTAAAAATCATCCGCATTTATAACGGCAAAGCAATCGTCAACGATATTTCTGGCGGCGTAGAGTGCGTGGGCAGTTCCCCACGGCTTTGTTCTGCCCTCCGGCACGGATATACCGGCAGGCAGATCCGCCATATCCTGAAATGCATATTCAACTTTTATGTATCGGCTCACACGGCGACCGACCGTCTCACGAAAATCATCAAGATTTTCGCGCTTTATAACGAACACTACTCGGTCAAAGCCGGCGCGCGCGGCATCGTAGCAGGAGTAGTCTATTATAAACTCTCCCTCCGGGCCTATGGGATCGATCTGCTTCATTCCTCCGTAGCGAGAACCAAGTCCCGCCGCAAGAATCAAAAGTGTCATTATGGAATCCTCCGCAATTAAATAATTTGATCTGAAATTTATTTTGGCAGTTGCGAATTTCGGTAGTTGCGAATCTTTTTTATTTGGATGTCACATTTGATGACCGCCGTTTGCCGCTTTATCATAGTTTATTATAGATGGAGCGGCGGCGGGCGCTCGGCTGACTGCCCGCACGTCGAAAAAACGTGCAAATAGTCATACGCTCTATTATTATAATACTAAATCGCCCTCACATGTTTGAACTCTTCGCATTGTTTACATTTTATTTACAATTAACAAAATGCAATATCGGCAAAATAGCTATTGACATACGAGCGGCGGCGTGATATAATACTACAGGCCGCAAATTTGTATCATTTGAGACACGAGGTGCGCTATGGCAAAAACAAAAACGATAGATGCCGCGGCGGCATTTGATTTTATTTCGGGATGCTGCACGATATTCGCCGGCATGGATACAAAAAACTTTATAAAAAGCACCGGCGGCAGTGTTACGCTTACGGAGCACGCCGCGGGGGATGTGCTGATATCGCCCGATGTCCACTCCGGCGCGGCGATCGGTATAATATACAGTGGAACGGCATCGGTATATTCGGCGGACACTGTACACTCGGTCCTTTTGCGCCGTCTCGGGCGCGGCGGCGTGTACGGAGTTGCGGCGTTGTTCTCCACCGCACCGCCCCCCACGCGGATAATTGCAGATCAGCCCTGCGCGGTGCTGACGCTCCCCCGCCATGCGGTACGCGCAATGCTTGCCGCAGACCCCACTCTGCTTGATGCTTACCTTGAATTTCTCTCCGGCAGGATACTTTTTTTAAACGAAAAGATAGCCTGCGTCACAGGCGGCAGTGCCGAGCGGCGGTTGGCCGTTCACCTGTTGACGCTTGCGGATGACGGCGACAACGGCGGTGACATCCCGCACGGCAGGAATACTACCCTGCAGCTTGGCGTAAGCTACACAGAGCTGGCACGTCAGCTTGATATTGGCCGCGCCTCCCTTTACCGTGCGCTCGATTCGCTTGAGGCGGCGGGGGCTATCAAAAGAGAGCCCGGGCGCAGTATCACGATCGACCGTGACCTGCTTTCCGCCATGGCGGCCACGGCATGTTAACGGAGCTGAGACCATCACAGCGACCGACCGAAACGGTCTCGATCAATACCGTTTTTAATTTTTAATGTAAAAAACAATATAAAATAAATCAATGCAAAGGAAGATCATTATGAAAAGAACAATTATCAAAAACAAACTTCTCTCCGCAGCTTTGGCCGCGCTCCTCATCCTCTCGGCATTGCTTTTGCCATCCTGTGCAAAAAAGGATAACACCGAGCTTCGCGTTGCCGTGCTCAGCGGCACTACCGGATGGGGCGCCGCACCGCTGATCTCAAGCGTAAACGCAGGCGAGTCCAAGCTTAATGCAAAGATCGACATCTATTCAGATGCCACACTTGTCAGCCCGCTTATGATAAACGGTGATGCCGATATCGCCGCCGTCCCCACAAACCTTGCCGCAGTGCTTTACAACAAGACATCCGGCGGTATCCGCGTGCTGGCCGTAAACACCCTTGGCGTGCTTTATCTCATTGAGGACGGAAACAGCGTAAACAGCCTTGCGGATCTTGCGGGAAAGACGGTGTATCTGCCGGGTCAGGGCTCGAACCCCGAATTCATCCTGCGTGCTCTCGTTGAGGGCGCGGGCGTTGAAAACGTAACCTTTGACTACACCTATTCCTCCCCCGATGAGCTGGCAACGGCTCTTGCCTCCGGAAAAGCAGCACTTGGCGTTCTGCCCGAGCCCAAGGTGACGGCAGTGATCTCCAAAAAGGACACTCTCCGTGTGGCTCTTGATTTCACCGAGGAATGGAAACAGCAGACCACCGCTCCCCTCGTTCAGGGCTGTATCATCGTTCGCACTGCCTTCCTCGAGGAGCATCCCGCAGTTGTTGAGCAGTTTCTTAAGGAATACAAGGCATCCGTTGAGCTTGTAAATTCTGATCCCGACAGCGCTGCCGAGATGATAGCCGAGGCAGGTCTTGCCGGTGCCGCGGCCGCCGCAAAGGCCGCTCTGCCCAGATGCAATATAACCTATCTCACCGGTGACGAGATGGCCACCGCGCTAAACGGCTTTTGGGATGCGCTCTTTAAGCTTGATCCTAAATCGGTCGGCGGTGCGCTCCCCGATGCCGATATAACAAAAGCGGCGAAGTAATGAAAGACCGGCGAGTTCAAAATACTCACGCCGAGCGACCGACAACGCGTGCACGCCGCGCGTTGTCGGCACTCGGCGTTGCCGTTTTTTGGTTTGTACTTTGGCAGGTGTTGTCGCTTGCCGTGGGGAACGAGTTGCTTCTCCCCTCCCCCATATCCACACTGCGCCGTGTGGCGGAGCTTGCAATCACCGCGGATTTTTGGCACTCGACCACGCTCTCGCTCCTGCGAGTAACGGCGGGAATACTCTCTGCTGTCATCGCAGGTATCATAACAGCCGCCGCGTGCTGTCGCTTTAACGTCATAGACAGGCTGATATCACCTTTTATGACTATAATCCGATCCACGCCTGTGGCATCCTTTATAATACTTGCGCTGGTATGGCTCGGCACGTCTCCCCTGCCCGCGTTTATAGCCTTTTTGATGGTATATCCGCTGATATTTGCAAATGTAAAGGCCGGGATACAAAGCGTTGACCGCGAGCTTTTAAGGCTTTTGTCGGTATATGAATTATCCCCGCTGACTATGCTGCGCCGCGTATACGCGCCTGCGGCATACCCGCATTTTGTAACATCACTGCGTTCATCCTTGGGGCTTGCTTGGAAAGCGGGCATCGCCGCCGAGGTACTGGCCATTCCGAAATATTCGATAGGACGAATGCTTTATCAATCAAAGGTATACTTTGAGACCACGGATCTGTTTGCGTGGACCTTTGTTATAATAATACTCAGCCTTTGCATAGAGTTTGCTGTGGGGCGGGTAGTGACCGCAATATCGCAAAAAAGAACAAAAGGCAAGCCGCAGGGCGGCGTGGCGACCTGTGCGGACGCCGAAAGCACCACCAAAGCGCCGATGCAAAGCAATCAAACGACCGAGCAGAAAGGCGGTGAACGAGATGCTGATAGAGCTTAACGGAATAACAAAAAAATTCGGCGAGCTGACGGCAGTCTCCGCGCTCACCTGCAGGATCGAGATCCCCCGCGGCGGCAGGCTTGCGATATGCGGGCCGTCCGGGTGCGGAAAATCCACTCTGCTCTCGATAATAGCCGGGATCGACCAAAGCTACAGCGGCGAGCTTTCGTTCTCCCCCGCCGCGCCGAGGATATCACTTTCAATGCAATCGCCGCTGCTTTTGCCGCACTTGAGCGCCGCTCAAAATGTAAATCTTGTGGCGGGCGACAAAAAGCAGGGGCTTGCGGCGGCGCGTGAGCTGCTTTGCGAGCTTGGGCTTAACGGCCACGAGGATGACCTGCCGCATGAGCTTTCGGGCGGCATGCAAACGCGCGTGTCCATTGCGCGGGCACTGGCACGCCCGGCGGAGCTTTATCTCTTTGACGAACCGTTTGCCGCACTTGACAGACAGAGCGCCGAGCTTTGCATAGACGTGATACACCGTCACACCGCCAATGCCGCCGCAATAGCGGTCATCCACTCGGAAGAGCTGTCCCGCCGCTTTGCCGATAGGATCATGACATTTGATTCTACACCGGCCGAGACATACGTGATACAAGATTTAATATAACGCAAAACCATATTTGACTCACCCCAACCTCGGCCAAGCATAGCTTGACCGAGGTTTTGAATTAAAGCTGACGGCGCATGCGTTCAAGTGCGCCTTTTTCAAGGCGGGAGACCTGCGCTTGGGAGATACCTATCTCGTCCGCTATCTCCATCTGCGTTTTATTTTTATAAAATCGCATGTTTATTATCGCTCTTTCCCGCTCGCCGAGCGTTTTCATTGCCTCAGCAAGTGCTATCCCCTCCAGCCACGCCTCATCGGATGCCCCCGTATCGGCTATTTGATCCATCACGTACAGCGAATCTCCGTTTTCGCTGTAGACAGGCTCGTAGAGTGAGAGCGGCTCGATTATTGCCTCCATAGCTCCCACAACATCCTCCCGCCGCTCGCCAAGCTTATCCGCAAGCTCCTGCGGCGACGGCTCGCACTGATTTTGCCGTATAAGCTCCTCCCTCAAGGTCAGCGCACGATATGCAAGATCGCGCATCGAGCGGCTGACCCTTATGGTATTGTTATCCCGCAGGTAGCGGCGTATCTCACCTATGATCATCGGCACGGCATAGGTGGAAAATTTGACTCCAAGGTCAATATTAAAATTATCTACCGCCTTTATAAGCCCAATGCACCCAACCTGAAAAAGATCGTCCATGCTCTCACGCCTGCCGGTAAAGCGCTGTATTACGCTCAAAACGAGCCTGAGATTACCGTATATCAGCTCCTCACGCGCCGCGCCGTCCCCCGCTTTTGTGCGCCGCAACAGCTCGTTTTTTTCTTCGTCTGTCAGCGTTTTGAGCTTTGATGTGTTAACGCCGCATATCTCAACTTTATTATAGTACATAAAAAAATCCCCCCGTATCCGTTTAGATGATTATTTTCCAAGCCCGCGGAGGCTTATACAGATGCGCAAAGGATGTATATTTTTACAGCGGACCACGCCACGCAGGCGTGTATCCGCCAAAAAAATAAGCGATGTGCCACGGCACATCGCTTATTTTTGGGATCGCTCCCATCAGCAGATAACTCAGATCTTCTCTTTGACCTTGGAAGCCTTGCCGACTCTGTCACGCAGGTAGAACAGCTTAGCACGTCTTACCTTACCATGACGAGTTACCTCGACAGCGGCAACGTTGGGAGAGTGGATCGGGAAAGTCTTTTCAACACCGCATCCGTAAGCAACACGTCTTACGGTGAAGGTCTCGGAGATGCCGCCGCCGCGTTTGGCGATAACGGTTCCCTCGAAAAGCTGGATCCTTTCACGGGTACCTTCCTTGATACGGCAGGAAACGCGAACGTTGTCTCCAACCTCAAACTGGGGAAGTGTTTCCTTTAACTGCTCGTTGGTCATAGCTGCAATGTAATCCATTTCAGCCCCTCCTTTATAATATTTTTATAATAGGATATCGAAGCATTCATGCAGAGCCCGCAGCGGACTGCCTCGTTCCGGCATGACCCGGACTTTGATATTATATCACACTTTGAGTTTTTTTGCAATACCTTTTTGCAAAAAAACTCAGAATATCGACGATATTTTTGCTGTTTTTCTCACCATCGGTCGTCCTATCAGTCATCCTCGCGGTCGGATCCCGCATCGGATGCGCCGACACCTCGTCCGCGGCCGCGCACGGCGCCCAAAAAGCCGCGCAGGAGCATTAGCGCGCCCTCTATTATCGGCTTTGCGTTGAGGGCGAATATCAGCAGGAAGCACACCGCCTCAATGGCTATCCAATATCTCACCTCAAGCACCATCACGGCGCACTGGAATATGAGTATAACGGCATTGAGCGCTATCACCGCCGGGTGCATATCAAAGCGGACGTATTTTTGTGTGTTGACCGCTCTTATGGCAAACACGGCAAAATAGCTGACAGCCGCCGCTATCGCCGCGCCCTGTGCGCCGTACTTCGGCACCAAGATCAAGCAGATACCGACATTAAGCACCGCGCCGCACATTGACGTTAAAAAGGAGAGCATGCTCTTCTTTTTTACCATGTATATACTGCCGAGAAAAGTTGTAACTGCGGAGAACGTTGTGGCGATAACGAGCGTTGGCATATACTGCCATGCGCTGTAATAATCATCTGCCAACATAAAGGATGCAAACAGCTTTGCCAGTGCGGCAAGTGCAGAGGCAGCCATAAAGATAAGGCCGGAGTAGGTCCTGAACACCTTTGAGAAGAACTCCCCGCGGTCGCCGTCATCGGCATCGGCCACGGCGGAATACTGCCATGCCTCGATAAAGATCGTAGTCATGAGGGTAAGCACCGTGGGGATCTTATAGGATGCGGCAAATATGCCGTTGGCCTCGTCCCCGCAGATGTATTTTACAAGGAACTGCCCCGAAACGCTTGTGAGCCACCAAAAGATAGATGTGGGTATCATTGGTGCGCTGTACTTGAGCATATCGGCAGCTATGCGGCGATCAAAGAGAGAGATGCCGAGGTCGCGGTAGAGCTTTTGCCACATCACCATTATAACGGTGACGATGACGTTTGCCACAACTACCGACAAAACATAACCGTAAACTCCCATTTTGAACACGACCAAAAACAGGATGTTAAAGGCAATGTTCAGCGCAGTATTGATTATTCCCTGCACCGCAAACACGGTGGTGCGCCCCAGTGCGCGTATATAGTTGGCGCACGCAAGCTGATAGTTGGCGGCTATAACGTATATTATCGCAAGCCATGCATATCCAGTTAGCATATCAAGCTTAAAAAGCAACGGTGAGACCGCCAAAAACAGCAAAGTGCCGAGCGTGAGGATCGTAATACCGGAGGAAAAAACCTCCCGCTTTTTTTCACCCGCGTCAAGCGCAAAGCGAAAAAGACCGTCACACACACCTATTGCCGCCACGGGCATTATAAGGTTTGCTATTTGAGATATGATATTTGCATCCGAGTATTCGGCCGGCGACAGCATTGCCGTATAAAGCGGCAACAAAAGATACACCAGCACCTTTGAGGAAAAGGTGCCTACCGCCAATATAACGGTATTTGATAAAAGCCGTTTATATTTGTTCATGGCATCATGCCGCAAGGATCACTCCTCGTCGCAGTTCCCCCAGTTGTGGTAAACGTTCATAACATCGTCGTCATCCTCAAGCCGCTCTATGAGCAGACCCATAAATTTGCGGTCTTCCTCGCCGTCAAGATCAACGGTGGTATCCGCAACCTTTTCCTTTTCGGCGGATTCGACCTCATATCCCGCGGCCTTAAGCTCTTCGGATATGGCGTAAACGTCATCAGGCTCGGTGTAAACGATATAGAGGCCCTCGTCTGCCTTGAAGTCAGCCGCTCCCGCCTCAAGAGCCGTCTCCATCAGCTTATCCTCATCGACCTCACCGTACTCATCGGTGATCACGATAACGCCCTTTTCGGTAAACATAAAGCTGACGCAGCCGCTCTGGCCAAGGTTACCGTGATACTTTGAGAAGTATGCACGGATGTTACCTGCGGTACGGTTGCGGTTATCGGTGGTGGTCTCAACTATAACGGCAACACCGGAGGGACCGTAGCCCTCGTAGGTGATCTCCTCGTAGGCGACATCGGCCGAGCCGAGAGCCTTTTTGATGGTGCGCTCGATATTATCGTTGGGAACGTTGTTTGATTTTGCCTTTTGGATAAGATCGCGCAGTTTGGAGTTGGTGGAGGGGTCACCGCCGCTCTCCTTGACCGCTATTGTGATCTCCTTACCGATCTTGGTAAACACCTTTGCCTTTTGCGCATCGGTCTTTTCCTTTTTGTGCTTGATGTTACTCCATTTGCTGTGTCCGGACATTTTTTATTTCCTCACTTTGTAATTATATAATTATTATTTTTTGCTTTGTTTTTTGTCGTTTTGCAGACCGCCGACCCGCATCAGATCTTTTCGGTCCGCTTCATGCAGATAAGGCCGAGGGAGATACCCAGCACGGTCTTTACCGCCGCGGAAAGCGCAAGCCTTGAGCGGCGCACCGCTTCGTCCTCAGCCGAGAGGATCTGGCAGTTATGATAGAAGCGGTTATAGGATGCCGTCAGCTCTATCATATAGCGGGTAATGACAGACGGCTCGTAGTCTCTCAGTGCCGCCAGCACGCGATCCGGGAAGATGGCAAGGAGCTTTAGCAGGTCATGCTCCTCCGGTGTGCCGAGCTGATATCCGCCCTCCGGCATGCCTATCTCCTCCCCTGCACGTGACAGGAGAGAGGATATACGTGCGTAGGTGTACTGAACATAAGGGCCTGTGTTGCCGTCATAGGACAATGCATCCTCAAGCATAAAGTTTATATCCTTTATGCGGTTATTGGAAAGATAATAAAATACGATAGCACCAACGCCCACACTCTCGGATATCTCGCGAAGCTCCTCCTCCGGCATATCCGGGTTCTTTTCGCGAGTGATCTCACGCACCTTTTCGATAGACTCGGCAAAAAGGTCGCGCAAAAGGATCACGTTGCCTGTACGCGTGGCAAGCTTTGCGCCGTTTATCGACACAGTACCGTAGGGTACATGGACGAGCTTATCATACCAATCATAGCCCATAAGCTCGATGACCTTGAACCACTGTGCAAAATGCAGTGACTGACCTGCGGAGGTAACGTATATGCATTTATCAAAATCGTAGGTCTCTTTTCTGTAAAGCGCGGCGGCAATATCACGGGAGGGATATATTGACGAGCCGTCGTTTTTAAGGATGAGGCACGGCGGCATGCCGTACTCCTCAAGATCCACTATCTCCGCGCCGTCATCGTTTTTAAGCAGACCGCACTCGCGAAGCTTTTCGACCACCGCGGGGACTTTATCATAATAAAAGCTCTCGCCCTTGTAGCTGTCAAAGGTGATGCCAAGCTGATCGTATGTTTTTTGATATTCGCGGAGCGAGATATCTATAAACCAACGCCAAAGCTCGGTGTTTTCCGGGTCATGATGCTCAAGCTTTGTAAACTCGGCTCTCGCCTCGTCATTCAGCTCGGGATGCTCCTCTGCCTCTGCGTGGAACTTGACATAAAGTGCCACCAGCTCATCTATCTCGCGGCGCTCTACCTCCTCACGGCTGCCCCACTTGCGGTAGGCAACTATCAGCTTACCAAACTGTGTGCCCCAGTCGCCGAGGTGGTTAACGCCCACGCACTTGTAGCCTGCAAACTCATGCAGGCGCTTGAGTGCATGTCCGATAACGGTAGTACCGAGGTGACCTATATGGAACGGCTTGGCAACGTTGGGGGAGGAATAGTCAAGCACTACGGTCTTGCCCTCGCCGATATTCGGTGCGCCGTAGCGGTCACCGCGGGAGAGCACCTCGCCGATAACGGAGCGGGCAAGTTCGGCATCGTCGAGCTTAAAATTAAGATATCCCTTGCAGGATGCGACCGATGCCACGGCGGGGGTGGAAAAGCCCTCGGCAAGTGCATCTGATATCTGCGCAGGTGCGCGGCGCAGACTGCGGCTGAGCTTAAAGCACGGGAGAGCTATATCACCCATTGATGCATCCGGCGGGTATTCGAGCATTGCGGAGAGCTCCTCCGCGCTCGGAGCGGCACCGGGGGCCATTGCCTCGATCTTTTCCCTCAGCGCCTGTGCGATCTCATTTTTTACGTTAGTCATAGGACTGTGCCTTTCTGATATTAATGTTATACAGTGTTATGTGTTATATGGTTATGATTTTTATTTGATCGATACGGTCTTTATTATTTATCGTCGCCGTCATCGGTCTCATCATCGTCTTCGTGGCCGCCGCGTTTGCCCATGAGAGCCAACAAAACGACAAGCACCACGGCAACACCGCCGATGACTGCCCAAAGCCACGGGCGGCTGTTATCACCCGTTGCGGGCGAGATGGATGCCGGCACATTTGCAAGCACCGCGTATGAGTAGGTAAGCAATAATGATCTCAGCATTTTTTATACCTGACCTTTTTTGTTTTTTATCTGTTTTTTATCTGTCTTTCGGTTTTGTTTTGTTTCGGATGCTATGTCCGTTATTTATATCCGCACCCTCGGCTATAAGCTCACGCGCCGCGGCACGCTGTGCATCGGTGATATTGATGCCGCCGAGTATCCTTGCGGTCTCCTCTACCCTGCCGTCTTCATCAAGATATGTAACGGTGGATTCGCTCCTGCCGTCACGCTCTGTTTTGGTTATCAAAAGATGATTGGCGGCCAGCGAGGCTATCTGCGCCGAGTGTGTAACGCAAAGTATCTGTGAGGACTCGGAGGCCTCGCGCAGCTTTATGCCGACCTTACGTGAGGTCTTGCCTGAGATGCCCGCATCCACCTCGTCATATATGACGGTGGGCACACCGTCAAGATCCGCCATAACGCTTTTGATCGACAGCATTATTCTTGAAAGCTCGCCGCCGGATGCAATCTTTGCCAACGAGCGTGGAGGCTCGCCGGGGTTGGGCGCGATCCTGAGCTCTGCACGGTCGTACCCTCGCGGGGTGGGCTCGTCCAGCCGATCTATTGCAATACAAAATCTCACCTTTGGCATATCAAGGAACGCCAGTGACTCGGCCACTCGCCCTTCGATCCCCGCGGCGGCGGCTCGCCTCAGCTCGCCAAGCACCGCACCGGTCTTCTCAAGAGACGAGCAAAGCTCCCTCTCTCGTCGTCGAAGCTCGCCGATCCGCTCGTCACCGTTTTCAAGTGCGGTAAGACGCGCCTCGGCATTCGCTTTAAATTCAAGTATCTCCTCGATGGTCGAGCCGTATTTTTTCTTGAGTCTTGATATGGCATCAAGGCGGGTCTCTATGACATCAAGGCGCGCCGTGGGATCTGCTCCATCGCCGTCATCCGCCCCGCTTCGGCTCATCACCTCGGCGGCAATGTCATCAGCCTCATAGCGGCAGGCCTCAAGCCGCTCGGCATATTCGCGATATTCGGGATAAACATCGGATATCCGCCGCAGTGCATCCGCGGCCTTTGTTAAAAGATAGGATGCGGTGACCCCGCGTTCATTCCCATGTATCGCACGCAGAGC
Organism: uncultured Ruminococcus sp.; assembly: GCA_964384555.1. GTDB lineage: Bacteria > Bacillota > Clostridia > Oscillospirales > CAG-272 > CAG-390. The sequence goes on along the minus strand of CAYLLA010000001.1, from coordinate 104,943 downwards.
GATATCAGACTGCTTTTTTATCGTCTCAAGGCTCAAAAGGCGCTTTTTTTCAATAAGCAGGTTCTCTTCCTCCCCGACCTTGAGCTTCAGGGCGGAGATGTCCTTTATCTGATATTCAAGCATGTCGCGGAGCTGATTTTGCTCCTTTTCGTCTCTGCAAAGACCGTCGATCTCCCCCCGCACGGCAGTCAGGGCGGAATATATCTCGCCGTACTCGGCAAGCACGCCCTCCGCGTGAGCAGCGGCATCAAGAAGCCGCAACTGCTCGGCAGGGTCGGTGAGCTTGATATTTTCGTTTTGCCCGTGTATCGAGACCAAAAGCCCACCAACTCGGCGCAATACCGCCTGTGTAACGCCGCGACCGTTTATGCGGCAGGTCGAACGACCATCGGCGGTCAATGTGCGACCCAAGGAGAGCTCGCCGTCCTCGCATTCGATGCCGAGCGCGGCAAGCTCCTCGGCGATCCCGCCGCCAATGCCGTCAAACACCGCCGATACCTCGGCGCGATCCTGCCCCGTGCGCACAAGCTCACGCCCCGTGCGATTGCAAAGCAAAAAATTTATGCTGTCTATAATTATCGATTTACCTGCGCCTGTCTCGCCCGTCATTGCCGTAAAGCCATCGGCGATATCAAGATCAAGCGTTTTTATTACCGCTATATTCTCTATATGAAGCGATCTGAGCATTAAAAATCACCGTCCCCACAGACATCCTTGCGGTGCATTCAAACAGAACGCAAAAGTATTTTTATCTTTTCGCTGAGCTTTTTGGAGGAATCCAGCCCCCGCGTTACGATAAATATGGTATCGTCACCGGCAACACTGCCGAGTATCTCGTCACTGTCTATGGCATCAAGCCCCGCAGCCACTGCGTTTGCAAGCCCCGGATAGGTAGAAAGGACTATCATATTACCCGAATAATCCACCTTTTTTATCGACTCGATAAGTGCCGTATTGAATTTTATGTTACTGCCGCTATCCTCCTGCCGCGGGAGCGTGTATTTGTATGTGCCGCGGCCGGTCGGGACCTTTGAGAGCTTTAGCTCTTTTATATCGCGGGAGACCGTGGCCTGCGTTACCCGATATCCCTCGCGAAGCAACAGCCCTATCAGCTCCTCCTGCGTTTCAACATCGCAGTTTTCGATAAGGCTTATGATCTTTTCCTGTCGTCCACTTTTCATTATATGGCTAACCGATCCTTTCGATCTTCTTTTGATCTTCTTTTATCTTTAAATAATATACTTTTGTGTATCACGGTCTCTCGTGATATCGGGATCAGATCCCGCTCATTTTGTGCTTGAAGACCTCGTAAAAAACATCCTCTTTGAGCCGTATTATCCCCGCGTGCCTATCCGAGCGGGTTATCCTTACCGCCTCACCGCGTGCAAGCTTTATGTTCACCCTGCCATCAACAGTCAGAAAGAGTGCCGGCTCGCGGCGGCAGACATTTACTATCTCAAGCTTTGCGCTGTCCGGGAAAACTATCGGCTTTGCGGAGACCGAATGCGCACATATCGGAGTTATGCAGATGCCGCCAAGGCGCGGATCAAGAACAGGGCCGCCCGCCGACATGGAATAAGCGGTAGATCCGGTAGGTGTGGCGGCAATAATGCCGTCGGCACGATAGGTCGCCGCCGTTTTGCCGCCCTCGCGAAGCTCGATATCCACGATACGCGCCACCGAGCCGTTTGAGACGACCGCATCATTGAGCGCACGCGCTATATAGTTGCGCCGCCGCTCACCATTTTCATCCGGTCGGCTCATTACCTCAACATTCAGCATCGTGTGCCGCTCGATCGAATATTTGCCGCTGTAGAGACCATCTATAAGCCCCAGCTCATCCACCTCAAGCTCGCACAAAAAGCCCAGCCGCCCTTTGTTTATGCCAAGCACCGGGGTGGAGCGCACGGCACAGCGCCGCGCCGCCTCAAGAACAGAGCCGTCCCCGCCGACCACAACAACGATATCGGCATTTTCGTAAAGCGTATGCGCCGCCATATATCTCGGCGCAAGCCCCGCCGCCTCAAAGCCGCACTTGCCCTTGGCCGAAAGATCAAGCAAAAGGGATGCTCCGTGCGTGGCAAAGGCGCGGGCGGCCGCCAGTGCGACCTCCGCTTTTTCGGATATATTAAAATTCGTTACAACTGCGACCCTTGAAAACTGCACAGCACCCTCCATTGCATGCCGCCGATCGATATCGTCTTTTTTTACTTGACTGTTCGACCGCACGATTTTTATTGCCCCGCCGCCTCGCCGCGAGACAAAACAAAGCACGCCAGATATTCTATATTTCCGTCACCGCCGGTTATCGGCGAGGTGATGGTGCCGCGGTGGTGCAATCCGACACCCTCCGCCGCATCGATAACAGACCGCACAGCACGCAGGCGCGCGGAATCCGAGCGCACGATGCCGCCCTTGCCGACATCCGAACGCCCTACCTCAAATTGAGGCTTGATAAGTGATATCAGCCTCCCGCCGTCCCGCAAAAGCGGCGGCAGGGTGGGTAATATCAGCGTTTGAGATATAAAAGAAACATCCATCACGGCGATATCATAACCGGCACCAACGGCATCCGCCGTCATATAACGCGCGTTGACGCCCTCAAGAGAGCGCACGCGCGGGTCGACCTCAAGCTTTGCGGCCAGCTGACCGTGTCCCGAATCCACCGCGGTAACATGTGCCGCACCGCGGGACAAAAGGCAATCGGTAAATCCTCCCGTGGATGCGCCTATATCGATAGCTTTCGCACCGCACACAGACACGCCGAATGCATCAAGCGCCGCCTCAAGCTTAAGCCCCCCACGCCCGACATAACGCATATCCGGCAATGGAATGACCGTAATATCCGCCGCGCCCACATCCTCACCGATATCGGCCGACGGCTTTGCAAGCTTTTTGCCGTTTAGCAAAACACAGCCGCCGAGTATCAGCTTTTTTGCCGCCTCTCGGCTCGGTGCCAGCCCGTTTGCAAACAAAAACAGATCCGCTCTCATAACAACACAACAGCCGTCATCCGTTACTTTTTGCGCCGCAACAGCCATTCGGCCAGCGAGATGAGTATCTCCGAGCCCGGGTACGCCGCCACAGCGGACACCGCCTCGGCGGTGATCTCGGCCGCCAAAGCACGTGCCTCCTCTGCATTCATAAAGCTGAGGTATGTCACCTTGCCGTCCCTTGCATCCGAGCCTGCGGTCTTGCCCAGCTCCTCGGAGGTACTCTCGGCATCCAAAATATCGTCTATCACCTGAAACGCGCGGCCTATACCGTCAGCGTAGCTGATCGCGGCACGCATTTTTTCGTCATCATCCGGAACGCCCGCGGCAATACACCCGAGCGCGGCGCTCACGCGCATGAGCGCTCCCGTTTTTTTGCTTTGCAGGGTAACAAGCTCGCCCATCGATATCTCCCGCTCCTCGGCGGCAATATCCATTATCTGCCCCTCGATCATGGCGACCGACCCGCGGCAGATGGCGGCCGCGGCACGCGCGGCATCCGCGACCGATACATTTTTATTTGAAAGCGCTGTGGCAACGGCGCGCACCTCAAGTGCATCGCCCGCCAAAAGCGCCACCGCCTCGCCGTTTACGCGATGGTTGGTGGGGCGACCGCGCCGCATATCGTCATTATCCATGCATGGCAGGTCGTCATGTATGAGCGAGAAGGTGTGCAGCATCTCAATGGCACAGGCAAAGGGCAACGCCGCCTCCTCACTGCCGCCGAACAGACGACAAAATTCAACCACCAAAAATGGTCTGATCCTTTTACCGCCCGCCATGAGGCTGTAAAGCTCCGCCCTATCGAGCGTTTTGCCCTCCGCATCCGCAGGATAGCAGGCGCGAAGCGCCGCGGCTGTCTTTTCCGCCGCCGCACAAAGCGCCGCCTCAATATCGGCGGCTGTATTATCGATCGCGCTTACGTCCATATCTCCATCACCTTATCTCGTTCCACGTGTTGTTCAAAATAAAAGATCAATAAATTATAAATCCGTATCCCGCACACCCTCGGGCGAGCGGATAACGGTTGGCCGCATCAGCCCTCGGCCGTCTCCTCGCCCGTAAGTATGCGCACCTTTTTATCTGCGGCCTCAAGCTTACCGGAACAGAGGCGAACGAGCGAGATGCCCTCCTCGTAGAGCTTCATCGACTCTTCAAGCGGCGTTCTGCCGTCCTCAAGTGCATGCACTACCGCCTCAAGACGTGTCATTGCGGCCTCAAAGGTCATATCCTTTTCGCTCGCACGCTTTGAACGTGCGCCGGATCTTGGCTTTTTTGCCGTTTCGCCAACGGAGTCGCTTGCTTGGGTATCTTCTTTTATTTCTATTTCTTCTGTTTTGTTTTTTTCTGTTTCGTTCATCTTAATCTATATCGCTCCCCTGCTGTTACTCACCTTGGGGATCATCCTTTGGTTTTTGGCAGACCTCATCAACTGTTACCTCCACATCTCCGTCCCGCATGCAAAGCATCAACCGCTCGCCTGGCGCGAGAGATGCGGCCTCCGTTATCATATGCTTACCGTCCGCCGAGCGCACTGCGGCGTATCCGCGTGACAGCACCGCCAGCGGGTTTAGCGCCGAAAGTGACGAGATATACGCCCTCAACTCGTTTTTGGCATCATTTACTCGCCCGAGATATGCAGATGACAGCCGTCCCTCCGCAAGCATGAGGGCGGTGCGCTTGACATCCAAAAGATAAGCGGAATCTGTCAGCGAACGGCGCCCGGAGAGGGCGGCCAACTCGGCGCGTTTGCGCTCGACCCCTGCGCTTAGCAGTGAAGAAAGGCGCGAGGCCACATTTGAGAGCTGTGAGCGCAGTCTTGCCGAATCCGGCACGGCTACCTCCGCCGCCGCGGATGGTGTGGGGGCACGCAGATCCGCCGCAAGATCGGCGATGGTGAAATCAGTTTCATGTCCCACCGCACTGATCACCGGTATGCGCGATGCCGCTATCGTCCTTGCCAGCGACTCGCCGTTGAACGCCCAAAGATCCTCTATCGATCCACCGCCGCGGCCTATGATCAGCACATCGGGTGCATCCTCCGCCGCGCGGGAATTGAAATATTCGATCCCGCGGCAGAGCGACGGCTCTGCCCCTGCGCCCTGGACGAGCGCCGGATAGAGCGTTACCTCGGCATACGGGAAGCGGCGACCGAGGATATTTAGCATATCCTGTATTGCCGCGCCGGTGGGAGAGGTAACGATGCCTATACGCTCCGGATATTTTGGTATCGCCCTCTTGCGGGCGGGATCAAAAAGTCCCTCGGATGCCAAGCGTGCCTTTAGCTGTTCGTAGCGCAGATAAAGCGCACCTGCGCCGTCCGGTATCATATCGGTAACGTATATCTGATACTGACCGCTTTTTACATATGATGATACATGCCCAAACAGCACGGCGCGCATGCCGTTTTCGGGTACAAAATCCAGCCGCGAGGCATAGGAGCGAAACATTACCGCGGCAATGCACCCGCCCTCGTCCTTAAGCGTGAAGTAAAAGTGCCCCGTTTGGTAGTGGTTTTTAAAGTTTGATATCTCCCCGCGCACCGCAACAGCAGAAAGCACATCATCGGTATCAAGCAGGGTCTTTATATATTCGTTGAGTGCTGTGACGGACAGCGCCTCGATCCTCGGTGCGTTATCCATGTAAGCCCTCGCCGCGCTCGCCCAAAAAGCTGCGCCTGCCCAGCAGAGCCACGCCTGCCGCGTTATCGGCGGAGAATGCAGGCTCGGCAAAATGCACGTTGCCCAATGCCTCAAGATGACGGTGTATCCGTTTATTGCTCATAACACCGCCGGCAAACACTATGGGCAGGTCACCCTGCACCTCGCGGGCATCGGCCGCCATTTTTGCAAGCACCGCCGCGATGTGATCAAAAAGATAGGCGGCGATATCGGCTGACGTCTCGCCGTCGGCAAGCATTTTTTGGGTCTTGTTTTGAAGCCCGGAAAGATTGCACCAGCCGTCCTTTACCGCAACGCGCGGGAATTTAAAGCTGTGAGCGGAGCTGTTTGCCAGCTCCTCAAGCGCCGCACCGCAGGGAAAGCGCAGACCGAGCATAACACCTGTTCTGTCCACGGCCTGACCCGCATTCAGATCCCGAGTGCCGCCGATAAGAGTGACCGCAAAGGCGCTGTCACGCGGCTCAACGAGCAACACCTCGGTCGTGCCGCCGGAAACGTGAAAGGCAATATGCCGCCGCGATACAAGCTCTGTCCTGCCCGACGAATAAAGCGCCGCCATTATATGACCGTTTTGATGTGATGTGCGATAAAGCGGCAGATCCATAGCATCCGCCATGGCCGATGCCGCCGCCACGCCCGCAAGGAAGCAAGGCATGTATGAGCCCTCGGCATCGCGCGGACGTTCGGAAACGCCGATGGCCGCCAAACGCTCGCCGCAAAGCTCATCGGATGCAAGCACCTCGCGCAGACGAGATGTGACTATCGGCAGGTTGCGCGTGTGCGCAAACACGGCATCCGACTGCCGCAGTCCGCACTCACCTGCCCTTACCGGGAGCGGCTCTTTGATATTTGCCACCACCTGCCCCGCCTCGTTACAGAGCGCGGCGGAGGTAGTGTAATTGCTGGTATCGATACCGCAAAAAAGCATTACTCGTTATCTCCCGATATGCCGCCCGAGGGCTCGCTCTTCATTATGGCGTTAAGAATACCGTTAACAAAGGGGCGCGCCTTTTCATCGTCATATTTTTTTATCATTTCTATCGCCTCGTTCACCGCCACATTTTTGGGAACATCGGTAAACAAAAGCTCGTATGTGCCAAGGCGCAATACAGCCCTTGCAACACCCGAAAGCCTCTCCGGCTTCCAACCGCGTGAGTTTTTGGCTATTGCCGCATCTATTGCTTCAATATTTTCAACAGTGCCGAAGTAGAGCGACCTCATAAAGTCATTGTCCTCCAGCTCGCGCACCTCCAGTGCCGCCTCATAGATATCCCCCGCCTCGACCTCGGGGCGAAAACCGTATTCAAACAAAAGTCCAACGGTATTTTCTCTTGCAACTCGTCTTGTCATGTCGTTCCTTTCGGGTCGGACCCAAAACATACTCCGACCATTATACTATTATATTATACTTTTAAAACAGGTAAAAGTCAACACCGCAATGAATATTTTTTTGAATATTCATTATTTTTATTCAGTATATACTAATATGCCGCCCCGCGCGGCGATATTTGCATCGGTATTTTTGTTTTTTTACACATTAGCCCTTGCAATATGATAAAAAATGTGCTAAAGTATTGGTATCAAAAAGATACGGACGGATAATATCTATGAAAACGATAAAAAAGATACTCACCCACATGGCCATATACTACACAGTAGCCGCAGGACTTTACAGCTTTGTGATATTTGCCATGTATTCAAACGCAGAGGGTGGTGCGCTCCTCTCGGCAGAGCGCGTGTTTTTGCTGCTTCCCTTTTGCCTTTGCTTTGCCGCCGCTAACTGCGCACTGACGGCAAAAAGCCTGCCGCGCGGGCTGGGCTATCCCCTGCACTGTGCCGCCACGATGCTCGGCATCTACCTTTGCGTGCTGTTGCCCGCCGAGCTTTCCGGCAGCCAGCGCCTTGTGGGCTTTATGACGGCTCTTGTAATCTATATCGTCGTAATGGTGCTCTACTCCCTCCTCGCGGCACATATAAAAAAGACCGTCAGAGAGGAACGGAATTTTAGAGAAGCGACACAAAACAGCAATAAGGATCAGGCACAAAAATAAACATCAAACACATATAGCCCCCGCGGGCATGACAGATGTCATGCCCGCGGGGGCTGTTATTGCGATATCACCGATATCATTTATTATCCTTTTTTTCGATGGCGGCCTCGCGTGTATTGATCTCCCTGAATATGGCGGGGTCAAACTTAAACTCGCGCTCGTAGGTCATAAGTCCGTTTTGCTCCTGCTCCACATCATAGAGCTGTGTATAGCAAAGGCCCATAACATACTCATTATCAAGTATTGCATCGGTAAGCCCGCGGTAACGAGCTATAAACTCCTCCTCGGTGGCGGGGCCCTTACCGTAGCCCCAGCCTGCTTTGCCCTCCGGGATCCATGCAATTCCTCCGTACTCGCTGATAAACACAGGCTTGCGGCCGTCATAGTGCTGTCTGCCGCGGCGGGTAGGATGGCGCTCGCACTGGTCGTTTATAATGCCCTCGGCTATCTTATCGTAATATGTTACGAACACCTCCGGGCGTTGCTCATAATCATGAACGTCAAATATATCCGTCTCAACATGGAAGTTACCGCTTGTATCGATGACCGGGCGGGTGGGATCGATGGCCTTTGTTACGCGGTAGACCATAGACAGCACACTGTCGGCCTGTGCGCGGCGGTTGCTATCCCATGTTTCGTTAAAGGGGCACCAACCGATGATCGACGGGTGGCTGTAGTCGCGCTCCACGGCCTCAAGCCACTCGGGCAGGAAGTGCTGTATACTGCCGGCCTCGGTAATATCAAGTCCCCAGTTGGCGTGCTCACCCCAGCAAAGGTAGCCAAGCTTATCCGCCCAGTACAAAAACCGCGGCTCAAAGACCTTTTCATGCAGACGCGCGCCGTTAAAGCCAAGCTCCATAGACTTAAGTATATCATTTTTAAGCGCCTCATCGGTGGGGGCGGTGTATATTCCTTCGGGATAAAAGCCCTGATCAAGCACCCAACGACCGAACACCGTGCGACCGTTTATTCTAAAGGAACGTCCCTCAAGCGTGACGGAGCGCAGGCCGAAATAGCTCGTCACTCTATCAAGCACGCGACCATTTTGCGAGATGGTCACCTCAAGATCGTAAAGCTCACCGCGACCGACATCCCAAAGGTGCGCCTCGGTCAGCGAGAGGCCGAAGCTTACACAGCTGACGGTCTCTGCCATGGCGCGGAAAGGCAGACGCGCCGAGCCGACCTCGCGGCCGTCATACAGCGCACGAACGGATATCTCGCCACCATCCTCCGCAAGCGCACCGGCGATCTTGCACTCTACTCCAACTGAGGTGGATGCAACATCCGGGGTGAGCTTGAGGGCGGCAAGATAGCATTCATCAACCGCCTCCGCCCACACGGTCTGCCAAATGCCGGTGGTACGGGTGTAGTAACAGCCGTAGGAGCCAAACCTTGAGCTTTGCTTGCCGCCCGGCTGTTTGTGCGAGCGCAGATCATCATATGCGCAAAGGGTTATGACATTGCGCTCGCTCGCCGCGTTCAGGAGCGCAGTTATATCGGCCGAGAACGGAGTATATCCGCCGCGATGCTCGCAGGCGACTTTGCCGTTTACATACACGATGGCGTGATAATCCACCGCGCCAAAGTGCAGGATGATACGCTTGCCCTGCCACTCGGCGGGCAGATCCAGCTCGCGCTTATACCACACGCACCTCATAAAATCGGTGTGAGCTACGCCTGAGAGGCGGCTCTCCGGGCAAAACGGAACTGTGATCCTGCCCGAAAGCTCACGGTCGTTTTCAAAAAGGCCGCGCTCCGCGCCGCTTGCGGCATCGTCTATTTCAAATTGCCATTCGCCGTTAAGGCAGATCCAGCTGTCACGCAAAAGCTGCGGGCGGGGATACTCATTTCTCGGAAGTGTCATTGATCTATCTCCTTGACATTGTTTAGTTTTGTCGATCGCCGCCGTCCTGCGGCACGATCGACCAATCAAAGCATTGCCGACACGGCAGAAAAAGGCACGGCATCGGTGGCTGCGTGCCCCGATGCCGTTTCAGCCTCAAACCGTAACGGCTCAATGCTATTATACAATATAAATTTCGGTTTTTCAATAGTTTTTTGATAGTTTTTTAAATTAGAATCACAGCGTTTGGCTGATTGGAACCACCGAGAGAACCCCGTCTGACATATGATATCTCACATCAGCACCGGCGGCAATTTCTTCGGAGTGAGTCACGATTATGACGCAACGTCCCTCCTCATGCGCCAAGCGCGTAAGCTGTGAGATTATCATCTCACTGTTTTGATTATCAAGATTTCCTGTAGGCTCATCGGCCAAAATGATCTTGGCACCGGAGGCCACAGCGCGCGCTATCGCCACTCTTTGCTGTTCCCCGCCCGACATTTGGCGCGGACGTTTGCGATAGTATTCATCACCCAACCCAACGCTCCTCAGTATCTCTCTTGCCCCCGCGGCGCGTTTACCGCACGGTGTACCGTTCAGCTCAAACGCAAGCTCAACATTTTCTCCCGCGGTCAGGTGTGCTATCAGATTATAGGATTGAAAGACCATTGAAATATTTTCGCGGCGGTAACGATCAGGCCTTTCATCAAAGATCGACTTTCCGTCAAGCAGTATTTGCCCCGACATGGGACGATCAAGTGCCGCTATAAGCGACAAAAGCGTTGTTTTTCCGGATCCGCTTCTTCCGGTCACGGCATAAACACGTCCCGCATCAAAGCACGCATTGACATTTTTAAGCGCATGGACTGTACCGGATCGTGGGGTATAATCATACGAAAGATCAATTATCTCAAGTAAAGGCATGGTATGCTCCCTTCTGCCGCCGAGGCGGCTTGGGTATGTTTTTTATACTATTTAAGTTTTTGTGTCAGCTTTTTCGGCATTGCAGCGGCCGCCGCCATTATCCCCAACAAAGTGAGTGCCCCGCATGCCGCCAACACATGAAGATAATATTTGGGCTCGCGAACGTACTCAAAGGACAACGAGGCTTTTTTATAGTTTTCTATAGCCGCTTGAAGCTGTGCCACTGCCTCTTCGCCGTTGGACATATGCACCGAAAACTCGGACAGTTTTTCTATAGTTCCCACCGCGGCTTTATCCATGCTGTTGCCAACAGCGGCAAACAGCGACCCGCTTGCGGCCTCGCCGAGCAAGCATCCCGCAAGTGCACCGACAAAAAGCACCGCGGCGACCTCAAGCGACACGGAGAGTGCCACACCCGTCGGCCATGCGCCAAGAGTGCAAAGAGTGTACATCTCGCCTGTGCGGCGCTTGATAGCCAACAGCATGCATAGCGCTATCGCTACTATTCCAAATACGATCGATGCAAGATAGACCGCAACGGCAAGATCACGTATACTGCGCACCTGCGCCACGGCAAATTTGTAATCATGGTCATTTGCACTGATCAGATAGCTGTCGGGATCTATCCCGTCCGCTATCAGCGCTCTTATAGCGTCCTCGGCCTCGCCGGGAGAGCGAAGCTCGGCGGAATAACGAATATATCCTATCTCATCCGCGCCGGACACATCATCACGATAGTAATGTTGAAGGTTATTTGTAACCTGATAATAGTCCGTTGCGCGGTACAGGGTCTCCCAATATTCTATAACGCCGACGATACCGCGATCCTCATTCTCCTCGGTGCGATAGTACCCCGCGACCGGAACGGTGACCATCGGCTCGCGCGGAAGCTTTAGCAGCGTACCGTATACATTCTGCCAAAAAACATCTGCGAACACATATCCCTCACCCTCGAACTTGATGATATTAGGTGCAACAGTGCGCTCGGCATACCATCCGAGTGCAAGATCCGCGGGACATCCGAGAGCTTTGTAGAGCGCCTCACCTATCACAACGCCGTCCCTATATGTACGACCGTCTCGATAAGAGACCACCAATCCATCGGCATCGATGCCCAACGCCTCGGCGATGCATGACTCATCGGATGCGGCAACAGCTGAGGCGGATCTCAGCAAGGTCCCGCTTGCGGTGTACACCCCGATCGATTCAACGGTGCCGCTCTCGCCGCTTGCAATACGGCGGCGCAGCTCACTTATCTCCCCGGCGTTACCGAGCAGATCTGTGCCAATAACAAAGCTGCCGCTGATATAGCTCTTTTCGGTAAATTCAGATTCCGCATCGACTATTTCGGCAATGCGAGAATCCACCTTGCAGCTGTTTATATCAACTATCTCATAAATGGTTTTATCAGACTTTTTCTCTCGAGTAAGCTTAGGCTTTGCGGAAACAGTGACCGACACCGAATATTTTTCCTCGGCACTGCGCAAGGCGGCATCGCAAGCTTCACCAAGAGCGGCGGCAAGCAGATACATGGCCGTCAAGAGCACTGCAAGCAAAAAGAGCGGCGCGTGAGCCACAGGCTGGCGCAGAATATTTTTCAGGTGTCGCATCAACGCCCCTCCTCTCTTGTCAGCAACTGCAAAACATTTATACGCATAACACCACCAAGTGCCGCCAGGACCGCGACCACCGCCGCAGGAATGAACACCGCAAGCGATCCCATGCAAGTATGCACAACAAAATCACGATCGATAAGCGATGTAAAAAAGCCGGCGATCTGAGCGGAGCTGAGTATACCATCCGACGTTGTTGCACTGAGCGCATCGGCGGATATATTCTCAAGCGCATTCATAAGCAATAGATTTGCCGCATCCGCGCCAAGCCAAAGCATTACGCCCATCGCCGCCGCGGCACCTATTATGACGGAGATCAACAGCTCTACCGTCACCATGGCTGATGTTGCCGCACGGCTGTGTCCCAAGGCAAGGAATATACCCAGTTGCTTTTTTTGAGAATGTACAACGCTTATCGCTACGATGGCGGCGGATATCACTACCACGCAGGAGAATACAAAGCGCATGATCTCAAAAACTCGCCCCAGAGAGTGCACGCCGCGATTTTCCGAAACAAACAGATCGGATACCTTTACAAGCATAACGGGATATCCGCCGGCAAGGCCGTATCTGTATATCGCATCCTCGATATCATCCGCCAGTGAATCATCCGTAAGCTTTACCTGAAAATTATAGACAGTGCCGTAATCGGTCAGCTGTCTCATGACCGATAGCGGAATATACACATTGTTGGCTGCGTAATTATAGCTGTTTTTTTCGGTATTGGCTTGATATGTATTTATATCAAAAAGTCCGACTATAGTCAGTTTGCCGTCCCAATCGCAATCATCCTTGATATAGTCGCGTATGTTTGGGATGCTGATACTGTCGCCAACACCGAGGCCGTTGACCTCGGCCAACGCACGATCTATCACACATACATAGGCCTCGCGGTCTCTGTCCTCGCGCTCAAGCGCGCGGCCGCTTGCAATAACATACTCACCGCGGATGAACTCCGGTAATTCGCCGCAGGACGTGATACCGTAAAAGGTAAACAAAGCACCGCCACGATCATCGGTCCACGGCATGGTGTAGGGTGTCATATCCGTTTTAAATCTACTGCGCACCACGGCGGTGTAATCGGATATGTCATAAAAGAATGAAGGGATCGTTGATATGCCGGGCCCTTTTGTATAATCACGAGATCCCGCATCGACCGCCATCACCGCGCCTTCTTGATCTACTACAAGCCGGAAATAATCGGAGTACGGATCTTCTGTCTTTGATCGATAGATATCGCACACATCAAGGACCAAGGTGGATATCATAACAGCCAGCGCAGAGACAAAAAACAACAATGCTATAACAAGTGATGTCCACCCGCCGCGCAAAAATCCGCGTATACCGTGTTTTAATGCCGTCATCCCGTAGTCTCGCTTTCGTCATATGGGATAAATTCATATCGGTAAGTACCCGAGCATTTACAGCTCGTGCTTTTCACAACACACAGCTCGCCGTCTATCACGGCATAGGCGAGCTCGGTCTTACCATCCATCGTATGTGCCGCAGGGGCGGATAGTTCCTCGCCGCACCTTGCGCATATCCGCCAGTGCGAATCTTGATCAAAACGCCATATTCCGGCGTGCCGTCCGCCGCAATCCGGAACAGAGCCGGGATCCCGCCCTATAAGATTCAAGACTCCCGTCTCGCCCGGAGTGTGATCAATGTATTGGTCACGCAATTCTTCATTTACATTCAGCTCTCCTGCCGAGCATGCGATCGCCGCAAGTGCCGTCAGCAGCAGCAAAGCTGCAAAAACAGTTTTTTTCATAGTTATCTCGGTCAATTCATCCTATTATTCGTCCAAAAAATAAATCGCCACCTGAAAGAGCCCGTGCGAGGAGTCGAACTCCTTGCCATATCCTTGCTTCATATTATCTATTTTATCGTATGTATGATCTCCCTCAACGATACGATCGTATTTTAGCACATCGTACTTGATGGTTCCATCGTTTTGCTTTTGAGCATTTAGACCAATGAACAACTCATCATCATGCGTCAAAAACGTGGCGGCTACACAGTGGATATAATAACCTTCATTCGCCGGTGCATAAAAGGTGACTGTATTTCCCGTTCTCTCCGCTGATGTAAAGGCCAGAACATGTCCCCTTGAATCATTTTGAATTATTACAAACGCCGGATCATATACTATCTTCTCGCCATCGGCCGGAAACGGTATTGCCTTAGCAACATTCCTATCGAACCCCGAATCAACTATATAAGACGGGTGTGCGGTCGTTTCGGGCATCAAAGGTTCGGTAGTTATTGCTGTCGGCTGGGTCGCGGATACGACAGGCTCTGCGGTAGTGTCATCACCGGAATCAATATCCACAACACCCGGTTCGGCCGTATTATTGCATGAAGTTAAAAGCACAAGGCACACAAGCAACATACAAACGAGCGAGCACAGCAGACGATAAAAGTTATTGGTTTTTTGTGGGGCGGTATCTTTTTCTTCATTGCCTTTAGTCCCTTTCTTCGTGATCTGCCGAAATCAATAATTGTTTTTTTTATAACCAGTAAACTACATTCAGCTCTTGCCGAGCATGCGATCGCCGCAAGTGCCGTCAGCAGCAGCAAAGCTGCAAAACAGTTTATTTATGGTCATTTTAGTTTATTTATCTATTGCTCTTTAAAGAAATATATCGCCACCTGAAAGAGCCCGTGCGAGGAATCGAACTCCTTGCCATATCCTTGCTTCATATTATCTATTTTATCGTATGTATGATCTCCCTCAACGATACGATCGTATTTTAGCACATCGTACTTGATGGTTCCATCGTTTTGCTTTTGAGCATTTAGACCAATGAACAACTCATCATCATGCGTCAAAAACGTGGCGGCTACACAGTGGATATAATAACCTTCATTCGCCGGTGCATAAAAGGTGACTGTATTTCCCGTTCTCTCCGCTGATGTAAAGGCCAGAACATGTCCCCTTGAATCATTTTGAATTATTACAAACGCCGGATCATATACTATCTTCTCGCCATCGGCCGGAAACGGTATTGCCTTAGCAATATCCCTATCGAACCCCTCATCGATTATCTTAGAAGATGATGCTGTCGTTTCGGGTATCAACCGTGTCGTTTCGGGCATCAAGGGTTCGGTGTTTTTTGCTGTCTGCTTTGTCTCGGATACGACAGGTTCAGCAGTAGTGTCATCACCGGAATCAATATCCACAACACCAGGTTCGGCCGTATTATTGCATGAAGTTAAAAGCACAAGGCACACAAGCAACATACAAACGAGTGAGCATAACAGACGATAAAAGTTATTGAGTTTTTGAAGCATCATATCAACTTACACCTCCGTCCCAATCCATATGGTAAGGATATGGCATAGTGCAATATCTGCAATTGTTATCTACACTGAAATAATTAGGGTGGTTTGCCGGATAAAAGTACCCAATGCTGTATCGCTCTTGGCATTCACTGCACTCTTCCGTTATATGGTGACCGCGATTTGGTGTAAAGCCGCGCCATACCTGTGCCTCCTCTATCATGCACTCCACCTCTTCTTCATCTACTTTGAGCAGATAACAAACAGATCCGCTTTCTTCATTATAATTGAGACAAGCCATGCTGTGATAATAGTCCTCATTATTAGTCATATGGACCGGTCCGTAATTATGTATATAAATTCTGCCCCTCGAACATTTTTCGCACATGAGATAATCAACGTTTTGATGGTCACCGCAAAATTCGGTTGTATAGCATGGCTCAACCATATATGCTTCGCATCCTGCATTTGAACAATAATAGGTGTGTTTATTTTCTTCTGCTTCATATGACTCAAATGACGTAAAGTTGTGATTTGTACAAACAGCTTGAGGTGCCACCTCATCGTTGGCGTTCAACGCAATTATCGAGACGATGCTCAGGGAAGCGAGAAGCATAACGCAAATGACCAAATACACTATTTTTTTCATTTTAATAATTACCTTTCTTTTTTATCGTTGTTTGATAATCTGCAACATTGAAATTCTTTCGTATCCTTTTAAAAAAACGCGCAAGCAATACGCGATATACTTCACGGCATATCGCAAGCTTGTGCGTTTAAATACTTAAGATAAGTCTCCCGAACATCAGATATACAGCGGTGCCCTTACGCGGCTGTGCGGGGTGCGAGACAGGGGGCATCAAAAACGGCATCCTCATACTGCGTACTCCTTTTTATTTTTTCCAACACGGCCTTTTCACATTGGCTGTGTATTTTCTGTTATTATTGTATCACCTAAATGCATAACTGTCAATACTTTACGAACAAAAAAAGTTTTAAGATTTGTTTAAAAACTACACTTTGGACACCACCGTTATGCATAAAATGATCATTTGCAACAAAAAATCGCCCGTATGCTATTGCCATGGAGCGTTTTTTTTGATATAATGTGAATGGTGTGTATATGCGCACGCGAAAGGACGGTAATATTAATGAAAAAACTGATACTTAAAAGGACGGTATGCGCTGTAATGGCATTTTTATTTACGCTCGGCGGTATGTCTGTTTGCTCGGCTTTCGGCAGCAATGCGGCGGACGAGGCCTACAGGGAGGAACTGATCGCGGCGGGTTTTCCCAAATCATACACCAACAGTCTTATTTACCTGCACAAAAAGCACCCCGACTGGACATTTGAGGCACTTGATATCACCGCAATGTCACGCACGGCGGGTAAGGATGCCTACACGTGGGATTATGTACTCTATCAGGAGCATGATGCAAGCGAAAACCGCAATCTTGTGGGGCGCGGCGGCGCAAACTTTGAAATGCGCAATTTTTCAAACCCCAAGGTATATGATTCCGGTTGGTATCAGGCCTCCAAAAACGCGGTGAAATACATGATGGACCCGCGCAACTTTTTGACCGAGGAGCAGATATTTCAATTTTACGATCTCCGCTACAGTGAAAATGTTTCAATGAGCGCCGTGGAGGCGGTCTGCCGCGGAACTTTTATGGAGAACGCAAAGCTTGATGACATCTACAGTAATATGACATACGCCGAGTTCTTTATGGAGCTTGGCCGCGCGATAGATGCCAACCCGGTATATCTTGCAACGGTGGTGCGCAGTGAGCAAGGCACAAATGGGACCAGCCCCCTAATATCCGGCGAGTGCGGCGACAAGCTGTGGTATTACTACTCCGGCAAATACACCGGGAATGACGAAAAGGGCAGTCCCATTAAAGCGCCGACCTCCGGGCACACAGAGGACAGTCTTAAAGCCTACAACGGCTACTACAACTATTTTAACATAGGCGCATCCGGCACGGGATATTTCTCGATATATCTCGGTGGCATGAAGGAGGCGCAAAAGGGCACCGATTCAATGAAAGAGGCGTGGGGCGGCTCGGGTGCTTGGAACACACGTTGGAAGGCGCTTTGGGGCGGTGCGTATGCCGCCACAAGCCGCTACATAGGTGATTACCAAAGCACATTTTATTTTCAAAAATTCAATGTAGACCCGCGCTCCTCCCGCAATTTCTGGGGGCAGTACATGCAGAGCCTGCACGGCAGTACCGGACGTGCCTCGCAGTTTTATAAGTCCTACAAGGAAAACGGTCTGCTTGATGTGGCGTACCACTTTACCATTCCGGTATTTGAGGGGATGCCCGACACGGCATGTCCCGCACCAGACGGCTCGGAGCTGAGCAACACATCCGCACTTGAGGGCAAAAATGTGGCATCCTATGACATCGTTGATATGGAGTCGCTCTTCCCGCAAAAGGGGCTGCGCAAAAACTACACGATCAGCAATATCTCATGGCGGGTATTCATGGGGGACGAGGGCTACACGCTCTCCCTTGGCGAATGGGATCTCACAAAATACGACTATGCACTGATAGAATACTCAACAGACTCAAAATTTGACTGCCTTGCATGCGGCAAAAGATCCGTCATAGGTCTTGTCTCCTCTGCCGATGCGCCGTATGGAGGCGGTGGCGCGGAGGAGAACTTTACGGCAGATCTCGGTCACGTTGCAATGACGGATGCGCGCGGAAGCTTTGAGATACGCAATGTAGTTAAGGTGGATCTGCGCGAGCTGTATTATAACGGCGAGGTGTTCCTTACCGCCTACACACAGCCGGATAAAAAATACATGGTGCATAATGTTGCATTTTACACGCTGACGAACCACGTGGACCCCGAGCCTCCGGTAACAGAAGCACCGGAGACCGAAGCGCCGCCGGAGACGGAGCCGACGGAGCCGGACGGCGGGGAGATATGGCCGATAGCGGCCATCGCCGCGGCGGTAGTGCTGGTATCCGGCGGTGCGGTGGCGGTAGTTGCCGCGCAAAAGAAGAAACGCGCCGCGGGCAAGGCTGTTGAGGACAACTCTACCGATGCAGCAGCCGTTGCGGAGTCTGCCGACAAGGACGACGGAGACATCTTGGCAGACACAGAGACCGAGACCGAGGCAGTACCGGAGGCAGAGGCAGAAGAAAAATCGGAGGCGGAAACCGAAGAAGCATCAGAGAAGAAAGAGCCTGCGCTGACAAAATAAGACCCGGGCGATCAAAGATCGCCGATAACACTCACAAAATTACTCCTTTTTGCGTATTCTGTTATGGGGACCCCAAACAGAAAAAGCAAAAAGGAGTTTTTATAATGGCAAGATTTACAAATTTCGCAACGCTCTCCTACAACGGCATCACAAGAGACTCCAACACCGTGACCGGCGAGCTTATCGAAACCCTCTCCGCCGCAAAAAATGTGCTCTCCGGCGGTTATTCTGCCGGCGACCGCCTGACATATGTGATATCCCTTGTCAACAGCGGAACCACGGCACTTGGAGGGCTGACGGTTACCGATGATCTTGGCGGCTACACCTACGGCGGCGGGACTGTTTATCCGCTTGCATATACCGCGGGGTCACTGCGCTACTATGTAAACGGAGTTTTGCAGACCGCGCCGACCGTTGCCGCCGCGCCGCCGCTCGCCATAAGCGGCATAAGTGTACCTGCGGGCGGGAATGCCATCCTCATATACGAGGCAACGGCGACCGAGTATGCGCCGCTGGGCATTGAGGCGACCATCACCAACACGGCAACAATAAACGGCGGCGGGCTTACAGAGCCGCTTACCGCCGCGGTGACGATAGGTGCCGAGCCGCGCACCGAGCTTGGAATAAGCAAATCGCTCTCCCCCACCTCCGTCAGTGAAAACGGACAGCTGACCTACACCTTTGTTATTGAAAACCTTGGCAGTGTGGCCGCCGATGCCGCCGCTGGCGTGGTGCTGAGCGACACATTCTCGCCAAAGCTTGACCCCATCACCGTGACCTTTGACGGCGATCCGTGGGCGGCGGGGACTAACTACACCTATGATGCCGCAACAGGCGTTTTTGCGACGATCGCGGGGCAGATAACCGTACCCGGTGCGACCTATGCACAAAACGCAAACGGCACATGGACGACAACTCCCGGCACCGCGACCCTTGTTATAAGCGGCACGGTGTGATGGTGGGCGGTCGATCCTTTGTCGTGACACTTTAATATTATATTATTTATAATGAAGTAATTTCAAAAAAATCGGCCTGTCGGGGTGCAAGCTCCGACAGGCCGATGCCTTTTTATTTTGTTTTTTCGTGCGCGGGCAGCTCATCCAAGCTTATCCGTGATAAGGCGGACGGCGTGCTCGGTGTCAACTCCCGCGGCCTCGTATACCGTTTGCCCTGCGGCGGGGGTAGCAAAAGTATCGTCTGTTGCTATTATCAGCTTTTGGCGATCACCCATTGCACCACACGCCTCAAGCGCATCACAAAGATTCATGCCAAAGCCGCCGGAGCGTATCTCCTCCTCAAGTGTTACAAAAAGCCGCACGCCGCTCGTCAGATAGGCAGATACCTCCGCTGCAAGCTTTTTGTATGGCTTTATATATTCGCAAAGGATCAGCCCACAGCTATGTCCTGCGGCGGTAAGGCGGCGGGATATCTCTATCGCCTCCTCTGCCATTCGCCCGTGGACTGCCAGCACCACCTCCGGCTCGGTTTTGCCATCGGCATTTGGAAATGCCCACCGCACGCTCGGCGTATCCGGTGCGCCGCCCGGATAAAACAAAGCCTTGACGGTTTCGCTCTCCACGGCATTGGGGTATCTGATGGCTACCGTGCCGCCGTCCCGAAGCGCGGCGGAAAAGCTCATGCGCAGTGCATCATAGGTCGCGGGCGTGTATATCGTCACGCCGGGGATCGAGGACAAAAACGCAACATCAAATATACCGTGGTGCGTTGCACCGTCACCCACGGAAAGACCCGCGCGGTCGATGCAAAGCAAAAGCGGCAGATCCTGAAGCGCGGCATCATGCAGGATATTGTCATACGCGCGCTGAAGAAAGGTCGAATATATCGCCGCCACCGGCCGCATGCCTCCCGCGGCCAGACCTGCCGCAAAGGTCACGGCGTGCTCCTCGGCTATTCCAACATCAAAAAAGCGTGTGGGAAAGAGCTTTCTGAAATTCTCAAGCCCGGTACCGTAGCTCATTGCCGCGGTGATGGCGCACACGCGACCGTCCCCTGTTGCCGCATCAACTATCAGGCGACCGAACTCGCGGGAAAAGCCGCCGCCGGGAGATGCGCCACGCGCCGCTACCGAGTGGTATCGGCCGGGGTCTCGCTCCGCCGGCTCATAGCCGCGCCCTTTTTGAGTTTTTATATGCAAAACAACGCTCTCGTCAAACTTTTTGGCCTCGCCCAGCACCAGCTCAAGCTCGGCGCGGTCGTTGCCGTCTATCGGGCCGAGATAGTAAAGTCCCAAGTCTTCAAAATAGCTTGAGCCGTAGATGAGATCCTTTACCCCTTTTTTGAGCTTTGTTATACCGCGAACGAGCGGTCGGCCGACAAGCGGCAGAGCGGAAAGAATATGCCTTGTTGCCGCCTTGGTCCTGAAATAGCTCGGGCGGTTGCGTATGCGGGATATGCTTTTTGCAAAGCTGCCGATATTGCGCGATATCGACATTTCGTTTTCGTTTATGATTATGATCAGGCGCAGGCCCTTTGTGTTCTCGCAGTTATTTAGCGCCTCCTGTATCATGCCGCCGGTAAATGCGCCGTCCCCGATAACGGCTATGGTGTAGCCGTCCGAGCCGCGAAGCTTTTCGGCGCGGGCGATTCCGAGCGCGGCGGAGAGTGAGGTGGAGCTGTGCCCTGCCCCGAACGGATCATGCGGACTTTCCGAGCGCTTTGTAAATCCCGAGAGGCCGCCCGGTGTGCGCAAAGTATCAAAACGGTCGGCGCGACCGGTCAAGAGCTTATGCACATAGCTTTGATGCCCCACATCCCAAATGATATGGTCGCGGGGGCTGTCAAACACTCGGTGAAGCGCCAGCGTCAGCTCCACAACACCGAGATTTGATGCAAGATGACCGCCCATGCCGAGGCAGCCCTCGCCATCGGTGATGGTGGTGACCAGCCTACGGCGGATCTCCTCCGCCAGTGCATCAAGCGTTGCATCGTCCATTTCGCGAAGATCGCCCGGTGAGCGCACGCTATCAAGTATATTCGATTTTTTATCCTTTTCAGTACCGCCCATAACGTCCTCCGCTTTTTTATTCATATTATTATATCATATTAAAATGCATTTGTAAACGGTCGGCGGACTTTTTTAGCTTTTTATCGACACAATGCCGATTTTTTTGTGCCCTCCAAAGGTTTTTTTGCATTTTTGACGAAAATAGATTGACAAAATCAGCGTAATAAGATATAATAGAAGGTAAACAGTGCCGCATGCGGAGCGGCGCTTGGCAGCTTCGATCAAAAAGATCGGAATAAAAAATTAAGGAGATGGTATTTCTAATGGACGGTGACAGTTTATGCTGATCGCTATTTTTATTTTATTTGTTGTTTTGGGCGGATATTTTGCCTGTGCAGAGAGCGCATTTTCCGCCATGAACAAGATCCGTATTAAAAATCTTGCCGAAAACGGCAACCGCAAGGCAAAGGATGCTATGTTTGTATCCAATAATTTTGACAGGGCGCTTACTACCCTGCTGATAGGTATAAACATAACGCATATTGCCGCCGCATCCGTTTCGACCCTGCAGGTCACCCGCTGGTTTGATGCCAAGGGGGAGACGATGTCCGAGGCCGCAACGCTTGCTTGTACCTTCATCACGACCGGGATAGTCTTTTTGTTCAGCGAAATGATCCCCAAGAGCTTTGCCAACGATCGTCCCGACAGCGTTGCGCTGTTTACGGCATCCTCGATGAAGCTGTTGATGAAGATACTCCTTCCGCTCGCAACTTTCTTCGGTTGGATCTCGTCCTTCTTCTCACGCCTGTTCAAGCATGAGGAGGCGCCCTCCATTACAGAGGAGGAACTGTACGAGATAATCGACACCGCCGAGGAGCAGGGCGTCATGAACGAGGAGCAAAGCGACATGCTCAAATCCGCGCTCGACTTTGACGAGACCTGTGCACGCGATGTTATGACGATGCGCGACGACATTCAATATGTTGATGCCGCCATCTCAAACGAGGAACTGATAGCCCGCATAAAGTCGATACCGCACTCAAGAATACTTGTTTGCGATGGCGGGATCGATAATGTTGTTGGTGTGTTGCCGATAAGAAAGTTTTTGCGTGCTTATCTTAAGGACGGCCGAGTCAACCTGCGTTCCGTTATGCTGAAGCCGCATTTTGTCAACTGCAATGACAATATTGACGAGTTGCTTGACACCATGCGTCAGCACAAGATCTATCTCGGCATAGTACGAGATCAGGATAATAGGGTGTGCGGCATAGTTACCATTGAGGACTTTCTTGAGGAGCTGGTTGGTGAGATATGGGACGAGGAGGATATCGTTGAGGATGATTTTATCAAGCTCGGCGGTAATCGTTTCCTGGTATCCCCCACGCTCACACTCGGAAATGTTTTTGAACGCATGGGTATCACACTTCCCGATGGATCTGAGCGTGCCTCCGCACAGCCTGTTGGCGTTTGGGTGCAGGAGCACTTCGGACGTCTCCCGGAGGAGGACGAGACCTTTACCTTTGGTGATACAGAGGTGTGCGTTGACGAGGTAAACGACACCCGCGTTACCGGACTTATATTCCGTATCATCGATGACAGCGATGATAAAAATGAAGTCGCCGATGCGGAGACTGCAGCGGAGGTGAGCAACTGATGGGTGCGGGACAATATATTACATACGGTCTTATAATACTTTTAATGCTTATACTTTCCGCATTCTTCTCCGGAAGCGAGATATCCTTTAACACATCCAACAAGATGCGTCTGCGCAAGGGAGCGGAGAGCGGTTCAAAGCTTGCAAAGCTTGCAAGTAAGATAAGCGATCACTTTACTGTAGCACTTTCGGCAATACTTATCGGCAACAACCTTGCCAACATTGCCGCATCTACGGCCGCAACATCGATAGCCATCGCTCTGCTTAAAAACATAAGCGGCGGCGATGCGATAGCCTCCACACTCTCAACGATAGTAATGACGGTGATCGTCCTTATCTTCGGTGAGATAGTGCCAAAGCTGCTGTGCAAACAGCATGCGGATACCGTTGTACTGTGGATCTCGGTGCCTGTACTCATCCTTACGATCATTCTGTCCCCCGCCGTGGCCATAGTTATGGGTCTTTTGTGGGTGCTCCGATTCATTTGGGGCAAGGATAAGACCAGCGGCGTTACCGAGGAGGAGCTTTCCTCCATCATCGACACAGTCGAGGAGGAGGGCGTTATCGACGAGGCACAGGGTGAGCTGCTTCAATCTACTCTTGAGTTCCATGAAACTACGATAGATGAGGTAATGACCCCGCGTATCGACCTGACAACGATCGATATCGATGACGACCGCGAGTCGATCATTGAGACCATTGAAAATTCCACATATTCTCGTATCCCCGTATACGAGGACAGCATAGATAACATCATCGGTGTTTTGTACCTCAATCAGTACTACCGCGCCGCGGTGGATGACCCGAATGCCGAGATAAGATCGATGCTGATGAAGCCCTGCTTCCTGCACAAGGCAATGCACCTGCCGGATGCGCTGCGTCATCTGCGCGACCGCCGCACGCACATTGCCATCGTTATAGACGAGTTTGGCGGCACGATGGGCGTTGTTACGATCGAGGACATTCTTGAGGAGCTGGTTGGAGATATTTGGGATGAATCCGATGAGATAGTCACGGATATCGTAAAGACCGGCGACAATACATACGAGGTCCTGGGCGAGGCAAATATATACGATTTCTTTGATGAGATCGACTACACTCCTCGCGATTTTGAAAGCGAATACTCGACCGTTGGCGGTTGGGTAGTGGAAAATCTTAACGCCGACCCGCATATTGGCGACAGCTTTACATATGGGCGGCTGTATGTTATCGTTACCGAAATGGACGACATGCGCGTGACAAAGATAACTACCGTGCTCAATCGCGCTCCCGAAGGAGAAGACGATGAGGACGAGGATGAGGACGGCGGCGATAACTGATATCGCGACCGACCGAGTCTGCGCAATATCAACGAAACGAGATATTCCGAGCTAAAATAAAGCTATAATAAAGCTAAAATAAGAGCCGGGGTTGTCGCAATAGCTGACTGCCCCGGCCGATCTTTTGCACCATCCGTTAACACGACATACATACTGCCACAATAAATAAGAGAGGACTGTTAAAATGAACAAGGTGAACTATCAAAAGGAGCTTGATAGGCTGATCTCATCGCTCGGCGGCCGCCGCCCGCGCCTTTTGCTTCACAGCTGTTGCGCACCATGCAGCAGCTATTGTATTGAATATCTTGCGCGGCATTTTGACATTACCGTACTTTATTACAATCCCAACATCTCCCCGGCCGAGGAATTTTACAAACGCGCCGACGAAGAGGAGCGATTTATACGCAAGTTCGACACGGCACGCGAGTTTGACGTGAAGCTTATAAAGGATCGCTACGATCCGGAGGTGTTTTACGAAGCGGTGCGCGGGATGGAATCACTGCCGGAGGGCGGTGAGCGGTGCTTTATTTGCTATCGCTTACGCCTACGCCGCGCGGCGGAATATGCAAAAGCGAACGGTTTTGAGTTTTTTGGCACAACGCTTTCGATAAGTCCGCTTAAAAACTGCGAAAAGCTGAACGAGATAGGCATGGAGCTTGAGGTTGAGTTTGGTGTGCGCTACCTGCCATCGGATTTTAAAAAGCGCGGCGGATATCTGCGCTCGATAGAGCTATCCCGCGAGTACGGGCTTTACCGCCAAAGCTTTTGCGGCTGTGTGTATTCAAAGCGAAATGCAGAGCTACGCGACAGAGCCAAAAGCCTCGATATCACCCCATAACAAATACATCCCCTGCAGAACTCGGCATTTCTTTGCCGTTGCAGGGGATATTTGTTTCGATTTGCATCAATATTAAAAATTCAGAAAAAAACCTCGGTCACATAGCCTTATCAAACATCAAAGCAACTGCCGCCGATAAATTCGCGCAGGAGCGAGTTGCACGGAATGACGGACAGATCCTCGATCGGGCGGAAGTACTTAAGATACTTTACAAGTCGGTTCGCCACCAAAAACTGCGGATCGTCATCCCCTATTTCGCGCAGTGCGGGCAATGCCTTTTGCCTCAGCACGCACAATTCATACGGAAGCGCCGAATTAAATACGAAGTTTGCGCCCTCTTGGTTGGGGTAGATCCACCTAAACTCGCCGTTTCGCACCGACTGCCACATATCGATAGTGCGTGCGGCGGGACTGCCGCGAAAGCTCATATCCCTGACCATGCGGCGTATCAGCCGCAGATCTGTTATATTCAGCGGTGAATGATCGTCTATATTCATCTGCGCCTGCGGTGCGATGTATATCTTATACTTTTGATGCTTGGGGATAGAACCGCTGAGCTTTTCGTTCAGCGCGTGTATTCCCTCTATTATTATGGGATGCCCCTCGCCCACTCGTATCGTCCTGCCCTCAACGCGGTGGCCAAGCTTAAAGTCAAAGCGCGGGAGCGTGACCTCCTCGCCGTTGATGAGGTCAAAAAGGTTGCGGTTGAAAAGCTCGATATCAAGGCAATTGAGATGCTCAAGATCGACCTCCTCACGCGAAACGTTTTGAATGCGGCATATCTCCTCACGATCCCTGTAATAATCGTCAAGCGATATCATCACAGGCTCGATCCCGCGGGAGAGCAGCTCTATGCGCAGGCGGTTGCAAAAGGTCGTTTTGCCGCTTGAGCTGGGGCCCGCTATGCCGATGAGCCTTATGTTTTCGATATCCGATTCTATCGAATCGCCAAGCTCGCAAAGCATTGCGGCATGCCGCGCCTCGCACATCTGCACAAAGTCGCGTGTACTTCCCGCCCCTGCCTCAACGCGGTGGTTTATCTCAGAGATGGTTTGCAGGTGTGCCTTTTTTGACCAACGGTAAGCCCTTTGCAGAGTGCGACCGTAGGTGGTCTCCTCCACAAATTCCGGAATCTTGGCTCCAAGCTCATAGCGCGGATAGCGTATCATAAGCCCCGGGCTGTACGGCTCGATAAGATAATCTCCAAGGCATCCGGTGGATGCCGCCATATACGAGTGAAGATAATCATAATAGCCATCACACACGTAAAGATTTACGGTGCTCTCCGGGCGGTATTTTAGGATATCCAGCTTATCCTCATGACCAAAGCGGCGGTATATCTCCTCCGCCTCCTCCTTGGATACGGTTACGCGCTCGATAGGCAGATCGGCGGCGATAATACGCTCTACCTCCGCCTTTATCGCATCGGCGGCACGGTACATGTTAAAGCCATCAGTCAGGGCGCGGCAAAAAACAGCGCGGGAGACGTTATAGCTGAACATGATGCTGACATCCGGGTATAGATTATAAAACGCCTTGGCTATCACAAAGCGCAGTGTCGCCTCATATGCCTTGCCTGCCTCGATATTGCAAAGGTCGCGCAGTGTTATCTCCATGCCGTCGTTTTTTTCGGAAAGGCGATAGCGCAGCTCCTTTGTTTGCGCACCTACGCCGCAAACGATATATTTTTTTCTGTCATCGACCCGCACAAGGTCGATCACGCGCGTGCCGACCGGTACGCGCATTTTTTCGTTATATATGGTAATTGTAATATCGTTCATATGCACCCTTTTCCCCGCCGTTTGGCGGATCAATAAGATCTTGAATGATTGTTAGCCTTTTGCCGCAGGCGGCGCTACCGATTATTATATTCAGCCGCGGCGCGGAGTATGTGCCGCGGGGGATGCCAGCTTTTTGGCGCGCACATCGGTACCTGTAAGCATAAATGTCACAAATTCGCCGAAGATGCGGCTGGTTATTCTATCCCAATATCTTGAACGCATCTCATCCTGCCGCAGGTTGGTGCTGATGATCATCGGCAGGCCCTTGTTTATGCGCGTATTGATTATATCGTAAAGGCAACTGACGGTAAACTGATTTGAGACCTCCGAGCCGAGATCGTCGATTATCAAAAGATCGCACCCAAAATATCTTTCGGTACGCTCGCCGTTCTCCATGCCCGCAGAGTTACCAAAACGGACACGCTCGAAATCAGAGAACATGCCGATAGCGCCCGTGTACACGACATCATACCCGCGCTCTATGACCACCTTTGCCACGGCAGTGGAGAGATGAGTCTTGCCGAGTCCCGTGCCGCCGAAAAAGGCAACACTTTTGGATGAGCGCGGATCAAATGTATCGGCATATCGGCGCATTGATTGATATATGTAGCGCATATTTTCAAGCGCTCGCGGATCGTCGGCATAATAGTCAAGCGAAAAGCTCTCAAAGGTCTCATGCTCCATCAGTCTTGCAAGCCCCGAGGATTCATACCCCGCCATGATCAGCCGCTTTTTCATGCAACGGCACATATAGCCGTCCACATATCCGGTATCCGAGCAAAGCGAGCATTCAAAATGCGGGTCGGTATGATCGGTGGGGTATCCCGCGGCGGTAAGCAGTGCATCCCGCCTTGCCTTTTTCGCCTCAACATCGGCACGTATTGCCTCCACGCTCTCACCCGATGCGCCAAGCGCCGCACCCATGAGCCTGATGCCGGTGCTCGCCAGTTTTTCGTCTATCAATGCCACCTCCGGGATGGCGCGGTGTATCTGCGCACGTCTGGCATCCGCCGCCGCCAATGCATCGCGGCGCTTTGCCTCAAGCTCCTCGCGCACACGGATCTGATTTTCTCTGCTGTAGCCCATTATCTTCTTCTGCCTCCGTTTGCGTTTGCGTTTGCGTTTGCATTTATGTTGGTGTTTGCACTGTAGCCGTCACTCTTTGCAGTCGGCGCGGGGGCGGATCCCTCCGGCAGTGCCGCATCTCCGTAGCTGCGCCGCAGTGCCGCCTCAAAGAATGCATCCGTATTGAAACTCGTGCCATCGGGGACGTTCGCCGCGGCGGCGTTTTCCGCCTTTTGGGCAGTGAGATATGCATCTATATCGCCGATGGTGCGGAGTCCCGCGGTGTTCCACGTTTCAAGTATCGCGTTGGCATAGGGGAGCGACTCCTTGCCTATGGCATTGACCGTCAGCTCATACGCGCGGCCTATCTCATCTATTCCATATCCGAATTTGCCTACCCACGAGTCGATAAACCCGCGCTCGCGGGCTGTAAGTGCCCTATCCGGGTTGATTCCGAACATCGAGCGTATCCGCCCCTCAAGCTGTGAGGCCATCTCTATCGTGCGCAGGTGGCGATCAAGCGCCTCGACCTCTGTTATGCCGCGGTCGTAAAGATCAAATGCCACGCGTTCAACATATCTCAGCGACTTTTTGCCTATACGCGCACAGTGCGCACAAAGATCGATTATGTATTCGCCATCCAGCTCAAGATAATCGATAAGGCCGAGGATCTTTGAGGTCTCGGCAGTGCTGAACATCTTGCCGAGCATTCGCTCGCACTCATCGATTATAGCCGTGGATTCGGCGCGCCGCTCAAGTATTTGTGTCAGCTCCTCTGTGGTGTATGCGGGGAGCGATGCATCAGGGCGTTTTTTCTTTTTGCCGTGTGACTCCGCGGCGGGTGCTGCCGCCACGCCGCCATCAAGCTCCGCGGAGGTTATAATGCCAGCACCGCGCCAAAACGCAAGCTCGCTGTCAACATCCTCTGCACTCTGCCCAAAGGCCGCGGCCGCTGCATCTGCCCCCCAGCCCTGATCACAGGCAAGGCGAAAAAGCAGGGCAAGTATATCCTTTTTTGTTGCAGTGCGGAATTTTTCCGCCGCCGCACGCGGCAAAACAAGTACACCGCGGCCGTAGCTTACGCTCCCCCCCGCCGTGGGTGTGTTTTTTATCTCATCTGACATCAGCTGTCACCATTAAAACTACTGTTAATCTTTTTTAGTATTATGTATTTTTGCGTTTTGTGTGCGGAGGTCACCTGTCGTGACCGTTGTCGTTACCGCCATCTGCGGTCTCGCCGGAATGCAACCGATAGCAAAGGGTCATCAGCGAGTCGCCAAGGTGAACGTTTTCAACTATTGCCGTTTTGTGCTTAAGATCCAGCTCGTTGCTTGTAAAGTTCCAAACGCCAAGCACACCGGCATCCTCAACTATCCGCAAAGCATCCGCCGCCGACTCCTTGGGCAGGGTCAGCACGGCAATATCCACCCGATGCTCGCGGCAATAGGCGGCAAGCTCGGATACCGGATAGATCGTAACACCCGCCACGGCATCCCCCACAAGGGCGGGATTGGAATCAAACATCGCTTTAACGGTAACGCCGCGGCGCTCAAACATCGGCGAGCGCACTATTGCACGCCCGAGGTTTCCCGCGCCGATTATAACGGCGTTGTAGCCGTTGTTTGCGCCGAGTATATCAATTATTTGATTGTACAGCTTTTCAACATTATAACCGTAGCCCTGCTGACCAAAGCCGCCAAAACAGTTAAGATCCTGCCTGATCTGCGAGGCGGTGACGTTCATTATGCTTGCAAGCT
Source organism: uncultured Ruminococcus sp. (assembly GCA_964384555.1). Taxonomy (GTDB): domain Bacteria; phylum Bacillota; class Clostridia; order Oscillospirales; family CAG-272; genus CAG-390. The sequence goes on along the minus strand of CAYLLA010000001.1, from coordinate 74,959 downwards.
CGGCCGAGCTGATGCGCGTTTTACCGTGCGAGAGAAGCTCGCGCAGATATCTGTAATATCTCGGCAGGCGTTTTATAACGGCATCGGATATCACACGGTCGTGGTGCAACTCATCCCGCACGCTGTTATTATCTGTTTTATTGCTGTTATAGTTATTATTCTCGCTATAGTTATTACCATTGCTCTTGTTGCTCATGATACTCTCCTTTCTGCCGCGTGCGCATCAATTATCGCTGTCCCCCGCGTGTGCATTGAGGGATACATCTCCGCGCACGCCGGCGCGGAACAAAAATGCACCCTCCGCCGCGACCATGGCGGCATTATCTCCGCAAAGATTAGTGGGCGGCAGTATAAGTTCCGCTCCTGCGGCACGGCAGACATTTGCGGCGGCCTCACGCAGATGCGAGTTTGCCGCAACGCCGCCCGCTATGACCAGCCTGCGGCAACCGGATGCCGCCAGTGCCGCCGGGATCTTTGATGCAATGGCGGAAACGATAGCGCCGGTATACGCCGAGGCAAAGGCCGCTCGGCGCTCGCCCTCAAGCACCTCTCCCCTTTGCGACATACCGTTGAGCAGGTTGAGCGCGGCAGTTTTGAGGCCGCTAAAGGAAAAATCAAGATTATCTCCCGCAAGGGCGGGGCTTGGGAGCTTAAAATCGCGCCTGTAGGCAGAGGTATCTCCCTCCCGCGCCAGCTTGTCCATAGCCGCGCCGCCGGGATACGGCATACCGATAACACGACCGATCTTATCAAAGGCCTCGCCAGCGGCATCGTCCCTTGTGCCGCCTATCTCTCGGTAATCGGTAAAGCCGGCAACATGGTAAAAGGATGTATGCCCGCCCGATACAACAAGGGATAAAAAGGGCGGCTCAAGTCCCGGCATTGCAAGATACGCCGCCGCAGTGTGTGCGTGCACGTGATCGACCGGCACTATCGGCTTATCCCACGCGTATGCAAAGGATTTGGCAAAATTCACGCCAACGAGCAGTGCGCCTATCAGGCCGGGGTGGGAGGTCACGGCCACGGCATCAAGCTCTCGCGGTGTCACTCCCGCCTCGCCGAGTGCCTGCGAAACGGTTGGCGATATTGCCTCTATATGTGCGCGGGAGGCTATCTCCGGCACGACTCCGCCGTAAAGGCGATGCGTTTCTATTTGTGATGCAACGATGTTTGAGAGCGCACGCACTCGGCCCTCCCTCTCCTCGACCACAGCCGCCGAGGTCTCGTCGCAGGATGATTCTATTCCAAGTATAAGCATGATATGTCTTTCTGTTCGTCTTTAGGTCTCGGGGGGATCTCCCCATTATCATTTTTTATTGTTGTACCGTCGGATGCTCGGAGCCGATTGGAACCAAATGTTTTTCCATAACTATGGCATCCTCGGTGGGCAGGCTGTAAAAGTGCCGCCGCACGCCGACCGGGGAAAATCCGAAGGATAGATAAAGCGCTTGCGCGGGTGTATTATGCTCGCGCACCTCAAGTGTCACGCGGGTGCACCCCTGCTCTGCGGCAAGGGAGAGCAGCCCGCTCATTACAGCCGAGGCACAGCCGCGGCGGCGATATTCGGGTGCGGTGGCGATATTTACGATATTGCCCTCGTCAAGTATACATTCTATCCCGCCGTATGCTGCAAGATGGCCATCCGCATCAAGGCATGCGAGTGCCGATATATATCCGCCGCCGAGAAACACTGCCTCAATGGATGCAAGGCTCCACGGCTCGGAGAATACTCGCCGCTCGATCTCTGCCGCCTCTGCGGCGAGCTGTTTGGCAAACGGCACTAAAGTAAAACCCGCGGGCAGCATCACTCGCCCGTGGCGGATGTCACGGCGGCATCCGAACCTGTACCGTAGATATATGTGCCGAGGATATCGGTGGCCGCTACACAGCGTGCGCCATCGTATTTACTGTAAAGGTACAGCCCGTCCGCGTATTCAAGCAGGGATACTGTGTAGTAGATTCCGCTGTATTTTTCGGATTCAAATTTTATAACATAGGTCTCGGCAGGGTCGGATATCGGTCTTGATATCACCTCGCCGTTCTGCCAACGATCAACGATCGGGGCAAGCTCCCCACCATCGATCTTAAGCAGTGCCAGATTTTGTGCGCTTTCGGTATCGCAGATGTATGCGCCAACAGGCTCAAAATCAGAGAGCTTTGTTATCATATCACTGCCCGAATAAAGGATATCTCCCCATTCGGTGCAGAGCCACAGCGCGGGGTCAAGTCCGCTTATCGTATAGAGTGTCTGATATGCGCCGGACATTTGAGCCTTGGCGTATGACTTTTTGGAGATGGATGCCGCCTCGAAATAGGCCGGCATAAAGCTGTATGCACTGCCGCTTTTTTTATCGAATATCTGCGCGCCCTGCGCTTCAAGCTTACGGCCGCAACCGATAAGCAACAGCGGGGAAAGCAGCATGATCGCCGCCAAGCAGACAGCCGAGAGGTGTATTTGTTTTTTTGCGTTTTTGTTTTTTATCTGCATGATCGTTTATATCCGTTTTTTTGTTTCTTTTTGCTCTTCTGTTTTTGAAAGATAGGTCTTCAATAACCGGTTCTGCCGCCGAGTGAATCATCATCGGATATCCAATCCGAGACCTCGATGATGCGATAATTCTCCCTGTCATCGCGCACGATAACGCGGGCGATGCCCGCATTTATTATATGCCGCTTGCACATCATGCAGGAGGTCGTTCCCGGCATGATACTGCCGTCGGTCGGCGATGTACAGCACATATAAAGGGTGGAGCCGAGCATCTGCTCGCGCGGTGCGGCGATTATTGCATTTGCCTCCGAATGCACGGCGCGGCAAAGCTCATAGCGCTCCCCGCGCGGGATGCCCAGCCGCTCGCGGTAGCATTCGCCCATCTCGTTGCAGTTTGCCCTGCCCCGCGGCGCACCGTTGTAGCCGGTGGAGACGATGGTATCGTTTTTAACTATTATCGCCCCGAATCTGCGGCGCAGGCATGTACTGCGCTCGGAGACCGTTTGGGCTATATCGAGATAGTAATTATCCTTTGAACGTCGCTCTATCATGGTTCATACCTCACTTTCGGTTTTCATCTCACATATCTGTCACAGCCCGCGCTCTGACATAAACTCGCGCAAAAAGGCCATAAAGTCAGCGCCAAGGGACGGATCGTCCGCCGCGCGAACGACATTTGCGGTAAGAAAGCCGAGCTTTGAGCCAAGGTCAAAGCGGCGACCTTCAAAGTCAAGCGCCGTCATGCCCGCAGCGCGCGAAAGGGCGGCCATGGCATCGGTCAGCTGTATCTCACCGCCCGCACCGGGAGGAGTTTGATCCAAAATATCAAAGATATCCGGCGTCAGAAGCACGCGCCCGAGGATGGAATAATTGCTGAACGCCAGCTCGCGCGTGCGCGGCTTTTCTATCATATCGTCAACAAAGAACTCGCGCTCACTGCCCTCTATCGCATGCGTTTTGAGCGAGCAATATTTCATTACGAGCTCCCACGGTACGGGCTTTACGCCGCACACGGCGCGACCGTAGCGCTCGTAACTTTTTATCATTTGAGCCACCACAGGCTCCTCGGAAAAGATGATGTCATCCCCGTACAGCACGGCAAACGGCTCGTCCCCCACAAAATTGCGGGCGCAGGCGACGGCATGACCCAGCCCGCGGGCCTGCTTTTGCCTTATAAAGTACACATGCGCACCAAATGCCTCGGCTGTGCGGCGCAGATCGGTCAGATCATCCATCCGCCCCTTTGCCGCAAGGTTTGCCTCGTATTCCGGAGAATAATCAAAATAATCCTCCATCGTTTCCTTGCCGCGGGAGGTGATGATGAGGATATCCTCAATACCGCTGAGTGCGGCCTCCTCCACAAGATAGGATATGGCAGGGCGATCAACTATCGGCAACATCTCCTTGGGCACGGCACGTGCGATGGGAAGCATTCGAGTGCCGAGTCCCGCCGCGGGGATAACGGCCTTTTTTATCTTTTTTTGTCCCTGACAGTTTGCACCGTCAGCGGCGACTGTTTTTCGGATATCGCGGGTATCGTTATTATCGTAGGACACAGCGGCCTCCTTTTTTGATCCGCCGTCGGCACATGAAGGCGTGCATGCCCCCTCACCGCGCGGATCTTACAATAGACTTTGTTAAATAATATTATAACTCTATTTGTTTTCTAAATCAATACCTTTCTTTAAATTCGGCTCTGTTTCCGCAAATTTCGGCATTTTTATAGCCGCATGCGGCGCGGGATCGTTAAAAAAACGCGCATTTTTAAAAATATTTTTCACGTTGGCGCGCAAAAGCCGATCAATTGCTTGCGAAAAGATTGATTTTCCCGCGCGGTCGTGATATAATTAAGTAAGCATAAAATTAAATTCACGCCACATGGCTTTAACAGCATCATAAGCATGGAGAAAACTTTTTAAATGGATAAGCAAAAAACAGACAGAATAAACGAGCTTGCGCGCAAGTCAAAGACCGTAGGTCTTGATGCCGCAGAGGCCGCGGAGCAGGCCGCACTGCGCGCCGAATATATAGCGGAGTTTCGCGCGGGACTGCGCGGTCAGCTTGACAACACGGTAATAGTGCGCCCGGACGGCTCGCGCGAACGGCTGGCCAAAAAGCAACGCGGCGACCGAGAGCAGGATAAAAAATGAGCGGGTCTGCAAACACTATAATATTTGATACCGTCACTCACTCGCCGGAGGAGACGGAGGCACTTGGCGCCAAGCTTGCCGAGATGCTGGCCACCCCAGAAAAATCCGAAAAACCCGATGATTTCGCAAGTGACAAAGCGCTCCCGCGTTTTGTGGCTCTTTACGGCGACCTCGGCGTTGGCAAGACCGCCTTTGTGCGCGGCTTTTGCAGTGTTGCATCCCCGGGGTCGGCAGTGCGCTCCCCCACCTTTGCGCTGGTAAACGAATACAGGCACGGCGAGCGCCCGGTCTTTCACTTTGATATGTACCGAATAACCGACGATGATGAGCTATACTCGATCGGCTTTTACGATTACGAGGCTCGCGGCGGCTTTTGCCTTGCCGAGTGGTGCGAGAATATTCCCTGGGCCATTCCCGAGCGGCATCTGCGCGTTGATATTTCAAAGACCGCGGCCGAGGGCGACCGCCGGGTCGTGGCGACCGTATGCGGGCGGGACTGAGCTAAATGGCAAACGACCTCATAAAACGTTTTTAAGGAGATCTTAAGGTCAAAATGAAGATATTAGCTGTTGACAGCACGGCAAAGGTAGCCACGGCTGCGCTTTGCGATAAAGACAAGCTGCTGGCGGAGTACACGCTTAACAACGGTAACACTCACAGCGAAACGCTTTTGACGATGGTAAAGAGCATACTTGATGCCTTTGGTATGAAGCCGCATGATGTTGAGCTTTTTGCCTGCTCGGCGGGTCCCGGGTCTTTTACCGGGGTAAGGATAGGCGCCGCCACCATAAAAGGGCTGGCGTTTGGTACAGAAAGACCGGTATGCGGAGTATCCACCCTGCATGCGCTGGCAATGAACCTAAACTTTGACGATGGCGAGGATGAAAAGTACATCATCCCCTGCATGGATGCACGGCGCGGGCAGCTGTACACCGCAACATTTGTGCGCCGCGAAGGCGAGCTTTGCCGCTTGACTCCCGACCGCGCCATAGCCTACGAGGAGCTTGAGGGGGAGATACTTGCCCTTGGGCATCGCGTATGGATCTGCGGCGACGGCTACGATCTTGTTGCCGCGCGTATGCCGAGCGGACATATTTACGATACGCCGGTGAGGCTCAGATATCAATCGGCATATTCGGTCGCAGCCGCGGCAATGGCACAATACGAGCGCGGCGAATATTCGGATGCCGCAACCTTGACCCCGACATATCTCAGGCTCTCTCAAGCGGAGCGCGAGCGCGCCGAGCGCTTGGCGGCAGAAGAAGCGCGGCGCGCGCAGGAGGCTTTGTCAGGTGCGGCGGATCGCGCATGATGTCGCTATCCGTTACTATCAACTATATTCGACACTCAATTATTTGATTCATCATCAAATCAAAAAAGCAAAAACAAAAACAAAGAGGCAGGATCAGGATCATGAACGAAAACAACGCAAAAAAGATTATAATAGGCTGTGACCATGCAGGATATCACGCAAAGCTAAAGCTTATCGAGAAGCTTGGCCGCGACGGCTACACCGTTACCGATGTTGGCTGTTTTTCGGACGAGAGCTGTGATTACCCCATTCCGGTACACTCGCTCTGTCAAAGGATACAGTCGGGTGAGTTCCCCCTCGGCATTCTTATATGCGGCACGGGCATTGGCGTTTCGATAGCCGCAAACAAGCACCGCGGCATACGCGCCGCAGTGTGCTCGGATCCTTTTTCCACCGAGATGACCCGCAAGCACAATGCCGCAAACGTGCTGTGCATGGGAGCCAGAGTGCTTGACGACCAAAAGATAGCCGAGCTTACCGACATTTTTCTTGCCAACGAGCCGCTGACAGAGGAACGGCATATTCGCCGTTTGCGCATGATAAGCGAGCTTGAGGACGGCAGCTACGACAGCAAAAAATACGAGTTATGAATTCGACCGACAGAAAAAAAGCGGACTCGCTGGCGGATTTTTTGCGCACGGTGGGCGGGATAGTTAAAAACCGCCGCACCACCGCCGTGATAGTTGCCGCCGGCTCTTCCACTCGCATGGGCGGTGAAACGCCTAAGCAATTTTTGCCGCTTTGCGGCATGCCGATAGTCGCCATGACATGGCGCGCATATGACGATTGCGAATGCATTGACGATATCATTTTGGTAGTGCGTGCGGGAGATGAGCCGATATACGAAAATTACCGCGAAAAGTTTGGGTTCTCAAAACCCTACAGTATCGTTGTTGGAGGCGCGAGCCGCCAAGAATCCGTTTTGTGCGGTATTGAAGCCGCAGCGGAAAACACCGCGTACTTCGCCATTGCCGATGCCGCAAGGCCTTTGACCACCCCGGAAATGATACGCTCGGTCTGTCTTGCTGCCTACAGATACGGAGCGGCGACCGCGGCGACCCCTGCTGTTGACACGATAAAAACAGCGGACAAAAAGGGATTTATCGGATCTACCGTTGAGCGCTCCACCGCGTGGCAGGCATCGACCCCGCAGGTCTTTATGGCAGATCTTTACCGTGCCGCCGCGTACACTGCGCAAAAGGACGGCTTTGTCGCCACCGATGATAATTCACTGGTCGAGCGGATAGACCGCCGCATAAAGCTTGTTGATTGCGGGCGGGAGAATCTCAAGATCACGTCGGCCATGGATCTTCCCATTGCCGAGGCGATAATGACCGAACGCCGCCGAGCGGAGTGCGCCGAGGTGGCAGACACAAAAGACAAAAAAGAAAGCGGAGGCGACCGAGGATGAGGATAGGACACGGCTATGATGTACACCGTCTGACACCCGGGCGCGAGCTGATACTTGGCGGGGTGCGGATCGAGTATCCCCTGGGACTGCTTGGACACTCCGATGCCGATGTGCTGACACACGCGGTAATGGATGCCCTGCTCGGCGCGGCGGCGCTTGGAGATATTGGCGGGCATTTTCCTGACACCGACGAAAGATATCGGGGGGCGGACAGCCTGCGCCTTGCCGCCGAGGTGGCAAGGATACTTGCATCCGACGGTTGGCGAATAGAAAATATAGATGCCACCGTGTTAGCACAAAAGCCCAAGCTTGCGCCGCACATTCCCCTGATGCGGCAAAACCTTGCCGCGGCCTTGGGCATTGACAGCTCTCGCGTCAGCGTAAAGGCGACCACCGAAGAGGGGCTGGGCTTTACAGGCTCGGGGGACGGCATTGCCGCCCACGCGGTCTGCCTTATCGAAAGGATCTGAGTTTTCAAAAACAAAAAACAAGTTGCCTGTCGGCACAGGCGGAACACAGCCGCCTGCGCCGTAAAAAAGCGAATTGAGGACGGATACATTCCCCACACTTCCCCCGCACAGCGTTTTTTGCATCCTTTCCGCCACCGCATCGCACCCTCTCATGCACAGCATATTCAGGCGGCGGTCGATACGACACTCAAAATGCCGCCTTGCAAACAGCCAATCAAAAACATAAAAGCAAAAAAAGCAATGAAAGCCCTCGCCGCGCGAGGGTCTTGGTGATAAAAATGACAGAACAAAAAAAGTTTTATATCTCCCCCTCTCTCCTTGCCGCAGATTATTCCGATCTCGGTGCATCGGTGCGCCGCATAGAGGAAGCGGGCGCGGACTTTTTGCACCTGGATATAATGGATGGGCATTTTGTGCCCAATATAAGCTTTGGCCCGGATCTTGCCGCGGCACTGCGCCCGCACAGCAAGCTGATATTCGATCTTCACCTGATGATAAGCGACCCCGCGAAATATCTTGACCGGTTTATTGGCGCGGGGGCGGATGTTATCACCTTTCACCGCGAGGCGGTGGAGGATCCACTGCCGCTCATATATCGCATAAAAGATGCAAATGTGCATGCCTCTATGGCAATATCGCCGGATACACCCGTCGAGGCGGTATATCCCTATCTTTCAAAGCTTGATATGGTACTGGTGATGACGGTCTACCCCGGCTTTGGCGGCCAAAAGCTGATACCCGAAACGCTTGAGAAGGTCACGCTTTTGCGGCGCAGGATAGAGGAGCTGGGACTGGATACCGATATTGAGGTTGACGGCGGGATATCCGCGGACAACACCGCCGCAGTCACATCTGCCGGTGCCAATGTTGTGGTTGCCGGATCTGCCATTTTCGGCTCACCGCGGCCGCGACAGGTGATGCTTGCCATGCGCGCGGCGGCCAAGGATGCGCCGTTCGTTGGGTGATAAATCGCCACGGCAAATGAGGTGCAATGCGCGGAGCTTTTGAGCATCCGCGACATTCCGAAATATAATATCGCAAAAAACAAATAAATGCAAAAAATGCGCAGGGCGGAATGTCCTGCGTTTTTTGCTTGGATCGGTACAATGCCTTGAATGAAATGTTGACTTTTTTGCGCATTAATGATATAATATAAGGTGGATGAAAATAATGAAAGGCGGCAGGATGTGGAGAGCGCAAAAATATTTCCAAAGATTCGCGGCAACCGTGCGCTTTGCGAGCGGCTTTGGCGCGATATTACCGCCGGCGGGCTTGCCCACGCATATATAATTGAGGGTCGCCCCGGCAGCGGGCGCAAGACCTTGGCAAAAAACATTGCCGCGGCGGTTTCCTGCGTACATTCACCCGCGGCAGAGGACGGCGCGGCACAAATGCAAATGTCACTGCCGATACCACAGGCGGTTTCGCACCCGACGGCGGAGCATACCTTCCCATGCGGGGAATGCGAGGCATGCCGCAAGATATTTGCGGGCATCTCACCCGATGTGATAACGGTATCCCGTGAGGACGGCAAGGCGGGCATCGGCGTTGATGTGATACGCGAGCTGCGCACCGATGTACACATCATTCCCAACGAGCTTGAACACAAGATATACATCATAGACGATGCCGACAAAATGACGGCTCAAGCGCAAAACGCTTTGCTTTTAACGCTTGAAGAGCCGCCTGCCTATGCAATATTCCTGCTTATTGCCAAAAGCTCACGCAACATGCTTGAGACGATACGCTCACGCGCACCGTCACTGAGGACTCAACCGCTCACCCCCGCCGACATTACCGAGATAGTGCGCCAAAGCTCACCCGAGGCCGCGCGGCTCTACGACAGCGACCCGAATGCATTTTTGGATCTTGTAATGGCATCCGATGGCAGTGCGGGGCGTGCGATAGAGCTGATAGGCGGACGTGAGCGCGAGGGAGTACTCTCCCGCCGCCACACAGCCGAAAGCTTTTGCGAGCGGGTAACGCAAACAGGACGCGCCGCGGAGCTCGTCACCCTGCTCAACCCCTACTCAAGCGGCAAGCGCGATGAAGCGGCAAAGCTTATGGATGATATCTCACTGGCACTGCGCGATCTGGCGCTAAAGAAAAAGAGCGAGGATGCACCCCTGCGTTTTTTTGCCGACCGCGACCGCGCCGAGGAGCTTTGTGGGCAGTTTACCCTATCAAGGCTCGTATCGCTGTATGATGCTGTCGAGGCGGCAAGGGTAGCGCTTGCGCAAAACGCAAACACAAAGCTGACGGTATTTGAGCTTATAAGCGCAGCCTGTGACCGTCGCACACAAAGGCAATAACGAGTACCGAAAACGGTATTTTAATTAACGATATCCCCTCTCACACAGCCGATATCACAGAATGGATAAATGGATAAAAAGATGGACGAACAAAATGTCAAGGTAACGCAAGCCACCGCAGGCGCTCCCGCCGCGGAGGATAAAAACAAGGCAAGGCGCCAGCGGCGCGGCGGAAAATCGCAACGCCACCACGGCGGCAATGCACGCTCGGAGAAAAAGCCGAACGCCGCGGAAACCGCCACTCAGGATGCAACTGCCGCCCCCCGTCCTGCCGACGGGCGGCAAAAGAACCAGCCTGCCAAGGCCAACGCGGATGGCGGCAAAAACGCCGCCGGCGGAAACGGCAATAACGGCGGCGGCCGCCGCACCGGCAACAACGGCGGGCAAAAGCAGCAACGCCGCGCCGCAAAAGTCGATACCGACAACGGCGGTAATGATAAAAACGGCGCAAATGCAAGCTCCGATACCAACACCAATAATACAGGCGCCGGTACGGAGAGCCGCGACAGCTCACGACGTGCGCAAAAGCAGGCGGGCAATGCTCGCCGCGACCGTGCAGAGTCAAATGACAGCCGCGCTCGCCGCGATACGCTGCAAAAAGACCCCTTTGGCGACAATTTTGCGGATATATCCCTTACCGGTAATTCCCGCCAGCCTGTGCTGATCAGCACGGAGGAGGATGATTACGGCGATATTGCCGCCATGCCCGATGCCTTTAAGATCCCGGATGAGGAGATCCTGCCCGAGTGCATGCTTCCCTCACACAAGGGTGTGCCATCCGTATCTCACGCACACACGCCCGGTGACGGCAAGACCGAGGTGGTGGGAGTTAAATTTGAAAGCTCGGGTAAATCCTATTACTTTGCACCGGGCGCGGATAAATTCCGGCGCGGTGACCATGCGATAGTGGAAACTGCTCGCGGCATGGAATACGGCGAGATAAGCATGGGCAACACCTTTGTGCCGACCGAGGATATAGTTCAACCCCTGCGTGCCATAGGGCGGCGCGCCACAGAGGAGGACACCCGCCACGACGAGGAGAACCATCGCCGCGAAAAGGAAGCCCTTGTTATATGCGCCGAAAAGATAGCCGCCCGCGGGCTTGATATGAAGCTTGTGGATGCGGGATATACATTTGATAATTCCAAGCTGATATTTTACTTTACCGCCGCGGGGCGCGTTGATTTTCGCGAGCTGGTAAAGGATCTTGCCGCAGTATTTCGCACAAGGATAGAATTGCGGCAGATAGGCATTCGCGATGAGGCTAAAATGCTTGGCGGCTGTGGCGTTTGCGGGCGCAAGCTTTGCTGCTCCAGCTTTTTGCCGAACTTTAACCAAGTGTCTATAAGGATGGCCAAGGAGCAGGGGCTCTCCCTCAGCTCCTCAAAGATCTCCGGCTGTTGCGGCAGGCTTATGTGCTGCTTGCGCTTTGAGCATGAAACATACGAGCGCGAGATACGCATGACCCCGCCGATCGACTCGATAGTTGAAACGGAGGACGGCCGCGGTATCGTTACCGAAAACAGCCCGATCGCGGGAACGGTGAAGGTCCGCCTTGACGAAAAGCCCGGCGACCCGCCACGTCTTTACCACCGCGACAGCGTAAAAGTTATCACCCGCGGACAGCGCCGAATCGACACATCCGATGCATCTGACGATGCTGATGTGATCCCGGAGGACTGATTACGGGCCTTGTCTGATAAAAAAATCAACTTTTTCGATAGATTCACATTATTTTTTCAAAAAAGCACTTGCATATCTCTGCATTTGTGATACAATATATATATTATAATTTATGGAGGTAATCTGCTATGGCATACAAGATCAGCGACGATTGCATCAGCTGCGGCTCCTGCGCCGCCGAGTGCCCCGTTGAAGCTATCACCGAGGGTGATGGCAAGTACGTTATCGATCCCGATAAGTGCATTGAATGCGGCGCATGCGCCGATGCATGTCCTGTACAGGCTCCCAAGGCCGACTAAGACATCAGGGGCTGACGTGCCAAGGCACGTCAGCCCTGCTTTTATTTTAACTATTCGGATCTGTTTTATTATGAAAGACATAAACTGCAATACTAACGGTTCAAATAACGATATAGATAAAAATAAAGATGCCCCGGCCCGTGCCGAGAGCCTTTGCCGCGATGGCGAGAGCATCTGCCGCGTGGGTGAGCGGATATCCCTTATCCAAAAGGATCGCGGACTGCGCTGGGGGACGGATTCCTATCTTTTGGCATCCTACCTTCGTCCCTCCCCCGGGCGCGCCTGTGAGCTTGGTTGCGGCAGTGGGATCATATCTCTGCTGGCGGCGGCGCACGGCAAATTTCGTGATATCCGCGCAATAGAGATACAAGCAGCGCACGCCGAGCTTGCCCGGAGAAACGCGGAGCTTAACGGGCTTGCGGATATCTTTAGACCCCAAGCGGGAGATGTGCGGTGCATTCGCCCGGAGGAGCTTGGCGGGCGGTTTGATGTTGTGTTTTCAAACCCGCCCTACATGCGTGCGGATACAGGTCATCGTTCGGAAGCCGCGGAACGCCTTATTGCAAGGCACGAAGTATGCGGCGGAATTGCCGATTTTTGTGCCGCGGCCGCACGGCTTTTAAATTTTGGCGGAATATTTGTTTGCGTTTTCCACCCCTCGCGGCTGGCCGACCTCTTTTCGGCAATGCGCGGCGTGTCGCTTGAACCAAAGCGCATGACAATGATCCACCCGGATGCCTTCTCCCGCCCCTCGGCGGTGATAGTTGAGGCAAAGCTTGGCGGATCACCGACACTTGATATCTCACGCCCGCTGATAATGTATGAGGCGAGAGAGGCTGGCGACACCTCCCGCCGCATGACGACCACCGCCGCAAAGATATATTCGGATTGCTCGTTTGGTGATCTTTTTTTCAACTGATCCCGTACTAACGGCAACACCGACCAACGAACAAAAAAACGATACGAGTAAAAAAGCAAAGGATACACGCCATATGATATCAAAGCTTCGCTACCCCTGCCTTGTACTTGACCATGATGACACCACGGTGCTCTCCACCCCGCAGGTCAACTACCCCGCATTTCTTGACACCATGTCAAAGCTGAGGCCTAATGCGCCGCACTATGACTACGAAACATTTATAGACTACTGCTTTGACCCCGGCTTTGAGCCGTTCTTTAGGCAGATACTCGGCTTTACCGACGATGAGATGCGCTTTGAATTTTCAAACTGGCAGAGCTTTGTCAAACAAACGATCCCCGAGGCTGTGCCCGGGCTTGAGGCGATTATAAAAAAGCACCACGCGGCGGGCGGGACGGTGTTTGTGGTATCCCACTCCTATACCGATAACATCCTGCGCGACTGGCGGCATAATTTTGACATGCTGCCCGATGGCGTTTACGCGTGGGAGCTTGGCGAGGGGAGGCGCAAGCCCGACCCCTATCCTCTCCTTGACATTATGAAAAAAATGGGCTACCGCGCCGATGAGCTTTTAATGGTGGATGACCTAAAGCCGGGGCTTGATATGGCTCGTGCCGCAGGCGTGTGCTTTGCCGCCGCAGGCTGGGCATGCCAAAGCCGCGGGATAGAGAGCTTTATGAGGCGGGAGAGCGACTGCTATCTTGATAGCATATCAAAGCTTGAGGAGCTGTTATTTATAAAATGAGCGACACAAAAAGAATTCTCAGCTATGTTCGCCGCGCATGCGACGATTATAATATGATAGAGGACGGCGACAGGATAGCCGTTGGAATATCCGGCGGCAAGGACTCGATGACACTGCTGACAGCCCTTGCGGAGATGCGGCGGTTTTATCCCCGCCGCTATGAGCTTTTGGGCATCAGCATAGACATGGGCTTTGAGGGAATGGATTTTACTCCCATTGCCGAGTATTGCCGTGAGCTTGGTGTGGAGTATCACCTGATACCATCGGATATTGCGCAGGTGGTGTTTGAGTATCGGCGCGAGCATAACCCCTGCTCGCTTTGCGCAAAAATGCGCCGCGGCGCGGTGAACAATGCCGCCGCAAGGCTTGGGTGCAACAAAGTAGCCCTTGGGCATCACTTTGACGATGTTGTTGAGACCTTTATGCTCAATCTGTTTTACGAGGGCAGGATAGGCGTTTTCAGCCCTGTTACATATCTTTCCCGCACAAATGTTACTGTGATAAGGCCCATGATATACATGCCCGAAAAGGACATTCGCTATTTTGCCAAAAAGGAGGCACTGCCGATAGTTACCTCCACCTGCCCCGCCGACAAAAACACCGAGCGGGAGGAAATGAAGCAATTTTTGGCACGGCTCGACCGCGAGAACCGCGGGCTGAAATATCGCATATACGGTGCGATACAGCGCCGCGAGATAGACGGCTTTAAGGACACGGGACGGAGAATGTCCGGGATAAAGATATATTCCGATGATACAGACGAAAACCAATAAAACAAAAAGTCGATCGGCACCGCACAGTGTAATGTGTGCGGTGCCGATCTTTATTTATTGATCTTTATTCTTTTTGATCTTTATTTTTGGGGCAGCAACGCAATCGACCCACCCGATCACAGCAGGTATATGCCGGCCCGCTCGCATGCCTCGACCTCGGCAGACGGCCAGCAGGAAGCCTGAACCTCGCCGATGTGCGCCTTGCGCAAGAAGAACATGCATATCCTTGATTGACCGATGCCGCCGCCTATCGAATAAGGCAGCTCGCCCGCAAGCAGGGCGCGATGGAACGGCAGTGAGGCACGCTCGGGACAACCTGCCACCGCCAACTGGCGGCGCATGGCATCCTCGTCCACGCGAATGCCCATGCTTGACAGCTCAAGCGAGATATCAAGCACCGGATAGTAAACGATGATATCACCGTTAAGCTCCCAGTCATCATAGTCGGGAGCGCGGCCGTCATGCGGGCGGCCGGATGCCAGCGCACCGCCTATACCCTCCAAAAACACTGCGCCGTATTCTCGCGCCGCGCGATATTCGCGCTCCTTGGGCGAAAGGTCCGGATATCTCGCCTCAAGCTCGCGCGTGGTCACAAAGGTGATCTCGGGCGGCAGGAGGTGACCTATAAAATTATAGTCATCGGCAATATAATTCTCTGTTTGGCGCAAGGCATCATATATATATCTTACGGTGGAATGCAACACCTCGCGCGTGCGTTCGGATCTGAGGATGACCTTTTCCCAGTCCCACTGATCAACAAAGACAGAATGGATGTTATCCGTCTCCTCATCGCGGCGAATGGCGTTCATATCGGTATAAAGCCCCTCACCGGGTGCAAAGCCGTATTTTTTAAGCGCATAGCGCTTCCATTTTGCCAGCGAATGAACGACCTCAAACCTGCCCTCGCAGTTTTTCATATCAAAGGACACCGGGCGCTCGATACCGCTCAGATCATCGTTAAGTCCTGTGGACGAATCAACGAACACGGGAGCGGAGACACGGCGCAGATTGAGCTGATTGGCAAGATCGGTCTGGAAAAAGTCCTTGACCTTTTTGATAGCTATCTGCGTTTGTCTTGCTGTAAGACTTGACTGTTACCCCTTGGGGAGTATAAGCGGCATGAATATCACCTCGGTTTTAAGCTTTACGCGGCTTGCGCGATAAAAAATATAAGTTATTATACCATCATGCCGCGCGGATGTCAAGTTTTTTTATCAAAGATTCTCGTTTTTAAGCGCATCGATGGTATTATCATCGCGTATCATGCGCATGGTATAGAGCATTGTGGCAAACACCACCAAAAACACACTGACTATAGCTATGACGATGCTGTACCACGGAACATAAAACTCCGCACTGTATGCCGTTTGATTGATATTGTATATCACAAAGGTGATCGCCAGCGCCGTCGGCAGTCCAAGGATCAGGCCCTTTGCGCCGTATTTGATGCACTCATAGTTCATCATCTTTTTAAGCCCACGGCTCGTCATACCGACAGAGCGCAGCATTGCAAACTCGCGCCGCCTCAAAAGAATGTTGGTGGAGATGGTGTTGAACATATTGACCATCGATATCATGGATATAAGCACTATAAAGCCCCACGCAAACACATTTATGACCCTGACGAGCATGCGCTCGGATTCAAGCTCCGCAGAATAATTATAAAGATACGCCTCATCTATACCGTTTGATATCAGTATCCTGCGCATATCCTCGGCGGCAATCTTATAGTCATCCACCGCAAAGGCAAAGCTGGTGCGCTGTGAGGTTATTGTGTTTATGTTAAAGACATCACGGTACAGCGCATCATGCATTGAAAGCGGGTAAACAAAGCACATCTCCCCTGCGATATCCGCTACCATCGGGCGCGCCTCGGTCGCCGCCGCAACGCGCACCGGGATATCCACGATCGCTTCATCCTCGCTGAGGGCTATGGCCTTTGAGCGGTCATATCCCTCGCCGCTCTCCTGCACCTCCTTGACATATGCAATATCGTAATAATAATATGTCTCCTTGCCGGAGTCATCCTCCCGCGTCTCGATCAGACTGTAGCCGTCGATGGTGCGATATGACTTAACATTTACCGTAAGCGGCAGTGATTCAGACTTTACAACGCTCGTTTTGTAGATGTGCGATGCGCCGTTTTCATAATTCTTGACCTTAAGATCACCGCAAAGGATGGCCTGCGGAGCCTCGCTGTCATAATACGCATCGGCGTTCAGCTTGTTTTGGGTGCAAAACTCACGAAAGCTATCGTCATCAAGGAAAACAACATAGCCCGACATAAAGAATGCATCATCCCCTACCTCCTCAGCATTAAAGATCGCTGCGTTTTTAATGAGCCGTGGGTCGGCATCCGCGCGTGAGAGCTTAAAATCAAACATTGAAAACTTGTATTTGGTACTCTGCCGCACGCCCTCCACGGCGCAAAGCTTTTCGTACATCTCATCGGCGGTGGGGGTGTCATCAACACTATCGGCAGTCTCCCAGTGGTTGTAGCCCAGATCTATCCCCTCATTGGTGCTGTACGTGCCCGCCGCATCGGTAAGATACGCGCAGAAGGATGATGCCGAGACGAACAGCGTAACGCTCAAAAAGATAGATATGACCGTTGAGCGATATCTTTTGCGGTTGCGCGAAAAGTTTTTGGCGGCCATCATGCCCTCAAAGCCAAACAGCAATTTGGTGACGGGTGAGGAGCGCACATCTCGGCGGCGAAGCTTTACATCCGCACTTTGACGTATCGCCTCGACCGGCGAGAGCTTCATGGCGCGGAGAGCGGGGATCCATGCCGAGACGAGAGCGGTAAACAAGCACACCAGCGCGGCCAGCAGCAGTCCCGCCGGGGTTATGGCAAGGTGCATCTCAACCAAACCGTCCGCCGCGGTCGCAGAGCTTGCCAAAAAGCCAAACTGATCCTTGAGGCACCAAAATGTCACGCCAATGCCCACGCATCCGGCTATCATACCAAGGGGAATGCCCACACCGCACAGCACGAGCACCTCAAATATCACACTGCCGCGGATCTGCCGCCCCGTTGCGCCAACGGATTTGAGCATTCCGAACTGCCGTGTGCGCTCGCCGACGGATATTGAAAACGAGTTGTATATCAGCGAGACGGAACCGAAAAAGATAAGCAAAAACAGCACCGTCACCATGCCTGTTGCAACCTGTGATATACTGCTGTTGGCAAATGAGCCGTAATAATTCAGCAGGTTACCATGGCGGCGGAGATCACAGTTTTGCGGATGCGCGGCAACATATTTATCAAAGCCGCGCGGATCATCCACCGTAAAGAAGACACGATAGCTGTCAGCATAGGCATCTGTATCCGCTCCGCCCGACGCGCCGCCATCGTATGTCAGCGCAGTATACCCGGGTGAATCGTAATATTCGATAGTGCGGTCAAGCCGTTCGAATATGCCGACAACTGTATAGTTGATATCCTTTGTATCCACTATCGATTCCTGCCACTGGATCCTGTAGTCAGAGACATCCGTGATCTTGCCCGACTCGTCCGTACCATTCGATCCATCCGATTCCTTCGATCCGTCGGATCTGCTCGGCGTATCATCGGTCTTGACCTTGTAAAGAAGATAGTCATTGGCACCGAGGGTATCGCCA
Organism: uncultured Ruminococcus sp.; assembly: GCA_964384555.1. Classification (GTDB taxonomy): domain Bacteria; phylum Bacillota; class Clostridia; order Oscillospirales; family CAG-272; genus CAG-390. Next base: position 56,773 of record CAYLLA010000001.1, on the reverse strand, counting down.
TCCTCACTCACGCGCCGACCGACGGACAGAGTCAGCGTATCCCCTATCTTTACCCCATCCGAATAAGCGCTCAAAAGATGAACCGGGAGCGCTATCTCGTTTTCGTTTTGCGGCATGCGGCCGTCCAGCATCCGCACCGATATCAGCTCGTCAATATTCTCATCCGCCGCGCATATAAGGATATATGGCTTGTAGGTATCATCGCGGCGTATCATGGACCACCCAACGGTGCGCAGCTTTGATGTTTTGTCTATTCCCTTTTGCTCCGCAAGCACTTCCGCCTCACCTGCGGTCATATCGTTATAATAACCATGGAAAGCACCGGATGCGGCCTCCTCGTTGCGGATGAGAAACTGTACGGCGCTGTAGACTGATTCAACAACGGCGGTAAACATGGCCATGGAGATTATTATCCCTATGATGGTCACCAGCGTGCGCACGCGGTTCTTTTTGAGCGCGCGCAATGTGAATTTTTGAAAAATGTTCATTGTCCGCGCTCCCTTATGCGCTCGTCGCGCACTATCCTGCCATCCTCTATTGCTATCACGCGGTCGGCGCGCAGGGCAATATCCTCATCATGCGTTATGATGATAAGCGTCTGGTCGTATTTTTGATTTGAAAGCCGCAAAAGCTCCAAAATATCGCGGCTGTTTTGCGAATCAAGGTTGCCGGTAGGCTCATCCGCCAAGACCACAGCGGGTGCGTTCATGAGTGCGCGACCGATCGACACACGCTGCTGTTGGCCGCCCGACAGCTGATTGGGCAGATTTTTGCGCCTGCCAGACAGCCCCAGGATGCGCAACAGCTCGTCAAGGCGCTCCTCATTTATCTTTCTGCCGTCCATCAGCACCGGCAGGGTGATATTCTCCACAACATCAAGCACCGGGATCAGATTGTAAAACTGATATATAAGCCCCACCTCGCGGCGGCGGAAGATGGCAAGCTGATCCTCGTTTTGTGCGTAGACATCCTGCCCGTTCATATATACCTTACCGCTTGTGGGACGGTCCACGCCGCCCAATATGTGAAGCAGGGTCGATTTGCCTGAGCCTGACGGCCCGATAATGGCAACAAACTCGCCTTTCTCGACTGAAAACGAAACATCGTCCACCGCCCTGACCTCGTTATCTCCCTTACCGTATATTTTCTTTAAATGCTCAACTTTAAGTATCTCCATTTGCTTCTCCTCTCTTCAGGACTCGGTGATGCCCACGGCGCCGTCTGTTTGGGGCACTCTCATCCTCTGACGTTAGAATTATAGCAAAATAAAGTGACACTCCGGTGACAGATCGATAAGAGAATCGTCACCGGAGGGACTTTTTTATCATATTTGATATCTTGTGCTGCGGGTGTATCGGGCAGGCCTCGCGGCTCGGCCGTCTCTGTCACACAACGCTCTTGTAAAACTTCACCGTAAACATCGCGCCGCCGCCCTTGGCGTTTTGCGCCTTTACCGTTCCGTTTTGCGCGGTAATTACAGACCGCGCCAGTGCCAGCCCTATACCGACACTGCCGACATCGGCATTTTTTCCCCTGTAAAACCGCTCAAACAGGTGCGGGATATCCTCCGCGGCAAATCCCTCGCCGCTGTCGCGTATGACTATCTCTGTGTAGAGCGCGGTCTCCTGCGACCTGATCTCAATATATCCGCCGGCCGGGGTATGCTCAATACAGTTTTTCAGAATATTTCCGATGGCCTCAACACTCCATGCCATGTCGCCAAGATAGCCCTCGTCCCCAATGTCCACGCGCACCTCCTGCCCGCGAAGCTCCATTGAAATGCGAAACGGATCAAGCGCGCGCCGCACAAGCTCGCCTACACTCACGCGCTCACAGCGGATCTCCGCCGTGCCGGCATCTATCTTTGCCATTTTAAGTAACGCCTCTATCAGCCAATCCACGCGCCGCAGAGTGCGCAAAAGATCGCGGGTGAGCTTTATCCGCCGCTCGTCGGTGATATCCTCCTCGGATAGGAGCGAGATCGTAAGGTTCATGGCCGTCAGCGGTGTGCGGAGCTGATGCGAAATATCCGCTATTGCATCTGTCAAGCGCAGCTTGTCCCGCTTAAGTGCATCCGCCTGCTCTCGCAAGCGGACGGTCATTTTTGTGACCTCGCTCTTAAGGATCGACAGCTCTCCCTCACGGCTTTCGGAGGGCAGGATATCCATCTGACCGTGCAGTATCCTATCTATGCTTTGCGCCAAGCGCGAGATATTATTGTTACGGCGTATTGTGAAGATCAAAAAGATCAGGATATACACCGCGCTGGTTGCGAGCATGATCGCACCTGCAATGGGGGTCACAAAAAAGCCCGCGGCGGTGCTGACGGCCAGCAGAACGCCCTGCACGGCCACACTGCGCCAAAGATCCGGGTCACGCATATAAAACACCTGCCGTCTCTGCGGCTCATACCGCAAGGATGGTACTACCTTTCTAAAAGACTAAAAGTTTTCCAAGCGAGCCGCGCTTGGTCGGTCCGGTTTTAAAATGTACCCGTGGGGACATTTTAAAATCAGTCAACACGATAGCCCATACCGCGTATCGTTTTTATGAATTGCGGGTCCTGCGGATCGTCCTCGATCTTTTCGCGCAGGCGCTTTATATAGACCGTCAGCGTGTTATCGTTTACAAAATCGCCGGAGGCATCCCATATCTCGTCAAGCAGGCGGGCGCGGGAGAGCAGGCGACCACGGTTTGACAAAAACACGAGGAGAATGCGATATTCAAGCGCCGATAGTGCTATCTCCGCGCCGCTTTTGCAAACACTGCCCTTATCGATGTCAACAGAGATATCCCCAAGTTCTATCACATTGCGTGAGCCTTCACTGCGGCGCAGTACATTTTTTATCCGCTGTATCAGCTCGCGTGCGCGAAAGGGCTTTGCTATATAATCGTCAGCCCCAATCTCAAGACCGCGGCAAACACTGTCCTCGTCCCCCGATGCCGTTAAGAATATGACCGGCAGGCGATACCTGCTTTTTATCTCGTTGCAAAGCGAAAAGCCGTTGCCCTCCGCCAGCGAAAGATCAAGCAGTGCAATATTCGGCACCGCCCCCTGCTCCAGAGCACGCAGAGCCTCCGTTTGCCCGCTCCTGACCGTCACCGCGAAGCCCTCGCCGCGCAAAATGTCGGTAAGCGGGTCAACTATCCCCGGGTCATCCTCTACCAATAAGATCTTGTACATTTGTTGTTTGTGCCTCCGCAAGCTTTGATATTTTTAGTATATCACAAAACATCGGGATTGTAAAGAACATAGAACCCCCAAAATATAAAAAAGGCTATCGCGCGAGCAATAGCCTTGGTGACACAACTATGTAAAAATGTGAGGCGGATCACTCAAACTTCAATGCATCCGTGACCTTGATATTAGCAGCATACAGCCCTGGTACAATACTGCAAACTATTGCTTCCGCAATACCAACCAGCACAGGCAGGATCAACTGAGCTGCTCCTGCGCTGATTTTAAAAGATACAAAGAAATTAGAGATCATAAATACTTCCGCAATCTTGCAGAGATAAAAACTTACAATCACCGCCGCAACTGATGCTACAAACGCGATCGTTATCATTTCAAGCATAAGTTGAAACGCAATATCCGTTTTACTGGCACCAAATGCACGCCTTATACCTATCTCCGGAATACGCTCCTTGATGGAAAAGAATACAACACCCATAATGCTTATCGCCGATATGACACACAGAACAGCTGTTATAAGATTTAATACCAGTTTGGTGTAAGAATGATCCTTCTCGATCTTATCCAACAGTATTCTCTTTGTTGTAACATTTATTAACTCACCGGAACGTTCGCAAGAAAGCCGAACACCTTCCACAAAAGAGTAAAAATCGTCAAACACGGTCGGCTCATCGAAATAATAAAGTGTATTTGTCTGTTTGGTACTGTTCGGAAATAGATCGATCAACGTACTGATTGGGCAATATATTGAAGTGTTCAAAAAAATATTATTTTCACCGCTTTGTTTTTCTTTAAGAGCTTTGATTCTATTAGCTTCCGCCTGATTTGTATTTTTTATAATACCCACGACTTTCATCGTTACCACTTGCTGCATAGCATCCATACCACCGATCGATGCGCCGCTGATAGACACTCCCACTGTAATGGTTTTCCCCACGCAGCTCTCACCCGGCGAAATTATATTAGCCGTTAACTCGTCTATTACAACCACGCGGCTTTTATCAACAAGATCCTGTGATACAAACAACCTGCCCTCCAATAAATCAATTTTCACCGGGATCAAGCTACCATCATCTCCGGTTACAGGCAGCATCCTATCCGTAGCAGATACACCATGTAGCTTGGCCATTACATTAATATATTGATCTGCGGAGATCAATGCTGAATAAATGGATTTATACTCAACGATTGACGCATCCCTTATCGCCACTCCCATCAATGATTTCTCAGCATACTCTGTAATTGCCCGCTCGCAACTGTTATTCGATACGACCATGGAGGTGTCGATCATATCATCAATTGCAACAAAGCGGCTATTGTAGTATGAATTCGCGATAATATTCCCACTCGAAAACAAAAAAACCGCAATAAAGATACCTATAGACGTTAGCGCTACTCTGACTTTGTTGGAATTAGTCATAAGCAAAAGATGCTCTAAATAGTATGACATTTTCCGTCCTCTTTGCATCACACAAGCACGCCCCCCTCCAACGTATACTTTTTTTCATTATTAAAAGAGATGGTCTTATTGTGTGTGACAACAATAATGGCAGTTCCGCTTGCACTGATCTTATTGATCGCGCTAACGACGAGATCCGTATTCTTTTCATCAAGATTTCCGGTTGGTTCATCTGCGATTATCAGAGCCGGTCTTTTTAACATTGCACGGCATATTGCTACTCGCTGTCGCTCTCCACCGCTGAGTTGGCCCGCCTTTTGATCGATCAAATGCCCAATATTAAGATCCGCAAGCAATTGTTTCAGCCTTTTGATAACATTACTGTTTATACGCTCTTTGTTATACAAAAACGGCATAAGAATATTATTTTTCACATCAAGCTTATCGATCAAGCAATATGACTGAAAAATAAACCCTATGAACTCCGATCTAATATCGTAATATGAGTTCAGCTTTTTGGGATACATCTGCTTTTCCATAAAGTAGTATTCCCCGCCGGTATGATCATCAAGTAGACCAACTATGTTCAAGAAAGTGCTTTTACCGCATCCGGATTCACCCCTTATCGTTGCTATCTCCCCTGCATTCAGAGAAAAATCCAAACCGTGCAAAACGTATTTGCAGCCGTCATATGTTTTGCAGATTTTTTTCATCTCAACAATTCGTTTCATTTTAACAGATCCTCGTTGGCCACATTGCTATCGATTGTTTCCACAACGATCACATCACCCTCTTCAAGGCCGGATATGACCTCATAATACGCAAATTCGTGCCCGTTTTCCTCAACCACAAAATACTCACCTACAGAAATCTCCACCTTTCTTGAACTATCTCCGGGCAACTCAAGAAAAGCATAGTATCCCAAACCATCATTATACACAGCATCTGCCGAAGCAATCAGGCTATTTGCTCTTACCTCAAGCGTAAAAATCGCTTCAATGTCGCTCCCCGGCAGTGCTCTCACGGGTATATTCAACCATACATTCACTGTTTTTTCAGAAATCTCATAATCGATATACTTGACACTTGATGAACACTTAACACCGTTCACTACAAGTGTTACGGGAGTATTGTAGTTTATTTTTGAAAGTTTTGAAGCATCAACCTTAACAATAGCAAATAGTTTATCATAGTTCAGCAGAGTAATAATCACTCCGCCATTACCCTCAACAATATTTACAATACGACCGTTAACATCGGATCTGTATTCCTCACCGGCAAGAATATATAATGTATCTCCCACGGAAACTTCATCCCCGGATGAGATTTTGGCATCAAACGTTCCGAAATCATTGATCTCAACTTTTTTTTCGGTAATATATATATCAGGTCGATTTGAAATTGCTTTTCCGGCAACTTTATATGTACTAGCCATCTCTGTGCGGAACACCGGATACCGCACTTTTGATATGTGATGCGACACCTCTCCCGATCTATTCGTATGTAAAAAAACATCGGGAGAATTTAAATAGAAGATTCCAAATAACACTATGAGTGAAAAAATACACATCATTACAGTAAGTAAAATGTTTCTTTTCATATTTCAACTCCGTTCTGCCCTTTCGAACGAGCATTTGATCGATATGCTTTGTATAACAATATGTTTGTTGGTAGCATCGATGTCAATTGCTGTTTTTTTGTTTCTTTTCCCCTACGGAGCGTTCCACCAAAGACCTCACTATCCCTTTCGCCTGTTCTTCGTTAATAGCGCTTTGACATGTCATGGGAGCGCTCAAGCAAAACTCCTCCCCGTCATTTTCGTGTTTATAATATAAACACGAATTGCAATATACATTTTCAATGTACGCGGCATCGACCTCAGGTGAGAATTTAATTTTTGATAATATCTTGATCTCGCTGCCAGCAGCAACACGTAGCGGCAAAACTGTGTCAAGCGCACCTATATACTCCCCATTTACATATACCATTGCCGCGCTCGGTTCAAAAAACTTATTAAAATCAAATCCTGTAATAACAATACTATCATCCGATTCATAAACGAACGGATACTCAGCTGCCCCCACAGGTTCAATAGAAAGAACATCGATCAAAAACGGTGTAGACAAAACATGAGCATAATGAATATTTTGCTCTTTAGCCAAATGAAAAACCACCGGATCGGGAAAAGTATACTCCTTTTCATTTCCGTCAATACTCAACCTGACGGAATCTAATCTAACGTACTCAGCATTTGAAACACACAAAAGTCCTATTATCTTCAAATAGCTACCATTAACACTTAATTCTTTAAGGTTTGCCCATGTATCGTCGTTAAGAGTGATATCGAGCGAATCGATGTTTTCACCTGTACACGAAACAAACTCTATAGTACTGTCTTTTTTATTAGTTACGATATTGATATTAAAACCAAACTTCGGCCCGCTTTCGCGACAATACTTCACCGATCTAGTATCGACTATGGGATAATCCGGCCTTGCACTGCACGAACTGGTGCATAGACAAACGATGACAAGGGTAATTATTGCCCAAAAAACCAAACCGACCATATCTTTTGTTTTATTCATGTTCTCACCTCATGTATTTTTCGTTTATCTTTATCCCCCGGATCGTTATGTATGCTAACGAACCGAGGGAGAGAATTACTTATCTGTATTTTCCGTAAGACGAATTATCTGTACTATACAAAATAGCAATATAAGTTGCATTCTCCGGGATGAAACAATATTCGGATGACAACAACATAGTAGAGCCTTGCTCGTACTTATCAAGCCGGCGTTGGTGAAAATCTTGACATGGAGTCAGCTTATAAAAACCCGTGGGCGAACTTGCCGGAAGCGTTGATCCAACAGTTCCCGTAGCAGAAATTGAGATTCCGGTAGTTGCTTCAAGGCCGCCTGAGGCTGTTGCAGCCAAGGCGGCTAATTTGGATATGCCGAGCTCAAGCCCCAATGACTTACTGAAATTAAACGCCGTTTGACTACTCAATGTCACACTGATCGTGTAAGCTAATTCTATTGTGCCTACATTTTGGTAGTGCTGAAATGGATAGCATGCATCTTTGCTGTGATACATTAGATACGCGCCGACATCATCTCTGTAAACCTTGTAGGTATATTTTTTCGCGCCAATTCCAATGAATCCACCTTCCGAATTTTCGAAAGATCCGCGATAGATATATGTTGCGCTGGTTGGAGTGGCTATTGCCATACAGGCGATGATCAAAGCGAGTGCGGTAGTGATACACCTAATTGTTTTTTTCATGCGACAGACCTCCGTATTTTTTTATTTTTTAACATCCACCGAAAGGCATACACATTCGGCAATGCTGTTTACAAATAAATCAATATAGATTCCAATTCGATTTATAAAAACAATCGTTTTGTCCAATCTTCAGATTGAACCAACCATCCAATAACTATCAATAATTAATATACTGAACTTAACAGTTCGCACACTACGCCTTTTTATCTTTCCAATTTTATTATATCATAAAAAAAGGTATTGTCAAGTGTTTTTTTGAAATTTCGTGATTAAATTCAATTTAAAAAGCTGACATTACAAGTCTTATATAAAAGCACAAGGCCCACATTTTTCTCAAAAAATGCGGGCCTCATTTGGCTATTTAAGCTTTTACGTACTTATATTACTCAATCTCAGTTGAGCTCGGCAAAGTACTTGATGGTGCGGACCATCTGGCTGGTGTAGCTGTTCTCGTTATCGTACCAAGAAACGACCTGTACCTGGTAGGTGTTATCGTCGATCTTGGAGACCATGGTCTGGGTAGCATCAAAGAGTGAGCCGTACTTCATGCCGACAACGTCGGAGGATACGATCTCATCGGTGTTGTAACCAAAGGACTCGTTGGCGGCAGCCTTCATAGCGGCGTTGATGGACTCCTTGGTAACGTCCTTACCGTTAACAACGGCAACAAGGATGGTGGTGGAGCCTGTGGGGGTAGGTACGCGCTGAGCGGAGCCGATAAGCTTACCGTTGAGCTCGGGGATAACAAGGCCGATAGCCTTTGCAGCGCCGGTGGAGTTAGGAACGATGTTCTGTGCGCCGGCACGAGATCTTCTGAGGTCGCCCTTTCTCTGGGGACCATCAAGGATCATCTGGTCACCGGTGTAGGCATGAACTGTGGTCATGATACCGGAAACTACAGGGTATGCATCGTTAAGAGCCTTAGCCATGGGAGCGAGGCAGTTGGTGGTGCAGGATGCTGCAGAGATGATCTGATCCTCGGCGGTGAGGGTCTCGTTGTTTACATTGAAAACGATGGTCTTAAGATCGTTGCCTGCGGGAGCAGAGATAACGACCTTCTTTGCGCCGGCGTTGATGTGAGCCATGGACTTCTCTTTAGAGGTGTAGAAGCCGGTGCACTCCAGAACAACGTCAACATCAAGCTTGCCCCAAGGGCAGTTGTTGGCGTCCTTCTCGGCGTAGATCTTGATCTCCTTACCATCAACTACGATGGAATCTTCGGTAGCTTCAACAGTGTGCTTGCCCTCACCGATGCGGCCAAGGAAGGAACCCTGGGCGGTATCGTACTTGAGAAGGTGGGCGAGCATCTTGGGGCTGGTGAGGTCGTTGATGGCAACAACTTCATAACCCTCGGCATCTGACGGAAAGCAAGGCGGCCGATGCGGCCGAAACCGTTAATAGCAACTTTTACTGACATAATTAAATATCCTCCGTTTTTTTGTTAGCCCGTGTATTTCAACGGACCATTTATTGCCACTGTATATTTTAACTCAAACCGCCCGATTATACAAGTACTTTGTTGAAAATTTATCATTTTCGTTAGATATGACGAACATCCGGGGTGTTTAGGGGCAGTTTTTGATTGATTTTTCACATGTAAAAAATAGAACTTACGGCGTTTATATCCATACACTTGACTGCGGCGATAAAAAAGAGTATAATATACGAAAAGGGGTGCCGACACAGCACCGGGAACAACCATCGGGAGGCAGCGAGGAAATGAAAAAAGTATATATCGGCGCGGCAACATGTCCGCCGCGGCACTCGCGCGAGGAGCTTTTGGCGGCATTCGGCGCGGAGTACACCGACACGCTGAGGACCGACGATTCTCTCCTTGGCGCTTCCCTGCTGCTTGATATGCTTCGCTATATCCGCCACCTGCGCCCCGGCCGGCGAACTCACGTAGTGCGCAACGAAAGCGGCAAGCCGCGGTTTGCGCACTGCCCGCGGGTGGGATTTTCGATATCTCACTGCCACGGTGTGGCGGTGTGCGCGATATCCGACGACTGCGCGGACATCGGCGCGGATATCGAGATATACGGCGCAGGTGAAGCCGACGGCGATACCCATGCCGCACGCCGCAAAAAGCTTGCCGCGCGTTGGCTCATTCCGCACGGTTTTGACCCTGCCGAGTTTTTGGATGACCATGCCGCGACAAACTGCGAGCGGCATGCATTTACCAAGGCATGGACAGCGTATGAGGCGGCATCAAAATACGCAGGCGGCACGCTTGCCGATCGCCGCGGCTGTCCCGCGGGCACGAGGATATCTCACTTTGAGATAAAAGAAGCAAAAACTGCGGCCCGCGCGGGGTATGTGGCGATATGCCACGCCGACAATGCGCGGCTGATCCCCTGCCCCGATTTTTTTGCTGTCACTCGCGGCGCACCGCGGGTGTCGGTGCTTGACGTGGAGTTTGATCCGCTGACACGGGCTGAGGCCGCGAGCCGTGCCACTGAGCAGCTTTTGTGCGGCGATAGGATTTTTACCATCGTAACACCCAATCCCGTGATATCAATGAACTGCCGCCGCGACCCCGCGCTGATGCGCGCGGTGAATGCGGCATCGCTTTCCGTCCCCGACGGGCGCGGAGTTATTGATGCCGCAAGGCGGCAGGGCACGCCACTGCCGGAGCGCGTGTGCGGTATAGACCTTGCGGGGGACATTCTATCCGCGGCCGCCGAGCACGGGTGGCGCGTGTTTTTGCTTGGTGGCGCACCAGGGCGCGCCGAGGAGGCCGCCGCGCGGCTGCGGGCTGAGCATGCGGGGCTTATCATATGCGGCACGCTTGACGGCTACGGCGGTATATCCGACCCCGAACATGCATGGAATACGCTCACGGCCGCCGCGCCGGACATTCTTTTTGTATGCCTTGGCTCTCCAAAGCAGGAGCGCTTTATATTCGACAATACCGAACGGCTCTCGGAGGTCGGTGTGCACCTTGCGGCCGCGCTTGGCGGTTCTGTTGATGTTTGGTCGGGCAGTGTGCGGCGCGCGCCGTCCTTGGTCATAAAAGCTCGGCTTGAATGGCTTTGGCGGTGCATCTGCCAGCCACGCCGCCTGCGCGTTTTGCCAACGCTTATAAAATACTGTTTGCTTACAAAATGACACCCCATAAAAAAGAACACCAAAGGTCGCCGCCGGACGAGCGGCGACCTTTGGTGCTTTTAATATTTAGCTTTTTCCGCTGTTTCAACTGCCAAAGTTCTCCGCGCCGAAGACGGCGGCTATGAACTTTGCAATTTCGGTATTATCGCACTTGGAGTCGGTAAGCAGCCGTTCGCTTCCGCCGCCGAGGGCAAATACAGGAACATCGGTATTTGTATGAGTCGTTTTTGTGAATCTATACGTTGAGCCCAGCTTTTTTATGCCGCCTGTCTCATGGTCGGCGGTGATGATGAGCACGGTATCCGGGTGCATCAGGACAAACTCCACAACATATGCAATGGCATCGTTATATCTCTTAACGGCCATTACCATATCATCATACTTATTATTGTGCGAGTTTTTGTCTATATATGCCTCCTCGAGCATCATAAAGAAGCTTGAGTCATCGGCGGAGATAATAGAGAGTGCCTCCTTGGCCTTGGCGGTCAGCGCGTTGCCCACACTGCCCTGGCAGAAGTCTATGTCTCCGTTTTTGATAAGCGCATCTATCTGATCCTGAATATCCTGTGTATTGTTGCGGCTGTCCGTGTGGGCGGTAAAGCCTGCGGGAGTTGCACCTGTGATAACATCGGTCGTCAGCACGGCGGTCCTTGCGCCCTTGGAGGCCGCAAGCTCACGCACATTTTGCTTTGAGTTCTTTCTGTTATCAAGTCCCACATATCCGTTTATCGTTTTATATCCGGATGATAGCGCGGTGGCGGCCGCGGCACTATCGGTATAGGATGCAGAACCGAGCGGTTTTACCGAATAAGAATAGGTCGTGCATGTACCGACCACCGGCAGTGTATCGGCATAAAAGCCGCCCATGCCCTCCTTGTTTGCAGCAAGGATATGGTTGCGCCCCATACCGTCGCCTATCATAAGTATGGCATTGCGAGCCTCACGGAACAAAAATTCCTTTGCCGCCGCATTCTCCGGCACAGTAACGCTTATATCCGCACCGTGTTCGCCGGATCTTATCATATCATTAAGGAGCGCACCGGCGCCGCCGCCTACCATATAGCCTTTACCGAGTGCAACTATCTTTTTTCCGACAGCGGACAAAAGATATTCGCCGTCCGCAAGAGCGGTGTAAGCAAGTGCGGCGCTTTCCTCGCGGTTTGTTGCACCTATCAGTATCTCGCGCTCCTTTTCGGCATCGGATGCGCTGTCTGCGGTGACGGTCAGCATAACGCCCGCCGCATCATGCAGTGCCGCGGCAAAGTTCTCTGCGGCGTAGCAAGCCAGTGTATCCCCCTCCGGATAGACCACGCTGTAATCGGTGATCCTGGCGCCGTTAAGGGTAACGATGCCCACCTCATATTCATGGCGCACAAGATCCACACGGTTGGTGTAAACGGTAATGCTCTTGTCCTCGCGACTGACGTAGTTTTCAAGGAAGTACTCTACCGCTTGCATGGTGGACTGCGCATTGCCGCCGAGGATTATAACGCGCTCGTTTTCGTATGTAACAACAAAGTCCTTTTCGCGAAGCTCGGAGAGATACTTTATCGACTCCGGGCGGTTGGTATTACCTATAAGGATCTCGCAGGCGGGTTTTGTGATATCCGGTGTAGTGGAATATATAAAGTCCTCGGACACATCAAGCTTTACGCCGACACGTTCCTCAATTCCCGTGCGCAGAGCCTTAAGGCAATTGCGGTAATCTTCGGTATAGTCTGTTTCTCTTACGATCTTATAAGCCGAAAGATCAAGCACCACAGGCTCGATCGGCGGCTGGGTCTCTGGTGGCTCGGTGGTGGTATCTCCACCGCCCTGCTGCACGCATGCGGCAAGGGGCAGGAGCATTATCAAAGCAAGGATGAGTGCCAAGTGTCTTACAAAGAAACGTTTTGTTTTTATCATACCGTTAACCTTTCCGGTCTGCCGCCCGATGGCTCTCGGGCGGCATTTCAGCCTGTTGTCTTATTTTTTTACTTGGGTGGGTATCTTATTTGCTGTTTTTGGGGTATGTGCGGTTTACTTTTGGAGAGAATCGAGAAGCTCAGAAAATTCGGTTATCGTCTCGTCAAATATACGCATGGCATCGGCCACGGTATCCGGCTTTGTAAGATCGATGCCCGCAGTTTTAAGCTCATCAAGCGGGTGGGCGGAGCCGCCGAGGGTGAGGAACTTGAGGTAGCCCGAGGGATCCTCGCCTGCGGCTATCCTGCCTGCGATAGATACTGCACTGCAAAAGCCGGTGGCGTACTGGTAAACATAGAACGCGGTGTAGAAGTGAGGGATATACGTCCACTCATAGCGCATTATATCGTTGATCTCCGCGCCCTCGTAGTAGGTGGAGATAAGCTCGTAATACACATCGGACAGCGCCTTGGCGGTCAGGGGCTGACCTGCCTCATACATGGCATGTGTGCGGCGTTCAAACTCGGCAAAGAGTGTCTGGCGGAAGACGGTGGTGCGGAAGCCCTCAAGGAAGTGATTGAGGATATACGCACGGCGGCCGGGATCGTTCTCATGCGCGAGAAGGAATTTTGTAAGCATTACCTCGTTGACGGTGGATGCGACCTCCGCGACCATTATGCGGTAATTGCTGTTGACGTAATCCTGCGACTCGCTTGAGAAATAAGAGTGCATGGCGTGGCCAAGCTCGTGAGCGAGGGTAAAGGCATCGTCAAGTGTATCGGTATAGTTGAGCATGACATAGGGATGCACGCCGTAAACGCCGGAGGAGAACGCGCCGGAGCGTTTACCGCGGTTTTCGTAGACATCGATCCAGTGCTCGTTGTATGCGCGGTCAAGCAGCTCGCCGTAGCGCTCGCCAAATGGCTTTAGTGCCTCCTTGACCAGAGTTTTGGCATCCTCGTAGGGCATGGGAGCATCCACGCCGTCCACGATCGGAACATAAAGATCAAACATATCGATGCTTTCAGCTTTCATGGCGCGGCGGCGAAGCTCAAGATAGCGCTTCATGGACGGAAGTGCATCATGAATGGCGCTAACCAGTGAATCATATACTGATACCGGCACATTTCCGGCAAAGAGAGCCGCCTCACAGGCCGAGTCAAAGCCGCGCAGCTTTGCTCTTACGCAATCGTTTTTGACCGATCCGCCATAGGTGGCGGCAAAGGTATTGACGTATTTTTTGTATGTTCCAAAGAACTTTTCAAATGCATCGCGGCGGACCTCGCGGTCGGAATTCTCGCGGTAGACACCAAAGTTGCCGTTGGAGAGGGGCGCATCACTTCCGTCCGACATTTTAACGGTCGGGAACTCCATATCAACGTTTGTAAGCATGCTGTAGCACTCACCGGCCGCCTCGGTGACCTCACCAAGCTCGGCAAGCATTGCCTCGCGTGCGGGATCGAGCACATGCTCCTGTGAGCGGAGCTGGTCGCGAATGCTGAATGCGTATTTTTCAAGCTTCGGCTCGGTGCCCAGCCAGCTCTCAAGTGTTTCGCTGCCGATGGCGATAAGTTCGGGGCTCATAAAAGCGAGCGCGGAGCTGAGCTTTACATAAAGCGACGTGGCGTGAGCATTAAGCTCTTGATATTCCGGGTCGGAGCTGTCTGCGGCGGCGTGGAGGAATGCATAGGACAATACCAGCTCGATCTTTTCCTCAAGCGCGTAGACGGCATCAAGCGCTTCGGCAAGTGCGGCGGCGGAATCGCCGAGATGGCCGCGATATTTTGCAACATCGGCTATTTTGTTTTCGCAATCGGCGTATGCTTTCCAAAACGCCTCACGCGTTTTGAAGATATGCGTAAAATCCCATGTATAGCGGGGATCGGCTTCTTTTCTTGTTATCATTTTTTGATATTTCCTTTCTTATCTTATCGGATGATCACGGCACGATGGTGTGCCGCGGGGCACCGATGGTCAGCATTTTTTTATTATATCAATTATACCATGCAATTGCCGCCGTGTCAATCAAAATCGGCGTTTTTAACAAATTTACCGTCATATTTGGAGCGAGATAATGCAGATACCCGCCGCACCATTCCCGCGACAGCTCCCCCCTCCACCGCGACGCGCCCGATTTTTGTGCGAATAATCGCTAAAAAATGAACTTTTTCATGGTTTTTAAGCTTTTTTGATATCTCATTCAAAAATATTTATCAATTTGTGCAATATTTTTTGCGTAAGCTATTGACATTTGCCTCAAGTTGCTTTATAATAAATATGTATAAACAAGGAAAAGGAACTCGGTTTCACCAATGGAAGGCAAAAAGGACCCAACCCCCTCGCATCTTGAACGGTCAGAATGCAGTTCCCAGCAGGATACAGAGCACTTGCGGCTTCTTTGGTGCGCCAAAAACGGCGACGAGAAGGCTTTTTCCGATCTTACGGAAATATATGCTCCCATGCTGAGGGCGGCGGTACAGCAATACCGCGGCGAGGTAAGCGAACAGGATATTGAAGAATTACAGCAGGAGGCTCTCCTGGCTTTTCATCGTGCCGTACAAAAATACGACCCACTTAGGGGTGACGTAAAATTCGGCCTGTACGCCAAGGTGTGCGTTAACAAAGCAATGATAAGCGCACTGCGGCGGATAACGCGAAACCGCCAACGCATTGAATATGTTCCGATGGATGATGCACCCGGTGTCAGCGCACCCTCCCCTGCTGACTCTGTGATAGAGCGGGAGGACGAGCGTTCACTGCGCCGATTGATAGACAGCAATCTCTCCGAGCTTGAGCGCAAGGTTTGGTGGCTGTACTATTCCGGAGCAGGTGCCGATGAGATAGCGGCCGCTACCGGAAAGACCAAAAAATCAATTGAGAACGCAATTTTCAGAGTACGAAAAAAACTAAGAACGATACTGTCAGAAAAAAGACAGCACCCAAATAATATATAAAGCCTGCCGCGAATCGTCATACATTTCCGCGCATGAAGCTCGCCGCAGGAAAATATACAATTTTCACACGGAGGAGCAAAAAATGAACGAGGAAAAAGTAATGGCAGAGGAGCTTGAAGCAACAGCAGAAGTCGCCGCGGAGGAACAGCAGGAATTTATGGATGAAACGCTGGTTTGCGTGGAATGCGGTAAGGAGTTTGTCTTTAGCGCGGGCGAACAGGCATTTTACAAGGAAAAGGGCTATGTAAACAAGCCCAAGAGATGCCGCGAGTGCCGCAATGCCAAAAAGGCAAAGAGCCAGACCGAGCGTACATACTACTATGCTGTTTGCGACGAGTGCGGAGCGGAGGCCAAGCTTCCCTTTGAGCCCTCGGCTGATAAGCCTGTTTACTGCAGCGTTTGCCACGGCAAGCACTTGGCCGAGCGCCGCGCCAAAGCCGCGGATGCCGAGGCATAATACCGTCTTACAGTGCCAAAACACAGACCGTATCCACATGGATCCGGTCTGTGTTTGTTTTATTTCGTTTTTTATTTATATCGTCTTCATCTTCCGCGCTCCAAAAGTCAAGCACCGCGGCATTATATGACCTTGTAGCACCTGCGGCAGGCGCTACCGAGGGAGGCGAGCACGGCGGCGGTCTCCTCCTCACTCATGGCCTTGGCGGTAATGATGGCAGAGCCGCCCTCACCCTCAACGGTCAGAGTGCCATCCTCTGTGCAAGCAGCGGGGATCTCGCTCGGCTCGCCGTCAAGTATAAAGCAACGTCGGCAAACGGCGGCTGCGGCGGGGGCAACATCATCCGCCGTGGCGGGTGACCAGTTAAGTCTTGCGGGCTTGGCAGAGGGGCGCTCGGCGGCATCGATGATATCCGCCACAACGGCACTGGCGGTGGGCAGCTTGCCCGCACCGCGGCCGTAGAACATGGCATCGCCAAGCATATTACAGCTGATAAGCACGCCGTTGAAAACATCGTCAACATGGCAAAGGGGGCATGCGGGCAGTACCGCACGCGGGGAGACGGCGGCGTATATCCTGCCGTCCTTTGTACGCTCCGCATATGCGATAAGCTTTACCGAGATACCGGCCGTGGCCAAAAGCGCTACATCCTCCGCAGGGATATTGCGTATTCCCTCCACGCTCACCGCATCAAGCGGCAACAGCTTGCCGTAAGCGATGGCGGCAAGAATTATTATCTTACGCGCGGCATCAAAGCCGTCAACATCTGCCGAGGGGTCGGCCTCGGCATAGCCCAGCTCCTGCGCACGGCGAAGCACCGTATCAAACGGCGTGCCGCTGTTTTTCATCTCGGTAAGGATAAAGTTTGTGGTCCCGTTGAGTATACCCGCCACAGAGCTTATCTCGTTATCGGCAAGATCATCGATAAGCGGACGCAGGACAGGGATACCGCCGCCCACAGAGGCCTCAAAGAGATAGCGCACACCGTGCTCGCGGGCTACACACAGCAGCTCATCTCCCAGCGCGGCCACAACGGCCTTGTTGGATGTCACAACGCTCTTCCCCGCCTCAAGGCAGGCGCGCGTAAAGTCGGCGGCAGGGTGCACACCCCCCATCATCTCGGCCACGATGCTGACACTGTCATCGCCAAGGATGACGGATATATCATGCACTATGCGATCGGCATAGGGGCTTTGCGGGAATTCGCGAAGGTCGAGGATGTACTTTACATTTATCTCCTCGCCAAGTCTTGTTTCGATAAGTTTGCGGTTTTGGTCGATGACCTCGGCAACGCCGGAACCGACCGTGCCAAAGCCGAGCAATGCAATGTTGATCATTTTTGGGGATTCCTTTTTTATTTAGATTTGTTTAGATCCTATCGGGTCTTTTGTTTTCATTATCTTTTATTTTTATTCAGAGAGAATGCCGCTGTCGCGGGGTGCGTATTTTTTGCAGAGGAAAATTTCTCAAAAGCTATTGAAGTATGCCGCATAATATGATAAAATAATATAAAACATCTGACGGTCGCTGTGACCAATGGGAGGAAACGAACGTGAGTTCTCCGATAGGAAGCAAAAACAACGTAAAAATATTTGTTCTTTACCTGCTCGACAATATAAATTACCCGCTTGACTTTTGCACCATAAACGATATAGTCATGCAAACAGACTATGTAATGTACATTGATTTTGCAGAGGCGTTTATCGAAATGGTGGATGGCGACCTGATATCCTCCTTTGAGAGTGAGGGCGTCACCTACTACGAGGTCACCGCAAAGGGCAAATGCGTGGCGGAGGAGCTGAAATCAGACATTTTGTCCTCCATCCTCGATCAGGCACTTGCGGCGGCACTGCGCTACCTTGATTTTGCACGGCGCGAGATAGTTGCCTCCTGCCGCATTGAAAAAAAAGATGACGGCAAATATGACGTTATCTGCGAGATGACGGAAAAGAAAGAGCTGATATTCAGCACTCGACTTACAGTTGACAGCGAGGATCGCGCCAAGCGCATGAAGGCGTATTTTAACGATCGGCCCGAGGTGATATACCGCGGCGTGACCGCCCTGCTGGCAGGGCAGATGAACTATCTGTTTTAAGCGCGGCAGTCGTCCCCCGCAAGCATTGGGTGCTTTGATCTTTTAGATATTTTATTTTATTATTCCGCTAAATACTTTTTCACGGGGCCGCCGAATCATATCGCGCGGCCTCGTGTTTTTTTGATCCGCTCAATCAAAGGCGGCGGGCGTGGTATGCACGGCGCGGCGCGGACTGTTCATATAAGGTGCTACCTCATCGCGCCAGCGCAGATAATGCGCTGTTTTTTTATGCGCCGCGGCTGATTCCTCATCGCGGTAGACCTCGTACAGCACAAACTGAGCGGGATCCTCGCGGCTTTGAAGCACATCAAAGCGCACGCAACCCTCCTCGAGCCTTGAATTATCGTGATTGTAGCAGGAGATCTCGCGGAACGCCTCAACGCATTCCGGCTTTACATCAACAAAAACAAGTGTAGCTATCATTTTGATTTTTCACCCGTGTCTTGGCTCGGGCTTCCTTTCGTTTAGGTCTTTTTAGATCTTTTTTGATCTTTTTGGATTTCTGCTTTTGCGGTCCGGCTCCTCTGTCATCCCACGCGGTCGGCAAGATCGTATATCATGGCCGAATACATAGTACCCATGCCAAAGCCGCCCACAAGATAGGATGCCGTGCGCTCGTAGCTGACACCATCCCCCTGATCGGCAGTGTAGCCGAGCGGATCGTACACCTCAAATTCAAGGTCGTATTGGTTTTTGGCCTCCGGATTGAGGCATTTGCCGAACACCACATAGTGCGAGCCGCTTGACTTTCTAAACTCCACAACGATACCCGCGGGGTGATCCTCTAAAAGATCGGCAATTCGCCTGGGGCTTGGGTAGTATATCTTGCGGCATCCCACAGCCTTGCCGTCCACAAAAAAGCGGGAGGCGATGGCGTTCCATGATGCAAGGATGGGGTCGCCGTAGAGTAGCTCGGCGGTTGATGTGGGGCCGAAATTATATGTATTTGCAAGGGTAACGGTATACGGGTCGGCCGGCAGATTGCCCGTCTGCCCCGAGCGCAGATCATACCCGCGCTCAAGCACCGCGCCGAGATTATGCAGTACCATGGCGACAGAGCAGATGGCACAGCCCTCACGCATCCATGAATTTACCGACATATTTCGGTAATCCGCCGCGTATCTGAGCTTTACCCCGCCGCTCCAAAAATAAAGATCGGTAAGGATAGACGAATCCCAATCGCTGTTTTGCGTACTGCGTTGGCTGTACCATGTAAACGCGGCCTTATCCGTTACGGTAACACGGAAGGACTTTTTCACTCCGTCCACCGCGGCCGTGACGGTCGCCGTACCGAGCGAGAGCGCGGTATACATTCCAAGCTCGCCCACCATCAAAACATCCTCGTTGCTTGACGTCCACTCAACGCGCTCCTGCATATAATTGTAGGGCTTGAGCCTTGCATAAAAGCGGCCTGTGGAATAAAGCTTTACATCGGTATTTGTAAACGCCATGGTAATGGCCTCGGTCAGGACAGGCTCAAAGTACCATTCAAATCTGCCGTCCCCTGCCTTGTAATCGAGAAATTCAACAAGATCGTCACTGTAATATGAGATATCATCACTGATGCCGATGGCGGAAGTTTGAGAATCGCCGCCCGCCGGCGCTATCGTGCACGCACCCGAGCGAAGCTCAAGGATATCAAAATGCGCGCGCTCGTCCTCGGTAAGTAATTTCACCACCGGCGAGCCTGCAGACGTGCTTTTTGAATACGCAAAGCAATAAAGAGATGTGTCGTTTTGCGGCCATATGACGTAACTGCCGCCATCTGTCTTACGCAAAAGGAATATCTGTGCCTCGTTGTTTTTATCAAGCGGTGCCATATAGGCCTTGCCCTCTCCGCGCGAAGCGTTGAGATAGGCCGTCAGGTACTCGCCTGTTTTTGCGTTGCGAATGCGAAAGACACCCTCGGAGGGGGAGACGCTATTATTTTTTGCCGAGGATACGCAAAGCAGTATCGGCAAAAGCATGAGCACCGCAAGCATCGCCGCTATCGTTCGGCAGCTTCTTTTTTTCATGGTACACTCCCCTCCTTTCGATCTTTTTGGGGCATTATACGAAACTTTTTGTATTCGCTTCAGATCTCGGTATTGCGGATCCGCTTTTTCATTTTGTTAAGGTCGGAGAGCATTTTTACAGCATCGCGCAAAACATGCACCTTTGACTCTCCGTGGTTTATCACCTTGACGGGCATCTCAACGATATCGATACCAAGCTTGCCCGCCCAAAGGATGGCCTCAAAATCAAATGCAAAGCCATCGACCTCACATCGCGGAAAGATATCGCTTACCGCGCTCGCGGTAAAGCCCTTACAGCCGCATTGAGAATCCGAAAGCTTAAAGCCGCCAACGATACCAAGCAGCTTTATATACGCCTTTGAGGCTATGCGGCGGAGAAACGTATACCCCTCGTAGCCATCACGCCCGAGGTTGCGCGAGCCGATGATAAGCCCTGCCTCCGGGCATGCAAAATGCCGCTCGTATGCCCGCCTGATGACCTCTGTGCCGTATGCAAGATCGGCATCGGTAAACATTACAAAATCGCCGCGCGACTCCAAAAACGCGGTGCGTACGGCACAGCCCTTGCCGCGGTTCTTTTTATATCCGGTAACACGCACGCCGGGAAGCTCCAGTGCACGCACTATGTCCGCACTGCCGTCGGTGCTTCCGTCATCCGAAAAAATGATCTCCCAATCCTCAAAATTTTGGCTCATATAATCGTAAAGCACACGCGCGGTCTCCGCTATGCGCGCACTTTCGTTATACATTGGAATACACACTGTGATCTCCATATTTTATATTTCCTTTTTTCTGTATACTCTGAATTCAAAATCCGCCGTGCAGTCAAGCCGACGTATGGCGGCAAGGCGTTCCGTATCCGCCGCAGATGTGCGGTATTTATAAGGCGTCATGCCAAACAGGCGGCGCACGTCATCACCGCTATCCTCGCCAAAGGACATGGTGTAGATCAGATGCTTGATGGTGACAGACTCAAGCCCCGCATCCGCACTCGGAAGATCGGCACGCTCCTCATTGACGGTCGGAGTATCATACACCGCCGCCTTAAGTTCAAAAAGATGTCTCTCCCCCGCACAGCCAACTATAAGCACTCCGCCCGGCTTCAGCACGCGGCTGTATTCCTCCGCGGCGCAGGGGGAGAACATTGAAAGCACCGCATCGGCCGAGCCGTCCGCCAGCGGCAGCTCGTACACCGACGCCACGGCAAAGCGGCAATATTCACGTACGCCCGCCGCCGCGGCACGCTTTGATGCACGGTCGGCGGCGTATTTTGAAAGATCTGCACCAAAGACCGAACGCTCTTTATTTGCAAGACGAACGGAATAATAACCCTCGCCGCAACCCGCATCAACGAAAAGCCCGCGCGGGCAGTATTCGCCCGCCAGCTCCGCTATCATATCGGCGGCGGGAAGATAATAGCCGCGCTCCAAAAACTCTGTGCGCGAGCGTACCGCCTCCGGAGGGTCGCCGGAGACCGCGCGGTGGCCCTTTACAAAGGCGAGATTTACATACCCGCTGGCACCGCGGTCAAAGCAGTGGCGCTTGCCGCGCCCGCCGCCGCAGATATAAGAATGCTCGGTCTCCTCGAGCGGCTCGCCACATATCGGGCATATCAGCGCCGCAAAGCGGTCGGCGGCTTTATCGTTATCTTTATTATTCTGATAGATGTTTTCCATGTCTAATGTCTTAATGTCTTTTTTACAATGGCATGACCGACCGCTGTCAGTTTTCTATCTTTATCAGCTTGGCGTGGCAGGCGTATCTGCCGCTGGGGCTGAGATTTACGCAGGTGGAGAGCGTTATCATAACATCCTCTGCCGTCATCGTAACACCGGTATCATACTGCGAACGGCTGATGGCACGGTCGCAAAACGCCAAAAATTCTTCATCGGATGCAAAATTCGTTGTAAAATATCTGTCGCGCTCGGTCGTTTCGTAAAACGAGAAGACCTCAAAGGTATAGATGCCGTCAAAGGTAAACAGCTTTATATATCGATGTGATGAGAAGAAATCCTCACCGTACTCACTGCCGTCATAGCGCACACCGTACTTACCCGGAAAGTCACGGTCGTACTTTGCGATATCGTGGAACATACTGCCGTTGAGCATATTATGCCCATAAAGTACGACATTTTTATTCTCGGTAATGCATCGGTCATTGCGAAAATCCGCAAATATCGTGCCTGTGCTGAGCTGTGAACCGTTGAAGCCGCGCTTAAGATAATAGCTGTTATCGGTGGATTGCACAACGGGATAGGAGATATTTGTACCGTCTATAACGATAAACCCGTAGGTATCCGGGTTTTCGTCACGCAAAAGCTCAAGATATGCCAGCTTGCGCTGAAATTCCACGCTTTTGGCGGGTCGCAATGATGACTGACCGCCCTGTGAGCTGTTTGAACCGCTTGCCTTTTGCGCGGAGTATGTGCCGAGCGGTGCATCCGGCATAGATGCCGCCATAAGCGAGGACATGATACCGTTACTGCCGCCAAGCCCTGCGCTGTTAAAGGCCGCGGATATATCATCGTAGAGTCTGTCTGCTCTTTTATAGTTATCAAGTATATCGACAAGCTCGATCATGCAGATGATAAACACTATCACACAGGCGGCGATAAGCAGTGCGCGAGCGACCCCCGCCGCGCTTTTTTTACGGCGTTTTGCCCCCCGCCCCGGAGCTACATCCTCGATCGTCAGCTCATCAAGCGATCTTAAAAATATATTATCTTTATTATCCGATGCCACTCCCGCGGGGAGCGGCCGGGCAGCGGCAGAGTTATGGGTGATTTCCGACTCGATATGATCCATAAAATCCTCCATCAAGATAAGGCGAAGATAGGGCGAGCAACACCGACAGGCGCGCCGCGGCTGATCGGAAACAGGCGAATGCCGTTCTTATGTGCGGCACGTGTATGTATATTATACTCATATTCCGATAGTTAGGTTTATTATATAACAAAAAGCCCCTCATTGCAACACTCGGGGCTTTCAATTTTAAAAAAAGTTACATATACGGTACTGTACGGCGCGCACATACAGATATAACGTGTCTCGTCTGCTTATTTTTTTATCTCAACGAGCTTTGCATGGCAGGCATATCTTTCGGTAGGCTTACCGTTTACGCAGGTGGACAGCGTGAGGATGATATCATCCGCCCCCACCGTAATGCCGGTATCATGCATGGATTTTTCTATTGCCGTATTGCAATAGCTCAAAAACGCCGCATCGGAAAAGAAGTTTGTGACCAGATACGGATCCTCATCGGTGGTATGATAAAACGCGAATATCTTAAAGATATATATGCCGTCAAAGGAGGATATCCTTATCTCATCATGCTCACGGAGGTACTGATCTGCATCCCGATGGAGATCCCGATCAAGCCTTGCAAGGTCGTGGAACATACTGCCGTTGAGCATGTTGTGACCAAAAATGATGATGTTTTTGTTCTCGGTTATAGAGCGGCTGTTGCGATAATCGGCAAAGATAGAACCGACCTTGAGATATTTTTTATTAAACCCGCGCTGGAGATAATAATCATTATCCGGCCCCTGCATTATGGGGTAATTGATCTTGGTATCATCTATCCTTATATATCCAAAGGTATCGCTGTTCTGCCCGTAGAGAGAGTTGAGCATTGCAAGGTCTCGCTGGAACTCGGCGTTTCCTGTTGAAACATCATAACCGCCGCTGTTCGATATGTGGATAGCCCCCGGGTTGTTCTTTTGGCTTTGGTAGCTTGCAAGAGGTGTGGCCGAGGCGTTCCCCACCATGGGAAAGATGGTAAACCCATTGGCGGCATTCAGCGGCGAATATTCAAACGCTTGGTTTATATCGTCGTAGTGTTTATCCGACTCGCGGTATTCCGCAAAGATCCCCAAAAGCTCAACTATGCAAACGATGAATATCACGGCGCACACGGCCATGACGGCATATCTTATAATATCGTTTTTATTATATCTTTTCTTTTTTACGTTGGCTTCACTCAATTATATTACCTCCCCTGCATTGCCGCCCGCGGCGATGGGCAGCTCAAACCAAAAGGTAGAGCCTGCGCCCTCGGTGCTTTCAACACCGTATGCGGCATTATGTGTGCGAAGTATTTCTTTAACTATCGAAAGTCCAAGTCCCGTGCCTACCATGGCGCGGCGGTGGACCTTATCTATCTTATAGTACCTGTCCCATATCATCGGGATCTGGTCGCGCGGGATGCCCGAGCCTGTATCGGTGACCGATATACGGACGTACCGCACACCCATGCGTTCGTAAATGCTCTCCCGCACTGTGACCTTTTTGTTATCGCCTGTGTAGTTTACTGCATTGTTTATGAGGTTATATACCACCTGCAGCATCATGGTGCGATCAGCAAAGACCGGTGCCGCGCCGCTCCCCTCAAAGGAAATATCATACCCATCATGCGCCACAAGCTTTTCATACCTTGCCATGACCTCCCCAACCGTTTCGGTAAGGTCAAAGCAGGTCATGTTAGGCGTTTTCGCGCCCGCGTGGATCTTTGAAAGATCGAGCATATCAGTCACGAGCTCGGAGAGCCGTTGCGATTCGTCGATTATTATCTGCAGGTTCTCCGGCGAGTTCTCGCCCGGGATATCCCGCATGACCTCGGCATATCCGGATATCATCGTCAGCGGTGTGCGCAGATCGTGCGAAACGTTTGAGATCAGCTCGCGCTGGAGGCTGTCGGAACGTGCAATCTCACCTGCGGCGTAGTTGAGCGTTGCCGCAAGCTCGCGCGTTTCAAGATAGCCGTCCTCGCAAAAGGTAACGTCATATTCCCCGACCGCCAATCGCTTGGCCGCGCGGTTCATCTCCTCAAGCGGTCTTGATATACTGCGTGAGAAGAAGAGGGAGAGCACCACCGCCGCCGCAAGCACACCTGCGGCTATCCACCAAAACTGCACGCCAAGCGTGCGCACGGTAGAGCTCATGGGCAAAAATTCGGTATTTAAAAAGATAACGTAATCCTCGCCGCCCACGGTAACTATATCGGCACTTACGGCACTTATGCCGCGACTACCCGCCAGCCCTGCCGAGCTGCCGTCAGCGCGGTCGCGGCCAAGCTTTTTTTGCGTTGACCACGAGCCGCCGCTCGTTATTGCATTTTGATAGAAATTATTGAGCATATTGGTGGGCAGGTGATGGATAAGGCACGCGGGAACGATATCCGTACTTACGACCTCTCCGCCGAGATAGCCCGAATCGACCCTAAAGATCCTAATGCAGGTATCATAGGCCATGGCAAGGTCTACCGCGTGGCTCTCAAGGTCCTCATCCCCTATAGCACTCTCAAGCTCCTTTGACACATGGGTGAGCTCCTCAAGCTTTGTGCCGCGGTAAAAATAATCGAGCATGCCTATTTGAAGCACCCATATTATCACCAGCATCACTGCCGCAAAGCAAGCAAAATAAAGGATGAGCCTTGCATGAACACTAACGGCACGCCCTGCCCTTTGCGGCTTTTCTTTTTTTGCTGTTTTGACATTTTTAGCACTGCCGATCATTCGGGCTCACCCCTCTCTTTTAGCTCATCTTTTGATATTATTGATTTTAAAAGTTGATATTAAAAAATGATGTTTTGAGGATCGATATCAAGCCTCAAATCTGTAGCCTACACCGCGCAGGGTCACCACACGGTCGGAATATCTGCCAAGGCTCTTGCGCAGGAGCTTGATATGTGTATCCAATGTGCGGGCATCGCCGTAAAAATCATACCCCCAGACCTCACGCAAAAGCGTTTCGCGGGAGAGGGCAATATTGCGGTTTGCAAGCAGGTAGAAGAACAGATCATACTCTTTGGGCGACATATCGACCCGCTCGCCGTCGATGTAGACCAAGCGAGCCGTGATATCGGCGCGCAACCCGCCCTCGTCTATTTCAACTATCTCATGCGGGCGACTGCCGTCCGGTGTGTCACCGCCGCCGCGCTTGACACGCTTCATTACCGCCTCGATACGCATCATAAGCTCCTTGGGGGAGAAGGGCTTAACAACGTAATCATCTATCCCCAGCCCAAAGCCGTTTATCTTATCATATTCCTCACCGCGGGCGGAGAGCATAATGATTGGCACGGCGGAGCTTTTTCTTATCTCTCTGACGGCAGAAAAGCCGTCAAGCTCCGGCATCATGATATCCATGATAACGATATCAAAACCGCCCTCACGACAACGGAGCACCGCCTCCATGCCGTCCGCAGCCTCGGTCACAGTATGACCCTCAAATTCGGCATATTTTTTTATTATCGTGCGTATGCGCGATTCATCATCAACGACCAATATATTGTACATCGCTGTCCTCACTGTATTCTTTAATTGCCACCCGTGGCATCTTTCAAAAGGCTATCAAAAGCTCTCAAACTCGGCATGGCTCAGCCCCTATCCTGCCTTTTGCGGCGACTCCCACCTTTCTTTGGTGGCGAGACGTGCGCCTTTGCGGCAGGCGGGGCTGAGCCTCTGCTTATTAATTTCAGTTTGAGCTGTTTTGAGCCGTCTCCGGCACTTTTTCCTTAAGCGTTATGCTGAGCTGCTCCGTTTTGCCGCGGCGCATTACAACAACGCTTACCGAATCACCCACGGCCTTGGTATTGATGTAGTTTGAGATGTCGCTTGCACTGCCTATCTCATTTTCATCAATGCTTATCACGCGGTCGCCGCGCTGCAGACCGGTAGATTCATCGGCGCTCTCGATATAAGCGCCCGCCTGTGTCGAGCCGTAGTATCTCCATGCGGTGTAAACATCCGCATCATACACGGTAATGCCGAGTGCGGGACGTCCGCGCACGTAGCCGTATTGTATCAGCTGTTCGCTGACACTCTTTGCGTTATTGATGGGAATAACAAAGCCGAGACCCTCAACACCGGTGCTTGAATACTTGGCATTAACGATGCCCACCAGCTCGCCGTAGAGGTTAAACAGGCCGCCGCCCGAGTTACCGGGGTTGATGGCCGCGTTGGTCTGGAGCAGATTCATGCTCTTGCCGTCCACAGTCACCTCTCTGTCAAGTGCGCTGACGATACCGTCTGTTACCGTACCGCCAAGCTCGCCCAGCGGGTTGCCTATGGCAATGACCGCCTCGCCGACAACGAGCTTATCGCTGTCGCCAAGCACTGCAACGCTCAGTGTCACTCCCTCGGCGGACTTTATCTTTATCACGGCGATATCAGCCAGCTCATCCGAACCGATGAGCGCGGCCTCATATTCACTGCCGTCGGTCAGGCGCACCGTGATCTTTGTCGCGCCATCTATAACATGGTGGTTAGTGATTATATATCCATCGGAGGATACTATAACGCCACTGCCCGCACCGCTGAGGACATACTGCCCGAGGTATGAGCTGTTCTCTATCGTTTCGGTAACGATCTCAACGACAGATGATTTTACAAGTGCCGCCGTTTCCGCCACCGACATAAGCTTGCCGGTTGCATCTACCTTAAGTGTTTCCACCTCACGCGAGGACTGGAGCATCTGCACCGTGCCGCCGCTTGATTGGGTGGGATCTGGTTGCTTTCCGCTGTAGGACGACCCAGCAAGCCTGTTTGCAACAAATGTTCCGCCGAATGCGGCAAGACCGGAAAGAAGCACGCAAGCTACCACCACGCAGGAGAGCACTGCCGCGAGATGCCCATTTTTACCCGAGCGCGCTTTTTTCTTTTTTGCCTTTTGGGGAGCCGCCGGGGTGGCCGCGTATGCGTTCGTGTTTGCACCGGCGTATGCATTTGCGTTTGCATTGGTATTGGCATTTGCATTTGCATTTGCGTTGGCGTTGAGATCGGCGTTGTAATTTCCGCCGACTCCCGCGCCCATCGTTGCACCGTAGGATACATATCTGTACCCGCCGTCCGCCGTCTCGTCAACTCCTGCGGCGTTGCCGTTCATGCCCTGCACGTTACTGCCCTGCGGCATATAAGCAATGCCAAAGGATCTTTCCGATGTTTCGGTATTGCCCGAGACCGGAGTCGCATCATTATTTGTGGCAGGGACGGCTACCTCGCCCGCCGATGTTGTTTTTTCAGTTTCGTACTTTGTTTCATTTTCACGCAATTCGTTATTCACCGACTCACCGTTTGCGGTCTCCGAGTCAATGATGTTCTTTTCATTTTCAATCATAACATTGGATCTCCTTTGCGCTTTTTTCATTTGCCTATATTATAAAGACACTTTGTGACGGTTTCATGATGATGCATGAAATAACGCTTGAAATCAAATCTAAAACTCTGCGATCCGTTCCGTCACAGTCAAGTATACAACAAAAACGCTTTTTTTTCAATAACAATTTTGCCGAAAAAAGCAGAATAACAAATTTGTTTTTCGCAAATCATTGTCATGAGGTGAAAAATATGATATACTTTATATCAGATAATAAAGATAGACACAAAACTGCACGTCGCGCGCCGTTTAGCGAGGAGGCTTGGCTTCGCGCAAGGATCGAGCGGGATACGCGGCGACTTGCCGTACTCGGCTCGCGCTCCGGGCGCAGGAGCGAGCGGTATATTGCAAACGCGGTGCTTGATAAAAAGCGTTTTTCCGGCTACAGCTATACGGCCTTCCTTTTTAATACGGCACGCGCCACCCGCGGCTTTGAACTTTGGGAGGATATATGCTGCTTTTTCAGCCGTTTTCGCTTGCTCTCCGCTGTTTTTCGAACCTTTACGGTGATCATGGCGGCGATAGAGGCCGGCGCGGCATTGGCGGCATTTATGATAGTGGCGGGTATTTTGCTGGCGCTCTCCCCTGCCGCCCTGCTTTGGCTGTTTGCCGCGGAGGTGGATGCCGCAATAAGCTCGGCCGCCGACCTTGCCGCGGTACGCCGATCGGCGCAAAACGGCGGCGTGACATTCGTATTTCCGCCGCGCGACCCGCAAGCACTTGGCCGCGGCGGCACACTTACAAGGCACGCGGGATCACTTGCCGCGGGCGGCACCGTGCTTATCGTATCGCCCTATATTATATCCTCACGTGGTGCCGGAGGGCGCGGCGGCTACAGCTCGATGCGGCGGGAGAGGGCTGGCGTTTATATGATACGGCGGAGGTTTTATTTTAAGCTCCGCCGCCGAATGAGCGAGCTTTTTACCGCCCGCGATACCGTTATGATATATTTATGATGTTTACAGACCAAGAAACAGTCGGACGAGCCCGATCATACGCACGGCAGGCGATCATGGTTTGCAGTTTATTATTTTCACAGCACCGCGGGTGCTGACCAAGTGAGACCGGAGGGATACTTTTATGGTCGAATTCGTATACGGCAGGCCGGGTTCGGGCAAGACCGAATATATAATGTCACGCATAGGGGCGGATGTGAGAGCCGGGCGGCGCGCACTGCTTATCGTTCCCGAGCAGGAAACGGTGGATACCGAGAGCCGTATAGCCGCCTCACTACCGCCGTCCGCACAGCTGACGGTGGAGGCGCTGAACTTCTCTCGCCTTGCAAACCGCGTTTTTCGCGAGCGCGGCGGACTTATCTATAATTACGCCGACCAGAGCCGCAAGCTTTTGTTTATGTGGCGTGCACTGCGTGAGTGTTCTCCTTTTTTAAAGGAATACGGCGGCCGTGCCGCCCGAGACCCCGCACTGCCCGCGGCTATGCTCGGAACGATAAAGGAACTGCACGCGGGCGGGATCACCGCAGATATGCTCCGCACGGCATCGCAACGACTTGCGGTATCCGGCAGAGCGGGAGATGCCGCGGCGGCCGGGCGACTTTATGATATCTCGGTCATATATTCGGCATACGCCGCACTGCTGGGGCGGGAGTACTCCGACTCGGATGACGATCTTTCACGCCTTGCCGAGTCGGTCTCCCGCGAGCCGTACTTTGGCGGCATGTCGGTATATATCGATTCATTTTCCAGCTTTACCGGACAGGAGCACAACATAATAAAGCTTATAATGAGGCAGGCGGATGAGGTGGTCATAACCATTCCCATCGCCTCACCGCGAGACCGCTCGATATATGCGCTCTCCTCTGCCGAAAGCTCAAAGCGGCTTCGCCGTGATGCCTCTGCCATGGGGATCGACCCCGCGCTCATCAGCCTTGGGGACAACCGCCGCGCCAAAAACAGCGAGCTTTTGGCCATATCCCGCCAATTTGCGGGGGAGCGGGTGATCGCCGAGATACCGGAAGAGGAACGCGGGCATGTTGAGCTTTACTCTGCCGCCGATCCCTACTCCGAGTGTGACATGGCGGCGGCACGGATAAAGGAGCTTTTGATGGAGGGGGCGCGCTGTCGCGATATCGTTATCATCGCACGCGATGCCGAAAAATATCGCGGTGTGATAGACACATCCCTTGAGAAGCTTGGTCTGCCCTATTTTATCTCCGAAAAAACAGGCTTTTCAACTCGACCGCTGGCGCGGCTGATACTTTCGGCACTGCGTATACATGCGCTCGGTTGGCGGCGCGAGGATGTTGTGGCGCATATAAAGACGGGTCTTTTGGGGATATCACCAAGGGATGCCGACCTTTTTGAAAGCTA
This sequence comes from uncultured Ruminococcus sp., assembly GCA_964384555.1. Taxonomy (GTDB): domain Bacteria; phylum Bacillota; class Clostridia; order Oscillospirales; family CAG-272; genus CAG-390. Next base: position 25,878 of record CAYLLA010000001.1, on the reverse strand, counting down.
CGCCGAAAAATGGAATATCCACGGGCGCGCATTTTGGTCGGACGAGCCGTGGAACATGAATCCCGACGGCTTTGCCGACCGCCGCACCGCACGCGGCGAGGAGATACTGGCGCGTGCAAACGCTGTTCGCGAATGGCTGCGCGAGAGGCTTGTTCCCCTTTTTGCCGCAATTGAGGCCGCGGAGAGCACAAGCGAGGTCTGCCGCGCGATATGGCAGTACATAGAGGATGCGAAAGTTCCCGAAACACTGGCCGCGATAGCCGAGCGAGAGCGGCGAGAGAGGCGGCGGCGCGAGGCCGATGTTACAGAGCGGCTGATAGATTCCGCCATCGATGCGCTTGAGTGCATCTGCGATGTTTTTGACGGCAGTGGTGTCAATGAGGAAAGCACGACCGCCGCAACCGTTCCGGATACCGCCGAGGATAGCGGCAAGGAGCATGACAGCGCGACGGCGCATACCGTCCGCACAAAGCAAAAGCCCGATATACAAACGCTTGCCTCCGCACTGCGGTTGGCCTTTGATGCGGCGGAGATAGGCAGCATACCCTCCGGCTGTGACGAGATAATGATAGGCTCTGCCAACATGCTTCGCGCGGGAGAACGCCGCTGCGCCCTGCTTTTGGGGCTTGTTGAGGGGGAATTCCCCGCCACACCGCGATCCGGAAGTTTACTCTCCGAGCGTGACCGCGAGGTGCTCTCCGACCTTGATATGCCGATCTCCTCCGGGCGTGACACACAGGTGTCCGACGAGATGTTTTATCTTTTGCGTGCCGTATCCACGCCAACAGAAAGGCTTTGCCTGTTTACGCATGAGACGGATGCCGTGGGTTCATCCTGCCGCCCATCATCCGCATTTCTGCGCACCGCCGCGCTTTTTGACTACATAAAGCCAAAAAGAGAGTCAGACCTCTCTACCGCCGACCGCATTTGGAGCCGCAGGACGGCACTTGAATACCTGCCGTTTTGCCTTGGTACACCACTTGCCGGTGCGATACGCCTTTGCTTTGCTGGAGACGGCGACTTTGAGGCAGAGCAGAAAAAGATACTCACCCCGCTTGGTGCAGTCCACGAGAGCATACCCGCCGCGCAGGCGCGAGAGGTCTTTGGCGAGCGCATGGAGCTTTCGCAATCAAAGATCGAGGCGTTCGTGAGCTGTCCCTACAGCTATTACCTTAAAAATATATTAAGACTTGACGACGGCGTGCGAGTTGAATTCAATGCCGCGGGGATGGGAACGTTCATTCACCACGTGCTTGAAAAATATCTGCTTAACGCTTCCAAAAACGGCGGTTTTGATGCGCCGCCGGATCCCAAAAGCTCGCGCGAGCTGCTTGACGACATAATAAAAAGCTACCTTTCACTTTTCGGCGAGAGCGCACTCACGCCGCACATAAAGCACACGGTATCCCGCCTTGGCAGGATAGCCGAGGTGTTGATAGCCGATATCTTTGGCGAATTTGCGGGCGGCAGTTTCCGCCCCGAGGCATTTGAGGTCAAGATAGGCGGCAAAGATCCGCGGGCTGTGCCCTCCCCCGAATTTAAACTGCCGGACGGCGCACGCGTTGTTTTAAACGGCAAGGCGGACAGGGTGGATTCGGCCACCGCGCCGGACGGGCGCAGACTTATAAGAGTGGTGGATTACAAGACCGGGGAGCGCAAATTCTCACTTGCGGATGCGCGACGCGGGCTGGACCTGCAGCTGCTTATATATCTTTACGCGCTGACAGATAAAAGCTCCGCCCGCGCCGACGGATATCGCAATGTTGGCGGAAATACGGCGGCCATGCTTTGCGGTCAGCCGGCCGCGGTGACCTATCTTTCATCAAATATCACCCCACAGGCACTGGACCGCCCCATGAGCGCGGAGGAGGCAGAGCGTATGTCACGCGACAAGATAACCCGCTCCGGCCTTGTGGTCAATGAGGATGAGGTGCTTGATGCCATCAGCCGCACGCGCGATACGCACTATATGCAGGGAGCGAAATTCAAATCGGACGGCACGCCATCCGATGCGCTGATAGACCGCGATGCGCTCACCGCCGTGTTTGCGGAGCTTGAGGGGACGATATCAGACATTGCGTGCAGGATGCGCTCCGGCATGGCATATGCCCTGCCTGTAGCTATCGACAGCGACAGCGACCGCCACCCCTGCAACTATTGCAAGTTTTTTGCCGTTTGCCGTTCAAAGCACAGGACGTAAGGCAGAAACGAGGAACAAATGGCTGTAAGATTTACAACTTCACAACGTGCGGCAATAGATACACACGGCCGCACACTGCTGATATCCGCCGCGGCGGGGTCGGGCAAGACCGCCACCCTTACCGAAAGGATAATCAGCGAGCTTACAAACAAAGATCACCCCGCAGATATATCGCGGATGCTTATAGTGACCTTTACCCGCGCGGCGGCGGGCGAGCTTCGCACAAGGATAAGCGCGGCGCTCTCCGCGGCACTGAGCGATGACCCGGATAACACCCACCTATCCAATCAGTTGGTAGCAGTGGCGGGCGCACGGATCTGCACGATAGATGCATTTTATCTTGATGTAGTGCGTGAGAATTTTAACCGTCTCGGCATTTCGGCATCCCTGCGCTTGGCAGATGCAGGCGAGCTTTTGGCAATGCAACGCGAATGCATGCAACGAACGATAGACGGCATGATAGCCGGCGACCCTGACATATCACAGCTTGCCTGCTCGCTCACCACCGCACGCGGCGACCAACGGCTCGCCGAGGTGCTCATCCCCCTTGCCGCGCGGCTTGACAGCATGCCGCGCGGGTGGAACACCCCCGCAGACGAGGCAGACAGGCTTGAGCGTGAGGCAGAGGGAGAGTTTACAGAGAGCCGCGCCGGCAGGTGCGCCGTGAATCTGATATATGACAAGCTTGAGGATGTGCGCCGCACACTGGAGGATATCCACAACGAGGTGGCGGGGGACGAGAGCTACCCTGCAAAATACGATGCGGTGATAGAGTCTGATATCGAGACTATCAGCGGCCTGCTCGGTGCGGTCAACGCCGCGGACGAGGCCGCCCTGCGCCGCGGGTTTGAGGAATTCGATCTCGCCCGCCTGCCGGCCTTTAAGCGCGGCACAAAAACACCGCGAGCCGATGAGATAGCAAAATTCCGTACTGAAATGAAGCGGCAGATACGCGACATGGGGCGGCGATATTTTGCAATGTCACCGGACGAGATACGCGCCGCACAGCGCGATACTGCAAGGCTGCTTCGCGCACTCTCGCGGATACTCCTGAGCTACGGCGAACAGCTTGACAGTGAAAAAAAGGCGCGTGGTGTTTGCGATTTTGCAGATATCCGCAGATATGCGCACACGCTTTTGATATCACCCGACGGTCAGCCCACCGAGTTGGCGCTTGAGTGGCGCGACCGCTTTACCGAAATATTTGTTGACGAATACCAGGATACCGACTCGGTGCAGGATGAGATATTCCGCGCCATATCAAACGGGCGGGATCTGTTTATGGTTGGCGATATAAAGCAGAGCATTTACGCTTTCAGAGGTGCCGAGCCATCGATATTCGCCGACTATCGCCGCCGTTTTGAGACGATCGATCCCACCGCGGAGCAGAATGAGGCAAACACGGCACCCGGAGCGATATATATGTCCGAAAACTTTCGCTGTTCGCGGTCGATCGTTGACTTTGCCAACACGGTATCATCCTATCTTTTCTCCGTCTCGGAGGACTCCCCCCGCCCGCACGGCATAGGCTACCGCGCAGAGGATGATCTCGTATTTGCACGTGGGGACGATGGCGGCGTGCCCGCCGAGGTGGTGCTGATAGAAAATGCCGACTCCGATGCCAAGGCCGAAACGCTGACCGCGACCGATAACGGCGACACAACAGGTAATGGCAATGGCAATGGCAATGGCGATGACTGCGACGGCGCGGCGAGCGATGACGATGCCGAGGTGCGCTATGTCACCTCCCGCATTGCCGAGATGATAGCCGCGGGCGAGGACCCGGGGAGCATTGCGGTACTCTCCCGCTCCAAAAGCTTTGCCGCGGGTGTGGTGCGTGCGCTCACCGCACTTGGCATTCCCGCCGCAAACAGCGTTGGTGAGGACCTTTTTGCCGACCCGGAGGTGCTTATGTTCGTAAGCATGCTATCGGCGGTGGATAACCCGCAAAGGGACATACCGCTGGCAGGTGCTTTGCGCTCACCCATATTCGGTCTTAACCTTTCGGATATGGTCAAGATAAAAACATCCGGGGAGCACATATCGCTTTTTGATGCCCTTACGAGCTATGCCGAGGAGGGGCGGGACGGTGACCTTGCGGCAAAATGTCGCTCGACCCTTGTACGCCTTGCGGACTGGCGCGCCTACGCCGAGGCCATGCCTGCGGACAAGCTGATACGCCGCATATATGCAGACACTACGGCGCTTATGTACTCGGGTTCTGACGGCAGTCGCTCCGGCCTGCCGCCCACGGCACGCAGGGCAAACCTGCGCCGACTTTACGAATACGCAAGGCGTTTTGAGGGCAGTACCTTCCGCGGTCTTTCGGAGTTCGTTACCTATATCAACGGCATGATAAGTGACGGAGTGAAGATAGAATCGGATGCATCCTCAGCCCGCGGTGCGGTATCCGTCATGACGATACATAAATCAAAGGGGCTTGAGTTCCCCACCGTGTTTATTGTAGGGCTTGGCAGCAGATTCAACCGCCGTGATGCCGCGCAGGATCTTTGCTATTCACCGGATGCGGGTATGGGCATGCGGCTGGCGGGAGCTGATGGACTGACCAAGCTTGACACGCCCATGCGGCATGCCGTTGCGGAACACGAGGTGGCACTTTCCGCCGAGGAAGAACTGCGCGTGCTTTATGTTGCGCTGACACGCGCCAAGGAACGGCTGATAATAACCGCCAAGTGCGGCAGGGGCGGAAGCGACAAATTGCTTTCTGATGCCGAGCGGCGGGCGGAGCGCGGCGGACGAGCCTCGATACTGACCGCGCCGAGCAGTATAGTACAGATACTCACCGCACTGCACGGCAAAAAGACAGATGATTTTTGCCGCATCAGCGTGGTAAAGGGCGCGGATATCAAAAGCGTGACGCTTGCCGACCGCGTACAGGACAGCAACGATGCCGCCATAGACACACACGAGCTTGCAAAACGGTTACGCGCGCGGATAGAATACCGCTATCCGCACGCGCACATATCCGCACTGCCCGCAAAGCTTTCGGTCTCGCGGCTCTCGCCATCGGCACTTGACGATGATATGCAGGCGCTCCCCACCCTCGCGGATACCGCACCGTCCTTTGGGCTGCAATCACCTCCCATCGCTGCCAAAGACGATACCGATACTCATGGCAACGGCATGACGGAGGCGACAGAACCAAAGCGGACACGTGTGCCGTCCTTTATGATGAATGAAGATGACAAAACCGAGGCCGACAGCGCACGCACTGCGGCGCAAAAAGGCACTGCTACGCACCTGTTTTTGCAGTTTTGCGACTTTGCGGCACTTGACGGCACTGCGGCCGCCATCGACCGCGAGGCCGAAAGAATGCAGACACTTGGTTTTATAGCCCCTCGCGACACCGAGCTTTTGAGGCGAGACGAGTTGCGGGCGTTTTCAAACAGCCGTCTTTTTGAGGAAATAAAAAAAGCGCCCAAGCTTTACCGCGAGCAACGCTTTAATATCTACCTCCCCGCCGAAAGATTTACAACGGACGAGACGATAGCGCGCGAGCTTGTGAGTGAGCGGATACTGGTGCAGGGCGTTATAGACCTATTTTTTACCGACTCCTGCGGTCGTCTTGTGCTTTGCGATTACAAGACCGACAGGTTGAGCCGCCGCGAGATTGCGGATCCGGCACTTGCCGCACGCCGTCTTTGCGCCGCACATGCTGAACAGCTGACCTATTATGCCGCCGCGCTTGAGGCGATAGCGGGACACCGACCTGACCGAGTGCTGATATATTCGCTCGCCCTCGGTGACACGATAGAGGTTCCGCTCCGATAGGACACACGGCAAATTAATATCCACGAAATAAGATCCAATAACACAAAAAAGGCTGTCCTTGATGCTCATTTTGCATCAAAGACAGCCCGATTTTTTATTATTACTGCATTGTTATATTGATCTTAAGCTAAACAGCACTATGATGCAGACTTAAATTCATCCGCCAAAAAATCATCCGATATCGCGTTGTTTAAATAATATCTGAGGGAGGACATTGTCATCCTGCCGCCAAACGTGCCGTCACCGCCACGCTGTACCACGCAGTGCTTTTGGCACAGCTCATCGGTAAAGTCGGAGAGCAGGTATATCTCATTTGAACGAAAATCCTTTTCAAAATAAGAGACAATAGGAGTCAGCCGCACGCACTCGGTGCTCACGCCGTCCGCGCCGACCCTGATATTAAAGCTGAGCATTCCCGCCAGCGCATTGTAATCATACCCCTGCATGCCAAGAAAGTTACCCAGCGAATATGCGCAAAGGGTGCTGTGCGTGCCATCCGAGCTTGTTATATACTCTATCGACTGCAACACATGCGGGTGGTGACCGAGTATCACATCAGCTCCCGCATCGCAAAGTATTGCGGCAACCTTTTTTTGCTCACTGCTGACCTTTTGCGTATCCTCATTTCCCCAGTGGACGGATACCACAACAACATCGGCCACACTGCGTGCCGCCGCCACATCGTCCGCAAGTCTTTCCTCATATATCTCGCCGTATGTCGGAGAATTTTTATCCGGGTCTTTATAAAAGGACACGATCAGCGGCGAATCCTTGCGCACCGTCCTGCCGTTTGCGCCGTAGGTGTAGGCCAAAAAGGCGATCCTCACTCCATTCCGCTCCAGCACGCGGATAGAGGCGGCATCGGCATCGTCAAGATACGCGCCGACAGTCAGTACAGGCAGGTCGCGCCAGTATTTTATGGTGTTGAGCAGTCCCGCCTCCCGCATATCGAGTATATGGTTATTGGCGAGGGACACAACGTCAAACCCAAGCTCCGCCAGATCATTGGCGATAGCCTCCGGCGTATTGAATGTGGGATACCCCGATATACCGTACTCTGCGCCCGCAATGACCGTCTCTTGGTTTACAAACGCAACATCTGCCGCGGATATCATATCCGCAATATTTTTGTATATGGGCTTAAAATTATATTTTCTGCCCCCCTCCACTGCGCGATCCGCCGCCTCGTAGGCCGCGGGGCGGTAGACGATATTATCGCCGCATGCCAAAAAGCTTATTATCTTATCCTCAGCGGGCGGTGCATCAGTATCTGTCGCGGCGGGAATCGTCAGCGATGTGCTGTCCTCGTTTTTTTGTGTTTCGCTATCGCCGCTCTGCGGCGGATCGGTCACGTCGGGCTCATGGCCGCCGGTTGTCGCCTCACCCCGTGTCGTATCCGTGCCGCCCGCAGATGTGCCGGCGCATGCCGAGACGGTCAGCACCAGAATCAACAAAAGCATCAGCGCGACAGCCGAGCGGCATACGGTATTTATATTTTTTTGCAATTCGATATTTCCCCTGTTCCTTTACCTTTTATCTCGCGCCGCCAGCGCGGACATCAAATATCTTTGCTCCGCGCAAAAGCTCGGCCGTGGTGTGCTTTAGGCGGTCAAGACGGTCATCCCCCAATGCCGCCAGCCCGCGCACGATTTGCGAGCGATCATTGCGCACGGCATCGGTATGTATATCACTGCCTACAGCAATAATATCGCCGCTGTCTACCCACTCAAGCAGTCGTTTGCGCCGCCAAGGCAGTCTTGTGCCCAATGCCGAAAGGTTGAGCTGGCCTTTCATGCCCAAGGCAAACAGAGCCTCCGCCGCCTCCGGGTCATACCTGTCAAGGTGTGCAAACACAACGTTAAAGCCCGCCGCGCGGATGGCGGTAACGGTATCAAGGATATCATCCTCCCACCTTGCAAAGGGCATTTCAAGCAGCATCACCGATGTGCCGAGTATGCAGAGCTCATCAAGCTCCGGCATGCGCTCAAGATGCGGGCATACCGCCACCTCCGCGCCGAGACAAGTGGGGCACCACTCCGGGCGGCGAATGCGCTCAAACTCGGCGGCCGCCGCAGCACGTGTGCGACGGAATTTTGATATATTCGTTTTTGCGGGATAAAAATGAGGCGTGGCGACTGCAATTCCTGCGCCAAGCTCACAAAGCTCCCTCATCTCCGCCTCGGTATCCGCGACCCCGGTCGAGCCGTGATCCGCCCCCGGAAGTATATGCGTGTGAAGATCAAAATACACAGCACCCTCTTGCATGGTCATCCCCCTCTTTCTCCTTGCTTTCGGTCTTGCTTTGGTTTTTGTTTTAGTTTCGGCATAGATGCCCCGAGCTTGCGCTCATCGGACATCATATCGCTTATAAATACTATTTTACCACATAAGCGGTGGGTTGTCAATTAAAAATTTGCCACCCGCCGAGATAACTCGGCGGGTGGCGTTTCACCGCGACAGACTGCCGCGGGTATTTGGTTTAGATTACTGCTTTACCTGCTTAAGATAATCGGCAATTGCGTTCTCGTATGCGGTCGTGGTGGCATCGAGAGGCTCGTCGCCTATACCTGTCCAGACCTTGATATTGTCAACATAGCTGTCGATCTTACCGCCGGTCTTGAGAGCAATGGCGTAGCTGTCAAGCAGACCCCAGTAGGTCATACCTGTAGCACCCGCATCGGCCTTGGAGACGCAAACAAACTCGCCTGTGGGGTTCGCGTTATCGCGAATGTAAGCGGAGGGACCTGCCTCGGCATCCAGTACCCATCTGATGGTAAGATCCTTACCGAGAAGAGGGGATGCTGTGCTGTCGTATGTAAGACCGTAAAGCTTATAGGCGACAGAGGAGCCTGTGCTGTCGGTGTCTGTACCTGCGGCATAGAAATCACTGCCCTTGGCATCATATGTGGACCAGCTGGAGAAGCGGACCTGGTTGTTGGCGGTACCTCTGGCACGGAGGTGGAAGCTGTTGTAGATATCGCTGCCGCCGTAGTTGGCTATCATGCAAACATAGCGGTCGGGCTTGGATACTGCCTGGTAGTTGACATCATACTGGATGGTGTAGCTGCCAACAGCCGCGGGCTTCATGTAGTCGTCACCTGCGATGAGGAGGTAGGAGTCACCACCCTCAATGGCGCCATCGTTATAGTTAACGAGCTTAAGTCTGCCGCCCTCAATAGAGTAGACGGTGGTATTATCGGTGATCGCGCCGTCCGCTTTGTTGCGGATCTGCCAGCCAAGGAGGGCTGCCACGGCATCGTTACCGGTAGTATCGGGGAGAGTATCGAAGTCATAGTTGATGACCATAAGACCATCGGCTATCTGCGGTACGGGGGTCTCGGGCGGATCGGTCTGCGGAGGATCGGTAGCCACGGGAGCTTTGGTGGTCTCCGGCTCTTTTGCCTTGGTCGTTTCCGCGGGTGCCTTGCTTGATTCGGCAGGATCTTTTGACTGAGTGGGGGGTTCGGTCGTGTTTTCGCCGCCGTTACCGCCGTTTTGACAGCCGGCAAGGACGATGAGGATCATTAACATTGCAAGAATTAAAGACAGTGTTCTTTTCATGGTGGATCGATTTCCTTTCCGAAAATAAGTTTGTATAATTATGTTATCACATTTTTTGCGAGTTGTCAATATATTTTTGTGATAAAATGATAAAAAAACGATATTTTTTTATCTTACACGCTGCATTTTTCACAACAGCTCCGCAAAAGGCGGCGGGCGGTTGCATTTTCGGCCGCGATGTGATATAATAGTGGTATTCAATTTGTATTATTCACATAAAGATCGATCTTGCCGTCCCCCACTCGGGCGGCGGAATGGAGCCATAAATGACATCCGAACATACGACCCTTACATATGTCGCCACCTGCCTTTTCGGCCTTGAGCGACTCCTCGGCGCGGAGATAGATGCGCTGGGACTGCGGCGCATATCCACTATGGATGGCCGCGTGACCTTTACCGGCACGCCGCTTGACTGCGCGCGCGCAAATATCGGGCTGCGCTGTGCCGAGCGAGTTTACATTCTGCTTGGCAACTTTCCCGCCCCAAGCTTTGATGAGCTATATGAGGGCGTGCGCGCACTGCCGCTTGAGGACTTTATTGGGGCAGAGGATGCCTTCCCCGTCAAGGGGCATTCGATAAAGAGCCGCCTGACATCAATCCCCGACTGCCAGAGGATAATCAAAAAGGCGGCCGCCGACAGGCTGGGGCAAAAATACGGTCTTTTGCGCATGCCGGAGAGCGGTGTTAAGTATCAAATGGAATTTTTCATATTTAAAGATAACGCATCGATAATGATAGACACCTCAGGTGTTGCCCTGCATAAGCGCGGCTACCGCCCGGAGGCGAATGCCGCGCCTCTGCGCGAGACATTGGCCGCCGCGCTGGTGCTGACCTCCCGCCTGCGCGAGGACACAATGCTTTGGGATCCCTTTTGCGGCTCCGGTACGATAGCTATCGAAGCAGCTATGATAATGACCGATCGCGCCCCGGGGCTTTTTCGCTCCTTTGCGGGAGAGGCTCTTGCCTGCCTGCCCGCCGATATTTGGGAGACGGCACGGGATGAGGCGGAGGCCGCCGTGCACGACACCGATTTCCACGCCCGCGGATCGGATATAGATCCCGCCGCCATCGAGACAGCGAGAGCAAACGCTCGCCGCGCGGGCGTTTCAAAATACATCGACTTTTTTGAGGCGGATGCCACAAAGATCAAAAAGCCGGACTGCCGCGGCACGCTGATATGCAACCCGCCCTACGGCGAGCGAATGCTCTCGATGCGCGATGCGGAGATACTTTACCGCGCCATGGGGCGAACCTTTAGAGCCATGGAGCCGTGGCAGGTATATGTTTTGACCTCCTGCGAGTATTTTGAGGAGCTTTACGGTCGCCGCGCCGATGCCGTGCGCAAGCTTTACAACGGCATGATCCCCTGCCGACTTTATCAGTTCTTTAAAAAGACCCCTGCCAAGCTTTGATATCCGATATATTTAACAAAAGCATGACCCCGCGCCCGCGCAGGGTCATGCTTATATTTATATATCGGCCGCACGCGAGAGCTTGCCGCGGCGCAGTGTAATTATTTTAAAAATAGAATATCTGATTTAATATGCGGTAAATACAATTGCAACATTTCGATGTTAGAATTTATTTTGTATTATATTCTGCATCTTCATATCCATCCATCGCGGCGTGCGGCGGGAGAGATCGACGGCCGGGCTTTGACCGCATATTTAGGTAATTAATTTGTAGAAAAAAATAAAAAACATAGCATTACAATAACGGAGGTATTGATGCTCACACTAAAAGACATAAGAAAGAGCTACACCACGGGAGACACGACCGTGGAGGCGCTGAAGGGGCTGTCCCTCTCCTTTCGGGACAGCGAATTCGTATCGGTGCTTGGTCCGTCCGGCTGCGGTAAGACCACACTGCTTAACATCATCGGCGGACTTGACAGATACACATCGGGACAGCTTGAGATAAACGGCAAGCCCACCGATTCATTTTCCGACCGCGAGTGGGACGGCTACAGAAACCACTCGGTTGGCTTTGTTTTTCAAAGCTACAATCTGATACCGCACCAGTCGGTGCTGTCAAATGTAGAGCTGGCGCTGACCATCTCCGGTGTTGACCGCGCAGAGCGCCGCCGCCGCGCCAAGGAAGTGCTTGAGCGCGTGGGACTTGGGGATCAGCTCCACAAAAAGCCCAACCAAATGTCGGGCGGTCAGATGCAGCGTGTGGCGATAGCGCGTGCGCTGGTAAACGACCCGGATATACTGCTGGCGGATGAGCCTACAGGTGCGCTTGACTCAGAGACGAGCGTTCAGGTAATGGAGATACTCAAGGAGGTCGCGCGAGACAGGCTCGTTATAATGGTGACCCACAACCCCGAGCTTGCCGAAAAGTATTCCACCCGTCTTGTTCGTCTGCTTGACGGACAGATGATAGACGACTCGGATCCCTACACGCCGTCCGACGAGGAAAAAGCGGCATCCGACAAAAAACGCGCCGAGAGCATTGCCAAAAAGAGCGCGCGCCACGGCGGAAAGACATCCATGTCCTTTACCACCGCCCTTTCGCTCTCCCTCAATAACCTGATGACCAAAAAGGCGCGCACACTGCTTACGTCCTTTGCGGGCAGTATAGGCATAATCGGCATTGCGCTGATACTTTCTCTGCAAACGGGAGTGCAAGCCTACATCTCACGCATGCAGGAGGACACCCTCTCCTCCTACCCGATAACGATAGAGGCGGAAAGCGTTGATATGACCAGCCTTATCTCCTCGATAAGGGGCAACCGCTCCGGCAGCGATGTTGAGCATGAGGATGGAAAGATATACACGAACAATATCTACACCGAGCTTGTAAACACCATGCTCTCCGAGATACGCTCAAATGACCTTGTGGCCTTTAAGCACGTGCTTAACGACCCGAACAGCGAATTTTCGAAGTACGTTTCATCTGTAAAATACACATATGATATCGACCTCAATATCTACCGCTCCGGCACGCCGTCCGGGCTGATACAGGTAAACCCCAGCCCGCTGATAGCGGAGATGATGTCCTCCGGCGGCATGTCGATGACGCAGGAGATAAGCAGTATGGCATCCTCCATGTACAGAATGAATGTATGGGAGGAGATGATAGATGACGAGGAGCTGATGCACGCGCAATATGACTGCATTGCGGGTCATTGGCCGGAGAACTACAACGAGGTAATGATAGTTGTTGACAAAAACAACTCGATAAGCGACCTTGTGCTCTACACACTCGGCATCAAGGATCAATCAGAGGCGAGCGAGCTGTTTGACAAGCTCATGCGCGGCGAAACGCTTGAGACGGATGATACCGTATACAGCTATGATGATCTTTTGAACCTTGAATTTACAATGCTGACAACTCCCGACGGCTACACCTACAATGAGACGAGCGGCTGCTGGGAGAACGTTGGCGACCTTGGCAACACAAATGAAGCGCGCGACCCGGATAAGCTTGAAGCTCTCCTTGGTGAGCGTGGCATCACGATAAAGGTAGTCGGCATCATCCGCCCCAGTGACGAGGCGGTGGCCTCCTCCATCGGCGGCTCTGTGGTCTACACCTCGGCGCTCACACGCGAGTACATCCGCCTCACCGAGGAGAGCGAGGTCATAAAGGCACAGCTGGCCGACCCCGATACCGATATCCTCACAGGTATTCCCTTCTCCCGCAACGACGGCTCGGGTGTGACGATAGATGACGTTCGCGCCTACATTGCCACCCTCCCCGATGACCAACGCACACAACTTGAGGGCTATATCACCACAATGACGGATGAGCAGGTGATAGCCATGTTCAAACAGTATATCCCCACCACCGATGCGACCTTTGAGGGCAACCTCAAAAAGCTCGGGCGGGCGGATCTTGACTCGCCAAAGACCATCAGCATCTACGCCAAGACCTTTAGCGACAAGGACGAGATAGCGGCGCTCATCGAGGCCTACAATGCCGAGGCAGAGGCGCGCGGCGACAGTGACATGACTATAAAATACACTGATTATGTAAAGCTGCTTATGTCCTCCATCACCACAGTTATCGATGTCATCTCCGGAATACTTATCGCCTTTGTTGCGATATCCCTTGTTGTCTCCTCGATAATGATCGGCATCATCACCTACATCTCTGTGCTTGAGCGCACCAAGGAGATAGGTATACTCCGCGCCATGGGTGCATCAAAGCAGGATGTATCAAGAGTTTTCAATGCCGAGACCTTTATTGTGGGCAGTGTTTCCGGCCTGATCGGAATCGGCATCACACTGCTCTTGTTGATACCGACGAATATCGCAATACACCACTTCTCCGGTATGGATAATATCGGTGCGGCACTGCCGCTTGGCGGATCGATAGGTCTTATCGTTGTCAGCATCCTCATGACCCTGATAGCAGGGCTTCTCCCCTCTCGCTTGGCGGCGAAAAAGGACCCGGTCATCGCTCTGCGTACCGAATGATCGCCAACAAAAGATCATATTCAAGGGACTGCCCCGCGCAGTCCCTTTTTTTGTCTTGCATCACATCATAAAAACTTAAGTATTGAAAAATCCGCCGCAACGTGATATACTATTATTATAATTAATTATCTGCATCGGACTGAAAAATGAAAAGTATCATAATAGCTCCCGATTCTTTTAAGGGGAGCATATCCGCCGCTGATGCGGCAGAGGCCATAGCGCGGGGCATATCCGCGGCATGCCCCGACTATATAATTAAAAAGCTGCCCATTGCAGACGGCGGCGAGGGAACGCTTGATGCGATCGTTCCACAGCAGGAGAGATCCTGCGCCGACATCCTAAATACCTATCTCGCACCGATACGCGCGGAGTTTGGCGTGCTTGGCGGGACAGCCGTTATAGAGTCGGCTCGCGCGGTGGGGCTGGAGCTTACACCACCCTCGAAACGCCGCCTTTCGCGCTCCACAAGCTATGGTGTGGGGCAACTGATTACCGCCGCGCTGGATGGCGGCCACCGGAGCATTCTGCTGACCGTTGGCGGCACAGGCTCAAACGACGGCGGTGTGGGCATGCTTGAGGCTCTCGGCGCCGCATTTTACGACACCGAGAGCAGGCGCATGCGCGGCATTCGCGCGGGCGAGCTTGCAAGCATTGCAAAAATCGATATTTCGGGGCTTGACAGGCGCCTTTATGACACCGAGATCACCATAGCGTGCGATGTTAAAAATCCTCTGCTCGGACGGACGGGTGCTACATATGTCTACGGCCCGCAAAAGGGCGCGGAGACGGGAGAGGTCGCCTGGCTTGATGGCGGGATGCAAAGCTATGCGGATATCCTTGCGGCAACACTCGGCGCAGATGCACGACACGCGTCGGGCGCAGGTGCGGGCGGGGGCATTCCCTACCCGCTGATAAGCATATTCGGCGCACGCGTCACGCCCGGAATAGATGCCGTGCTTGATGCGCTCTCATTTGATGCGCTCCTGTGCGATGCCGCCCTTGTGGTGACCGGCGAGGGGCAGATAGATGCGCAAACAGGCTGTGGCAAGGCAATAAGCGGTGTGGCCTCTCGTGCCGACGCGCGCGGCGTGCCGGTGTTGGCATTGGCGGGACGATTTGTTGGGGACAGCGAGGATGCAAGACTGCCGGGACTCAGCGCCGTTCGCACCCTCGCCGAGCTGACGGAGGACACGGAATATTCAATACGGCATGCCGCAGAGCTTTTGGAGAGGCTCGCTCCCATCGCCGTGCGGGATGTTCTTGGGGCAGGTATGTGACCGCAAGCTTTTGCAATATTTTTCGGAGGGAACAAAACAAAATGAAAAACCAACTTCCAAGAATGATATTTTTAATACTCGGCGCGATAATAACGCTCAACGGCGCGGCGGCGGCAGTAACATCCAATTTTAATTCCGGCGTACTGCTTACGATCCTTTTAGGGATAGTTCTGCTCATCATCGGCATATTTTTTGGTCACGCGGCGGCACTCCCCGCATGGCTTCGGGTAATATTTTTTGCAGGCATTTCGCTTTTTGTGGCGGTATCCGCCTTTTTGATGATATACGGCAGTATTGACACTGCTGATGGCGGTGAGGATGCCCTGATAGTGCTTGGTGCGGGCGTGCACGGCAGGACTCCCAGCCGCGCACTTCGCGCTCGGCTTGATGCCGCGGCGGCATACCTTGCGGAGCATGAGGATGCATATGTGGTCGTCAGCGGCGGGCAGGGGCCGCAGGAGGACATTACCGAGGCTGAGGCGATGGCGGAATATCTGATAAGTCATGGGATCGAGGAGGATCGCATCCTGCGTGAGGAGGCGGCGACCAGCACCTACGAGAATTTTAAAAACTCGCGAGAGCTGATAGAGCAAAGATCCGGCAGTAATGCCAAGGCGGCATTTGTAACGAGTGAGTACCATATCTTTCGTGCGGGGCTTATTGCCTCCGATTGCGGACTTGACGGGATCACGCATCTGCATAGCTCCACCCTGCCGAGTTTTTGGCTGCCAAGCCTTTTGCGCGAATGTTTGGCGATAGGAAAATACATTATTTTGGGATCATAATAGTTTATTTCATATAAGATGGCAGATAGCCCCGATAAAATATCAGAAAAACTCAAAAAAATTCAAAAAAGGTATTGACAAAGCGGGGCGAATCTGCTATAATATCTAACGTTGGGTCCGCTGCTATGGCTCAGTCGGTAGAGCACATCCTTGGTAAGGATGAGGTCGTCAGTTCGATTCTGACTAGCAGCTCCACAAAGCACCTGTCAAGGCAGGTGCTTTTTTGTTGCCAAAAATCAAAGGGCGGGTATTGACAAATACCGCGCGGCATGATATAATAACCGCATAAAGGTATATATAAAAAACGCTGTGAACGGGAGTAGTAGGCTGTGCGAGCCAAAAGAGAGCAGACGGTTGGTGTAAGTCTGCGGCGCACGGCGGCCGAAGTCGCCCGCGAGCGCGGAGGGTGAGCCGCATTTTTTAGGGTAAGCCCCCTGCGGTGCCCGCCGTTATGGGATGAGAGTGCAGAGCCGCCACAGTTGGCAGATCTGCAAAATCGGGTGGTACCGCGCGTCCTGCGTCCTGATACGGATGCGGGGCTTTTTTTGTTTTTTACGAAATTCCGAGCATCCAATCGCCTCGCCTTTGCGGAACGTCACCATCCATAGGTCGTCCCCTCCCCCGCCACAACAAAAAAGCAAACAATCGAAAGGAAATAATAAACAATGGAACAAAATCACGAGCTCCCCAAGATCTATGATCCGAAAGATTTTGAGGATAGGATCTACGCCATGTGGTCGGAGCGCGGCTACTTTACGCCCGATCCGCATGACGAGCGCCCGCCCTTCTGCATAGTCATACCGCCGCCCAATGTAACCGGGCAGCTGCACATGGGTCACGCGCTTGACGAAACACTGCAGGATATCCTCATCCGCGCAAAGCGCATGCAGGGCTACAACACACTTTGGGTGCCCGGCACCGACCACGCAGGTATTGCCACACAGATAAAGGTTGAGGAATACCTCCGCAAAAACGAGGGACTTACCCGCTACGACCTCGGCCGCGAGGAGTTTTTAAAACGCGTTTGGGCTTGGAAGGAGCAATACGGCAACCGTATAATCAGCCAGCTTAAAAAGCTTGGTTCATCCTGCGACTGGAGCCGCGAGGCCTTTACGATGAGCGACAGTCTCTCCCGCGCCGTAAGACGAGTATTTGTTTCGCTTTACGATAAGGGACTTATCTACCGCGGTCTGCGCATTACCAACGTTTGCCCGCACTGCAACACTGTAATATCCGATGCAGAGGTAGAGCACAAGGAGATAGAGGGCGCATTTTGGCATATAAAATACCCGATAAAGGGTGAGGAGGGTCGTTTTGTGACGGTTGCCACCACACGACCCGAAACGATGCTTGGCGACACCGCCGTTGCCGTTGCCCCGGATGATGAAAGATATGCCGATCTTGTCGGCAAAACGCTTATCCTCCCGCTGGTCGGCCGCGAGATACCCGTCATCGCCGACGAGAACGTTGACCGCGAGTTTGGTACCGGCTGCGTTAAGATCACACCCGCACACGACCCCAACGACTATGAGACAGGTCTGCGCCACGGCCTTGAGAATATAATAGTCCTTGATAACACCGCTCACATCAACGAGAACGGCGGCAAGTATCAGGGTCTTGACCGCTATGAGGCAAGGCGGCAGATAGTTGCCGATCTTGATGCCCTCGGTCTGCTTGAAAAGGTGGAAAAATGCACCCACAACGTAGCACACTGCTACCGTTGCGGCACAGTGCTTGAGCCTGTGGCATCCCGCCAGTGGTTCGTTAAAATGAAACCGCTTGCCGCCCCCGCCATCGATGCGGTAAAGGACGGCAGCATTGAGTATGTTCCCGAGCGTTTTTCAAAGATATATCTCAACTGGATGGAGAACATCCGCGACTGGTGCATCTCCCGTCAGCTTTGGTGGGGTCACCGCATTCCCGCATTCTACTGCGCCGACTGCGGCGAGATGATAGTATCCGAGGAGGATGTACACATCTGCCCCAAGTGCGGCTCTCACAACATGACGCAGGACGAGGATGTGCTTGACACATGGTTCTCCTCCGCACTTTGGCCCTTTACCACCCTCGGCTGGCCGGATAATACCGACGAGCTCAAAAAGTACTATCCCACCAGCGTGCTTGTAACAGGCTATGATATCATCACCTTCTGGGTCTCCAAGATGATATTTATGGGTCTTGAATTTATGGGCGAGCGCCCCTTCTCGCATGTATTCATTCACGGTCTTGTGCGCGATGCACAGGGACGCAAGATGTCAAAATCTCTCGGCAACGGAATCGATCCGCTTGAGATAATCGATAAATACGGCGCGGATGCCCTCCGCTTTGCGCTGGTGACCGGTAACAGCCCCGGAAATGACATGCGCTTCTCCGATGAGAAGATAGAGGCCGCGCGTAACTTTGCCAACAAGCTTTGGAACGCCTCGCGCTTCGTTCGCATGAATCTGACCATCGACTCGGTAAAGCTCCCCGCCGCCGACAAGCTCGCGCCGGAGGACAAGTGGATACTCACCCGCTGTGGTGAGCTTGCCACGGCCGTCAATGCCTCGCTTGATAAATTTGAGGTGGGCGTTGCGCTCTCTGCCATCTACGACTTTACATGGGATGTATACTGCGACTGGTACATTGAGCTTACAAAGGCTCGCCTTGCCAACAAGGACACAGAAGAGAACCGCACCGCTCAAAGCGTGCTGGCTTACGTGCTGACCTGCATACTCAAGTTGCTCCATCCCTTTATGCCCTTTATCACAGAGGAGATATACTCTGCCCTGCCGCACGCAGGCGATGCAGAGAGCATAATGATAGCCGAGTATCCCAAGGCAGACCCCGCACTTGACTTCTCCGACGAGGCCGAAAAGACAGAGCGCCTTATTGCCGCCATCAAGGCCATACGCGCAAGACGCACCGAGATGAACGTTGCGCCCTCGCGCAAGACCAAGATATACATTGAGACCAAGTATCTCGATGCCTTTGGCGAGGCGACATATCCTTTCTTTGAACGCCTTGCATCCGCCTCTGAGGTCGATGTAGCCGAAAGCTTTGCCGGCACTATCAGCGCAGACGATGCCGCGCAGATCATTACCGATTCGGCAACGATCTATCTGCCGCTTTCCGAGCTTATCGACACCGCAAAGGAGCGTGCACGCCTTGAGGGCGAACAAAAGCGCATAACGGGCGAGATAGCACGCCTCTCCGGCAAGCTTGCCAATGCCGGCTTTGTGGCAAAAGCTCCCGCGGCGGTAGTTGAGGGAGAACGCGCAAAGCTTGAAAAATATCGCGAAACTCTTACGGGCATCGTGGCCGCCCTTGCAAAGCTGAAATAAAAAAAGGCCCCCCCGCACCTCAGCCGCTTCGCGCGCGGCTGAGGTGTAAAAGAAAACGATCCAATAATATTAAAAAAGGAGATGCACCACCATGAAAAGGAAACTTGCGGCCCTCATACTGGCGACGGTCATGCTCATCCTCTGCTCCTGCAGCGCTGTAGGCACATCATCCGACCACATAAAAGGCGGATATGACAGTGAAGCGCCAAAGGATGAGTACTACGGGGAGAACATAAGCTCCGGACTTTTGGATATTCCCGACACCGACAGCTCTCAAAAGCTGATAAGGACCTGCCAAATAGATGCCGAAACACTTGACTTTGACAAGACCACCGATGATATAGTCGCGAGCATTCAAAGCTTTGGCGGGTATATCGAAAGTCAAAGCTCACGCGGTTCGTCCTACAGCTCCTCCGGCAGTCACCGCTATCTTTCCCTCATCGTGCGCATCCCCGCAGAAAGCTTTGGCGATTTTGTAAACTCGCTTGACGGGATCATGAATGTGACCCGCTGTACCTCAAACACCGAGAATGTGACAGAGGCATATTACGACACCGAGGCGCGGCTCACCACGCTAAAGGCAGAGCGCGAGAGCCTGCAAAAGATGATGGCATCGATAGACAACTCCCGCGAGTATGAATTTTGGCTGACTATGCAGACCAGACTCTCTGACATAGAGCAGGACATCGCCTCCCTTGAGGCAAAGCTGCGCACATATGACAGCCGAGTCAGCTATTCGACCGTCAGTATATCCCTCACCGAGGTCGCAACACTGACAGACGACGGTGCCGAGACCTTTGGCGACAGAGTAAGCGAGGCATTTGCCTCCAGCTGGCAAGCCTTTGGCGAGTTTTGGCAGGATGCCGCAGTCTTCATCGTGTCGCTTTTGCCCACGCTTGCAATGCTGGCGCTCATCGCCGCAATCGTATTTTTGATCATCTTTATCGCCACACGAAAGAAAAAGCACTGATCCATATCATCTATTATACCCCCCACCACCCCGCCAAAGCAACGCTTTGGCGGGGTGGTGGGGGGTTATGGTTATTATGATAATGTTATCTTATTATCTTAAGCTTCGGCAGACAATTGTTTGTCATGCTTTTGACTCAAGGCTCAAAGCGCTTTTGTGTCGTTCTCCTCGACGGCCTTTGCGATAAAGTCGGCAATAGCCGAAACGCCAAGGTCACCGTCCTTGCGAGAGCGGACAGCCACAGTGCCGTCCTCGCGCTCCTTATCACCCACAACGAGCATATAAGGAACCTTTTCAAGCTGTGCCTGACGGATCTTGTAGCCTATCTTTTCGTTTCTTACGTCCACCTCAACGCGGAGGCCGGCCTTTTCAAGCTCGTCACCCACGCGACGTGCATACTCCTCATGCTCTGCACCGATGGCCAGTACCTTGACCTGTACCGGGGAGAGCCAAAGCGGGAAGGCGCCTGCAAAATGCTCGGTAATGATGCCGATAAAGCGCTCGATGGATCCAAACACGACACGGTGGATCATAACAGGGCGATGGCGCTCGTTATCTGCACCGACATAGGTCAGATCAAATCTTTCGGGCAGGTTCATATCCAGCTGGATAGTACCGCACTGCCATGTTCTGCCAAGGCAATCGCGCACGTGGAAGTCGATCTTAGGACCGTAGAATGCGCCGTCTCCCTCGTTGATGATATAGGGCTTGCCGATCTCATCAAGTGCGCCGCGCAGACCGTTTGTGGCAAGCTCCCACATCTCATCCGCGCCTATGCTGTTTTCGGGGCGGGTGGAAAGCTCCATGGTATAGGGCAGACCGAATACCGAGTAGACCTCGTCGATCAGCTTATAAACGCCGATGATCTCATCCTTTATCTGCTCGGGAGTCATAAAGATATGCGCATCATCCTGTGTGAAGCAACGCACGCGCATAAGTCCGTGCAGAGCACCCGAAAGCTCATGGCGGTGTACAAGACCCAGCTCGCCGCAACGGCAGGGCAGCTCCTTATAGCTCCAAAGCTTGCGCTTGTAAACAAGCATTCCGCCCGGGCAGTTCATGGGCTTTATTGCAAAGTCGGCATCGTCGATCTTTGTGGTGTACATATTTTCCTGATAGTGATCCCAGTGACCGGAGGTCTCCCACAGTGTGCGGCTGAGTATCATAGGAGTTTTTATCTCCTCGTAACCCGCCTTGCGGTGGATCTGGCGCCAGTAATCCTCAAGCAGGTTGCGAAGCACCATTCCCTTCGGGTAGAAGAACGGGAATCCCGGGCCCTCATCCATGATAT
This sequence comes from uncultured Ruminococcus sp., assembly GCA_964384555.1. Lineage (GTDB taxonomy): Bacteria > Bacillota > Clostridia > Oscillospirales > CAG-272 > CAG-390. The sequence goes on along the minus strand of CAYLLA010000001.1, from coordinate 4,258 downwards.
CAAACAGGTCAAGATCGCGGCCAAGCTTGCGGTGGTCGCGCTTTTTGGCCTCCTCAAGGAACGCAAGGTATTCCTTTATTTCGTCCTTGCTCGGGAAGGCTATGCCGTACACGCGCTGGAGCATTTTGTTTTGCTGATCGCCCTTCCAATATGCGCCGGTGCACTGTGTGAGCTTTATGGCCTTAACGGTGCCGGTGGAGAAAAGGTGAGGTCCTGCACAAAGGTCAACAAATTCGCCCTGACGATAAAAGCTGATAACAGCATCTGCCGGCAGCTCGTTTATAAGCTCGACCTTATAAGGCTCGTCGCGCTCGGTCATGAACTTCACGGCCTCCTCGCGGGGCAGTTCAAAGCGCTCTATGCGGTGGTTCTCCTTGATGATCTTTTTCATCTCCGCCTCAAGCTTATCCAGCACATCGGGGGTAAAGGATACATCGCTGTCAAAGTCATAGTAAAAGCCGTTCTCTACCGCCGGACCGATGGTGAGCTTTACCTGCGGGTAGAGCCTTTTAACGGCTTGGGCAAGAATGTGAGATGCGGTATGACGGTAAACATGCTTGCCGTCCTCGCTCTCAAATGTCAACAGCTCGACCTCGGCATCGCCATCGATCACATGTGTAAGCTCGCAAAGCGTGCCGTTTACGCGTGCCGCAATATGCTCGCGACCGATAATGCCCGCCTCCTTGGCGGCATCGTATACGCTTATCGGCGCATCCGATGTGATAACGTTATCATTGAATCTGATCTTCATTTTTTCCTCCTTGATACACCCCGCACTACGCGGGATGCTCGATCGATGATCATAATTATAATTTTTATTTTTTATAAAAAGCGCACCCCGACAGCAAAATGCTGTTCGGGGTGCGACTATGGTCACACGGTTCCACCCGAGTTTTAACTCATCGCGCAAAATATCTGCGCATTTTATCCATACCAACAGTCGGGTGGTATCACCGCGGCCGCGTGAGGAGCTCGCACCTGTCGCTCCCTCTCTGTACACGCTCACCTGCGGGGACATGTCCCGCCGCTTTTCTTTGAAGCTTATAGTAGTGTAGTGTTTTTGCTTTGTGTTGCGTTTTAGCTCGTCCGATCACACAGTGATCCGTGAGTGCGATTCGCTTATATACCGCCGTGCTTTGAATGCGGATTTACATACTCGCGCCAGTTCAGATCGCCGCGGTCAAGGGCGATTATAAGCGCCTCGGCGGTTGCGATATTTGTGGCTACGGGAATGTTATAAAGATCGCACATGCGGAGCAGCTCATGCTCACGCTCGTTGAGCACCGACTCGGGGCGAGTATCACGGAAATCGAGCAACAGGTCGATCTCATTGTAAGCTATACGCAGTGCTATCTGCTCCTCACCGCCCTGATGGCCGGTAAGCAAACGCTCTATCTTAAGTCCGGTGGCATCGGAAATACACTTGGCTGTTATGCTGGTGGCACAAAGATTGTGTTTGCTGAGTATGCCGCAATATGCAATGCAAAACTGTGTCATAAGCTCTTTTTTAAGGTCATGTGCTATGATAGCTATTTCCATTTACGATACCGTACCTTTCCCATCCTGTTTCATTTTATGTATTCGACGGACTTTTTTATCTCGTCGAAGCATCTGAATATCCAAGGATCTGCTGATCATCCTTTTTTGTAGTGCAACTTTTGTTGGTCTCTTGTTTTATATTTTTGCCGACCTTATCACTTATAAAGCAATTTACGGCGGCGGGAGGCGGAGATTCCGCCAAGCAGCGGCAGCTGCTCGCTTGTAAGCCTTGCCGCGGTCTCGCCAAAGGCGGCCGCAACTTCCCTGCACTCGCGCAGGATCTTTTTCTTTTTACGTCTGCCGACCGTCACACCATCGGTACACAGCCGTCCGCGCTCCTGCTCGGCGGCAAGACCCGACGATGCGGGGATAACGCCCAAAAGCTTTATGTGTGTTTTGTCTATCAGCTCATTGATCCCAATACGCTCGCCTGACAGCACTGCATCCGCATCGAACATATTGATAACAAGATATTGCCGCTCGATCCCAAGTGACTCCAATATGTAGCCCATCTTCTCCGCGCCCCTGATAGAGGTCGGCTGATGCGAGGCAACGATCAGTGCGCCATCGGCAACCGGAGAGATGATCGGCAGGATACCATCTGCCGCGCCGGGGGTATCTATAAACACGAACTCGGCATTAACGGCATCGGCGGCACGCTCCACGGCACGGCTGAACTGCTCGGCATCAAACGGCTCGGCACTCATCAGCGGCGCGGGGATAAAAAACAGCTCGTCACAGCGGTCGCCGCTCATGATCACCCTATCGGGTGCCACCCTGCCTGATGTAAGATCACAGATATCATACACCACCTCATCCTCACAGCCGAGGATAAGATCCAGCGACCTGTTTGAAAGGTCGCAATCGATCAGGAGAGTGCGATGCCCGCCCTCTGCCAAGACCGCGGCAAGATTTGCGGCAACTGTAGATTTGCCTATCCCACCCTTGCAGGAGGTAACTATATATATCGTGCGCCCGCAAGAGCTCATATTACACCCTGCCTTTCCGTGTGGAGCTTATCGATTCATATTATATCACACAATGAGGGCTGATGTCAATCGAATTTTCACTTTTTTTACGTTTTAATATAAAAAACAAGCGCGGGGCGCGGGAGTTTCCTCAGTAGGACCTCCCCGCCCTGCGCTGACCGATAGCTCGGTATTATTTTTTCGCCGCGTGCGACCAGATCATCTTGAATATCCCTCGGGATACTCGGCGCGAATGCCGCCTATAAGCTTGGGACGTGTGCGAGCGCAAACGACACGAGCGTTCAGTATACTATCCTGCTTTGTGCGCACAGGCACAGCCACAGGGCGCAGGTGCATTCCAACAAGTGTCAGACCGATATCTATACCCGCGTGCGCGGATATGCTCTCCACCATCACCGGGTCATCCATAGCGCCGTAAACGCAGGTCGCCCAAGAGCCGCCTGCATGCGGGCGCGGCAGAACACACACCTCGCAAAGACCGTACTTTTCGGCGCATTCACGCTCAACCACCAGTGCACGGTTCAGGTGCTCACAGCACTGGGCGGCAAGATACACACCGCGCTCACGGAGCTTGGGGGCTATCGCCTCATATATCGCCGCGGCGGCCTCCGCCGACGAGTTTTTGCCAATCACGCCGCCCACGACCTCGGAGGTGGAGCATCCCACCACCAAAATATCGTCGCGGCGGAGCGATGCAACATCCAGCAGCTCGTCAAGCACTGCCTCCGCCTCTGCTTTTATACGTTCGATCATTGTCTTGCCTTATCAGCCGTTGTATGCATCCTCATCGCAGAAGACCAAAAGATTTTTGTGTCTGCGCAAAAGGGTCACGGGCAAATGGGGATTTTCAGGCTCGTTCAGAAGTGCCATGAGTGCGCGGTGTTTGTTCTTGCCGGAGACGACCAAAACAACGCCGTGTGCCTCCATTATGTTATCGATACCCATGGTGATGGCATGGCGCGGAACGTCCTCGCGCGTAGCAAAGAAGCGGGAGTTTGCATCTATGGTGCTTTCGGTCAGCTCGGTGAGGTGAGTACCGCCCACAAGCTCGTCCGCCGGCTCGTTAAAGCCGATGTGACCGTTTTGGCCAACGCCGAGCAGCTGCAGGCCGATACCGCCCGCCGCTTTTATCTTGGCATCGTAATCGCGGCAAAACGCATCGGGATCTGCCGCCGTGCCGTCAGGAACAAAGGTGTTCTCCTTGTTGATATTTACGTGATCGAAAAGATGATGATTCATAAAATAGCGATAGCTCTGATCGTTATCCGGAGTGATGGGATAATACTCATCAAGATTGTAGGAGGTGATACCGGAGAAATCAAGCTCTCCGTTTTTGTATTTTTCAACAAGGCAAGCGTAAAGCCCCTCGGGGGACGAGCCTGTTGCAAGACCGAGGATGCCCTGCGGGTTCTCCTTGATGTAGTCGGCAAATACCTCCGCCGCCATGCGAGACATCTCATTATAGTCGCGGCAGACCTTGACCTGATCCTTAATGCTCATAGCGTTTTGATTCCTTTCGTTTTGCATGATTCATGCGGTGCGCCGCCCGCGGCGACGTCACCGATTGCTGTTGTATATATTATATAACAAAACGCTCGGTTTTGCAACATCATAAAGGATCAATTTGAAACTTTTGTTTACACACAAGCGAAATACGGAAGAGATCCGCATGGCGGACCTTGAATTGATGAGATCTTACAATCCCTCAGGCGCGGAGCGCCAGCTCCCTT